>JAFSEP010000033.1 GCA_017435665.1 Clostridia bacterium | reverse complement strand
TGGTGTACTATACGAACTGGAAGGGTGAAAGCGACCGAAAAATGAAGCGTGGCTTCAAGACCCGTAAGGAAGCGGTCGCTTGGGAAAACACATTTCTCAACAAAAACACAGGTGACCTGAATATGACCTTCGCAGAGTTCTGTGACATTTACAAAAGCGACCTCGAGGAACGCTTGAAGGAAAATACCTGGGTAATGAAAACAAGCGTTATTGAGCTTAAGATTTTGCCGTACTTCAAGAAAAAGAAGATGTGCGAAATCAAGGTGTCAGATGTCATTGCCTGGCAGAAGGAAATGATGGCGTACCGTGATAAAGACGGTCAGCCTTATGCATCGGGTTATCTTAAAACGATTCATAATCAGCTCAGCGCAATCTTTAATCACGCCGTAAGGTTTTATGAGCTTCCCTCAAACCCTGCGGCAAAGGTAGGCAATATGGGCCGAGAGAACACAAAGGAAATGCTCTTTTGGACGAAAGAGGAGTATATGAAATTCGCTGATTCGATGATGGACAAGCCCTTATCCTATTACGCATTTGAAATGCTTTATTGGTGCGGTATCCGCCTCGGTGAGCTGCTTGCTCTAACTTACGGTGATTTTGATTTTGAAAAGAAAACCGTAAGAATAAACAAGTCGTATCAGTGCATTAAGGGCAAAGACGTTGTTACTACACCGAAAACTAAAAAAAGTAACAGAACAATCGTGATGCCTGACTTTCTCTGTGATGAAATGAAAATTTATTTCAAAGGTCTTTACAAGCCGAGGAAGAACGACAGAGTATTTCTCATAACCAAGGCTTATCTTCATAGTGAAATGCGAAGAGGCTGCAAAGAAACAGGAGTTAAGAAAATCCGTATTCACGATTTGAGACATTCACATGTTTCACTTCTCATTGATATGGGATTCACTCCTCTTGCTATTGCGGACAGAGTAGGTCACGAGAGTATAGACATCACTTACCGTTATGCACATCTCTTCCCGTCAAAGCAAACAGAGATAGCAGAGAAATTAAATATGGAGCGTGAATAAAGTGTCAGCGAAAAATTTAGACAAGCACAACCGTTTTCGCAGTATAACGGTGGGGTTCAGAGTATCGCCTGAAGAGAACGAGCAGATAAACAAGGTCGTTGCGATTTCGGGACTTAGCAAACAGGAATACTGCTATCGCCGCTGTATGCAGCAGGACATTGTTGTGCAGGGAGGTAATCCGAGAGTGTTCAAGGCGTTGAGAAATAATCTTGCCCAGGTACTTGAAGAGCTTAAAAACAAAAATGAAGTGCCCGATGAGATGCTTGAAATAATAAAGCTCATCACGGTAACGCTTCAGGGATTGAAAGGAGACTTTAATGAATGATGTAACAAAAGAAAAGACCGTCCCTTACACATCTGTTGCCGCAGATGAAGGACAGTCAAATCAAAAATATACTGACAATATTATACCCGACGGGGAAGAAAATATCAATAGCTTTGAAGAGAAATTTGCTCAGATGCAAAGAGAACTTCGTAAGGCTATGGACCCGTCATATATGAAGACTGTAACGATGAGTGAGCTTTACGAAACGGCGTACCTGAGTAAGCCTGCAATCATTGACGGAATACTTTATCCCGGTACGTATCTTTTCGTCGGTGCGCCGAAGGTCGGTAAAAGCTTTATGATGGCACAGCTTGCTTATCACGTGAGTACGGGTAAGCCTCTTTGGGAAAACGAAGTCAGACAGGGCAAGGTGCTTTATCTTGCACTCGAGGACGATTACTCACGGCTGCAGAAAAGACTTTACCGAATGTTCGGAACAGAAGGCACGAACAATCTGTTCTTCTCCGTGTCAGCAAAGAATCTCAACGGCGGACTCTTTGAGCAGCTTGAAAAATTTATTGAAGAGAATCCCGATACAAGACTTATCATCATCGACACTCTGCAGAAGGTAAGAGAGTCGGGTGCGGAAAAGTTTTCTTACGCAAATGATTATGAAGTGATTGCTCAGCTTAAAAATTTTTCTGACCGATACGGCATCTGTCTTCTCCTTGTGCATCACACGCGCAAACAAAATTCGGGAGACAAGTTCGATATGATTTCGGGTACCAACGGTTTACTCGGTGCCGCCGACGGAGCCTTCCTCTTACAGAAAGAGAAGCGAACAGCAAAGACGGCAACCCTTGACATCTCCGGCCGTGACCAACAGGACCAACGACTGTTTCTTGTCAGAAATGAAGAGCGACTTGTGTGGGAGCTTGAGAGAGTTGAAACAGAGCTTTGGAAAGAAAGGCCGGACCCGTTGCTTGAATTGATTGCAGAAAAAATCACGGAAGAAAATCCCGTGTGGGACGGAAGCATTTCTGACTTCAGAGATTTTATAGAGACGGACATTACGCCCATTCAGTTAGGAATGAAGCTTAATGTCACCGCCGGGCGGCTGCTTAATGAGTACAACATTCTTTATGAAAGCAGGCGCACTCACGCAGGCAGACGAATCAAGTTCGTACTGCAGGCGTGACAACCATGTCAACCGTGACAACTTATTTGCCACTACCACAAAGGTCGTCACGGTCGTCACGGTTGACACGGAAAACTGCATATTAATGAAAATAAATATGCGGTTTTCCTAACCCCGTAGGGCGCAATGGCACTTTTGAATACTCAAGTAGTCATAAGTGCTTTTGCGTTACTCTTGACAAGAGTAACAGAACCCTTTATAAGGTTTGTAGATTATAAAAGACGAAAGGCAAGGTGGTTCTATAAGAAGAACGATAAGCGTAATGGTAGGCAAAGGCTCGGTCAATCACAACAGCAGAGAGTTCAATGCGAAGAACACTGACCCGC
>JAFSEP010000032.1 GCA_017435665.1 Clostridia bacterium | reverse complement strand
CACATCTCAATTTGAAATTTTAAAAAACAATTGGAAATTCTACTCATAATTTCTACAAAAAGTGTGATACTAACAAAGAACAAAAACAACAACTCGTCCCAGATAAGGACCTTGGTGGTGTCGTACTTTTTGGATGGAACGAGGCTTGATTTGAACAAAACGAAAAAACCGAAACCCCGCATAAATACTGGGTTTTTGGCACATTTTTAGAGTAGAGAAAAGGAGTAAAATATATGAAAGCAACAGGTATTGTACGCCGTATCGACGACCTTGGTCGTGTCGTCATTCCCAAAGAAATCCGCAGGGTTCTCCGCATACGTGAAGGAGATCCCCTTGAAATATACACAGACACAAACGGTGAGGTCATCTTCAAAAAATACTCCCCCATGGGTGAGCTTGGTCCCTATACAAAGCAGTATGCCGAGGTTCTCAGCCGCACAACCTCAATGCCGGTTGTCATCTGCGACAGAGACCACATCATTGCAGTTTCGGGCATACCGAAAAAGGATGTGCTCGATAAGAGAATTTCACCCTTTATGGAAAGCTATATGGAAAACCGCAAAAACTTCACCTGGGCAAGCGATTCGGATAATTTCTGCGTTGCCGACGGTGTTGAGCCCGTGGTTTCCGTTATGTCCCCCATTATCGGCTCGGGTGACGTTCTGGGTGCTGTCGCAATCCTTATGCAGGACAGAAAAACCGCACCCTCTCAGACAAATATCAAGCTCGCTCAGGTGGCGGCATCATTTCTCGGCAAGCAGATGGAAGAGTGACAAAAGTTATATTATCTCCCGAAAAATTCCTTTGGATTTCGGGGGTTATTTTTATAAACACCCCTTGACAACTGCTCTTAAAAGATGTAAAATATCAATCGAACAAATGTTCTTGGTGGTGATTGTGTGAATTACGGTTACAGCAACAGAGTTATTCTTCATTGTGACCTTAACAACTTTTTCGCATCCGTTGAGGCATACCATAACCCTGACCTTAATAACTACCCTACTGCTGTATGCGGCAGCGTGGATGACAGACACGGGATTGTGCTTGCCAAAAACGAGAAGGCCAAAAAATACGGTGTGAAAACTGCAGAAGCAATATGGCAGGCAAAGCAGAAATGCCCCGACCTTGTATGCGTACCGCCCCACTATGATGAATATGTGAAATTCTCAAAGGCGGTCAGACAGATATATTATGATTACACCGATATGGTTGAGCCCTTCGGTATGGACGAATGCTGGCTCGACGTAACGGGAAGCACAATGCTGTTCGGCTCAGGTGAAGAAATAGCACACACCATAAGAAAGCGTGTGAAAGAGGAAATCGGACTGACCATATCCGTAGGTGTCAGCTTCAACAAGGTTTTCGCAAAGCTTGGAAGTGACCTGAAAAAGCCCGATGCAGTGACGGTGCTTTCTCAGGAAAATTTCAAGGAAAAGATATGGCATCTGCCTGCAAATTCTCTCATAGGTATAGGCCCGTCAACCGCAAGAGCGTTGGAAAGAATCGGCCTGCGTACCATAGGTGAGGTTGCAAGCTGTAAGCCGAAAACACTTGAGCTTGAGTTCGGCAAATGCGGACTTGACCTTTGGAGAAATACCAACGGTTTCGACTGCTCCCCCGTTGTCGATGTATCCGAGCAGCCCATGGCGAAGAGCTACAGCAAAGGTCTTACCCCACCGAAAAATCTGACTAATGACGGAGAAATCAATGCTCTTTTTGTCTCACTTGCAGAAAGCATCGCCCACTCAATGAGGCAGGACGGTGTTATGGCAAGGGTTGTGACAATATCAATAAGGGATGAGAACCTGATCACCATTGACAGACAGAAAAGGCTTGAAAATCCCACCCGGCTGATAGAAAGACTTGTAGGTACAGCTATGGAGCTGTTCAGAGAAAACTGGAGCTGGAACAAGGAGGTCAGGTCAATCTCAATCCGTGTCAGCGATTTTGTGAGGGAAAACGAATTCTGCCAATACAGCCTGTTCACCGATAACGCAAAAGAGGACAAGCTGGAAAAGCTACAGAAGCAGGTGGACGATATCAGAGGTAAATACGGCAAAAACAGTATCGTCCGTGCCTCAGCCATGAATACGGTCAAGCACGAAGAAGACAAAGAGGTATATAATTCTTTTCATCCTAAGTTTTGAAGAGGCAAAGCCTTTTTTAATGGAAAATTGAAAGTGAAAAGCGGAAAATTAAACAGGATGGTGAAGGGCGACACTTCATAATGCAGTATCGCCCAACCATCCTGTTTTTGTTATTTGATTATCTTTTAAGAGAATCTATCATAAAGAACATATTTTCATAAAACTCGTGTGTTTCTGCAGTCTCAGCTCCGAGTCCAATCACAGTACCGTGGTGACCGTCAAGTGTTTCCATAACATTCCATATGCCTTTGGGGGTTTTAGCCTTTGCGTCAAAAGCAATATGCTTGTCGGAGAAAGGATATTGAGCAGAAATAACATTTACAAGACCGTCATTTGCCTGCCATGACTCGTCTATTTCAATTCCTTCATTTGTTTTCCCCTTATAAGAGCCCATTGCAAATGCAAAAGGATATAAGACAGGTAACGTAGCTGTCTTTGGAACCTGATTACCGGATAGCGAATTTTCCTTTGTAGTGCAGAACGAATATGAAAAATAATAAACATCCTCCACAAGCTTTATTTTACTGTTAAGTACAGCCGCACCGCCGGGCGAAAGGTCATATCCCGCATGATCGTTATCCGAATTCATAAAGGATTCTAACGCACCCTTAACTTCAGTCATACCGCCGTTAATTTCCGTTATTCCAAACTGGTCAAGCATAAAATCATAGGTTCCGTTTATCGGATTGGTTATACCTGCTAAGGCAAAGCATAAGGATGCTACCAGATCTGTTGTGTTGTTTGATCCCGCAATGGATCCGACAGAGTCAATTACAGCGGTAAGCGATGAACCGTTGTGAGGTGAACAAAGGGTAGTAACGCTGTTTACCCAGTCACCTTTTCCGCCCGTGAAAAGCGGTGAAATATTTTCTGCCCCGCTATTCTTCTCATCCTCATCTCCGAAAGCCAACAAAGAAGCGAGCATTCTTACTGTTTCACCGCCGAACGAATGACCTATAAGATTGATTTTCACCCTTTGTCCGCCGTTAATTTTATCCCCCCAATTTTCAATAAGAGGTGTTATATATGTGCGTCCGAAACGTTCGTGATTATGCTTTTCGGCATGAGCAGCTCCGTAATCCACGGTAGTTCCCGTAAGCTGTGCATAAAGCTCACAAGCTCTGTCCCATGTGCTTGAAACAGGGCCGACAGACGGTGTATGTACATCAAAGCCTTTGCTTCTCAGGTGCTCAGCCAAATCACCTGTTTCCGCACCCCAATACTTTACAACATCGTTTATTCCCGTTCCTTCTCCCCAACCGCCTAGGCCGTGAACAAGGACGTATGAATACTGAACCTTTCCTCCGCAAAGCTTCCAATAAATTTCTTTAATTTCATCAATCGAAAACGGAATTATAACAGCAGCGCAAAGAACGCAAAAAGCAACCATAGCCGCAAGAATCTTTTTAGTTTTTTTGCTCTTTATTATTCTTATTTTGGAATCTCCCGGCACAGAGACTT
Organism: Clostridia bacterium; assembly: GCA_017435665.1. Lineage (GTDB taxonomy): Bacteria > Bacillota > Clostridia > Oscillospirales > Acutalibacteraceae > UBA6857. The sequence continues at coordinate 28,294 of JAFSEP010000032.1, read as the reverse complement.
CGGGTTCAAAAGGTTCAAAATCGGAAACCTGCTCTTCACTGTCTGCAGCTTCACAAGTAGAGCCGGTAAGCTCTCCGTTGTTATCATAATAACAAACGGAAATTTCTCGGTTTTCGTCAAGAAGGTCATCAATAGAAACTGAAAAAAGTCGGCTTATGAGTATCACCTTTTCCGTGTCAGGTAAACAAACATCAGATTCCCACTTTGAAACCGACTGTCTGGATATTTCAATTTTTTCAGCGAACTCTGATTGTGATAATCCTGCGCTTTTTCTTAAAAGCTGTATTTTCTCTCCGAAGGTCACTTTTGCCTCTCTCCTTTTCATAAATATCTTTCGTGTGCGTCCTGAAACTACGATGTCAGTATATCCCAAAAAAATATTTTTTTCAACCAATCATAATTTACATTTGCAAAAAATGTTTATGTAAAGTTAGGTTTACATAAATATAGAACAGCCGATTTTTCCGTTGACAGCATAACAACCCCCGACGGGACACCGTCGGGGGTTGCATTATCCATATTAGTCTCTACTCATTCTCCGCCTGCTCTCCCAGGGATTTATAAACCAATGGATTTTCATAATCCTCATAACCCTTGTCTGCATTTTCCTCATTACTGCAGTTATCCTTCACCCACATATACCGTGTACCGTCAGGGGTTTCGTATATATAGCAGTAGTAATTATCCATATCATACTCACCGTCAGGCATAACATAATATGCCGTGTAGTCTTCAAGAAACACATCCTCTGCATCAGCGGGAAGTCCGCCGTCGATTTTGACAAAGGTTTCATCAAAGCAGACTACTGAGCTGAAATCTTCACTTATGACAACATCAGGGTCAGATGTCATCGCCCAATAACAAATACTGCCTAAAATCAACAGAACTATAAACACCTTGAATAAGGAAGTCAGGCAACCTTTTTTTGTATCATCATTTTCATACAGCTGCTCTTTTTTATAAAGTATTTCTGCCCTTTCTTCTGCAGATTTTTTATAAAGACCGCAAAACAGCCTTTTCAGATAAAAATGAGATGCAAAGAACTTAACCAGAATATATTCCGGAACAAATAAAAAAAGGTCAACAAAAATAAATCCCCAGTGAGAAAAGAGGAGAATATTCCTCATAAGCTTCAAGTATTTTTTACGGTTGGTTGCATCCGCATCAACTACTCTCAACTTCCCTTCGGTTATTTCTGCCCGTGAAAACATAAAAGCAACAGGCATTATGTCAAAAAAATCAGCAACAGCTCCGTCAAGCGCAGAGTAAGCCCCGTCAAACAAGTCTACCGTTCCGTTCTGACAGCTTTCAAAATCAGCTTCATATCTGATTGCAGTATTCAATCCAATTTCGGTTACTTTTTCCGCAAACTTTTTAGCGAGCTTTGAAAAGACTCTGTCCCTGAGCTTATGGCTCTCCGTTTCAAGCTCGTTAGCGGCGTTTGTCAATTCATCAAAAGGAGAAATTTCTGCAACGAACTCAAATTTCGGACTTCCGCAGAATACTTCAACGGTGCTTTCGGGATTTATGATATATCTTTGCCTTTCAACGGAAACTATCATATTTGAACCGGTGCTGTTATTTCTGAAGGTTATGTACATAATTTTTACCTCCTGCTCTTTATAGAGTTATTATATCATTGCGTCAACTTAAAATCAACATATATGAAAACTGCCGCTGAAAACAGCGGCAGTAAATTTTCACAACTATTACACCATCGTGGTCGGGTCGAGGATTTTATCAATTTCCTCATCGGTAAATATGTTTTTGCTCTTGAGAATTTCACGAACGGGCTCACCTGTTTTAATTGCGGTTTTTGCAATATCTGCCGAAAGCTTATAGCCCACCGTGGGACATATAGCAGTAATAACGCCTACCGAGCCTTCAACAAGCTCACGGCATCTTTCTTCGTTTGCGGTGATACCCGAAACACAGTTATCTGTGAAGGTCTGAACCGCACCTGTAAGCACTATAATGGACTCAAACAGCTTGTGATAAAGCACAGGTTCGGCATAGTTCAGCTCAAGCTGACCTGCTTCGGCAGCCATAGTGATAGAAACATCATTACCCATTATGCAGAAAGCAGCCTGTGACATAACCTCGGGAATAACCGGGTTAACCTTACCGGGCATAATCGAAGAGCCGTTCTGCATTGCGGGAAGGTTGATTTCCTCAAAGCCGCAACGGGGACCCGATGACATAAGTCTGAAGTCGTTAGCCATCTTTGAGCAGGAAATGGCACAGGTCTTGAGAGCAGACGAAACGTATGCGAAGGAATCGAGGTTCTGTGTTCCGTCAACAAGGTCCTCAGCCTTCACAACGGGAAGTCCGCTGATTTCCGCAATAGTGGGAGCAAGGGAGTTGACGTATTCGGGGTTTGCATTGAGTGCAGTTCCCACAGCAGTACCGCCCATATTTATTGAATACATCTCTCCGAGGGCTACGTTGAGTCTTACCATATCACGGGCTATTGCTTTACGGTATGCGCCGAACTCTGCACCAAGACGGATGGGAACTGCGTCCTGCATCTGTGTTCTGCCCATTTTGATAATACCGTGAAAATCCTTTTCCTTCTGTGCAAGAGCCTGTTCAAGTTTTTCAACCTGTTCAATGGCTCTCTTGAGAAGAACTGCGGCCGTCATCTTTGCGGCTGAGGGAATAACGTCATTTGTAGACTGTGCTCTGTTTACGTGGTCGTTGGGGTGCACCATTGAGTAATCGCCCTTTTCACCGCCGAGAAGCTCGATGGCTCTGTTTGCGATAACCTCGTTTGCATTCATATTTGCAGTTGTACCTGCGCCGCCCTGAATGGGGTCGCAGATAAACTGGTCGTGGAGCTTTCCGTCAAGTATTTCGTCGCATACCTGACAGATAACATCCTTGATTTTTTCATCCAGCTCGCCTACGTTGCAGTTGCATATAGCACAAGCCTTTTTAATCTGTGCAAGGGAATTGATAAACTCAGGTCTTAGTCTCTGACCTGTAATTCTGAAGTTTTCATAACCTCTGAGTGACTGGACGCCGTAGTAAGCTTCTGACGGCACCTGTTTTGTACCAATTGAGTCTGCTTCAATGCGAAAAGCCATAACATTTACCTCACATTATTATATTCACTCGGACAGCTTGTTCCGCCCGTTCGGTGAGTAGCCACTCACCACAGCCCGATTATAACACGTTTAAACAAAAAGTACAGATTAAATCTAAAAATTTTAGTTATTTTTTATAATTTATTCAACTAAAATACAAAAATCCGTAATTTCACTCCTTTTTCCTCAGAGTGCAATTACGGATTTCATACAGCTTTAAATATTTACGGCAATCTGTAACCTGCTGCAAGATAGATTTTATACCAATCCTCTCTTGTAATTTCAATATCAGCAGCTTCTGCAACCGCCTTTATTCTTTCGATATTTGTACTTCCCACAACGGGCTGCATTTTATCGGGAAGGCGTAACAGCCAGGCTATTGCCATACCTGTTTCGGTAATGCCGTATTTCTCGGCAAGCTCACCGATAGTCCTGTTCAGTTCTGCATACTTTTCATTTTTACTGAAGCTGCCTTCTATAAAGCCGTGCTGTAAGGGCGACCAGGGCTGAATTGTGATACCGTTGAGTCTGCAGTAATCACGGAGATATCCGTCACGGTTCACACCGTCCTCGTTACAGAGGTTGACATTCGCACCGCTGCTTATCATTGATGCGGTTGCTATACTCAGCTGCATCTGATTAATCGAAAGCTCCTGCTTAACCGATGTTTTAAGCAGCTCAATCTGAGGAGCGCTGTGGTTTGACACACCGAAGTGCTTTACCTTACCGCTTTTTTCAAGCTCGTCAAAGGCTTCGGCAACCTCGTCAGGCTCCATAAGCAAATCGGGTCTGTGCAGAAGCAAAACGTCAACGCTGTCAAGACCGAGTCTTCTGAGTGAGCCTTCAACCGAAGATAAAATATGCTCCTTTGAGAAATCATACATACCCTTACGTATTCCGCACTTTGTCTGTATTATGATTTTATCTCTGAGCTTGCCGTTCCTTTTCAATGCGGCGCCGAAAACCTCCTCGCACCTTCCCCCGCCGTATATGTCTGCGTGGTCGAAGTAATTGTATCCGCACTCAACGGCAGTTGAAAGATAGATGTCAGCTTCCTTGTCTGTCATATTCCCGATACGCATACAGCCCAGAGCGACCTGAGAAACCTCGGTATCCTGTGAAAATGTTTTTATGTATTTCATAGACCTTCTCCTTTTTTGTTATATGTATTATAATACCATAAAGCACGGCATAAATCAATCTTGCAGAATTTGTACCTTTTGTCTTGACAAAGTCTTGTACATTTGATAAAATCAACAGGCAATATATGGAGGAGTACCCAAGAGGCTGAAGGGTCTGGCTTCGAACACCAGTAGGCCGGTAGCTCCGGCGCAAGGGTTCAAATCCCTTCTCCTCCGCCAAAAAATTCCTGTTCGTAAGAACAGGAATTTTTTTATCCAAGCCGACAGGCTTGGCATATCATCATGCGTTAGCGTGTATATCATCGCCGCACCTTGTGCGGCGTATCTCATCACACCGAAGGTGTGTATTTCTGTCGGCTTGATGATATACAAAACTTCGTTTTGATGATATGCAATTCCTTGCGGAATTGATGATATACAATGCTACGCATTGATTTTGACTAAACTTTATAGTATAATCATTACAAAAGAGGTGGTTATATGTCTCCAAATTACCTGCTTATGTATTCTGAACAGTTGGCAACCGATATAGAGTTGCTTTGTCAAAACATAAAGGCATCATCAAATACATTGTTTCAAATTCGTAAAAGTTCAAGTAGTGTTTATGCAAATATCCGTGAAGCAAATTATGGGCAGAGTAAGGCTGATATGCTTTCCAAATTTGAGATTGCATTAAAAGAATGTAGCGAAACAGAAGGTTGGTTAAAGCTTTTGTTTAATACAAAGGCTATTGATGAAATCTCTTGTAAAAAATACAGAAATCTTTGTGGTAGAATAAGAAGAATGTTAATTTCAAGTTGTAAGACTTTGAAAGAAAGTCTTGATAAATCAAGGAGTTGATATAATGAAAGAAATAATCCTTAGTTGCGATGGTGACAGTATGGTTTATTTAGTTCCGGATGAAGTAGCTGATAATTTGAGAAAACATTGCATTTTTTGGGCTGACAAGTGGATGAAAAGAAGTCCTAATGGTAAAAAATTCAAAATAAATGGTGTCTGGCATTTTAACGAAAAAGATTTCATTGACTATCTGAATGAGGTAGCTTTTCCTGAACAGAAATCAGTGTTTGTGAAAAATCTTGGTTGGACAGACCTGGGGAAAAATCTTCCTGTAGAATATAAAAATCATGCGTATTTTAATTTTTGATTTACAAATTTTATTGTTGCTAAATTGAGCTCTAAACACAAAAAACCAAGTCTTATGACTTGGTTTTTTCATTTATGTCCGCAGGACATAACTTCATTACGAGCGAAGCGAGTACTTCATTTGACAGCTTACTGCTGTCAACTTCATTGTACAAAAAGCGGACATAAATGAACGAAGTTGCCTTACGGCAAATGAAGTGGCTACGTCAATGAAGTGTGCCATAAGGCACAACGAAGTTGCCCTGACGGGCAAACGGAATCGGACACCCGCACCCGATTGTAATTTAAGCTTATGTGTGATATAATCATACTGACAAATAAGAGTTTGTAGGAATGATTTAAATGATTGTTTTAATTACCGGAGCATCGCATACAGGCAAAACTGTACTTGCCCAAAAGCTGCTGGAAAAATTTAAATATCCGTATCTGTCCATTGACCATTTGAAAATGGGTTTGATTCGTAGTGGAAATACTGAACTCACTCCTATGGATGATAATGATTTGACGGCATACTTATGGCCTATTGTAAGTGAAATGATAAAAACCGCTATCGAAAACAAGCAGAACTTAATTGTCGAAGGTTGCTATATTCCATTCGACTGGCAGAAAGACTTTGGCTCTGAATATCTTGAAAGCATCAAATATTACTGTCTGATAATGAGTGAGGAATATATCAGAAACCACTTTGCTGACATAAAGAAATATGCGAATGTCATTGAAAACCGTGGAGATGACACAGAGTGCACTTTGGAAAATGTGTTGGCAGATAATGCAGAAATGTCAGTACTTGCACAAAAGCATAATGTGAACTATATACTCATTGAAGATAAGTACGAAATCAATATTGATTTATAAAGACAAATTCCATTTTATCACCTTGTTGCCATTTTGAGCTGTAAACGCAAAAAAATACTTGTAATATCACCTGAAGTATTGTAAAATATAATCAGAAAACATTCAGGAGGAAATATTATGCCTACTTCAACAACATTCAAATTTGAAACAAAAAGCAAAAACCTTTATCTGCGTGTTGCAAAGGGACATTTCGCAACATCAAACTGCCACAGCAACTACTATATAGATGTTGCTGCTCAGAAGTCACGTCTTTCAGAAGCAAAGGCTGTTGCAAAGGAGCTTCACTCAGATATTCACTATAACACAATCGTTGACACTATTCTTTGTCTTGACGGAACTGAGGTTGTAGGCACCTGCCTTGCAGACCAGCTTACAAGAGCTGACTACACTAACCTCAATGCACACCAGACAATTTACGTTGTAACACCTGAAACCGTAAACTCAAGTCAGCTTCTTTTCAGAGACAATATTGTACCTATGATTGCAGGTAAGAATGTGCTTATTCTTGCTGTCTCGGTTTCATCAGGTAAAACCGTTCAGTCTGCCATTGAAGCAGTAAACTACTACGGAGGCAAGGTGTCTGCGATCACCTCAATCTTCTCAACTGTTGATAAGATCGGTGAGCTTCCCGTTCATTCGGTATTCAATCCTCAGGATTTACCCGACTATCATAACTATCCGTCGCACGAGTGTCCTATGTGCAAGGCAGGTCAGAAGCTGGACGCTCTCATTAACTGCCACGGCTTCTCAAAGCTCTAATACGGAATAGTCCGAACCTATTCGGACTATTTTCTTCATCTCAGGAGGAAAATGATGAAATTGGTTCTGTTAACAGCATTGGGCGTTGGCGGTGCTACCGTCATCGGCTCAATTCTTGGCTTCATATTCAAAAAAGTATCACACAAGTTCAGCGACATAGTGCTCTCCTTTGCTGCAGGCGTTATGCTTGCTGCGGCGGTGCTCGGTCTGATTGTGCCGTCGGTTGAATACGGCGGAAAATACGGACTGCTTATCTGCATCGTCGGAATTTTCGTCGGTGCGCTGTGTCTCAATCTTATTGACAGGTTGGTTCCCCATCTGCATAAGCTGGTGGGTGCCGATATTGAGGAGCACTCAAACAACGCAAATCTGAGCAAGGTTCTTCTGTTCGTCACCGCAATAGCAATTCATAACCTTCCAGAGGGTATTGCGGCAGGCGTCAGCTTCGGCTCAGATAACCCTTCAGAGGCTCTTGTAATTGCAGGCGGCATTGCACTTCAGAATATTCCTGAGGGTATGGTTATAATCGGACCAATGCTCGCCTCGGGAATAAGTCCGAGAAAAACCTTCATCTGCGCTATGATAACAGGTCTTGTGGAGGTTATCGGAACGCTTCTGGGCTATTTTGCAGTAAGCGTAGCTTCTGCAATACTCCCCTTTGCTCTTGCCTTTGCGGGCGGTACAATGCTTTACGTTATAAGTGACGAGATGATACCCGAAACCCATGCCCACGGAAATGAACGGGGCGCAACCTATGCACTTTTAGCAGGCTTCTGCCTGATGTTCGCATCGGATGTGTTACTCGGATAAAAAGATTACACCTGATAATCCAACGCTGACTGTTGACAAGTCAGTGAACCGATTATCAGGTGTCTTTTTATGACTGAGCTGTGTAGTAAACAAAGTTACCGATATTCATCGGCTCAAGCCTGTAAGTAAATCTGAAAAGCTCTTTCTTTAAAGCGTTTTTCTTAAACTCAATGTTGTTTGCGCAATAAACAGTAATATCCTTAACGGGCTTATTGAAGCTGACCGTTTTTTCCTCGCCCTTAACCATTGAAAAATAATTTTCCTCAGGTATGGCATCAGCTTCAATGCAGACATTATAAGCAAAGGTATCCGACTTGATTGTAACTTTGTTTCCGTCAACCGTATAGTCGAGCTTAGCTTTCTTCAGATTCAGCTTAGAAGGCTTGTCAAAGACCTCCGTATAGCTCTTTCCGTTATAGCTGACCTTCAGCACCGTATCCTTTTTATAATTGAAGCTATCAAGCTCAAAGAAGCTGTTTGGTCTCATAAGTGTGGCATATTCCCTGCTTCTGATTTTTTCACCGTCAAGGTTGTACCACGCAAGCTCAACCTTAAAGTCTACCGATGAAAGTGTATCATTATGGACAAATAATATAGCTTTTCCCTTTTCTTTCTTGCAGGTAAGTGTTACCGGGTTAAAGAAATATTCAGCCTTATATTGCAATGCTTTGGGCACACCCTCGAAGTCAACGGATGACCAGCTGGGACAGTTCCACACATCGTTGAACTGCCAGAATAATGCACCGTTACATCTTCCCTTGTTCTGACGGAAGTGAACCGCAGCATTCTTGATGCACTCAGCCTGAACAATACCCGTAAGGTAAGGCAGATATCGGAATTTTTCGGGGAAGTAAAACATTTCCGTAAGATAGAATTCCATCTTTCTGTTGCCGCCGACACACTTCTGGTGCCTGTTGAATGCCTCAGAGGTGATATAATAATCGGCAGGGGTTGCGAAGGTATCAATAGCCTTCATTGAAGGAAGGGACTCAAGACCGAATTCCGATAAGAAACGTGTATATCGGTTCTGATAATAGTCAAGCTTCTTCAATCCGTGCCACACATTCCACATATGAGTGTCGCCCACGTTGTCACTTCCGTAATTCTTGAAGGGGGCACTGCCGATGGGTGATGAGGGAATATAGCTGACATCGGTTAAGCTCTTCAGTGCTTCGGGAAGGATGTTATAGAAAAACTCTGTATAAGACTTTCTCAGCTGTGTTGTTTCGGGAATATATGAGAACATAACCTCTATCTCATTGTTTCCGCAAAGCAGGGCAAGGGACGGGTGTATGGTCATTCTTCTGACGTTTACCTCAACCTCACGCATTACGTTTTCCGTAAATTCTTTATCATAGTGGGGATACATCTGACAAGCAAACATAAAATCCTGCCATATAAGTATGCCTCTTTCGTCACACTTTGAAAGAAGTCTGTCGTCTGCATAGCTTCCCCCTCCCCATACTCTGAGCATATTGAAGTTTGCCTTTTGAGCAAGGTCAAGATAATAGTCAACGGTTTCCTCGTTACAATCCTCAGGGATTGCAGAAAACGGAATAAGGTTCGCACCCTTGGCAAAAACCTTTTCACCGTTGAGAATGAAGCAGAAATTATTGCCGTATTCATCCTTGCTCATATCAAGATAAAGCGAACGAAGTCCGATTTTCTTTTCAACACGTTCTTCATCGTTCTCAAAAACAACGGTATAAAGAGGCTGCTTTTCTTTGCCGTTCATTTCTCTTATATACCATAATTCGGGGTTTTCTATCTCAAATAAGGCAGTTTCGCTATATATTTCTCTTTCATCGGGAGTTATTATAAAGCATTTGTCCGCATTATCAGCCTTGACCGTAACCACCGATTTTTCTTTATCGGTATGCTGGGTTATGCTGATATTTTCTATTCGTCTGTTATAGCAGACAAGCTCAATATCACCGATATAATTATAGGGAACGCAAGGGCCCCAGTCCCAGCCGAAATGACATCCGCTTTTACGGATATAGGGAATTCCGTCAACACCGTTTGAATTTTTCGGCAGAGGCTTTTCCTTCTGCTTTGCTGTTATGTATTTATAGGCAGAGCTGAAATGCATAACTATTTCATTTTCGCCCTCCCTGAGATACTGCTTTATATCCTCATCAACGGGAACAAATGCATTGTTGCACTCAAACGCCTTTTGCGAATTTATATAGCAGGTGCAGAGAGTGTCAATGCAGCTGCACATAAGATGAATGTTTTTATATTCAAGTTCCTTTCCGGTTACGGTAAAGCTTCTGCTGAATTCAAAATCGTTTTCGGCTGTTTTCAGCGCCTCAGCCTCGTCGCCTGATACAAGCGGACTTACGATTTCTCCGTATTTTATCAGATTTCCGAAATCCGAGCCCGGAATATCACCTGTTATTATTCTTTGGCTTGTGCAGTTTTTTATCTGCCATTTTCCGTTTAGCGATATTTTATTCATATTTTTCCTCCGCATTTTCAGGATTACTTCTGTTCATCAAGGCTCAGTGTGTAGCTGTCAATGAAATCAGCCATAAATGAGTCAACTTCCTCCAGATGCATATTTTTAATTGCTTCCAGAGTTGATTTCTTTGCCTCTTTAAATTCGCTGTTGCCTGCTTTTTCTTCCTCTATGCATTTAATCAGGGCCGAGATTTTATCTGCAGCTTTAACGAGTTTCCAAAGGTATTCGTCCTCCTCCTTATGGAAGAAAACATCCGTATAGCATTCCTGTAAATCCTCGGGGAGCATACCTATGAGTGTTCGGCAGGCGCTGTCCTCCACAGCCTGAAATTCGCTTCTGAGCTGCTTGCTGTGATATTTTACCGGAGTAGGCATATCACCTGTTATAATTTCCGGCATATCATGATAAAGACCGAGAAAAGCTGCTCTTTCGGCATTAAGCTTTCCGCCGAAACGGATATTTTTTATCGTTGCAAGGCAGTGAGCTATTGCACTTACGTCACAGCTGTGCTGACTTAAATTTTCACTCTGCGTATTTCTCATCAGAGCCCAACGGTTAATATACTTCATTCTCGAATAAAGAGCAAAAAAATGATAACTCATATGTATACCTCTCATTTGAATTTACATATATTATAAAATCACTCAGGCTGAGTGTCAAGTCAAATGTAGGCGTTTTAGGGTTATGATGTAAAAAAGTGCCAAAAAGCACTCAATTTATACCTTTATTTTTCACATCTGCGTATGCATAAAAGCCTTGAATTCAGGGCTTCAATATGGTAAAATTAAATGATTTCCGAATATAATATTATATTAAGAAATCAACGTTCGGAGGGGCATTAATGAAAACTGTTTTCAAAGGTGCTGCAACAGCACTTATAACACCGTTTGATGAAAACGGAGTTGATTATGAAAGCCTGGGAAAACTAATTGATTGGCAGATTGATGAGGGCATCGATGCGCTCGTGGTCTGCGGGACAACGGGAGAAAGCTCTACCCTCTCTCATGAAGAACACGAAAAAGTGCTTGAATTTGCCGTAAAGAAAATCGGCGGCAGAGTTCCTGCAATTGCAGGAACGGGCACCAATGACACGGCAAGAGCCGTTGAGCTGACAAGGTATGCCTGCTCTCTCGGCTATGATGCAACTCTTATGGTCACCCCCTATTACAACAAGGCAACACAGAACGGACTTATAAAAATGTTCACGGCCATTGCCGACAAAAGCTCCGTTCCTATGATTTTATACAACGTGCCTTCAAGAACGGGTGTGAACATTGAACCGCATACCTATCTTGCTCTTTCGGAGCATCCTATGATTCAGGGAATAAAAGAAGCCGGCGGTAATATTTCAAAAATTGCCGAAACCATGTCACTTGTGGGAGACAGGCTGGATTTATACTCAGGTAACGATGACCAGATTGTTCCCGTATTATCCTTGGGCGGTAAGGGTGTAATTTCCGTCCTTTCGGGAATTGTTCCCGGTGATACCGCAAGAATATGCAGGCTTTTCTTCCAGGGCAGAACTGAGGAAAGCTGCAATTTACAGCTGAAATATCTCCCGCTTATCAAAGCTCTTTTCAGTGAGGTTAACCCCATACCCGTGAAGGCTGCAATCAGCAAAATGGGACTTTGTAAAAACATATTAAGACTGCCTCTTACGGAAATGGAAGAAAGGAACGCAGAAAGACTTTATGCTCTGATGCGTGAATATAAACTGATAAATTAAATAATTCAAGAAAGCAAAAGGATGAGGAATTATGAAAATTATACTTAACGGTGCAAACGGAAGAATGGGAAAAGAAATTATCAAATGCACCGAAAAGAATTACAGAGGTGCCGAGCTGGCAGCAGGCGCAGACCTTTTCGGAGACGGCGAATATAAGCATATCTATGATATCGACGTAAAGGGTGACTGTATAATCGATTTCACAAGCCATCTTGCAACGCAGGAGGTATGCGATTACGCCGTTAAGACAAACACACCTGTTGTTCTTTCGGCAACGGGTCACACCAAAGATGAAGTGGAAATTATCAAAAAAGCAAGTGAGAGCGTACCCGTTTTCTTTGCTTCAAATATGTCCGTTGGCGTTGCTCTTCTTGTGCAGCTTGCAAAGCTTACTGCAAAGGCTATTCCCGATGCCGATATTGAAATTGTGGAAATTCACCACAACAGGAAAAAGGATGCTCCCAGCGGAACAGCTCTTACCCTTGCAAACGCAATCAAAGAGGTTCGTAAGGATGCTGAGTTTGTTTACGGCAGAAGCGGAAATGCACCCCGTGATGCAAAGGATATCGGTATACACGCTGTAAGAATGGGCAATATTGTAGGTACACACGAGGTGATCGTGGGCACAGATACTCAGACCATCACCCTCAAGCACGAGGCTCACGACAGAGCATTGTTTGCAGAGGGTGCCGTATGCGCTGCTGAGTTTCTTATTCAGCAGAAGCCCGGTCTTTACTCTATGCAGGATATGTTGGAATTTTAATTTAAAGGTGGCAGATATATTATGAGAATAGGAATTTACGGTTACGGAAATCTCGGCAAGGGTGTTGAAAACGCAATAAAGCAGAATCCGGATATGGAGCTTGTTGCTGTTTTCACAAGAAGAAATCCTGAGACACTCAAAATAAAAACCGAGGGTGTCAGGGTATGCTCAATATATGACATTCTTCAGTTCAAAAATAAAATTGACGTTATGATAATCTGCGGAGGCAGTGCAACAGACCTGCCCGAAATGACTCCCGACCTTGCAAAGAACTTCAACGTTCTTGACAGCTTTGACAACCACGCAAACATTCCCTGGCATTTTGCAAAGGTTGATGCTGTCGCAAAAAAATACGGCAACACCGCACTTATTTCATCAGGTTGGGATCCGGGTATGTTCTCAATCAACAGACTCTATGCTTCCTGTATTCTTCCGGACGGAAATGATTATACCTTCTGGGGCAAGGGCGTAAGTCAGGGTCACTCAGATGCAATCAGACGCATACACGGTGTCAAGGATGCAAGACAGTATACAATTCCCAAGGATGAGGCACTCGATGCAGTAAGAAGCGGTATTAATCCTGAGCTTACCGCAAGGGATAAGCACCTGAGAGAATGCTTCGTTGTTGCTGAGGAAGGTGCAGACACCGACGTTATCAGGGAAACCATCATCAATATGCCCAACTACTTTGAGCCTTATGACACCATTGTTCATTTCATCACCGAAGAAGAAATGGCAAGAGATCACAGTCAGCTTCCCCACGGCGGATTCGTTATAAGAACAGGCAAAACCACAGATGAGCACAAGCACATTATTGAATACAGCCTGAAGCTTGACTCAAACCCCGAATTTACTGCAAACGTTCTTGTGGCATATGCAAGAGCATTATATAAAATGAATATGAGAGGAGATATCGGCTGCAAGACTGTTTTCGACGTTGCACCTGCTGACCTGTCTCCCCTTTCAGCAGAGGAATTAAGAAAGAATTTATTATAATCAGGAGTAAATATATTATGTTAAAGGTTTTAAAATTTGGCGGCAGCTCACTTGCTGATGCAGAACAGTTCAGAAAGGTTGCCCAAATCGTTAAAAGTGAAGATGAAAGACGTTATGTTGTTGCTTCGGCACCCGGTAAGAGATACAGCGACGATATAAAGGTTACCGATATGCTTTATGATTGCTTCAGACTTGCAAGCAAAAAGCAGAATATCGATGAAGCCTTCAAGAAAATTGAGGACAGATATAACAGCATTATCTCTGACCTTGAGCTTGATTTTTCCCTTAATGATGAGTTTGAAAAAATCAAAATGGCAATCGTTCACCATGCAGGTGAGGATTATGTTGCAAGCCGTGGCGAATACCTGAACTCAATGATTCTTGCTGCATATCTCGGCTATGATTTCATTGATGCGGAAAGTGCTATTTTCTTCTTTGAAAACGGCAGCTTTGATGCAGAAAAGACAAATCAGGTTATGGCTGAAACCCTTGCCGAGCACGAAAGAGCAGTTATTCCCGGCTTCTACGGTGTAATGCCTAACGGTACAATCAAAACCTTCTCAAGAGGCGGTTCGGATATTACCGGTTCAATCGTGGCAAGAGCTGCAAAGGCAGATATTTACGAAAACTGGACAGACGTTTCAGGTATGCTTATGGCTGATCCCAGACTTATTGAAAACCCCAAAACCATTGACGTCATTACATATCAGGAGCTCAGAGAGCTTGCTTATATGGGCGCTACGGTTCTTCATGAGGATGCTATTTTCCCCGTACGTGTTTCAGATATTCCCATTAACATCAGAAACACAAACGAACCCACAGCCAACGGCACGCTTATCGTTCCCGAAATCACGGATGACAGCAATGATACAATTATCACGGGTATTGCAGGAAAAAAAGGCTTCTCAACAATCACTCTTGAAAAGGATCAGATGAAGAAGGGTGTATTCCTTGCTGAGGTTCTCAGAAGCCTTATGCACAGAGACATAAACGTTGAGCACATTCCCACAGGTATTGATACCGTATCCCTCGTTGTTCCCACAGCTTCTCTTGAAGGCAAGGAGGATGATCTTCTCGCCTCATTTGACAGACGTGTAAACCCTGATAACGTTGTCATAACAAACGGACTTGCCCTTATTGCAGTTGTAGGCAGAGGTATGGTAAAGTCAAAGGGAACTGCAGGTAAGGTATTCAAGGCTATCGGTGAAGCAGGAGTTAATATCAAGATGATTGATCAGGGCTCAGGCGAGCTTAACATTATCGTAGCTGTTGAAGAAAAAGATTACATCACAGCTCTCAAGGCAATTTATTCAGCTTTTATGGGTTAATAAATTCAGAATATAACAGACAAAGGACACATCCGAGAGGATGTGTCCTTTGTGATTTACAGAAATTCAGTTATTAAACAGCTTCTTTTTCTTCAACCTTAAAGCCCTTCTTGTTAAGAATGAATAATGGTGCAAGAACAAATACGGAAACGATTGCCGCATAAACAAACATACTCTTTGATGGTACAATTGTTTCAACGTTGTATTCGTTGACGTATGTTACGGCTGAGTTACGGCAAGCAAGGTCGCCGAGCCAGGGACCTACCACCATAGGAATAAGAACGGTGAATATCATTCTGATACCCTGGAAAAGACCTGCCTTGCCTTCGGGGATGAAGTCCTTGATTGCAGCATTGAGCTGAATACCCATAACAAGGTTTCCGAGCACTGCGGGAACAACGCCGATAAGCACAACACGGATATCCGTTGATGTTGATAATATAAGCAAACCGGCAGTCGCCAGAACTGCGCTGGAGATAAGACCTGCAGCCTTGTTTTTGCCCGAAACCTTGAGCAATACTACCATACCCACAACAAGTGCAATCACAGCTATAACAGCAGTCACAATAACGCTCGGGGTTAAAATGTTTTCAAATCCTCCGTTATCGGGAAGGATTACATACTGAAGATATACGAGGAGATACGGGAAGAACACCTGATATGATACACTTGAGAAGCCGATTGCGAAAAGAGCAAGATAAAGTCTTATGTTTTCTTTAACAACAGTCGGTCTGAAACCGTAGAACAGGTCAGCCCAATAGCTTGATGAAACTTCATTTTCTTTTGATATATAAGGCGGATTTTTTATAAGGAAGAGACCGGCGATACCGCAGGCTGTAACAATAAGACCGAGCACCAGGAAGAAATTCTGATATGAAACTGCTCCTGACTGTGCAAGAGAGCCTACGCCCATAACCGTTGCAACCGATAAGAAACCGACAAAGGTAAGTGCTGTTTCCATTGTGGGTCTGATCTTAGGTGTTGTAATATCGGTTATCCAGGCATTAAAGGCGGCATCGTTACTGGTCGAACCCATAAAGGTCATAATGATATCCATCACAATAACTACCCATACGGTTGCTGTGAGGATTTTTGCTTCATCAGAGAGACCGAGAATTGCAGCAATGTTATCTCTGGTGATAAAACCGAATGCTGCAGTAACAAGACCCCAGAGTATGTAACCGCCGGAAATAAACAGCTTACGGTTTTTCATCTTATCGCTGAGAGTACCCATTATAAACGTGGTAAGAACTGCGGCGATAGCTGAAAGCGAAACCATTCGGCTGATAGCAGTTGTGGGAGCCATTGAGCCTGCCATAGCAGCCTCGGAAGCGTTTGCATAGACGGAATTGTAAAGGAAGGTGTTGAAATACATATTTTCAATATTCCATGCAATACCGCCCATAAAGCTGAACAGACAGATTGTGAACCAATTCAGCTTGGTGAGTTTTTGTTTGATCATATTTTACATCCTTTCGTATATAATACAGAATATTATATACCATAATTCCTGAAAATTCAATGGATACATTTTAAATATAAAAGAAAAATATTAAGCTTTTATTTTCGAGAAAATATGTTGAATATGAGACATAAATACAGATGTTTTTTCTGTCAAACTTTTTTCTTCATCAGTCCGTGTCTGTTGCAGTAAGCATAAAGATAGCCTCTGCCCCTGAATTGAAGCCGTGTTTCAGCATTACCTTCAGGATATAATTTTATAAATTGCACCTTGTCTGTGGTCACATACGCAAGAAAAGATATATAATGGCTTTTGGTCATTTCGTGCCTGACCGTAATAAACTTTTCATCCTCCGTATCTTCGATAACAATACCGTGCTCGTCATCTGCTTCCTCTGCTTCAAGGGGCGGAAGAGATATGCCGTGACAGCTTATTACTGCCTCCCCTGTTGCATGTATAACATTACCGCAGACAGGACATACATAAAACTTTGAAAAAAGTATATTTGATGAAGTATTTTTATTAATGACGGTTTCACCTGATATCAGCTCTGCCACAGAGACACCCAACGCCAGACTGAGAGGTTCAATCAAGGATATATCGGGCAAGCCCTTTGCCGTTTCCCACTTTGAAACAGCTTTACTGCTGACTCCCAGCTGCTCAGCAAGCTGCTGTTGTGTTATCCCAATTTTTTCACGTAATCTTTTTATTGCGGACCCTGTTATGTAAGTATTCATTACTGTTCTCCTTTTTGTTACTGAATACATTATAACTGCAAGCACATCAAATTACAACCTACGCTTCGTGGAAAAGCGTCAGGCAGCATACCTCAGTATACTGCCCGACTTTGCATATTGTTGAAAGCTCCTTACTTTTTTCCTCTTTTCTTATAATCCTCATCTATTCTCTCACACCAACTTCTGTCAAGAGTCTCACATCTTCTCACTCGGCACACAGCCTGAGCAACCGATTCATAAACTATTCCCGTTCCCACCGAATCGGCGTTATAGTTAACGGCTCGCTCCTCGTCAATACCGTAGCGTCTTGCAGTTTCAACGGCGTCGATATTTGCTCCGATGAAAAGGAATTCCCAGCCGTACTTAGTCTTCTGACGTTCAATCATTCGTTTAACCTGCTCACTGTCGTAACGGCTGCTTGCGTTTTCCATACCGTCTGTTGTGATGACAAACATCGTGTGTTCGGGTACATCCTCATTGCGTGCATACTTATGAATATTGCCTATATGGTGAATTGCACCTCCTATGGCATCTAAAAGAGCCGTGCATCCCCTTACGGTATATTCCTTTTCGGTCATAGGTTTTATGTCGGCAATTCTTACTCTGTCGTGAAGAACTTCACTGATGTTGTCAAAAAGGACAGTTGAAACATAGCACTCGCCGTCTTCCTTCTTCTGCTTTTCAAGCATAGCGTTGAAGCCGCCGATTGTATCGCTTTCAAGTCCTGCCATAGAACCGCTTCGGTCAAGGATAAATACTAATTCTGTGATGTTGTTTTTCATTTCATTTTACCTCCGTTTTTTTGTTGAATTCTTTATAAATTTTCAGCAGTCTTTCATCAAGATAAGACTCTGCCGTTTCCCTTAAACCGGCATCTATGCCGTAAAAAGCCTCTGCAACCGAGCCCGTTATTGCGGCAATGGTGTCGCTGTCACCGCCGATAGAAATTGCATTTCTTACAGCATCCTCAAAGCTCTCAGACTTGAAAAAGGCTTCGAAGGCCTGAGGAACAGAGTCCTGACAGGTTTCATAAAAGCCGTAAATTGGTCTTATTTCATCGAGAGTGAAATCAATTTTATAAAATCTGCTGACGTAATTCCTGATTTCATCCATTGTACTGCCTGTACGAGCAAGATAAACGGCTCCCGCAACGCTTACTGCTCCTTTGATGCCTTCAGAATGATTGTGGGTTATGTCTGCCGTGGCTTTTGCCAGCCTTTCCGTTTCCTCAAGACTTTTTGCATACCACCCGACCGGCGAAACCCTCATAGCTGAGCCGTTACCGTAGCTGTTATACGGAGCAGTCTCACGGTTTCTTATCCAGCTGTAAAATCTTCCGCCGTAACCGCAATTCGGATAATAATTGCCGACCTCGTGCATTGATTTTATGAGTGTGCGTTTGAAAGCCTCGTAATCGGTTACTGCCTCGTATTCGTTAAGAGCCTTTGCAACGGCAAGGGTCATAACCGTATCGTCGGTGAAAAAGCAACGGGGAGTAAAAAGAGTAAAATCCTTGCTTTTGCGATTATAAAATTCAAATCTTGAGCCTACGATGTCTCCGATAATAGCACCTGTCATAATTAATTACCTCCAAAAAAATAATGGTTGCGAGGTTTGTTTCAACCTTACAACCATATTATAGCGAGTTATTTAATTGAATTGGTCGCCTGACAGGCGACGTTTTATTCAGCATCCCAACAGCACCTGGTCAAACTCAAACAGAGCTTCGTTAATTTCAAAAATGTTATAGTTACCCTTACTGATAAAATACTCAATTATAATGTCAAATTTATTACTGTGAGATAGCGCATATCCCGCCTTTCTGAGCATATCCTCTGTTTCTTCAAGTGACAGCTCCAAAGATACAGCAAATGCTATTGCCGTGGTCTTACTTGGTCTATAATTCACGTCACTACGAATTTTCGAAAACAGCTTACGGTCAATATTTGCCTTCTTATAACATTCGGAATCCTTCATACCTCTCTCATCGATCTTACGAAGGAGCATCTGCGAAAAGCTCTCGTCAATTTGTTTGATTTTTATGTCAAGCCCCTCGTCAAACAATGCTTTATCATATTTGCACAAATCCGATAAACCGTATTCGGCAGACTCAAACGCAGTGCTTTGACATGTACAATTTATGCGACTTCGTTCAGAACGATAGTCTGCACGCTCATCCACATAATTGTCATCAATATATTCGGCAATATCCGAAAACAGCTTCTCGCTGATTTTATAAGCTGCCTTATCAAACACTACGATATAGACCTTCATTTCATTTTCGAAAAGAAAGTCACTGATAACGTCAACAGCCACTTTTAGCGCCTGATCCTTAGGATATCCGTAAACACCCGAAGAGATAAGTGGAAATGCCACGGTTTCACAGTTATACATCCTTGCAAGCTTCAGAGATTCTTTATAGCAGGATTCTAATAATGATTTTTCATTTTTTCTGCCGCCGGACCAACGTGGTCCCACCGTATGAATAACATATTTGCAGGGCAGATTATATGCACCGGTAATCTTCGCTTTACCCGTTTCACAGCCTCCAAGGGTTTTGCACTCTTCGAGCAAGCCCTTTCCGGCTGCTCTGTGAATACACCCGTCCACACCGCCTCCGCCGAGCAATGATGTGTTGGCTGCATTAACAATAGCATCAACACATATCTTTGTTATGTCTTGTCTTATAATCTGAAGGGGCATAATGTCACCTCTTTCTCTACGCTTACTGATTACATAATACACCAAAAGTCAGCACATTACAATACCGATATACTTAACTGATGTTCAGAGTACAGATATCTGTACTCTGAATCATATCGGTGCTTCAGCATAAATAATTCACCCCTTCCTTTTATCAAAAAGGTAAGGGGTGGGTATTTTTATCAGTATTATCAAAGTTGCAGAAGCTGACTGCCTACTTGTTCGTTCTCATATCGGTATACCTGTCCGGACAGCTTCCGGATTTACCCAACACACAATCAATTATTATTCTTATGATGCTGTCAACGTCCTCTGCGCAGTCGTTTTCAAGCCATTCCATAACAACGGCAGTAATGCCTGTGAGATAAAATTTAAGAATATACACCCTGTCATTTGCAGGAAAATCAAACCGTTCAAGAATCGGGTTGAAAATATATTTGAACATTTTGTTATATACTCCGTTAAAATCCATTGTGCCGAATTGCTTGATTGAAGTTCTAAAGACACGCTGATTTTCTTTTATAAAAGTAAGATACGGCAACAGGTATTCGGGGGATATAAACATAAGCTCCTTCAGCTCACAGCTTTCAAAACGTGAAGCTATGCTTTTGGTTTCAACAGAAAAATAAGCAAGAAAGCTGTCGATAATATACCGTGTTGCTTCTTCGAGTAAATCATATGTGTTTTCGTAATGAAGATAAAAAGTTGAACGGTTTACTCCTGCCGATGCGCAAACCTCTTTAACGGTGATATACTCAAAATCTTTCTTTTCAAGCAGCTCAATCAACGCCTTATCCATCTTTACTGCGGTGTTGAAATATTTGCTTTCATTTTTATTCATTTAACAACACCATCCGTTTTCTTTATTCTTCACTTATCTGTTTTGCAAGCTCAACAATTTCAAAGGCATACTTCTGCTTGCCTTTTTCAAGAAGCTTCTTATAAATCGGATAATTAATTCCCATCCCGACAAAGCCGATTATTCCTATTACAATGCCGACAATCATAAGAGCTGTTGTTCCGCCGATAACCTGCATTGAAAGGCACATACCGAGGCCTGCAACAAGAGATGTAATAATACCGAATGTGTATGCAAATACATTTGCCGGTGTTTTTGCTTTCTTGTCAAGCTTGCGAAGTGCAATAACCTTGGAATCATCCTTAGGTGCATATTCCTTTGCAATTGATTCTGCATAAATTTTGTTTGTGTTCATTTCGTGAACCTCCTTTTAAATTTTACAATGATATTGTACACATAAAAAGAGGATATCTGAACAACACGTTTTTTAAATTCTGTTGACTTCAAATCTAAATCTGCTGTTTCCTGTCAATTCATTTCTTTTTATAATTCAAAACAACATTACCCTTTATGCCTTCCGCTTTAATAAGCTCATACCCCGAATCTATGCTGTCAGTAAACAGCGGCTTATCGCCTTTATCGGCAACAACGGGCGCTACCACAAGACTCAGCTCATCGATAACGTCTGCCCTTTGAAAATATCCGTTTACAATGCTTCCTCCTTCAAGAAGCAGAGTCTCACAACCGAGAATATTTCTGAGCTTAAAGAGTGCAAGCTCCACATCGATTTCCGTTTCACCTGCAAATATATAAGGAATTTCCATACTTTCAAGATAACCTAAATATCTCTCGTCAGCCTGCTCCGTCAGCACCTCGATAATCTGTGCACCGCCATATCCCGGATCACCGTCAGGGTCGATAATCTTGTTTGATCTCCAACCGAGTTTTCCTTTCGGGTCAAACGCAACGGCATAAAAGCCTGTCAAATCATCAGATATATAATCCGTTTTGTGATGAACAGGCTTATATTCTGAAAGCTCAGGATAATGTCCGCCCGTAAAGCTGCCTTCCATTGTGACTCTGCCGCAGATAAATCCGTTTGATTTCAGGCTTCTGTTGATATCATAGTATACTTCACAAGCAGCCGCACATTCCGGTCTGCCTAAAAAATCACCTGTAACCTTCCCGTCAAGAGAAGTTACCATGTGACAAATGATATAAGGTCTTTTCATTACCTGCACCTCTTTTCTTTTTTGATTATAGCAGAATTCATTTCTTTTTTCAACAGAACGAAAAACACCCCCGACCTTTTGCTGACCATCATAAACAAACGCATATCTATGAACGGTCATCCTGCAGTCGGGGGCAAGCTTTATTAAAATTTACACAGTTAATTTATTCTTATAACAAGGTCGCTTTCAGGGTAACAACAGCACGGGTGTATGAAGCCAAGCTGAACGTCTGCTATACGGCGCTTATCCTCACCCTCAGGTATATATACCTTACCGCTGACCAGCTTACTTCTGCAAAAGCCGCATTCACCTGTATGGCATCTTGCGGGAACCTCTATGCCTGCACGCTCCAATGCACAAAGCACGGTTTCATTGCTGTCGGCTTTGATTACAGCTTCTTCTCCACGGTTTATAACGGTAATACTGTATTCCCTTGCTTCGTCTTTCTTTTTGCCTGAGGAAAATACCTCAAAACGGATATATTTCTTCTCTTTTTCCAGCTTAGGAAGCTCAGCTTCAAGATACTTGTATAAGCCTCCGGGACCGCATACAAAAATACTGTAATCACCTTCCGGAGCATATTTGCTTATAACATCAGCTCCCACAAAGCCCTTTTCATAGCCCTCCTCATCGCTGTGGCTGAGCACGTAAATCACTTTGATTTTATCGCTTTTCTCAGCAAGGCTGTCCAGCTCTGCTCTGAAAAGAATTTCATCAGAGGTTCTGCAGCCGTAAAGCAAGGTAAGACTGCAGTCTTCATCGCCCTCAGCTATTGCCCTTGCCAGCGAAAGAAACGGTGTTATACCGCTGCCGCCTGCAACAGCGACTATATTTTCTGCATCCCTCAAGTAACAGTAGGTAAGGTTGCCCTCGGGTGCATAAGCCGTAACCTCATCACCCACGCTCCAATTATCAAGAATATAGTCGGACACAAAACCGTCGCTGATACGCTTGACTGTAATCTGATATTCACCCTTTAATGCAGCTGCAGGTGAAGAAGCTATTGAATAAGAACGGGTTACAACAGAATTGCCGATTTCAAGCCTGAAGGTAAGGTACTGACCTGCCTTAAAATATGCAAGAGGTGCGGCTTTGCTTTCAAAGTAATAGCTTTTTGCAATTTCTCCGTGCTCTTCAATTCTGCTGATAACAAGTCGCTGCTCCTTGGGATGAATACTTCCTGCAACCCTGTTTACACCGAAATCATCGGTACGGGTCGGTAAAACAGCTTCAGCGCTGTCTATGAATTTTTTTCTTTCAGTTAAAAACTTCACGGTATTGATAATATCCTTGAAATTACCGTTAACAGTAGCTTTCTTGCTCATTTACTTTCCCTCCTTTTCCATACCGATAATCGCATTCTTTGCTGCCATATCGCCGGTTGTGTAGCTGGGTGAATAGCCCATATGCCTTGCTGTATAGCCTCCGGCGAAGTAAAGACCGGGTATGCCTTTATCAATCATATCAAATACTATTCTTTTAACAATACCGTCCTCCTTGCTTGCCTCGTAGCCGTAAATAGTTCCTGCAGGAGCATCGGTATAGCGTGCATAGGTCATCGGTGTTGCGACTTCGATTTCTTCTATATAATCCCTGATTTTAACTCCCGTTGCTTTTTCGAAGTTGTCAATCATCTTTTCAGCAAAGGCAAACTTGGTTTTATGATAATCCTCAACGGAAATACTGCTCCATTCATTGCCTGCAAAAATAGAAGTCATATAGAGTATGCTTGTGCCCTCGGGTGAGCAGTCATCAAAAGCCTTATTAAGACAGACTGTTGCCTGAACGTCATTTGTCTCAATTTTCTTGCTCAGCTCATAGCATCTTCTGTTATCGTTAGTGGGATAAATGAAATAGGTGTGATTATCAAGACCAAGCTCCTCTGCCGAACGGTTAAAACCGAGGAATACTGCAAAACCCTTTGCACCCAGAGTTTTGGCATTCACTTCTTTTTTCAGCTTCTCGGGGATGGCGTCTTCATCTATAAGCTTTGTGTATGCATTATAGGGCGAGGCATTGCAGATAACTGCCTTGGCCTTTATCTCAGTACCGTCTTCAAGCACAACACCCGTAGCAATGCCGTTTTCCACCTTTATCTTTTTAACACTTGTATTGAACCAAGCCTCACCGCCGTTTTCCGTAAATGCCTCAAGCAGAGCCGTGCTTATCTGATGGCTTCTGCCTTTGGGGATAACGGCACCGTCAATAATGTATGAATGAAGCATTGTAAAATAGTGTATAACGTTAAGCTCATCGGTGGGCTGACCGAGATAGCACCAATATCCGTTAAGGATATCTCTTGTCTTTTGGCTTGCACCGAAAGCCTTCAGCACCTCATCAACAGAATAGTTGGCTACTTTAAGAAACTCCGTATGCTCGGAAAAGATTTCCTTTATCATTGAGGGCTTGAAATCTTCAATGTTGCTTACGAAATCAAGTGTTTTTTCAATGCTCTCAATAAGGTCAAAAATCTTTCTGACCACAGCCTCAGAGCCGGGATCATATTCTTCCAGCTTAGCTATAAAAGCTTCCTTTCCTAAGGGCATCGAATAGTCGCACTTTCCGTCAAGGGTAAGCAATCTGAAGGCTTCGTCAAGTGAAACCCACTCTATTTTATCAGCAGCACCTACCTCCTGAAAAATCTTCAGAAGCGGTGACTTTCCCGTAATAGAGCCGATACCGCAAAGCTCATGAAGAGATGCTTCAAATTCGAATCTGCCTCTTACAAAGCTGGTTGCAAATCCACCGGGAAGGTTGTGGCGTTCAACAAGCAGCGTCTTTTTGCCCTCCTTGGCAAGACGGGCAGCTGCCACAAGTCCGCCGTTACCTGCGCCGATAACAACCGCATCATAGTTTTTTACCATATTATCACTTCTTTCATAATATTTGGTTATGAGTTGATTTTATCACATTCCGAAAAAACTTACAATATCAGTCATTTCGAAAAACAAACTTTTTTCAGATTACAATAATTTCCGTATCAGTAGCCCCATCGCCGTTTACATACGCACCGTCTTGGTAATAAAGCTCTGAATTTATACTTACAACAGCATCGGCAGGTACATATAAAACTGCCTTCATGCCCTGCGGCAAAACAAGGTCAATAGCATAGTTATCAGCGTTCTTTTCATAGTCGAGTGTTATCAGACCCTTCACGCTGGGAACGGTACAGCTCATACTGTCGGACAGGGTATACTGAGGTTCGATCCTGACCTTTTCGTAGCCCTCCTCAAGAGGCGCAATACCTGCAAAATGCTTGCTCATTATAACCAGAGGACCGCCACTCCATGCATGATTCATAGTACCCTGCCATGAATTCCAGAATTCCCACAATGTAGAGTAATTCTCATTTACCATATCCTGATATCTGTCCTTGATTCTGTCTCTTGCAGCTTCATATTCGCCCATTTTACAAAGCGCCTCAAGAACATAGTATTCCATATACGGACTCGAATTCTTGGTATCCCTGAGCACGCTCAGAACGGTAGCATACTGTTCTTTTTCCGCAAGACCCGACAGAACTGCAAGAGCATTTGCTCTGTCATCAGGATTTTCGGCATCTTCACTTCTGAAGCCATCCTCAGTCCAAAGAGTCTTATAGCCCTCTGACACGACTGCCTTTCTTTCGGCAATAAAGGATGCATTATCATCCCTGCCGATAATCTCAGCCATTTGCTCCACAGCGGAAAGCGCATAGTAATACCAGGCGTTTTCAATAGCGGTCATATCTGCCTTGCTGCCCCAATCAGGCCAATCCCATGAGCCGCTTCGGTGAACAACAAGATTGTTCTCCCCGATTTCCCAAAGACTCAGGTAGTCAAGAGATGCATCGTAAACCTTTTCTATGAAAGCCTTGTCGCCGGTATAGTCATAGTATGTAAGGAAGCCGACGATACCTGCAAGCTGCTGAACAGGAAGCTCAAAATAGTCACCGCTTATAGGCACTACCGTCTGGAGTACCTTCGTATCGTCCACGTGAGAAAGCATTGCCTGTACGCCCTTCTGATACAGCAGATAGGAATTGCTGTCCATAGAGTACATTGTCATAATCATTTCGCTTGTAACGTCGCCCCACCATTGGGCTCTTTCTCTGTCAGGGCAATCCATAAAGTTGTCACGCATAGTAACGTAAAGCGTGCGCAGAGATTTCTGCCACAGAGAATTCATAAATTCATCGTCACATTCAAAGTCACCGCAGAAGGAACTGTCGTATCCCGTTTCACGGTACATCAGGGAAACCACCGTAACGCCTTTTGGGATTTTATAGGTAATGTGCTCACCGTTAACCCAGCCTAAGGCCTCAAATTCCTGCTCCCCCTCTTTTGTTATATATGTAGTTGAAACTGCACCGATCAATGTGTTTTCCGTTGTTATACGGATTTTCTTCCCCGCCGGTGCTATAACCTTCAGATAGGGCGTGACCTGAGCATTATAGGGAATATCAACGGTAATTTTTTCACCGAAAAATCTTTTTACGGTATAGTTTTCATAATCTTTTGAGTTTTCATATTCTTTAAGCCCGTAATCCTTCAGGAAGGGTATGCCTCTGGGGTAAAGCTTGCCGTATGCTCCTTCTCCGCCTGTGGCATACTCGGTTGCGTTTTCCCAGCCGGAAGCATCATAGGCCTCGTCTGTCCAATTACCTGTTTCTTCTCTTGCATCAAAATAAATGCTGTATTCGGGAAGTCTGTAATTGGGAGGATAAAGTGAGCTGTTTACATATGAGCTGTTTCTTTTTACCTTCCAGCTTTCGTCGGAAACTATACTGATGCTCTCACCCGTTGCTTCAAAAAGAAAGCCTCCCTGACCGCTGCTGTGATAGGAATAGCTTGTTTCATTATCCCAGAACCACACCAGAGCACAAATTGAGTTTTCTCCCTCTTTGAGATAAGGAGAAATATCCAAGCTGTCGTAATAACCGCTGTTTTTATCGGGGCCACGCTTCACACCGCCTTCAAAAACAACAGTTTCGCCGTTTATGTAAAGCCAATACTTTGAATCTGCAGAGATGTGAGCAATAAGCTCCTCAGGTATCTTATCAAGGCTTACCTTTTTGATGAAGCACATCCAGACATTTTTTTCTGTCAGGTTATCCTCATCCCATATCCACTTTGCTGTCCAGTCATCCTTCTCTTCGGTTGAAATTTTGCTGTATTCGGGAATGCTGTCAGGAATACTGTAATCATTTTTAAACGGTTTCATTTCTGCTTCACCCCAAGAAAAAATTGATGAAAGAAAAGCCGCCGCTATTGCAAAATAAGAAATAATTGTCTGTAAAATCTGCATAATAACCTCCCGCACAGCTTATGAAACCACAAGCGTTATATCTGACTTATCAGGCATATTCGCCACAATATGTAACGATTATATCACATCCGGTAAAATATTGCTATGCAATATTAAATAAATTTAAGATGAAGAAGGCAAAAATCACCCATAAACCGGTGACATAGCCGGCGAAGGTATATCCTGCCGGCAAAATAAAAAATCGGGCAGTACACCGAAGCGTACCACCCTTTGTGTTAGTCCGTATTTCAGAAAAGCTGTGTCGGAAGTTTTAATTTTTCTTTCGGCGGGAATTGCTTGTCAAATTCCTCTGCTTCATCTTCATTTACAAAATATCCCTGAGGCGGAGAATATTCACCTGTAACATCGTCAAGATAGCCTTTTTTCAGTTCTTTGCAAAGGAAGAATGATGCATCTGCACCTTCAGGCAAGCCGTGATAACGGATACCGAAATCAGATGCAAAGGTAAATCCGCTTTTTCCGTAAAAGTCAATATTACCCTCAAAGCAAACTGCACCAAAACCCATTTCAATTGCCTTCTGCAGTGAATAATCAAGCAGGATTTTGCCGTAGCCCTGACGCTTCAGTTCGTTAGCAATACAGATAGGACCCATTGTGAGAATCGGAATATCTTTGCCGTTGTCAGCCTTGATAACAGCCTTCATAAACATATTCTGTCCTATAATTCTGCCGTCCTTTTCCATTACGAAATTAAGCTCGGGAATAAAGTCAGCATCATCACGAAGCTGATTGAGGACATAGTGCTCAAGACAGCCGGGACGATAAACATTCCAGAATGATTCCCTGACAAGAAACTCAACTTCTCTTTGTTCTTCTTTTCTTTCATTACGAATTATACAGTCATTTTTATTCATTGTTTTTCCTCCTGAAAATTGTTGACCTTCAATGTGTGGGAGGTCGGATAGATTATAAGCCTTCCTCCCGGTTAAGCTACAATCTCCGGTGTTCTGATTGTCTTTCTCAAAAAGCAATCTCCTTT
>JAFSEP010000031.1 GCA_017435665.1 Clostridia bacterium | reverse complement strand
GCAACAATGGGCAGGCACAATATTGTGCCTGCCCATTGTTAGTTCTTTTGATTAATTTTTTGTTCACTTCGGCTTACCTAGCTTTTCAACTGGCTTACCGATGTGCTGACACAAATCACTTACCTATGTGCTGATTTTACAGTGCAGCCCTACAATTTTCCACCTTCCATTTTCAATTTTTAATTTGCGAAGCATATTTTTAAATTATTTCTTTCTTAGGTATTGTAATTTGCCGATTTTTAGTATAAAATATACAAAGCAAAGATTAAATATCATTTCTTTTTTTATAAATTTTGGGAGGTTTTTATGAAAAATTCACTCACAGCAGCACAAGCAAAGGAACTCATCGAAGCAAAGCTTTCTCATTTTTACGGCGTATCCGTTCAGGAGGCAACCGATGAGCAGTTCTATAAGGCGGTTTCACTCATCGTTAAGGATATGATGCAGGACAGAAGCCGTGAATTCAAGGGTGAGGCTCTTGAAAAGGGTGCAAAGAAGGTTTACTATCTCAGTATGGAATTCCTTATGGGTCGCTCACTTAAAAACAATTTGTATAATCTTAACCTTACATCAGTTTTCGAAAAGGCTCTCAAGGAGCTTGGCGTAAAGCTTGAAAACCTTTATGAGCAGGAGCCTGATGCAGGTCTCGGTAACGGCGGTCTCGGCCGTCTTGCTGCCTGCTATCTTGACGGTCTTGCAACTCAGGGCTATCAGGGTATGGGTTACTCAATCCTTTACGAATACGGTATTTTCAAGCAGAAGCTTGTTGACGGTTGGCAGACAGAGCTTCCCGATTTCTGGCTTCCCGGCGGCGAAGTATGGCTCACACCCAGAGAAAAGGACAAGGTTGAGGTACGCTTCGGCGGTTATATAGAGGACAGCTGGGATAATCAGTATCACAGCGTTGAGCATAAGGATTATACTGCAATTACAGCTATTCCCTATGATATGTTTGTAAGCGGTAAGGACAACAAGGCTGTCAGCATTCTCCGTCTGTGGAAGAGTGTTGCTCCCGGTCTTGATATGAGCCTCTTTGATCAGGGACAGTATATGCGTGCTATGGAGCAGAACGCTATGGCTGAGGTTATCAGCAAGGTTCTTTATCCCTCAGATAATCATCCCGAGGGCAAGTCTCTCCGTCTCAAGCAGCAGTATTTCCTTGTTTCAGCATCCGTTCAGGATATCGTTCACCGTCACCTCAGACATTACGGTACAATGGAAAACTTTGCTGAGAAGAATGCAGTCCATATCAACGATACTCACCCCACACTCTCAATTCTCGAGCTTATGAGAATACTTCTTGACGAGTGCGGCTACGGCTGGGACGATGCATGGAACATTGTTACAAAGGCTACAGCATACACTAACCATACAGTTATGAAGGAAGCACTTGAGTGCTGGAATGAGGATTTATTCCGTTCACTTCTTCCCCGTATTCATCAGATTGCAAAAGAGGTTGACAACAGATACCGTGCTCACGTATGGGCTATGACGGGGGATGCAGGCAAGGTTGAAAACCTTGCAGTTATCGCAAACGGTGTTGTACGTATGGCGAACCTCTGTGTTGCCGCCTGCCACAGCGTAAACGGTGTTTCTGCACTTCATTCACAGATTCTCAAGGATGACCTTTTCAACGATTACTATAAGCTTACTCCCGAAAAGTTCACAAACGTAACAAACGGTATTGCTCACCGCAGATGGCTCTGCCAGTCCAATCCGAGACTTACCTCTTATCTTGAAAAGCTTATCGGCAAGGGCTTTATTTATAACGGTGACGAGCTTGAAAGACTCAGAGAGTTTGCAGACGATAAGAAGGTTCTTGATAAAATCGGAGAAATCAAGCTTGCAAACAAGAAGGATTTTGCCGCATACGTTAAAAAGAGAACAGGCGTTGAGCTTGACCCCAACTCAATCTTTGACGTACAGGTAAAGAGACTTCACGAATACAAGAGACAGCATCTCAACGCTCTTAACATCGTTGCAAAATACCTTGAAATCAAGGAAAATCCCGACGGAAACTATGTTCCCCACACATATATTTTCGGCGCAAAGGCAGCATCAGGCTACTTCGTTGCAAAGAAGATTATCAGCTTCATCTGCGCCCTTGCAAACCTTATCAATAATGACCCCGATATGCGTGGCAGACTCAAGGTAATCTATCTCGAGGACTACAACGTTTCTATGGCTGAAAAGCTTATGCCCGCCGCAGATATCAGTGAGCAGATTTCCCTTGCAGGCACAGAGGCAAGCGGTACAGGTAATATGAAGCTTATGATAAACGGTGCAATTACCCTCGGTACACTTGACGGTGCAAACGTTGAAATCAACGAAGCTGTGGGCGATGAGAATATGGTGCTTTTCGGTATGCGCACACCTGATGTAAATGCAGTCAAGCGCAACGGCTACGTGCCTATGAATTACTACAATAACAACGCTGAGCTGAAGAAGGTTATCAGCTTCATTCAGAACGGCATCAACGGTGTTCAGTTCCCCGAAATCGCAAACATCATCAATCACGATCCCTATATGGTTCTTGCTGACTTTGCAGATTACCGTAACGCACAGAGAAAGCTTGACGAAATCTATACCGATAAGGACAGATTCAACAGAATGTCACTTCTCAACACAGCAGGTGCAGGCAGATTTGCCGCCGACAGAGCTATTAATGAATATGCAGCTAATATCTGGAATGCTGAATCAGTAACAAGATAAAATCCTCAAAAAGAGACAAAGCGAAACGCCGACGGAGCTAATCCGACGGCGTTTCGCTTTTTGTTTTTTCATTTTCTCATTCTTAATTATAATGTGAATGTAATGACTGATTTAAATAAATCGCCATCAATTTCAATTCTGAAATCGGCGTTCTGGAGTGCTGCAAGACTTTGTGCAATAGACAAACCCAGTCCGCTGCCCTCTGTGTTTCGTGAGCTGTCACCCCTGACAAAGCGTTCCATAAGCTCCTCACCGGGTATGTTCAAGGGTTGGCTTGATATGTTTTTGAATGTGATTGTGACTTCGCTTCCCCTTAAGGCTGTTTCAAGATAGACTCTTGTGTCATACTTTGAGTATTTGCAGATATTACTCAGAAGATTATCGAAAATTCGCCAGAGAAGATTACCGTCAGCCTTAATTTGCGGTATATCTTCCTTAAGATTGACCACGGTTTCAAGACCTTTTGCCTGTAATTTTTCACTGTATTCGCCTATGGCCTGAGTCAGCAACACGTTTACATCTACATCGCTTATGTTAACATTCATATTGCCTGTGGTTGCTTTTGACATCTCGACTAAGTCAACGGTCAACTTTTTAAGTCTTGCCGATTGTCTGTCAATAACCTCAATATATGCTGCTGCATTGGGACTTTCCAAACCCTCACGCTTAAGCAGATCAACATAATTGATAATAGAGGTCAGAGGAGTTTTTATATCGTGGGAAACATTGGTGATAAGCTCTGTTTTCATTCGCTCACTTTTCAGCTTTTCATCCAGAGCTTTATCAAGCCCCATTCCTATATCATTAAGCTTTTCTGCGTGCTTCCTGAAAGGCGGATACATAAGATTGGTGTTAATTTTATAGTTGATGTTACCGCCGGAGATTTCCTCTCCGCCTTTTTCGATAGCTTTCATATTGATTACGGCTAAAGCGATAACGGGTATTATGAGAAGCTTTATTAATATTAACAATACTAATTCTTCTTCACCGGCAAGACCCATTTCGCAAAAGAATATTGTCACGATAAGGTCAGCAACAAACCATATTAAAATACCAAATCCTGCCTGCCGATATAGGGGAAGCGTATCTGCAATTTTGCGATAAGCTTTACCCGCTTTTTTCACAGCCTTTCTGCTTAATCTGAAAATGCTTTTCGGGATGATTATTATAAGCCAGTTCTTGTGGAGTGTTCTGCCCTTTATTCTTGCAGCGGTGGTTATAAATAAAAGAAAAAGAATAATCGTTGCAAAAACTATCGTAAGAATGAGAGAAATAACCGATGCTGTATTGTTAAGACTGAAGTTTATTACCAGATCAAATAAGTATATAACGCCGAAGCATATAAGACCGATAACAGCAAGAATTATGTCATAAGGAATTTTATCTAAGAAATTCAGATATATATCTTCTTCTCCGCTTTTGTGTCCTGCTGAGCTTATGAGGAAGCAGAAAAGAATAACTGACAGCAATGCGGTTATTGCCGCCACAGCAATCAGGCTGTATCGTTCTTCGTTCAGCTTATCGGTGAATGAAGCGGCAAAGTAATAAGCATCATATACCGTCAACGGGTCACGCAGACCAATGGTGCAGATAAGTGACTCTTCATTGATTTTGCTGTTTTCAACCACTATTTCGTAAGCCTCATAATAGCGCTCCCCGTCTTTATCGGTTTTGATTTCGACAGGGAGATCCGGATCCTCCCACGAGCTGCTTCCGTTTTCTGCTTCACTGCCAAACAACTCGCCGTACCAATTTACATCTACCCAATCACAGTAGTCGTAATCCGTTTCATAATACTGTTTTTTAACTATGGTGCAGTCAAATTCGGAAAAGTATTTTTCGCAGTACTTTATGTATTCTCTTGCTTCGCTTTCTGTTCGGAACTGTATATTATCAAAAGAATTATAATCATTAACGTAAGATAACAGCTCATCGGAGCAATCCATAGCGTGAGATATGCTCTTGCCGTCTTTTACATTTGTAACAATGACGTTTCCTCTTCGGTCTTTTACCTCGTAAAGAAAGTTTGACTGACTTTCTTCGAGAAGATTATAGTAGGCGCCGTTGAAATTGTTTATAAACAGTTTGTCTTCAACAATATATACAACCGAAAGCAGATCGTTTCTCGCAAGATTTTTTATTCTGCTTTCTGACGAGAATGACGAATTGAGAACATATGCATCATTTATTGCAAGATATGTAACCGCCGCAACGCTTGCAAAGCAGGTCAGGGTCATAGCGACAGACAGAATAAATGCTATAATCTTGACAGCAAGGTTCGATTTGAGTCTGTTCATTTTTCTCCCTCCATCTTATAGCCCTGTCCCCAGACAACTTTAAGATATCTGGGTTCTGCAGGGTTAATTTCAATTTTCTCTCTTAAATGCCTTATATGAACCGCAACAGTGTTTTCTGCGCCCAGAGGTTCGTCCTGCCAGACCTGTCTGTAGATTTCACTTGGTGCAAAAAGCTTATCCGGATTTTTCATAAGCAGACGCAGTATGGAAAATTCACGCTTTGTCAGGCTGACGTTATCACCGTCAACGCTCACGGTTTTGCTTTCGTCATCAAGCTCAATATTTCCGATTTTCAGAACGGATGCTTTTGTTTCAATTGTTCCCAAATTAAGATAACGCCTGAGCTGAGAACGGACTCGGGCAATAACCTCAACGGGATTGAAGGGTTTTGTTATGTAATCGTCAGCACCGATATTCAGACCTAGAATTTTGTCCGTATCCTCGCTTTTTGCTGTTAAAAGAATGACAGGCACGTTGGATTTTTCTCTTATGGCTGAAATTGTGCTGATACCATCCATAACGGGCATCATTATATCAAGAAGAACAAGGTGTATCTTTTCTTTTTTCAGCACATCAAGAGCTTCCTTGCCGTTATAAGCCTGATATACGTTATAGCCTTCAGCATTAAGATATATTCTCAGAGCTTCAACTATGTCTTTTTCGTCATCGCAAACCAATATGTTCTGCATTTTTGTCACTCCTTTTGTTTTCATCTTCCTTCTTTCTTTATCCTGATAATATTATATCTTGACAAATCTTAATAAACAAGTGGGAAACGCTTTAAGAATTTCTTAAGTTTTATCGCTACGAGTAAAAAAATATACCGACAGAATGTCGGTATACAAAATAATTAACCAAGAACAGAAACCACACTCTCCGCACCCGTGAAAAGTATGGGAGTAATTCCGATTTCTTTGAGGGGTTCGAGGTTTGCGGAATTATCGTCAATCATATAGATTTCATCGTATTCTCTGTCAAACTGTGCCACACAGTAACGGTAGATTTCAGGGTCGGGCTTGGCAAGTCCGATTGCAGAGGAAACTACCATTTTGTCAAAAAGATATGTAAGACCGTATTCCCCAAACATTTTTTCCACAAGACCGAGAGGTGCATTTGAAAGTAAGGCAATATCTGCAGTTTCTCTGAGTTTTTTAATAAGCTCAACTGTATCGTCTTTCAGAATAAAAAGCTTGTTCCATTCACGGATAACCTCGTCTCTGTTAACACCAACGGTTACAGCAAGAGTATCAAGAAGCTCATCATATGTAATCTGTCCCAGGTCTGCAGGGACAAAGATTTTGTCCTTTATTGCGTCGGCTTCTTCATCGGAGAGATATTTTCTCAGAAACAGGGGAGCAACCTCACCGAAAATCACTCCGAAGCAATCAAAAATTACAAGTCTGTTATGCATTGGAAATTCCTCTTTTTTACTGTTGTTACAGGAGGATTATATCAATTCGGAATATAAAAGTCAACATAGTTATGCTGACTTCTTGACACCTGAAAACAGGTGTGTTACAATTCAAAAATAACGGTTTTCGTTTCAATTTCAACAGGTGACGGACTTTGCGAAAGGAGTGGTTTTTATGCGTAGAGTGCCTGTTCACGAAAAAGTTAAGGTACCTCTTATAAAGAATATTGCTTTTGCGCTTAAAATTGTCTGGCAGGCTGATAAAAGGCTTCTTCTGGGATATCTTGTAAACTATACAGCCGACAGAGTTTTCTCACTTTTTATTCAGAACATCCTTTTTCTCAAGGTGCTTCTCAGCATTATAGACGGTGAGGGAACCTTTGAGGATTATGTGAGATATCTTCTTATGTTCCTTGGCTGTTCTGTTTTCCTTAAAGCAATTAACTGGTATGCCAATTACATAAATCAGGCGGCAACAAAAAATGTACTCAAGCAGCTTAATAACAAGGTTTTTGCAAAGGCGACGGAGCTTGATGTTTCCTGTTATGAAAACCCTGAGTTTTACGATAAATACCAGAGAGCTACAAATATTCTTTCCTGGAGCTATTTTGATGCAATATGCTCGGCAACAGCAATGATAGTGGGCGGTGTTTTGTCTCTTGCCCTTGTAATCGGAACGGTGACTGCCATTGACCCTGCATATCTTCTGTTCCTTTGCCCCGTGTGTCTTGTGTTTATAATTGAGATTTTCAAAAGCAAGGTGGTATATAACCGTGACCTTGAAATGACAGGAAACAACAGAACAAAGGCATATATTCAGAGAACGGTATTTCTCAAGGATTTTTCCAAGGATATGCGCACCTCAAATATTTTTCTTGTGCTTATGGAACGCTTCAGGGCATCGATTGATGCAAATATAGTAATACTTAAAAAGTATGGTGTGAAGCTGTTTGTTTACAGTATGGTAAGCTCGTTTTTCAGCGAGTTTCTGCCAATTATAGGTACATATGCCTTTGCAGGTTATCAGTTTGTTTACGGCAAGAACCTTACCGTATCGGGCTTTTCGGTTGTGCTTTCGTCTATCAATTCTGTAAGGGAAGCCACCCTCGGTATAGCTGACAGCTTTGATATGATGACACAGATGGCATATTATTTCCATAATCTGAGAGAGTTCTTTGATTATGAGCCCGAAATTGTGGGAGGTACGGAAATCTGCGGTGAGTTTGAGAGCCTCGAATTCAGGAATGTATCCTTCCGTTACCCCTCAGCTAAAAAGGATACCCTTAAAAACGTTTCATTTACAATAAATAAAGGCGAGACCGTAGCGCTTGTGGGAGCAAACGGCGCAGGTAAATCCACTATTGTAAAGCTCCTTCTTCGCTTTTATGATGTTACCGGGGGCGAAATTCTCTATAACGGCAAAAACATGAAGGAATACGACCTTGAGTCTCTGAGAAACAGCTACGGTGCAGTTTTTCAGGATTATAAGAACTTTGCAGTTTCAGTATTTGAAAATATTCTCTGTCACGAGTGTACGGAGGAAGAGAAGGCTTTTGCACAAAAGGCACTTGAGCAAAGCGGAATATGGGAAAAGATATCCACATTGCCCAAGGGCGGAGATACGGTGCTGACAAAGGAATTTGAGAAAGACGGTGCAGGTCTTTCAGGAGGAGAAAATCAGAAGGTTTCCGTTGCAAGACTTTTTGCCAAGGATTTTCAGTTTGCTGTTCTTGACGAGCCTTCCTCTGCTCTTGATCCCATAGCTGAATATAAGATGTATGAAAATCTTATTGAGGTCACAGGAGGAAAAACCGCACTTTATATATCTCACCGACTTTCAAGCGCAGTCCTTTCCGACAGAATTATCGTTATCGGCGAGGGCAGAGTGCTTGAGGAAGGTACCCACGGTGAGCTTATGAGCCGTAACGGAGAATACAGCCGTATGTTTTCTCTTCAGGCTTCAAGCTATAACGGACAGAAGGAGGGTGAGGACGATGAATGAGACAAAAAAGCTGCACTCCATGCCTTCGAATATTTTCTTCTTTATCCGTCTGCTGTTTTCTGTTTCACCCTTGCTTGTTATCGGTGAGTTCATATGGGGTATTCTTCTCATACTTCCCTCAAGGCTTGTGAGCGTTATCGGTGTAAAGTATATCATTGATGTGGTTACGGAAGGGGAAAGGCTTGAAAGAGTATTTTTTGCGGTGGGAGCGATTGCTCTTGTGCTTGTTGTTAGCAAGCTCTTTGCATGGCTTTTCAGGGAATTTTTCTGGAATGTGGAAAGGGAGAAGGTTCATTACAGACTTAACAAAAAGCTTTATGACAAGGCACGTCAGCTGGACCTTGAAAGCTATGATAACCCTGAGTTTTATAATAACTTTATTCTTACCGTAGAGTCGTCGTCAGATAATATTCAGAATCTCCTGGGTCTTATAAGAAACTATGTGGGTAACATTATCTCACTTGTTACAATTTCGTCAATTCTGCTTTCCATTGATCCTGTGTGTCTGATGATAATTCTGTTCTTTATCGGAGTGTTTCTTCCTCTGAGTAAGAAAATCGGTGCACTTCAGATGGGCAGACGTGTGGATAACACAAAATTCCACAGAAGAAGCGACTACTTCCAGCGCATTTTTTACCTTCAGGATTACTGCAAGGAGGTAAGAATGAACAGCATATCCCCCTTGCTTATGGAAAGATATAACGATGCTGCCGACGATGTTATAAAAAACCAGAAGAAATACTGGAGCAAGATATCTGCCCTTTATTTTATTCAGGAATCGGGAATACAGGTTTTCGGCTTTATGTTTGTGCTTCCTCTTTATCTCGGGTATTGCGTAATGGTGAAAAACAGTATTACCCCGGGTGATTTCGTGGCAGCCTTCAACGGCGCATATTCAATAGCAGTTTCAATCAATTTCTTAACAGTATGGGCTGTTGCAGTATTTTCCGAGAGAGGAAAGATGATTGAGAAATACCGTGAATTTCTCAGCTGTGACTTTAAAATAAGAGACGGTGAAAGGGTTGCGCCCAAGGACGAACCCAAGGAAATCAGAATTGAGAATCTTTCCTTTACATATCCCGGTAATGATGAGCCCACACTCAGCGACATCAATCTTACGGTAAAGCCTTATGAAAAGATAGCACTTGTGGGCTATAACGGTGCAGGTAAGACAACACTTACCAACCTCTTACTCCGACTTTACGATGCTACTGAGGGCAGTATTCTCATTGACGGAGAGGATATAAGGAATAACACTCTTGATTCTCACAGAGACAGATTTGCCGCTGTATTTCAGGATTTTCAGCTTTTCGCCTGCTCGGTAGGTGAAAACGTTGCTCTGGGTAAAAATGCCGATGAAAGCAAGGTTCTGGAAGCACTTAAACATAGCGGCTTCTCTAAAAAGCTCTCCAAGGGTATTGACACCGAGCTCCTCAGGGAATTTGACGATGACGGTGTTATGCTTTCGGGGGGTGAGAGTCAGAAGATAGCCATTGCCCGAGCCTTTTATAAGGATTGCCCATATGTTATTCTTGACGAGCCTTCGGCAAACCTTGACCCTGTTGCAGAATATAACCTTAACCGTGCTATGATGGATGCAGCAGCACACAAAACGGTTATTTTCATTTCCCACCGACTTTCGACAACTGTTAACGCAGACAGAATATACGTTATGGAAAAAGGCCGTATAATCGAAAGCGGAAGCCACGAGGAGCTTATGAGGCTCGGCGGTACATATGCGTATATGTTCAATCTTCAGGCAGAGAAATATAAAGACAGAGAGGAAAACATATGAAGAAATACAATCATGCCGTTCTTGTGATGGACAGACTTGACTTTCCGTCACAGGCAAAGGAAGCTGTTATTAACGCTGAAGAAAAGATTTTTTCAAAGCCTTTGGCAGAAAAGCTTTATAATTCAATGTATAAGTCTTATTGGGTACGCAAGAAGAATTTTAAAACGTTTTTCTGGAAAAGCAGATTGCTTTCAAGACTCATTGACGAGCATATCTATACAGTGAATTTCCTTCTGCTTCTTAATTGCACCGAGCCCTTGCTTGAGGAATACAGAAAGCAGGGAATAGATGAGGATGTGTATTGGAATACGGTGTTTGACCTCAAGGCAAAGCTCCTTGAATGTAAGGAGGTAAAGGGCATATGGGGAACATTCGTTGAGGATTGGTTCCTGAAGTTTTATAAGCTGGAGCGCTTCGGCTTGGGAAGATTTCAATACGAGCATTATAAATTTACCTCTAAAAGCTATAAAAAGCACGGAGTGTCATTGAAGGCCGGCGATTTTGTGCTGACAATGCATATACCCTCACACTCTCAGTCTCTTACGGAGGAAACGAGACTTGATTCTTACAGAAGGGCTTATGAGTTCTTTTCAGACAGACAGCAGAACGGAAAGATTGTATTCTCCTGCCATTCGTGGCTTCTGTATCCCGATAATCTTAAAATTCTTCCCGAAAAATCAAATCTTTCGCAGTTTATACGGGACTTTGAAATACTCTTTTCAATGAAAATGCCTATGTTCACAGATGCATGGAGAGTTTTCGGTGCAGATGCAAAAAAGCCTGTTTCTCAGCTGCCAACAGATACCTCAATGCAGAGGGCTTTTGCAAAATGGTTGCAGGACGGCAATAAGACGGGTAACGGTTACGGAGTTATCGTCTTTGACGGAGAAAGTATTTTGACCGGAAGCAACGGTGAGCATGAAAAATCGTAAACCGTTTGCTGTTTCGGTGAACGATAGATAAAGAAATCGGAATAATCAATAATAAAGGGGCTGTATCAATAACATCTGCTTACGATGTTTTGATACAGCTCCTTTGTGTGTTTGTTCTAATCAGATACGGTCTTCATACCTCTCGGCTTCGATAATTCCGTCTTTCACGTGAAGCTTGCATATCCTTGCGTTTCTTGCGTCAAAGGCGTTGAGGGCATCACCGTAATCTCTTGCGTGATATATTGCATACCATTGACCGTTTTCTTTTATCATTGAGTGGTGACCGGTGCCCTCCTCAAATTCATTAGCCTTGAGAACAGGGTGGTATGTATTATCATCGGGGTATTTCTCAAATTTTATCTTTGTCAGGTCGGTTTCGTCAGTTTTTGCTCTTGCGTAGCCGATATAATACGTGGGCTGCTCAAAGCAATTTCCTGAATACATAAGATAATGCCAGTCACCCTCACGGAAATAAAACGCACCCTCAATGGTGTGCCAATGCTGACCCTTCTTGTATCGGTCACGGCGGTAAATATCCTCATCAAGCGTGGGCTCAAGAACTAAAACGGGATTACCTGAAGGTGTGAAGGGGTCGAGCATACGGTCAACATAAATGCAGGTGCCTATTCTTTCACCCTCAAATCTGTTTGAGGAATAAAAAAGGAAAAGCCCCGACTCATTCTGAACTATGTGAGAGTCAATGGAGAAGGGATGAAGAATCTGCCTTGCATTTTCAAAGGGACCCAGAGGATTATCCGCAACGGAGACGTGCATAGCGCCTCTGTGGCCGCCCTTATCAGGAGTATCGTTATAGATTTCCATTGAGTTATACATATAGAATTTTCCCTCAAGCTCAATAACACTGGGTGCCCAGAAGGAATCAAGTCCGGGCACTGTCATAACAACACCGTAGTATTCCCAGCCTTCAAAAAGATTTTCCGACTGATAAGCATAGACAGCATCGTGACCCGTTACGTATATGTAATACCTGCCGCCGCTTTTGAGGATATAGGGGTCTGCCTGCCCCTGATAATGATCCTTGTCAATCTTTAATAAATGCATAATTCTTCACCTGCCTGATAGTTTCTCTTATTATATCATAAGGTATAAGGCTATGTCTATATAAAAATCAACCCTGAGGCTCTTTGCTGAGCCTCAGGGAAGTGTTTTGTTATGTATTATAATAATCCGAAAAGCATTTTAATAAGCTCAAATACCCATTTGATAAATGAGGTAAGACCCACGAAGAGCTTTTCGTGCTTTGTTGTGGGATTATCCTTGCTTTCATCTGCTTCCCAGTTTTCCGTGTCGCAGTTTTCGATTGTCATAGTCTCGATTTCACCGTCATTGGCATCGTTGGGATTGGTGTATGAGTAAACAACGAACTGTGAGGGCCAGCAGGAGTTATCGATGGTGATCTGTTCCTTTGAGGATGCAATATCATAAAGAAGGCGTACCTCCCAGTCTGACCAGTTGGAATGGCTTGAGCCCTTTATAAACCAGGTCTGATTCGGGAAAAGGCAGGTTGATGCATCAATCTGTCCGTCGGGAGAAATGTATCTGCCGAAGCCTGCTTCAATTCTTGATGTAATATAGTCTGCAGGAAGGTCGTTATAGATTGTTCCTGTTGTTGCACCGAAGGATGAGCGTCCTACTGAGGCGAACTGGTCGGAAATAAGATAGTTTGTTTCGCATATGGGAAGAATCTGGAAGCCGTATTTGGAAATAACACCGAAATGTGTGCCGTTGTCTACGGTCTGTGTAAGGATTTCGGGCACTCTTTCACGCACAAGCTCGTTATAGCGCTCGAGCTTGGCTATAAGACCTGCATACTCTGTTCTCTTTTCACTTCCCTCAGGACCGAAAACGTAGTTCATAGCTGTATCATAATCATCCGTTGATACGCATGCCCAATAGTTAGGCCAGGTGAAGAATGTGGAAAGAGCAAGTGCAGAGGTTACACCCTCAACAAGCTTGTAGTATATCCAATCCTTTGTTTTGCCGATAACTGTATCAAGTACGCCTGTTCTGTCAAGCATCTCAAGGGTGGTGTTTACAAATCCGTCTATGTTGAACAAGCCGATTGCTCCGCAGTCAATAAGAGCTCTGTTAATAGCGGCAGCGTCAATATTAAACTTGCCTGAAATGGTTTCGCTGAGCATTTCAGCACCGCCCACAACGCTT
Source organism: Clostridia bacterium (assembly GCA_017435665.1). Classification (GTDB taxonomy): domain Bacteria; phylum Bacillota; class Clostridia; order Oscillospirales; family Acutalibacteraceae; genus UBA6857. The sequence goes on along the minus strand of JAFSEP010000031.1, from coordinate 31,470 downwards.
CCGTCATATGAAACGCCTCTTACGTGCTCCTTGGCGTGTTCGGGATAAACGGCAAGATAAGCTGTGATAACATTGGTGCCGAGACAGCTTGCAACAATGCCTACCTGATTGCATTCGGTTGATGCCAGAAGGTCATCGATGAACACCTTAAATTCATTCGCTGTTTCAATGGGGTCAAGTCTCCAGTCATAGCGATACCAATATGAATTATAGTCGTAATACTTAACTCCGTTGTAATATGAGCCCTGGTCGTTGTGTCTCTTACGGTTCATTTCCTCAATTCTTGAGGCACGTAATCCTGTGCCGTACTGAGGATTGCCATCCTTGTCCAGAAGAGAGTTTTCAAAAAGCTCGCCGATTTCCTTCTGAAGATTTTCATAGTAGGGATCCCAATTGTCATTAATCAGACCGTCAATAAGGAAGGGCATAAGAATGTTTGCAGTAGCCTCCAGAATGGCGTTGTCGCCTTCTTCATCATCGGTTTCTTCATCGTCTTCGAGAATTGATGCGAAATCCTTGTAATGGAAAACCTTATTGCCTTCTGCATCAACAAGAGGCTCGCCGTCACCTGAAATACGGATAACGGGAATGTCGCTTCTTGTCTGGGAAATCCAGTTGCCGTCCTTTGCAAAAACAGGTAATGCAAAGCTCATCAGCATAGCGATTACAAGAATCACGGATATAGATTTGCAGAATGTTTTTTTCATAGCTTTTACCTCCTGACGCAAATTTAACTTTGCCTGTATACCATATATTATATAAATTCATTATACAAAAAAAGAATAAATTTATAAATATTTTTTGAATAAACCATATATTTTTTATGAATTTTAGTTTTAAATGTTTTATAAACATATTGAAGAAACTCGAAAAATCAACAAAAAGCTGTGTGTATTTGTTTCTGTACTTATGATTTATCTGAATGAAACCGTGAACCTTTATGATTGACAAAAAAAGGGTTTTCCGTTATAATCAGAGTGTCGAAAAACGGATATTTATACACAAGCAATATGCTTTATCTGATAATATCCGGATTGGATGATTATAAATATACTTATTCAAGGAAGGTACTGAATGGATATTTTGTCTTTTTGGAATCAGATGACAGCCAATCCCTTGCTGTTTATAGCTGTTATTCTGACACTTGGCGTTATTCTTGTAAACGGTTGGACAGATGCTCCTAATGCTATTGCGACCTGCGTTGTTACACGCTGTATGCCTCCCAAGGCTGCAATACTTATGGCGGCCGTGTTTAACTTTCTGGGCGTTTTCGTGATGACAATGGTTAATGCTACCGTTGCTGAGACAATCACAAAAATGGTTAATTTCGGTGATAACCCGGATATAGCTATCATTGCTCTGAGTGCCGCATTGTTTGCGATTGTTCTTTGGGCAACTCTTGCCTGGGTGTTCGGTATACCCACAAGTGAAAGCCATGCGCTTATCGCAGGTCTTACCGGTAGTGCAATCGCTATCAATAACAGCTTTGCGGGAGTAAACGGCAGCGAATGGGTCAAGGTAATTTACGGTATCTTTATTTCCGTAATTCTCGGCTTCGGTCTTGGCTGGATAGTCTGTAAAATAGTCACAATGCTGTTTTATAATGCAGACAGACCAAAGACAGAGCCCTTCTTCAGAGGGGCACAGATAGTGGGTGCTGCATCAATGGCGTTTATGCACGGTGCTCAGGACGGTCAGAAGTTTATGGGTGTTATACTTTTGTGTGTATATATGTCACACGGACAGGCCCTTCCGTCAGATATCAATATCCCTGTCTGGCTTATGGTTGTATGCTCGGTTATTATGGCTCTCGGTACGGCAATGGGCGGTAAAAAGATTATCAAGTCAGTCGGTATGGATATGGTCAAGCTCGAAAAGTATCAGGGCTTCTCAGCTGATATGGCGGCAGCGATTTCGCTTCTGTTCTGCTCCGTATTCAGTCTGCCTGTATCAACAACCCACGCAAAAACGACTTCGATTATGGGCGTAGGCGCAGTAAAGAGAGTGTCTGCAATCAATTTCGGTGTGGTTAAGGAAATGGTTCTCACATGGGTGCTTACCTTCCCCGGTTGCGGACTTGTAGGTTTCATAATGACCAAGATATTTATGATGATATTTACCTGATAAATTTATATATAACTGAAAGGAATGAACAACAATGGCTAAAGGTGATAAATTTTATTTTGATAATTACAAGGCTTGTGCTGAACTTGCAAAGAAGGCAGCTGCATACCTTGTTGAGTGTCTTGAAAACTACGATCCGGACAAAATCGAAGATATGCTCAAGGAAATGCATGGCTTTGAGCACGGTGCCGATATGAAGAAGCACGAGATGAGTGCGGCTCTTGCAAAGGCATTTGTGACACCCGTTGACCGTGAGGACCTTGACCTTATGAGTCATCAGCTTGATAATGTACTTGACCTTCTTGAGGAGGTTTTGCAGAAGCTTTACATCTACGATGTGAAGACAATCCAGCCCGATGCTATTGAGTATGCAAAGCATCTTGTGAAGGGCTGTGAGTCTTTCTATGACATTATGAATGAGTTTGAAAACTTCAAGAAATCAAAGAAAATCCATCCTCTTATTATCATCTGCAACGATATCGAGGAGGAATGTGATAAGCTCTACTTAGCATCAATGCGCAGAATTACAAAGAGTGATATGAGCACTCAGGAAAAAATCAGTTGGTACAAGATTTTTGACTGCCTTGAGGCCTGTGCCGATGCCTGCGAGCACGTAGGCGAGTGTGTAGGCTCAATCATTATGAAAAATACCTGATAAAAAAACGACAACCTTCTTTCGAAGGTTGTCGTTTTTAGCGTTTCAGCATAATTTGTCGGTAATGTTTGATTATATCTTGTTTTGCGTGATTATTATTTATCGCTTGTTTCAAAGTGCCGTCTGAGTATTATCTGAGCTTTTAATGTTGTCACTCTTTTATATTTCAATAGAAATAATATCCTCATCATCATCGAAAAGGACACTGAGGGTTTCTGTACGGACATCTCTGGGCACCTTTACGGAAAGCTGAACCTTTATCGTTCCGTCGTTTCCTCGGTTGACACGTTGATTTATAATCTCAATTTCGTGTTCGTCCAGACAATGTATCAACCGTTCAAGAGCTTTTTCGTGGTCTCCTCTCAGCTTGACCTTGATAAAGGTGTTGAACGCACCCTCAAGACCGCTTGCGTACTTATGAAGAAAGACCTGAAGAATGATAATGAGCAGGGTAGTAAACATACCCATACCTGTCATACCTGCACCGATTGCAAGGCCTATACCTGAGGTTGCCCAGATACCTGCCGCTGTGGTAAGACCTTTGATAGAGCTGTCTTTGACAAAAATAACGCCTGCGCCAAGGAAGCTGACACCTGTGATGACGTTTGAGGCAATACGTGATGCATCTGCTCTTGCTACGTCAAAGAAGGCGTATTTTGAAACGATCATCATAAGAGCTGCACCGATTGCAACGACAATGTGAGTTCGGATACCTGCTTCCTTCTGCCTTTTGCTTCTTTCAACACCGATTGCCGCACCGCATGCCGCCGCAACAAGAACTCTGAGCATATATACAATGTCAGGGGGTAGGGAAGCAGTAAAGCTGCTGATCCGATCAAAAAATAAACTAATGCTTTCCACGATTTATCTCCTTTGAAAAAATCAACGGTGTCAAGAAATTGACACCTGTTTATCATTTAATTATAATACCACAACTGTTGTTCTATGTCAATCAAAATGTAATATCTGCCAAAAAAGTGACGGTATCGGGACTGACAGGGTTGACATTTTTGCAAAATCGACGGAAATATACAAAAAAATTTCGTTATAGGTCTTTTATATTTTGAATTTATATAGTATAATGTTAGTTGGTGTTTTAGAATTAATTTTAAATGACAAAGAAAGGAACAGCCAAAATGATAAAGAACAGAGTAAAGCTTACTATCGGCGGTGCAGAATATGCAATCGTAACAGAAGATGATATTGCTTATGTAACAGAGCTTGGTGCAGAGCTCAACGAGGCTCTTGAAACCACAATGAAGGAAAATCCCCGTATTTCAACAACTCAGGCAGCTGTGCTTGTTGCTTTACAGTATGCCGACGAATTCAAGAAGGCAAATATCAGCTCAGACAATCTTCGCTCACAGATCAAGGACTACCTTGACGATGCCGCAAGTGCAAAGAGCAAGGCTGACTGGGCAAGACACGAAGCTGAAAACGCAAAGAGAGAGCTTGAAGCCTGCAAGCTTGAAATAGACAGACTTAATATGCAGATTCGTTCAATGCTCGCTCAGCAGGACTATGCTCCCGCACCGAGAAGCAAGAAGGCTGCTCAGGATAAGGGTTAATATGGCAATTGAAATTTTATCACCTGCCGGAAGCTTTGAGGCTCTTGTTGCCGGAATAAGATGCGGCGCAAATGCCGTTTATCTTGGGGGCAAGGCATTCAATGCAAGAAGAAATGCCGGCAATTTTGACGATGAGGAGCTTGTAAAAGCTGTGGAATATGCTCACGCACGTTCTGCGAAGGTGCATATTACGCTCAACACTCTCGTTTCGGATGATGAAATTGTTACCGCTTCAGCTATGATTAAGCACGTTTGTGATTGTAATGCAGACGTGCTTATTTTGCAGGATTTGGGTATTGCGGCTCTGGCAAAGCAGTGCGCTCCCCATATACAGCGCCACGCTTCAACACAGATGTCCGTGCAGACCTCCTACGGTATCAATCTTCTTGAAGAAATGGGATACACAAGAGCAGTTCTTCCCAGGGAAACAAGTCTTGAAGAAATAAAAAATATCAGAAGCAGAACAAACATTGAGCTTGAGCACTTCGTTCACGGTGCTTTGTGTATGTGCGTTTCGGGACAGTGCTATCTCAGCGCAATGCTCGGTTCCCGAAGCGGTAACAGAGGTCTCTGCGCTCAGCCCTGCAGACTTCCCTTTACTGCAGAAAACGGAACGGGATATGATTTGTCTCTGAAGGATTTATCATTGACGGAGAATGTGGATATTCTTGCAAATTCGGGGGTTTCTTCCCTTAAAATCGAGGGCAGAATGAAAAGACCCGAATATGTTGCGGCGGCTGTTACAGCCTGTAAAAACGCAATTAACGGAACATCTGATGAAAATATAAATAACGCTCTGAGAGCTGTATTTTCCCGTTCAGGCTTCACAAAGGGCTATTTTGAAGGAAAGCTCGGCAGAGATATGTTCGGCACAAGAATGAAGGACGATGTTGTTGCGGCAAAGGATGTTCTTCCTATGCTTGAAAGGCTCTATGACAGAGAAACACCCCTTATACCCGTTGACTTCTATATGACGGTTATAGAGGGGGAGAAGGTCTCACTTTCAGGCTCGGCATCGGGAGTCAGTTGCTATGCAGAAAGCGAGTGCATACCCGAAAAGGCGATCAACAAGCCTATGACTGCCGAAAGCCTTGAGCAGAGACTTTCAAAATGCGGCGGTACGCCCTTCTATGCAAATGAGATTGAAATAGATATGGACGAAGGTCTTATTGTACCTGCGGGTGTTATAAACGGCCTGAGAAGGCAGGTGCTTGAGGGCATACTTGAAAAGCTCAATGTGAATAAGCCGAAGAAATTTGTAGGAATAAAGCCTGAAATCAAGCCTCACAGGGCAGGGGAGATGAAAACCTATATCCGCCTTGCCCATATTTCTCAGCTTCCCGACGACCTTTCGGGTGTTGATACGGTTTATATTCCCATTAACACGCCCGAAGATAAACTCAGGGAAATCAGCGCAGATGTAAGGGTAGGTGTTGAAGTACCCAGAGGGATTTTTGCAACCGCAGACAAGGTTTATCAAAGACTTGAAGTGCTGATGAAATCGGGCATAAGACTTGCTTACTGCACCAATCTTGACGGTGTTGCTATGGCTCGTTCTCTGGGAATGAATATTCACACAGGCTTTACTCTTAATGTATATAACACTCTTTCTCTCAATGAGCTTGAGAAGCTCGGCGTTCAGGAGGCAACGGTTTCGGCTGAGCTTACTCTGAGCAAAATGAAGAAGCTTGGCGGAGAAATACCCCGAGGAATGATTGCTTACGGAAGTATTCCTCTTATGCTCACACGAAACTGCCCCATAAGAAACGGAAAGACCTGCGATAAATGCGGTGGAAATTCATATCTTACAGACAGACTTGGGGTGAAATTCCCCGTGGTATGCTCAAACGGTTGCAGCGAGGTGCTTAATTCAAGGCCCATTTACCTTGCCGAGAGACTCAGAGAAATAGAGAATATGGATTTCATCACTCTTTATTTCACCAAGGAAAACAAGACTCAGGTTCAGGAAATAATCAAGGCTTACCAAAACGGTGATAAGCCCTCTATGGAATACACAAGAGGACTTTATTACCGAGGTGTTGAATAATCAGAACACCCTTTCGTACTTGCGTGCGAAAGGGTGTTTTTCGATGTATTCTGCTTATTTCTTGGCTTTTTTCTTTTTATTACTTTCTGTTTTTGGTGTTATTACTTTACTATAGATTTTAAAAGCAATCGGGAACTGAATGATGAACAAGATGGCGGCTATGACTCTATATTCCCAAAAATATTGAAGTCCTTCATACCACTCCGGATAATACTTTATATAACTACCCGCATTATACCCCGAAAAATTTTCTTCAATGAAACTTTCATCCACATTACAAAGTTTAAATAAAGCAATGGTTTTACTGTGAGAACTATAAGTTGATCTAACTGCATTTTCCCGAGGTGTTGAATTTTCATCATACACATATGTATCATCCTTTATATTTGCAAACATATATATGTCGCCACAAAAGGTAAATAATGTTCCGTAAACAACATAACCTGTTGCTTTAGAAATTTCAAAAACAATCTCATCACTTACCTCATTCACATCTAAAACCGGTCCGCTGCTCCTTGTGCTTAAAGCACATATTTCGTTGTTCGGATTATACAAAACCATTATTGCAGGTGTAATTAAATGAGAAACCGTTACGAATTCTACACCATCTAAGATTGTATTTGCATTTACAGGATGCAATATGTTTCCGGAAAAAAGTGAAAATGATATCATATCTTTCATATCGGCACCCTCGGTTTTTGACGAAAACAACTCATCATATGTATAAACACCTTTGTGGTCAGAGTATGTTTTCCCGTCTGTTAAGGGAGTTATAACAATCAGCATAATGATATCTATAATAACTATTATCGGTATCAATAAATATTTGCAGATATTACTTTTTATAGAATTAGTTGATTTTTTCATAATTTCTCCTTTCAAAAAGAGTAGGGGAATGTTTGTGCTTGTTTTCTTCTCTGAAATCTATTATAAATTTCTTTTTCTTGTTTGTCAATAATGCTCTTGTTTGTTGTTATAGAAATAACATGCCATCCTTCGTACCCAAGTGCGAAGGATGGTTCTTTGATATATTTTACTTATTTCTTTTACATTTTATTTGACTTGACTGTTTTTAAGGAGGCAATCAGCATTCTTCTGATTGCTCCACAATCGTTATGTAACTTCTTATATTTTTCTTCGGTTATGCAATCTGTTTCAAAAAGCAGTTCTAACCAATATTCTGTTTCGTAACACTCTTTTTGTGCTATTTCTAATTTCGATATAAAATCTTTAGTTCCTTGCGCATATTGTGCTTCGTGTATATTTGCTCCTATTGAGGTCGCAGAACGGAGTATTTGATTTATTAAAACAGATTCCTTTCGATTAGATTTCATTTCTCGACAAAGAAAAATAATTTCTTTTGCAAATACTTTAGCTTTGTCTCTTAAAATACTGTCAGCCACAAATATCACCTCAATATAAATTATATAGAAAGCAGAAAGTTTTTTCAAGTGTTATTCCGACGGTGTCGGAGTGATATTATTGTCTTGAGACAATAGTGATATTGAAACCCAGGTTTCAGTGTTATTTTATTCGCTACTAAAACTTGCGAAGCAAATAACACTATGCATCGCATAATAACACTGCGAAGCTATAAAACTCGCCGCAAGGCGAATAAAACTGGCGTTGTGTTCTTGCAAACACAACGCCATAGTTTCAGATGTGAATAAATTACTTGAGAGTAACCTTTGCGCCAACTTCTTCGAGCTTTGCCTTTGCAGCTTCTGCATCTTCCTTTGACATTGCTTCCTTGAGTACCTTGGGAGCGCCGTCAACAGCTGCCTTAGCATCTGCAAGACCAAGACCTGTGATTTCACGAACAACCTTGATAACCTTGATCTTTTCTGCGCCAACCTCTGTGAGTTCGAGGTCGAATTCTGTCTTTTCTTCAGCAGCTGCGCCTGCATCTGCAACGGGGCCAGCTGCTACAACTGCTGCTGCAGCTGATACGCCGAATTCTTCTTCAACAGCGTGTACGAGTTCTGAGAGTTCAAGAACTGTGAGAACCTTTAATTCTTCAATAATAGCAGTAATCTTTTCTGATGCCATGATAATTTACCTCCAATTGTAAATCGTTTAAATTAAATTTTAGTTTTTCAGCAGTTCTGAATTATTCAGCTGCTTCTTCTGTTGCCGGTGCTGCTTCTTCAGCTGCCGGAGCTTCTGCCGGTGCCTCTTCAGCAGCCGGAGCTTCTGCTACTTCTTCAGCGGGAGCTTCAGTAGCTTCTACGCCACCCTTATCAACAATAGCCTGTACAGCTCTTGCGAAAGCAGCGATGGGAGCATTGAAAGCACCGAGAACGTTAGCAAGTAAGATTTCTCTTGAGGGAAGTTTAGCAAGACCGTTGATCTTGTCAACATCGATAACATCGTTATCAAGGAAACCGTTTTTGATTGTGAAATTCTTGTTTGAATCTGCATACTTGCAGAGAATACGAGCTGCTGCAACATAGTCATCAGCACTTGTTGCAATAGCTGTTGTGCCTTCGAGAACAGCATCAAGACCGTTTAATTCAGTCTTTTCAATAGCTAACTTTAAGAGAGTATTCTTAACAACTGTGTATTCAACACCTGCTTCACGCAGTTCCTTACGAAGCTTTGTGTCGTCAACAACTGTGATACCTCTGTAGTCGACGATAACACCGGCGCAAGCTGAGTTAAGTCTTTCTACTAAGTCAGCAACGATTTGCTGTTTCTGTTCTAAAACCTTCTGACTGGGCAAATCATTCACCTCCTGTATTAATACGAGGCAGAGCCTCATTCCCTGGATGCAAAACAAAACGCCTTTCCCGTTTAACCGAGAAAGGCGTAAACATACTAATCCTTTAAGATAAATCGTATGCTCCGTTCCTCGGCAGGCGGTTTGTACCTTTAAGCATTGCACCTGCTGTCTTAGGGATGGACAGCTTAAATATGATACCACATAGAATTAACTATGTCAAGTATTTTTTTCCGAGGATTAATTATTCAGCAGCAGCTGCACTTGAACCAACCTTGTTCGGGTTAATACGAACACCGGGGCCCATTGTTGATGTAACTACGCATGAACGGATGTACTGACCCTTTGCTGCAGCGGGCTTAGCCTTGATAACAGCATCGAGGAGAGTTGTGAAGTTTTCAAGCAACTTCTCTGTGCCGAATGAAGCCTTGCCGATGGGGCAGTGGATGATGTTTGTCTTGTCAAGACGGTACTCAATCTTACCTGCCTTAGCTTCTGTAACAGCCTGAGCAACGTTAGGAGTAACAGTACCTGCCTTGGGTGACGGCATAAGACCACGGGGACCGAGGACCTTACCTAAACGACCAACAAGACCCATCATATCAGGTGAAGCGATAGCAACGTCGAAGTCTGTCCAGCCTTCACCCTGAATTTTTGCAACGAGGTCTTCAGCGCCTACATATTCTGCGCCTGCTTCCTCAGCTGCCTTAGCGTTATCGCCCTTAGCGAAAACTACAACACGAACAGACTTACCTGTTCCGTTGGGTAAAACAACAGCGCCTCTAACCTGCTGGTCAGCGTGACGTGAGTCAACACCTAAGCGGATGTGAGCTTCTACTGTTTCGTCAAACTTTGCGGTAGCAGTCTTAACTGTTAAATCGAGAGCTTCCGCAGGATCATAAAGCATTGTTCTGTCAACGAGCTTTGCGCTGTCAACATATTTCTTTCCGTGTTTCATAACTTTAAATTCCTCCTGTAGAGTGGTATAATCGGATTTTTCCTCCCACCCGGAAGCATTAGTCAGCGACAACAACGCCCATGCTGCGAGCTGTACCAGCTATCATACTCATAGCTGTCTCGATGCTTGCTGCATTTAAGTCAGGCATTTTTTGCTCTGCGATTTTTCTAATCTGCTCACCGGTAATTGTTGCGACCTTAGTCTTGTTCGGCACACCTGAACCGCTTTCGATGCCGCAAGCCTTCTTGATAAGAACAGCAGCGGGCGGTGTCTTTGTGATGAATGAGAATGAACGGTCGGCATAAACTGTGATAACAACCGGGATAATAAGACCGGCGTCATTCTTAGTGCGCTCATTGAATTCCTTTGTGAAAGCCATAATGTTAACACCGTGCTGACCTAAAGCAGGACCAACAGGCGGTGCCGGAGTAGCCTTACCTGCAGGAATCTGGAGCTTAATAAAACCTACAACCTTTTGAGCCATTTCTTTGCACCTCCAAAATATGTGGTTGATGGCGACATTGCTTAAATGATTTTCAATGTCTCCCACAGAGACTTTCAGTCTCTCATCATAATTCAGCAGTTTTCACTGCAAATTATCATAGGTTTGTTTTGCTATCAGTCGATAGCCACTTCAACTTGGTTAAGCTGAAGCTCTACGGGTGTTTCTCTGCCGAGCATTGAAATCATAACAACAACGATTTCCTTTGTTAAGTCGATAGAGCTTACAACGCCGCTGAATCCGTCGAACGGACCGCTTAAAATGTTTACGAGGTCACCTACATTATAGTCAACCTCAATCGTTCTCTTTTCAATTCCGAGGGCAATAACCTCTTCTTCGGAAAGGGGAACGGGTTTGCTTCCCGGGCCTACAAAGCCCGTTACTCCACGGGTGTTTCTGATAACATACCATGCTTCATCGGTCATGGTGAGTTCTTCTTCCTCAAACTCGCTGCGCTTCTTATAAACACAGGCAAGTCTTATCATAACATAGCCGGGGAATATTTTGCGCTCAACCTCACGCTTTTTTTCATCTTTGATTTCGGTCACGATTTCAGTGGGTATTCTTACCTCTAAAATCTGATCCTGCATCTTACGGTTTTCAACCACCGTAAGGATGTTTGAGGCTACCTTGTTTTCATAGCCCGAGTAGGTGTGGATAACGAACCATCTGGTGTTATCAGCCATTTTTACACCTCCTGATCTCAGCCTATAAGATTACTGAAGAAACCGATCATACCTGCAACTGTTGTGTCTGCTGTTGTTGTGGTAGTTGAAGCTGCTGTTGTTGATGCTGTTGTTGTTGAAACTGCATTTGAAACAGCTGTTGTGGTTTCTGTTGAACCTGTGGCGAGTTTCTGAAGACCTTCAATGATGAAAGCTAATCCACCGTCGATAGCAAACACGATGAGTGCTATTACTGCAACAACGAGGAGTACAATACCTGTGTTCTTTAAGACTGTTTTGGCATCAGGCCATACAATCTTCTTTGATTCACCCTTGAAGTCTTTGAAGAATTTAACAGTTGAGTTCTTAGCCTTAGCTGCGCCCTTCTTCATACGAACTGAGATGTTTGGCTTGTTGTTTTTGTCACCCTTAGCTGCCTTTGCTACTTTTTCAGCAGCAGCCTTTTTGGTATCGGTTGTGGCCTGTTCAACCTTACCGGTAACATTCTTTTTTTCTTCAGCCATTTCTGTTACCTCCCGATTACTTTGTTTCTCTGTGGAGAGTATGCTTCTTGCAGAATCTGCAATACTTGTTCATCTCCAGCCTGTCGGGATTGTTCTTCTTGTTTTTCATTGTGTTGTAGTTACGCTGCTTGCATTCTGTACAAGCTAATGTAATCTTAACTCTCATGACGGCACCTCCATTTTTAACGGATAATTGCGCTTTGGTCGTATGCAACAAGGATCACACGGTCAAAGCAATTTTTTAGGCCTCCCTCTGACTTTTTCAGGGCACAAAAATAAAGCCCTCTAACAGAGGTACGGCTATTCTATCACAATATCAATCTCAGGTCAAGCCTTTTTTAAAACTTTTTCCTTGAAATTCATACAAATTAAAAAGCTCTGCAGAGGCAGAGCTTTAAAATACAAATTTGAGTAAGTACTGATTACTTTGAAGCGTTGAGCTTTGTTACGAGAGCTGACTTCTTTCTTGCTACGTTGTTCTTGTGAAGTAAACCCTTTGCTGAAGCCTGATCGAGCTTCTTGATAGCAACCTTTACTAATTCTTCCTTGTTCTCTGCGCCTGCGTCGATTGCAGCGTTAGCCTTCTTTAAAGCTGTCTTGAGTGCTGAGTTTCTTGACTTATTACGAGCCTGCTTTGTTGCATTAACTAAAACACGCTTCTTGGCTGACTTGATATTCGGCATTTATAGCACCTCCTTCGAAAATTGTTGTCATGCATCGTATATTCTAACATCTTTAACTGAAAATTGCAAGATATTTTTTATAAATGGATATACTTTTTTTCAGCGTCAATAATATTACTATAAAAAATTGAATTTTGCAATAGAAAAGTGATGATTTTGTGAATTTACGCACAGATTTAGCCGTTGAAAGACGTGAAATTGTAGGTTCTGACTATATCGACGGTGTGATTTTGAAGGAATACGAGGAAAAAGGGGTTAAGGTGACGGAAATAAGGGTGACAGACGAACGGGGAAGCAAAGCTCTGGGGAAGCCGCCGGGCGAGTATATTACCCTTGAGGTGACACCGTTTACACGTATGACCGATCTGTTTTCCTCTCAGCTTGAGGTTATAAGTAATCACATCGAAAGGCTTCTTCCCGATGAGGGGACGGTGCTTGTTATCGGCCTCGGAAATGACAGCATCACTCCTGATGCCTTCGGGCCTCTTGTTGTAAAGTCGGTGCTTGCCACGAGGCACATTGATGAGGAGCTGCAGAAAAGCATCGGATTTGAGGGTATGCGCAGGGTGGCTGCCGTTGCTACTGGTGTTCTGGGCAAAACGGGAATTGAGTCGGGAGAGATTGCGAAGAGCATTGTCAGGCAGATAAAGCCCTCGGCTGTGATTGCCGTGGATGCTCTTGCGGCAAGACGGCTTGAAAGGCTCGGCACAACGGTACAGATGTCTTCTTCGGGTATTACTCCCGGCTCGGGGGTAGGTAATGCAAGGTCAGCACTGAACAGCGAAACTCTTGGCGTTCCCGTTATTTCAATAGGTGTACCTACTGTTGTTGACGGTGCCACGCTGGCTTACGATATAATGGAAAAGGCAGGTGTTGATGAAAGCCGTGTTACAGAGGATATCCTCAGACCCTTCGGTCAGGGGGTAATTGTTACGCCCGAGGAGGTTGACCTTATGGTTCAAAGGGCAGCTCTGTTAGTGGCTATGGGAATAAACTGCGCTTTGCAGAAGCATACGGATCCCAAGGATATTCTGGCGATTGTCGGATGAATTTACTGTTCTATCGGGGTGTCTCTGATCATACATTTAATATATATGTGTGAAAGCAGGAGGACAGACAATGAAGGGCAGACCGATTAAGGATTCAAACCTGAGACTTATAATATCATTGATATTCTTTTCTTTGACTGTGTGCGTATTTTCAATTAATACCGGGTGGTGTACGGAAATATTGGGGAAGGTTACGCTTATGAGTGCCTCCTCCGTATTGCCTACGGGGGCAGATTTCAGCCCCGGTGAAGAAGTAAGCTCAGCTGTACCCGAAGCAACGGAGCAGACAAGCACTGATGCCGACGTTACGCAGGTGCCTGAAACGGAGCCTTCTGAGTCCGATAGTCAGGATGACTCTTTGTTTACGGCAACACCCGAAGATATAAAACAGGTGATGAAAAGCTATGTCGAGGCTGACGAAGGCGGCAAAAAAGCAGGCAAAATAAGCGAACAGACCTATAAAAGCTCAGGCGTCACGGATTCATACGGGCGTGTACGTGTGAAAAACGTAAATGATACGGGTATAAACATAAAAAAGCTGCTGAGTGAAAAGGCTGATATGAATATTACGGATAAAAGCAAGCCTGCCGTGCTGATTTTTCATACGCATACCACAGAAACCTATCAGATTACGGACAGAGGCTTCTATTCTGAGGATTTCAAGCCGAGAAGCAACGACCCCTCTCTCAATACGGTCAGGGTGGGTACCGCAATAAAGGAGGAGCTTGAAAAGGCAGGCTATACGGTAATACACGATACAACCATATACGATTATAAATATAACGGCGCATACACAAGATCAAGGGAGGCGGTTAGTAAGCACCTTGAAGAGCATCCCGAAATACAGATTGTGCTTGACGTGCACAGAGATGCCATTGAGCTGAACGACGGAACAAAAATCAAGCCCGTATGTGAGATTGACGGAAAGAAGTGTGCTCAGATAATGATTATAAGCGGCTGTCAGGAAAGCGGTAACGGTATAACCGGCTTTGACGATTGGAAACAGAATCTGACCTTTGCCGTTCAGCTTCAGGATAAGCTCGAAGAAAACTTTGAGGGTATAACCAGACCGCTTTATTTCAGCCCCAGGAAATACAATATGGATATGAGCCATTGCTCCGTTCTTCTTGAAATGGGTAGTGACGCAAATACTCTGGAGGAGGCTGTATATGCGGGTAAGTGTATGGGAGTAGCTCTTGCCGACCTTATGAAAAACTATACGAAGGATACATAACACAGAAAAGGATGAAGTCTTATGACAAAAAACTATAAGCTTTTCAGGGTATACTGCCTTATATGTATAGCTTCGCTTTGTGCGCTTCTTGCGGTGACGGGCTTTCTTACTGCCAAGCAGCAGACTGAGGAAACGGTTTTCAACGCAACCTATTCAACGGTCAGGGTGTATTCCTCCGAGGAAAATGTGGTTATCAATGCTGCGGGAAAGGTGATTCATTTTGTGCCGAAGAAATTCATATATATAATAGAAAAGGCAAAACCGGTGATTTTTGCTCCTGTGAATAATGTGATTGAGCTGGCGGAGGCCGCCCGCAGTCGTGGGCGGCGTGCGGCGGAGCCGCACGGATAAACTTAACAGGCAGACGGTCTGTGACCGTCTGCCTGTTAAGCATTATAAAAACTCCCTGAGTGAATGAGTTAAATCCTCTTCAAGACGGACAAGCTCCTTTGTCAGGTCCTTGACCTTTTCTTCTGCTGCCTTATATTTGTTAAGATATTCGCAAAGAGAATTGACACCCATATCACAGCCCTCGGTAATGAGCTTGGCGACGGTTTTGTCAATATCGTCAGCCATGGCGGTCTTGAAATTTGTCTTTATCCAGGACATACCCTTTGCCATAGGATTAGGCTCCTTGCCTTCGTCCGAATAGTCGAGAAGAATCTGACTTGTGCGACCACCGATATCCTCGTGCTTGAGCTTGTTATCAAGAAGAAGCTCCTTGAGCTTTTCGTTCTTCACCTTGGGCAGAACCTCCTCAATACTGCTTACACCCATTTTGACCCCTGCGTTGCACTCACGAAGGAGCTTTATTGTATCTGATTCAACCATAATTTATATGCTCTCCTTTTGCATTTTTGTCTTTAGTATTAGTTGTAAGCTCCGTTTTATTCATCACAAATTCACTTTATTGTCAAAGTTTTATGATTATATATATCTGTGTTTTTATATTCATTTGTTGCTAAAGGAGCGTTAAAATATGAAACGTTATATACAATTCCTTTTGACAAGTATGCTGATATGTGTGCTGGCAATATGCTTTGCCTTTACACTTCAGGCGGAATACAGACCGGAAAACGTGGCTCAGCTTATACAGAAAAGTGCTTCGGAAACAGCAGTGGTGCTTGAATGGACAAAGGTGAAAAACGCCGATAATTATAAGCTCTATATGTATGATAAGACAAAGAAAAAATATCTGGAATACGGGCTGTTCGGCACAAATACCTGCACCGTATCAGGCCTTGAACCGGGGGAAACCTATCGCTTTAACGTGAAGGCAATAGATAATGTTGACGGAAAGAATTATTACAGCGAAACGGGAACCTTCGCCGAGGCTGTGACAACACCTGAAAAGGTGCAGAATACAAGATGCACCAACAAAAAGAAAAATTCCTTCAGGCTGAAATGGGATAAAATAAAAAATGCCGACGGATATCAGATTTATCTTCTCAATAAGGAAACAGGAAAGTGGAAGAAATATAAAACCACAGAAAAAACAAGTATAACCCTGAAAAAAGAGGGCGTATATAAGGTAAGCGCATATAAGGTCAACGGTGACAAAAAATACTACGGAACAAAGTCGATGAAGAAGACCTGCAGCTTCAAACACGTAAAATCTACAGAAGGTACCTTCACCTTCGTTTGCTACGGTGTCGGTCACGGCGTGGGACTCAGTCAGAACGGTGCTCAGGTAATGGCGAAAAACGGCAAAAAATATGATGAGATACTGACGTATTATTTCACGGGAACAAAAATCAAAAAGGACAAAAAGATGCCCTCAAAAGTGAAATACGGAGATAAAAAGTATTCTCTTAAACAGTATCTTCAGCGTGTTACTCAGGCAGAAATCGGCGGCAATGCATCCTACGAGACAATCAAGGCTCAGGTGGTCGCCTGTTATACATATGCAAAAAACCGTAACTTTAAAATCAAGAGCTATGAACACGCCTTCTCATCAAAATCGGCTGTAAGTAAAAAGGTGAAAAAGGCCGTGAACAAGGTTATGGGAGAATATGTTGCTTATAACGGAAAGGCTTGTATGACACCGTATCATTCCGTAAGTGCAGGCAAAACAGCAAGCAGTAAAAACGCTTGGGGTGCAGATTATCCGTATCTCGCTGCGGTGGAAAGTGCTAAGGATAAGAAGAGTGAAAGCTGGAAGGCAACCGTTAAAATTTCAAGCAAAGATATAAAGAAAGCTGCCGAGGAGGCATACGGTATAAAGCTGAAGGGAGACCCGTCAAAGTGGATAAAAATCCTTGAAGCAGACGATGCCGTAAGCCCGTATATAGGTTATGTCAGCAAGGTGAAAATAGGTTCAAAAACCGTAAGCGGAGAGCAGTTCAGGATGCATATTCTCGGATACCGAATAAAATCCCATTGCTTTACTGTGGATTATACTCCGAAAAAATAAAGTTTATATTTTGTTATTGAAAAAGGACTGTATCGGTGGTAGAATAAAAAGCGGAATTTGAAAACAGCGGACATATACGTCTGCGGAAGGAATTAATATGGATAAAATCAGTACTAAAACGCTGCTGAAGGTATGTGCCGGCTGTGTTGCAGTAATCTGGATTTTCTGCATCGGTCTTGTTCTGGGTACATATTTTGTCAGAAACGGGATGATGACCCTCCCCGAAACACAGACTCAGCCTTCACCGACGGAAAGCACTACACAGATTGTTATAAATATGGTGACCAATCAGGCGACGCCCACAACCACCGAACAAGTGACAATAACTCTTCCGACGGGAGATTCGGGACTTACGACCTATGCAGGTAACCAGCAAGGGCAGAACGGCGAGCCGGGAACAACGGCAACCGAGGCTCCGGCTTCAAAGATCCCCTCCACCAAGGAGGATATTGCAAAGGCTCTTACCGATGCGATTAATGCCACAAAGTCAACAAAGAACTTCACAGCTTCAAGAAATCACAATATGGCTATTGCTGTGGATGAAATAACGGGCGGTGCTCTTGTCAAAAGCATAGCTGATTCAATAATTGCCGATAAGGGAAACGTTACGAATGCAACCTATACCTTCGTCAACGGTGTAGATCAGGGCGGCTCTGATGAAACCCCCGATACTCTGGTTTTCCCTCCGAACAAGCCTGCATACCTTGACCCGGCAGGTGTAAAGAGCGCAACGGCAACGGATAACGGTGACGGAACATATACCGTTCAGGTTGAGATGAATCCCGAAAAGCAGACAAATACTGCTCCTGCCGTTTATCACGACGGTATTTATGAAACCATAAGTGTTGAGTCCTTCGGGCTTCCCTCAAGTGTAAATGTTACGTCAATGTACGCAAACTATAATGCTTCAAAGATAAGTGCCGTAATTAACTCCGACGGAAAGCTGAAATCCATAACCTACTGTATGCCTGTTTCAGAGGGCGGCGGTGAAGGCAAGATGATGGGAATTACCGTGTCCATCAAAATGCACGGACAGTATGACGGAACAATCACATTTACATATTGATTTTATTTAATTTAATACACAAAATATTGACATTGCATACATTAAGTTGTATAATACACCTGTAAATTATTTTTGGAGGAAAACAGATATGGATACAGTTAAGAAGATAGCTAAAATTGTGGGAATAATCGCTGCTATTGCTGCTGCAATCGCAGGCATCTATGTTCTTGTAACAAAGCTTTGCGCAAAGAAGAACGAAAAATGCGTTGACGAAAAGGAAAACTATGTTTCCTGCTCATGCCTTGATGCAGACTTCGTTTCGGAACAGGTAAAGTAATCGGGAAAAGACGTAAAAAGAATAAAACAACAGCTGTTTCACTTAAGGTGAGACAGCTGTTTGATTTTGTTTATGCGCGGAAAAAAGGGGATTGTAAAACAGCCCCCTTTTGATTATGTTGTTTTTCCGTTTTCATCACAAGTGAGAGTGACCGCTCTTTCAATTACTTTAAGCGGTATACCCAGTTTGTATTGTCTGATCTTAAAATTTGCTGTTGCTGTTGCACCGCTTTTTTCCGCATTGCAGTAAATCATTTCCCAATCATTGTCATAAATGTAATATTTTGTAGAAGCATTTGTGCATGTTGCCGATTTACTGTTATAGGTAAATGTTCCCTCGACGTAAACGCTCCACAAACGAACCCCATTTTTGTCGTAGTAATGAACATATTTTATATCTTTTACGGTTTGGACATTACTTTTTCCTAAAATCAGATTTATAAGTTTTCTGATTGCTTTAATCAGCTTTTCTATGAATCCTAGGGAAACCTCGTTGTCTTCATGTTCAATATCCTCTTCTGAGCTGATTATCATATATGAGCCATCTTCAAAATATTCAATCTGTGCATTGCTTGCCGCTTGTGCAAAAGGTGTAAGAGGAAATGTAAAAAGTACCAACACCAATACAATTGAAATTACCTTTTTCATAATATCCCGCCTTTCATCAGGCTGATAACAGCCTGGGTAATACCCTCCTCAAAATATCCGTGAGCTTCTGTGTGAACATCAATCAGACTTATAACAACAAAGGCGATATAGATGAGAAGCGCGACAATTACAGCAACACTAATAATATTTTTAACTGATATCCTTCTTTTTATCTCAGTGCTGTCAGTATTTGAAATGAAGCTTGAGGCAATTGTTTCGGGAGTTCCGAAAAATGCTTCAACATCCTCTTCTGTCGCGTTTTCTGTTTCGGTGAGAAAATTCTCCACTTCAGAACGAAGCTCAGCAAGAAAAGCTTTTTTCTGCTTTGGTTGACAGATAATGAGTGAGGAAACCGATGAAATGTATTTGTTTAAAATTGCGTCTTTTTTCATTCAATTCCACCGCCTTGTGTTATCATATTGACTCCTTCGGAAATTTTTATATATTCCGCAAGAGCTTCTTTATAAAATTCCTCTCCTTTTTCCTCGAGGTGATAATATTTTCTCAATCGTTTGTTGACTATTTCATCCCTGTCGGAAAGATATCCGCTTTCCAAGAAGCGGTACAAAACAGGATACAGTGTGCCCAAAGGCAGTTGGAATCTGCCGCCACTTTTTTCTTCTATTGCTTTGACTATCTCGTAACCATACATATCCTTTTCACGCAGAACGCTTAAAACCACAAGGTCAACGGTTCCGCGCTTGAAATTATCCGTATTGAGCAAGGCAGATTCTCCTTTCCTTTTTCTTTAACTTTATATTACCATAGAAAATAAGCAAAGTCAAAGGTGTTTTTGCAAAACTATATATTTTGTATCGCAAAATATATATTGACATAAGATATAAACAATGCTATACTGAAAATGCCTTAAGGTTCAAAAAATAAAGAAAGGAGGATTTCTTATGTCTGCATTATTCAGCGCTGTTTTAGCAATCTTAATGTCAATCATATCGGTAATACTTCCTGCAAAGCCTGATGACGTAAAGGTGTCCGTAAGACCCGTCACAACAGAAACTGCTATAATTACCTTTGAGTGCGAAAACAACACAAGAAGGACTATTCACCGTCCATATGTCACTTCAATTGAAAAGAAGGATGAAAACGGTAATTGGCAAAACACCAATATTGCTTACGGTTACACAGAAGAGGCTTACTCAATTCGTCACGACGGAAGCGCAGTAGACTCAATTGAACTCGGTGATTCTTTTGAGAACTTCAAAGGACTTGAAGAGGGTGAGTACCGTCTTATAGTCAGATATATTGTGGAAGGCGACGGTATGATCGGTTATGCGAGCGGTGAGTTCACAGTCACTCAAGCATAACATCTTGATAACTTACAAATCTACACAGTAAGATAAATTAAAAATTAGGGTACAAAACACTCGTCAAATTTGACGGGTGTTTTTTGCCGAAAAAATCAATATATTGGCGCAGTCACCGGTTAACTTAAGGTCTGACGATACAAATCGGTGTGCACTAAAGCGATTGAAAGAGAAATTAATCTTACTTGAGACGAAAACAAATAAAACAACTTTTCATTTTATGTCATTTAACCCAAAAAATTATAAGACAAAAAGTCAAATTTATTCGGATAAACACTAGATTTTTATGAATTGTTCTGCTATAATGTCATATGTGGAAAAATGTGCTTTGTTAACTTTTTGACAAAGTCGCATTCCGATATAATAATATTTTCTGAAAGGAAGGAAAATTTATGCTCAAGAAGATAAGCAAAATTCCTTTTACGGACACACCCGAGCAGCATGATGAATTAATGGCAATCATCGCTGAATGCAAAGATGACAAGAGTATGCTTATGCACGTTATGCAGGAAGCACAGAGAATTTACGGATACCTTCCCTTTGAGGTTCAGCTCACCATCGCAAACGGTATGGACGTGCCTCTTGAAAAGGTTTACGGCGTAGCAACATTCTATGCTCAGTTCTCACTTTCACCCAAGGGCAAGTACAACATCTCAGTTTGTCTCGGTACAGCCTGCTATGTTAAGGGTGCACAGGAAATTCTTGACGAAATCTGCGCTCAGCTGGGAATTGAAGCTGAGGAATGCACAGAGGACGGAAAGTACTCTGTAACTGCATGCCGTTGCATCGGTGCTTGCGGTCTTGCTCCCGTTCTTACAGTAAACGATGACGTTTACGGACGTCTTGTTGCTGCTGACGTTAAGGATATTCTTGCTAAGTATCAATAAAAACATTTGTAAAGGAAGTTCACTATGACGATAGGCACCATTAAGGAAATTCTTGAAGCCGAGGTTGTATGCGGTGAAGAAAGTCTTGATAACGAAGTGTTTTCAGCTTGCGGAAGCGATATGATGAGCGATGTTCTTGCCTATGTTAAAAATCAGGCAGTGCTTCTGACCGGTCTTGTCAATTCTCAGGTTGTAAGAACAGCTGAGATGATGGATATGGTCTGCATCGTTTTTGTAAGAAGCAAAAAACCTACCCCTGAGATGATTGAGCTTGCAAAAGACAGCTCTCTTGTGATTCTTACAACGCCTATGCGTATGTATGAGGCTTGCGGTAAGCTTTATGAGAACGGTCTCAGAGGAGAAAGCAGGCACGTATGAATGAGTCGCTGACTTTTCACTTTGACGTGGACGGTACTGATTTCACTTCTGCAGGTCAGGCTTCTGCCAATGTAAAGCGCAGTCTGCGCCAGCTGGGTCTTGCCCCCGATATTATCAGACAGGTTTCGATAGCTATGTATGAGGGCGAGATCAATATGGTTATACATGCAGGCGGCGGCGAAGCAGATGTTACCGTATTTGAGGATAAAATTGAAATAGTGCTCAAAGACCACGGCCCCGGAATAAAGGATATAGACCTTGCTATGCAGGAGGGCTACTCCACTGCAACAGATACGGTCCGTTCGCTTGGCTTCGGCGCTGGTATGGGTCTGCCGAATATGAAGAGATATACAGATGAAATGCATATCGAAACAGAGGTTGGCAAGGGCACAACAATAAAGATGTATGTAAATCTCACAGACTGAGAAACAGAGGAAAAACACGTTGCGGAGGTGAAGAAATATGATTCACTATAAGCATTCCGTTGAACTTGATGTGGAAAAATGCACCGGTTGTACTGCGTGTATGAGACATTGCCCGACTGAGGCCATAAGAATCAAAGACGGACATGCGCATATTGATACTGACCGTTGTATTGACTGCGGTGAGTGCATAAGAGTATGTCAGAGTAAGGCTAAGAAGGCTATGTGCTCAAAGTTTGAGCATTATCAGCATTACAAGTGGAAGATAGCGCTTCCGCCTCCGTCCCTTTTCGGACAGTTTGACGGTCTGGACGATGTCAACTATGTTATTCAGGGACTGAAGGATATCGGCTTTGACGATATCTTTGAGGTTGCCAAGGCTGCCGAGCTGGTTTCGGCATATACAAGGCTTTATCTGAAAATCCCCGGAATAAAGAAGCCGGTTATTTCATCGGCATGTCCCGTTATCGCAAGACTTATTTCTTTGCGCTTTCCTTATCTGAAGGATAACATTATGCCGCTTCTTCCGCCTATGGAGATTGCAGCAATACTCGCTAAGGAAAAGGCAAAGAAGGAGCATCCCGAGCTGAAGGATGAGGAAATAGGAACATTTTTTATTTCCCCCTGTGCGGCGAAGGTGAGCTATATAAGAAACGGATACGGTGACTATAAGAGCAACGTAGACGTGGTTGTATCTCTCAGCGAGATATACTTCCTTTTAGTCGGTGCTATGAAAAAGGATAAGCAACCCGAGATTATGACAGAATCGGGTAAGGTTGGTATAGGCTGGGCAACAAGCGGCGGTGAGTCCTCCGCACTTCTCAATGACAGTTATCTTGCTGCAGACGGCATAGAAAACTGCATAAAGATTCTTGACCAGATTGAAAACGGCAACATACCTCAGCTTGAGTTTGTTGAGCTTAATGCATGTATAGGCGGATGTGTGGGCGGTGTTATGACCATAGAAAACCCCTTCATTGCAAAGACAAGGCTTCAGACGGTCAGACGGTATATGCCCGTTTCCCTCAATCACCTTCCCGCAGATGAAAAGTTTATTCCCGAGGGTTATTTCCTTAATACATCTCCGTCATATATTCCCATCAGCCGCCTGAGTAACAATATGGGTGAGTCTATGAGAATGATGGCGCAGATAGAAAATATCAAAAAAGAGCTTCCCGGAATAGATTGCGCAGCTTGCGGCAGTCCTACCTGCAGAGCCTTTGCAGAGGATCTTGTCAGAGGTAAAATTCCCTCAGACAGCAAGTGCGTGGTATTGGCTCAGAAGAACAGTGAGGAGGAAAACGGAAATGACAGTAAATGAACTTGCGGCAAAATGTTCCCTGAATCCCGTTGCTGTTCCTGATGGTGAAAAAGAAGTAGAGGGTGGCTATGCAGGCGACCTGCTCAGCTGGGTAATGGGCAGAGCAAGAGAAAACTGTGCATGGATCACCATTATGTCAAATATAAATATCGTTGCTGTGGCATCTCTTGCAGATATTGGTTGCATTATTCTGGCGGAGGGTGTAACCGCTGATGAAAACGTAATCGCAACAGCAAACGAAAAGGGTGTCAATATTCTCTCAACACAGATGACCGCATATGAAACGGCGGTTGCAATAGGCAAGCTGATATGAATAAGTATTATTACGATTTTCATATTCATTCCTGCCTTTCTCCCTGCGGAGACGATGATATGACACCGAATAATATATGCGGTATGGCTGTGCTGAACGGACTGAATATAGTCGCTCTGACAGACCATAACACAACAAAAAACTGTCCCGCATTTTTTGCGGCGGCAAAGAAAAACGGAATTATTCCCATAGCCGGAATGGAACTGACAACAGCAGAGGATATTCACGTTGTCTGCCTCTTTGAAACACTTGATGAGGCGATGAGGTTCGATGAATATATTGAAACACGGAGAATAAAAATCCTCAACCGTACGGATATTTTCGGTAATCAGCTTATTCTTGACGAAAATGATGAGGTTATCGGAACAGATGAATATCTTCTTTCCAATGCAACCGAAATCACCATAGACGAGGTAAGCGGTATAGTGAAGGAATATGGCGGAATTTGTTGGCCTGCTCATATCGACAGGCAGTCAAACGGCATAATCGCCACCTTGGGTGTTTTCCCCGATTATCTTGATTTCCGCTGTGCCGAGTTTCACGATAAAGAGAAGATTGAGGAATATTTCCGTAATTATGAAAATGTGAAGGACAAGCTGATTGTGGTTTCTTCCGATGCTCATTATCTTTGGAATATGAGGGATAAGGATGCGTACTTCGAAATTGAAGATGAACCCTATTCGTCGGCTTTTGTCAGACACAACCTATTTAAAAAGCTCAGG
The DNA here is from genome assembly GCA_017435665.1 of Clostridia bacterium. Classification (GTDB taxonomy): domain Bacteria; phylum Bacillota; class Clostridia; order Oscillospirales; family Acutalibacteraceae; genus UBA6857. Next base: position 6,974 of record JAFSEP010000031.1, on the reverse strand, counting down.
GGTGAGGAATAATGAAAGAATTGTCACTGAATATTCTTGATATTGCCCAGAACTCCGTTAAAGCGAAAGCGGATAAGATTGATATAACCATTGAGGAAACGGATGAGACCATGCTGATTTCCGTGGAGGATAACGGCTGCGGAATGACTGCCGACTTCCTTGAAAGCGTGACAAACCCGTTTACCACAACCAGAACCACCAGAAGTGTGGGCTTGGGAATTCCTCTTTTACAGCTTGCTGCGGCGCAGACAGGCGGCAGCGTGGAGATAACCTCCCGTCACAAGAGTGAGTATCCCGATAATCACGGAACAAGGACGAGCGCTTTGTTTTATAAGAACCACATTGATTTCACTCCTCTGGGTGATATAGCTTCAACGGTGGTAACTCTTATCCAGGGACAACCCGGTATTGAATGGAATTTTTTACATTCAAAGGGTGATAAAAAAGTTGAATTACATACTGAAGAAATGAAGGAAAAACTCGGAGACGTACCCCTCGATAATTTCGAGGTAATCACGTGGATAGGGGAATACCTTCGTGAGCAGTATGATGAATTAAGTTAAACATTAAATCAATTATAGAAAGGACCCTAAACTATGAAGTCATTAGCAGAACTTGCAGCAATCAAGGAAAAAATGCAGAACAAGGTTGTTATGCGTGAAGGCACAGGCGATTTAAGAGTAGTTGTCGGTATGGCAACATGCGGTATCGCAGCAGGTGCAAGACCTGTTCTCAATGCTTTTGTTGAGGCAGTAAACGCAGAAAACCTTGCTGACAAGGTAACAGTAACTCAGACAGGCTGTATCGGCATCTGTCAGTACGAGCCCGTTGTTGAAATCTTTGAAGCAGGTAAGGACAAGGTTACTTATGTCAAGATGAACGCAGAGAAGGCAAAGGAAGTTGTGGAGAAGCATCTCAAGGGCGGACAGCCTATCAGCGAATACACATATAAAGACGAAGTATAAATTTTTGGAGGTATAAATTATGATTCGTGCTCAGGTATTGATTTGTGGTGGTACCGGATGTACATCATCAGGCAGCGCAACTCTTATTGAAGAGTTTGAAGCCCAGCTCAAGGCTTTTGAACTTGAAGAAGAAGTAAAGATTGTCAGAACAGGCTGTTTCGGTCTTTGTGCATTAGGCCCGGTTGTTATCGTTTATCCCGACGGCACATTTTACAGCTGTGTTCAGAAGGATGATGTAAAGGAAATCGTTAGCGAGCATCTCCTCAAGGGACGTCCCGTTGACAGACTCGTTTACAAAGATGTTGATGAAAGCGTTGTTGAAGAAGCCGGTAAGGTTGTTTCTCTCAACGATACAACATTCTATAAAAAGCAGAATAGAGTAGCTCTTCGTAACTGCGGTGTTATCAACCCCGAAAGCATAGACGAATATATCGCTATGGACGGTTATGTTGCTCTCGGTAAGTGTCTTACAGAAATGACTCCTGAACAGGTTATTCAGGTTGTCAAGGATTCAGGTCTCCGTGGCAGAGGCGGCGGTGGCTTCCCCACAGGTCTCAAGTGGAGCTTCACAGCAGCTAACCAGGCTGACCAGAAGTATGTTGTATGTAACGCTGACGAAGGTGACCCGGGTGCATTTATGGACCGTTCGGTTCTTGAAGGCGACCCCCACTGCATTATCGAAGCTATGGCTATCTGCGGCTATGCAACAGGCGCAACAGAAGGCTATGTATACGTTCGTGCTGAATATCCCATTGCTGTTGAGCGTTTACAGAAGGCTATTGACGATGCAAGAGAATACGGCCTCCTCGGTAAGAACATCTTCGGTTCAGGCTTTGACTTTGACCTCTTCATCCGTCTTGGTGCAGGCGCATTCGTATGCGGTGAAGAAACAGCTCTTATGACTTCAATCGAGGGTAACCGTGGTGAGCCCAGACCCCGTCCGCCTTATCCGGCAGTTAAGGGTCTCTTCGGTAAGCCGACAACTGAAAACAACGTTGAAACATTTGCTAATATTCCCACAATTATCCGTGAGGGTGCAGACTTCTTTGCATCAATGGGTACAGAAAAGTCAAAGGGCACAAAGGTATTTGCTCTCGGCGGTAAGATCAAGAACACAGGTCTTGTTGAAATCCCCATGGGTACAACACTCCGTGAAATCATTGAAGAAATCGGCGGCGGTATTCCCAACGGAAAGAAGTTCAAGGCTGCTCAGACAGGCGGTCCCTCAGGCGGTTGTATCCCCGCATCACTTATGGATACGAAAATTGACTATGATAACCTTACAGCTATCGGTTGTATGATGGGTTCAGGCGGTCTTATCGTTATGGACGAAGATAACTGTATGGTAGATATTGCTAAGTTCTTCCTCAACTTCACAGTTGATGAATCCTGCGGTAAGTGTACTCCCTGCCGTGTAGGTACAAAGAGACTTCTTGAAATGCTTGACAAGGTTACTGACGGTAACGCAACACTTGAGGATCTTGATAAGATTGAAGAGCTTTGTAACTATATCAAGGAAAACTCACTCTGCGGTCTCGGTCAGACAGCTCCCAACCCCGTTCTTGCTACACTCAAGTTCTTCCGTGATGAATATGTAGCTCACGTTGTTGATAAGAAGTGTCCCGCAGGCGTATGTAAGAACCTTCTTTCATACACAATTGAAGCAGATAAGTGTAAGGGCTGTACTCTTTGTGCAAGAAAGTGCCCTGTTGGTGCTATCTCAGGTACAGTCAAGGAAGCTCATACAATCGATCCGTCAAAGTGCATCAAGTGCGGTGTATGTATGGATTCATGTAAGTTCAAAGCTATTGTTAAGTCTTAAGGAGGTGCCGAAATGGAAAAGATGCTTAATATTAAAATCAACGGTATGGATGTTACTGTTCCATATGGCACAAAGATCATTGATGCAGCAAGAATGGTAGGTATTGAAATCCCCACTCTCTGCTACCTCAAGGATATCAATGAAATTGGTGCCTGCCGTTTCTGTATGGTAGAGGTTAAGGGCGCAAGAAGCCTTGTAACAGCTTGCGTATTCCCCATTGAAAGAGACGGTACTGAAATTTTCACAAATACAGAAAAAGTTCGTGCTTCACGTAAGACAACACTCGAGCTTATTCTTTCAACTCATAAGAGACAGTGCTTATCATGCGTACGCAGCGGTAACTGCGAGCTTCAGAAGCTCTGCAAGGAATACGGCGTTGATGATGAAACACGCTTTGAGGGCGAAACACCCAAGTATGAGCTTGACACATCTGCAGCTCATATGGTAAGAGACAACGATAAGTGTATCCTCTGCCGCCGCTGTATCGCAGCCTGCGATAATCAGGGTATTTCAGTTATCGGCGCAAATGCACGTGGTATTGATACTCACGTCAGCTCAGCATTTGAGCTTAAGCTCGGTGAAACATCATGCGTATCCTGCGGTCAGTGTATTGTTTCCTGTCCCACAGGTGCTATATATGAAAAGGATGATACAGCTAAGGTGTTTGCTGCTATCAACGATCCCGCAAAGCACGTTGTTGTTCAGACAGCTCCCTCTATCAGAGCTACACTCGGCGAATGCTTCGGTATGCCCATCGGTACACTTGTAACAGGTAAGATGGTTGCAGCACTTCGCCGTCTCGGCTTCGATAAGGTATTTGACACAGACTTCGGCGCTGACCTTACAATTATGGAAGAAGCAACTGAGCTTCTCGAAAGAGTAAAGACAGGCGGCACTCTTCCCATGATCACATCATGCTCACCCGGTTGGGTTAAGTATTGCGAACACTACTATCCCGAACAGCTCGGTCATCTTTCAACATGTAAGTCTCCCCAGCAGATGCAGGGTGCAACAATCAAGACATACTATGCACAGAAGATGGGCATCGACCCGAAGGATATCGTTTGCGTATCAATTATGCCCTGTACAGCTAAGAAGTTCGAATGTGGCAGAGATGACCAGAATGCAGCAGGCGTTGCAGACGTAGATTACGCTCTTACAACAAGAGAGCTTGGCAGAATGATCAAGACAGCAGGTATCAACTTCAACCTTCTTCCCGACGAGCAGTTCGATGCACCTCTCGGTGAAGGCACAGGTGCAGGCGTTATCTTCGGCGCAACAGGCGGTGTTATGGAGGCAGCTCTCCGTACAGCAGCAGAGGTTATCACAGGCAAGGAGCTTGAAAAGCCTGAATTCCACGAGGTTCGTGGTATGGCAGGCGTTAAGGAAGCTACCTACAAGCTTGGCGATATGGACGTTAAGGTTGCTGTTGCAAGCGGCACAAAGAACGCTAAGATCATTATGGATAAGATTAAGGACGGTACAGCTGATTATCACTTCGTTGAGATTATGTGCTGTCCCGGCGGTTGTATCAACGGTGGCGGTCAGCCCGTTCAGGATGCTACAACACGTAACTTCACAGACCTCAAGGCTCTCAGAGCAGCAGCTCTTTATGCTGATGACAGCTCAAAGGTTCTCAGAAAGTCACATCTTAATCCTGATGTTAAGGAAGCATATGACAACTTCTTCGAGAAGCCGGGCAGCCACAAGGCTCACGAAATTCTCCACACATCATATGTTGCAAGACCTCTCTTTGACGTTAAGTAATTGCGATATATTTAAGCGACGGACGGTTGTCCGTCGCTTTTTTTGAGCTTCGGGGCGGTCAATACCAAAAATTACCAAATTTTTTATATTTTTAATCAAATAAATCTTGCATTAAAGGGCCTTCTTCTGTATAATACTATATGATAGTAAAATGGAGAACTATTGAGAAATTCGTTACTACAAAAAATAATATATATCGGCTTACGGCCAGGAAAGGATGGAAACATTATGTCACTCACAAATGCTCCCACAAAAAATCAGAGCGTTCTCAGTTGGATTGAAGACAAAATCAATCTTGTTAATCCTGATAAAATCGTATGGATTGACGGCTCTGAGGAACAGATCGAAGCTTTAAGAGCAGAAGCATGCTCAACAGGCGAAATGATCAAGCTTAATCAGGAATTACTTCCCGGTTGCTACTATCACAGAACAGCAGTAAATGACGTTGCCCGTGTTGAAGGCAGAACATTTATCTGTGCTCCCACTAAGGAAGAAGCAGGCCCCACAAACAACTGGATGGATCCCGCAGAGGCATATGAAATGCTCTATTCTATCGCTAAGGATAGCTACAAGGGCAGAACAATGTATATCATTCCCTATTCAATGGGCCCCGTTGGCTCACCCTTCTCAAAGGCAGGTATCGAGCTTACAGACTCAATCTACGTTGTTCTCAATATGGTAATTATGACAAGAGTTGGCTTTGATGTTCTCGAAGCTCTCGGTGACAGCAATGACTGGGTTCGTGGTCTCCACTGCAAGTGCGAAATCGACGAAGAAAAGAGATACATCTGTCAGTTCCCCCAGGATAACACAATCATTTCAGTTAACTCAGGTTACGGCGGAAACGTTCTTCTCGGTAAGAAGTGCTTTGCTCTTCGTATTGCTTCATATCAGGGCAGAAACGAAGGCTGGCAGGCCGAGCATATGCTTATCCTCGGTATTGAAAATCCCGAAGGTGAAGTTAAGTATATCTGCGCTGCATTCCCCTCAGCTTGCGGTAAGACAAACCTTGCTATGCTTATTCCTCCCGAGGGATACAAGAAGAAGGGCTACAAGGTATGGTGCGTAGGTGACGATATCGCTTGGATCCGTAAGGGTGAAGACGGCAGACTTTACGCTATCAACCCCGAAAACGGCTTCTTCGGTGTTGCTCCCGGCACAAATATGAAGTCAAACCCCAATGCATTGCTTTCAACAAAGCAGGGCACAATCTTCACAAACGTTGCATATAACCTTGATAACGATACAGTATGGTGGGAAGGTCTCGATAAGAATCCTCCCGAAAATGCTCTTGAATGGACAGGTAAGCCCTGGAACGGCAAGACAGACGAAATCAAGGGTGCTCATCCCAACAGCCGTTTCACAGCTCCCGCAAAGAACTGTCCCTGCATCAGCAGCGAGTTTGAAAATCCCGCAGGTGTTCCCATTTCAGCATTTGTATTCGGCGGACGCCGTGCAAAGCTTGCTCCGCTGGTATATCAGTCAAGAGACTGGAACCACGGTGTATTCGTTGGTTCAATTATGGCTTCTGAAACAACAGCAGCTGCATCAGGTGCAGTAGGTGTTGTTCGCCGTGACCCCATGGCTATGCTTCCCTTCTGCGGCTATGATATGGCTGATTACTGGCAGCATTGGATCGATATCGGTAAGACACTCGATCCCGAAAAGGCTCCCAAGATCTTCAATGTTAACTGGTTCCGTAAGGATGACGAAGGCAACTTCATGTGGCCCGGCTTCGGTGACAACCTTCGTGTTCTTGATTGGATCATCAACCGTTGCGAAGGTAAGGTTGGCGCTCAGGAAACAGCTATCGGCTTCCTTCCCAATGCAGAAGATATCAACCTTGAAGGCATCGAGGATGAGGTTACTGTTGAGTCACTCAAGAAGATTCTTGACGTTGATAAGGCTCTTTGGGCAGAAGATGCAAAGGGCATCGAAGAATTCTACGGTAAGTTCGGTGACAAGCTTCCTGCTGAACTCAGAAAGGAACTTGAAACACTCAAGGCTAACGTTGCTGAATAATTCAGATAGAGTATTGTTTAAGACGGCTGCTTCGGCAGCCGTCTTTTTGTGCAGGCTGCAAGGGTGCAAAAAAATCTGAAAAAATTTGAAAAAAGGTGTTGACAAAACGCTTTGATTAGTGTATAGTATACAAGCGCTGACGAGAGGAAGCGTAACAAATGGGAGCATAGCTCAGCTGGGAGAGCATCTGCCTTACAAGCAGAGGGTCATAGGTTCGAGCCCTATTGTTCCCACCATGAATGGCCCGGTAGTTCAGTTGGTTAGAACGCTAGCCTGTCACGCTAGAGGTCGACGGTTCGAGCCCGTTCCGGGTCGCCATTCTTTAGGTAGGCGAAATATCGCTTGCCGGAATTTGCCTCTGTAGCTCAGTTGGTAGAGCAGTGGACTGAAAATCCACG
>JAFSEP010000030.1 GCA_017435665.1 Clostridia bacterium | reverse complement strand
GGACACATCTTCGAGCAACCCGATACACCTGATGATCCGGCAGATGATACTTGTCATATGTGCGGCGGTAAGGTGCACGGAAACGATATAATGAGTCGTATTTCCTGCTTCTTTGCAATGATAATAAGATTCGTTACAGAGGTTCTGAACATATCAAAGAAATAATATAATCATAATTAAACCGCCGGAGGCTTCCTCGGCGGTATTATGAAGGGATAGGATTATGGAAAGAATAAAGAAAGCAGTTGTTGGTATCGGCGTGGCTGTATTTATTGCAGTATTCGCTATATGGATGCTGCAGAGTGATCTTGAGCATATCGAAGATACAAACGGTGCTGATAATTACGCTTTACAGCAGATTACCGACAGCAACATAATAAATATGGACATAGGTGCACTTAATCTCGTTGAAGCAAAGGAGCTTTTCAACAATCTTCCCACGTTCAGGTCAGATAAATATACGGGCGTTTCCGAAATTTATCTTGATAACCTCATAGCCAACCGTTTTGAGATAACTCTTTATAACACAACGGTACGTTCGGGAAATTTCAGAATTGTGCTTGTATATAACGATGAAATTGTTCACGAGTTCAAGCTTAACGAGCTTATGCAGACCTATACCCTTGAAAATCCCAAAGGTACAGTATCCCTGCGCATAGCAGGAGAGAGTGCTGATTTTGAATTCAGCTATGACCTGATATAAGAACAGCCGCCGAAAAATTCGGCGGCTTTAACTAAGTCTTGTTGAAGGGAGAGGTTTTTTGGCTTCCCTGAAGGGACCGCTTGCGGCGGAAGGGGCTTAAAATGCAGAATGCAGAAGGCAGAAGGCAGAACGAGCCCCTTTCGTCTTCGGCTATGCCGAAGCCACTTTCCCCTAAAGGGGACAGCTTTTAAAATGCAGAATGCAGAAATGTCTGCACCGTAGGGGACGGCGTCCTCGACGTCCTTTAAAATATATGCCCCTTCAGAGGAAGGGGGACCGCTTGCGATTAAAGGCTCTCCTGAAAGGAGAGCTGGATTTGACGAAGTCAAAGACTGAGAGGTTACCGTAACAACGCCAAAGGCGTTGGAATAATTTCTGCTGTAACTATGGTTTATCCCGGCACGAAGCGTGCCGCCTGAACGCCTCTCATTCTGCCACACAGTAAAAATTACTCTCCCAGGCAGGAATGTAGGGGTGATGCCTGTAATAAATCTTATAGTCCTTGCAGATTTCATTTATCTTCAAAGGCAGAGCAAAAGCATCCTCGTTGCGGTGATAGGCGCAGATATAGAGCTTTGGTCTGCACCGTTCAACGGTCTTTCTTGCACCCTCGATAGCTCTCAGCTCAGCGCCCTCAATATCCATTTTGATGAAGGTGACATCATCGGAAATAAGGTTGTCCACCGAATTGAAGCTGACGGGGATACCGCTTTCGTCCTGACGTGAATTACGGCCTGCCTTCTTCTGAAAATAAAGGGTTTCCTCCTTATCCCAGGCGCCGACGTTGTATCTTTCGATATTCTCAAGAGCTTCCGTTTTTGCGCAGAGCTTACGGAAGTTTTTTTCGTCAGGCTCAAGGGCGTAGATTTTTCTGTATCTGCCCTCGGTAACACCGAGAAATTCCCTTATAGTGTCACCGTCGTATGCGCCGAGATCAACTATGGTTTCATTTTCCGTCAAAGGAAATACACTCTCATAAAGCTCGCTTTTTTCACTCTGACAGCTGAAAAGATATTCGATTTTACCGCTTATTTTGAAGTTGAGTATGTCGACGAAGTCACTTTTTGATTTTTCGTCAGCAAGTAATTCGTATGCCCTGTCAAACTGCTCCTCATTTTCCCTGATGAAATCAAGGGTAAACAGCCCCTTGCCCGCAATGGGAACCGTGGGGGAGAGAACCGTGTGCTCCGTATTCATCCGTCTGATATATTCAAGAGTGGGAGCATCGTGAACGGCGAAGGTCATAAGGATGATGAAATCCTCATATTTTTCACAGACCTCGGCATACCTCAGCACCTTATGTCCACGGAAGCTGTGTCCTCTCACAAAGCCGTCGGAGGCAAAGATATCGCTGACTGTAACGCCGATTTCCTCAAGCACGTCCATAATCATATCTGCACCGTTACCCATACCGTAAAGAACTATGGGCAGCGAGGTCTCCCTGACGGTCTGCCATATGCTTTTTTCTCTGATTTTTTCAAGCATTTCAAATCACCTCTGAGATAATGCACATATTCTATCATAAAGCCCGTTTGTTTTCAATCGGAGTTAAAGAAATTTAATCCGTGTTTTGAATATTGCTATTGATATTTTATTTTTTTATATGTATAATATCAGGGACAAATAAGAAAGGGGAGTTTAATATGAAAGCTTCGGAAAGTATCGAAAGATACCCTCAGAAAGTGCGTGAGTATGCAAATTATGCATACAAGAGCATAAAAATTCTTTGCAAAAAAACAGGTCCTCGTCCTGCGGGCAGCGAAAACGAAAAGGCTGCTCAGGAATTAATGCTTGAAGACCTCAGAAAATATTGCGACACAGCAGTAAGAGAGGAATTCAAGTGCAGCGATAAGGCGTTTATGGCTTGGGTGCCCATAAGTGCAATACTTCTTATTGCTGCCATTATCACCCTTACCTTTGGTCTTGCAGCAGTTTCGGTTGCAATCTGTGCAGTAATTCTCTGCCTTATCTTAGGTGAATTCATCTTCTATAAGCCCGTTCTTGACGGCTTCTTTCCCAAGAAAACATCAGGTAACGTTATAGGTGTCCGCAAGGCAAGCGGTGAAACAAAGAAGAGAATTATCTTCTCAGGTCACACAGACTCTGCATTCGAGTGGACATTTACATACCACGGCGGCAGACCGGCAGTTCTCGGTGTTATCGTTACGGCAGTTGTTGACATTCTTCTTATTTTGGTAACAAGCATAGTTCTTATGGTGATGAACTCAAATGCCTTCGCACCTATGCTCTGGTCAGCGGAAACACCCGTAGGCTTCAAGATTGCTGTTGTTGTCGCTTATATCACAGTACCCATTCTTGTCCTTGCAACTATGTTCTCTAACTATAAGAGACCCGTTATGGGCGCAAACGATGACCTTTCGGGCGTCTATGTTTCAATGGCAGTTGCAAAGTTCCTTTCGGATAATAATATCCGCTTCGAAAACACAGAGGTTGTTGTTATGTGTGCAGGCGGTGAGGAATGCGGTCTCAGAGGCTCAAAGGCTTACGCAAAGGCTCACGCAGATGAGCTGAAGGCAGACGGAGTTGAAACTGTCTTTGTCACCTTCGATACAATCAGAGAGCTTGAATTCATCAAGATTTATGAGAAGGATATGACAGGCGTTGTCAAGAATGACAGAAAGTCAGCAGAGCTTGTTCAGAAGTCAGGACAGAGAATGGAGCTTGAAATCCCCATCGGTGCAATCGAGCTCGGTTCAACAGATGCGGCAGCAATGTCTCAGGCAGGTATCAGAGCAACAGCCGTTACCGCAATGGATCCCACTCCCGCACGCTATTATCACACAAGACTTGATACAGAGGAAAATCTCAGTCTCGCTGCAATTGAAACAGGTGTCAAGCTCGCTCTTGAAACAGCCTTCCTCTTTGATGAAGAAGGAATAAAATAAACAAAATTCCCGTTTATATTGACAAATATTTGTTTATATTGTATAATATTGATATATCCGCTATGGGTATATCAATATTTTTTTAAGGAGGTACGTTATATGAGTGATTTTATGGATAGTTTACCGTTATTGCTGCTTGATAACAGCGGTATGATGAATGTTCTGAACGAGGGTGAGTTCAAATGCTACAATATGACCTTTGAGGAGACAAAGCATCTTCTTGAGGTTCATAATGAGGAACATATACTCCGTGGCTTCAGCAACGCAGATCTTGAAACGGTGATTTTCGATTATATCGGTGTAACAAAACGCAACTACACATATAAGAGTGTCCGCAATATGCGTGTGGGTCAGCATGCAGTTGTCTTCAAGCTCTATGTAACGCCCTCTGAAACTCAGCCGGTAATACAGGCAGAGGACGGCGTTGAGGCTAAAAAAATTCAGAATGTTTATGTATATTGTCAGCACTTGATTCGTACAAAGTAATTTGTAAAATTTATCCCCAACAGGTTGTATATTTCGGAAAAGTGTGCTACAATATTTGCATACATTAAGGTAATGAGGTGTTTTTACTATGAAATGTCCGTTTTGCGGCTATGCTGAAAGTAAGGTTATTGACTCACGTCCCACAGATGAGGGCGAGCGCATCAGAAGAAGAAGAGAGTGTATAAGCTGCGCCAAGCGCTTTACAACCTATGAAATCATTGAGAGTGTTCCCATTATTGTTGTTAAGAAGGATAAGTCAAGAGAGGCCTTTGACAGAGTAAAGCTCTTTAACGGTATGCTCAGAGCCTGCGAAAAGAGACCTGTTTCCATTGAAACTATAGAAAGAGCCGTTGCCGATATTGAAGCAGAGCTTCAGAACTCACTTGACAGAGAGGTTACTTCGGTACATATCGGTGAGCTGACAATGGAAAAGCTCAAGGAAATCGACGAGGTTGCATATGTCCGTTTCGCTTCTGTTTACAGACAGTTCAAGGATATCAACACCTTTATGGACGAGCTTGCAAAGCTTCTCGGTGAAAAAACAATTTAAAAATAACATAAAACACGAACAGAGTACCGTTAAACGTACTCTGTTTTTGTTATTATATAGCCACAGAGATAACAAGCCGCAAAAAACAAGCCTTTGTGACTTTCGAACAAATTTTCGAAAAAAATCAAAATTTATCGAACATTTGTATTGACAAACGAAAAATCTGTGCTATAATATGAATTGTAAAGAACAAACGTTCTAACAAAAACAGAGGAGGAAAAGCATTATGCCGTTCGTATTATTTTTAATTTTCACATTAACAGTCGGTCCCCTTATCATCTGGGGAGTAATGCATGAGGATATGCTTATTAAAATAGAAGATAAGATTATTGAGGATGTACGCTCACAGGTTGCAGAAAACAGAAGAAGCAAAAACATCAGAGTAGTCAGCAGAGATTCTCAGGCACCCAAAAGAGCCGTCAGGGAAAACAATCCCTGCAGCAGGGGCTATGTTGCTTGATTTAATGTGCATCTGATACGGATGCAGGGCGCACACAGCGACATTAAAGTGCTTTGCATCCGTATTCTTTATAATATGACAGGCTTCGTTTTTCTTTGCGGAAGAACGGAGCTTTTTTATTGGGAAAAGAGGCGTTAAGCTATTGACAATAAGGGGAAATTTTAATAAAATTATAATGATTAATTATGTAGTGAAAGGAGACAGTACCCGTGGGCGAAGAAAAAAGATACTGTATGCAGTGTATGAGAGAGCTCAATGACGGTGAGGACAGCTGTTCCCACTGCGGCTTCGGCGCAGAAATAGCTCAGACTGAGCCCGGTATTGCAATGGGCACTGTTCTCGAGGAAAGATATATCTGCGGTAAAATGATAAAAAAGAATATCGACAGCGCAGTATATATCGGATATGATAAGCAGGAAAACAGCATAATTGAAGTGCGTGAGTTCCTTCCCGATAAGATTGCCCTGCGTGCTGATGATACAATAACACTAATTGCCGCCGAGGGCTATGAGGATACCTATGAGGAATATAAGCGCAGCTACGCTCAGCTTTGGAAAAACCTTATGCGCTTCAGGGGTCTACCTGCCTTGTTCAACGTAAATTACGTTTTCAACGCAAACAATACCTGTTATGCGGTGACCGACCATAATGACAGCACGACCTTCCGTAAAATTCTCAATAATATGGATCTTGAGAGCAAGCCGATGACCCTCAAGCGTGTCAAGGAGCTTATTGTTCCCATGCTTTCCACCATTGAGTCTCTCCACACGGCAAGCGTTGTTCATAGAGGCATTTCTCCCGATACGCTGATTCTTACCTCGGACGGAATGCTGAAGCTTACAGGCTTTGAAATTCCTCAGGTCAGAACAACAAAAAATGAATTGATGTGCTCGGTCTGTGACGGCTATGCCGCTATTGAGCAATACGGCTTCAGCTGGCAGCAGGGCTCCTGGACCGATATTTACAGCGTCGGTGCTCTGATTTATGAGCTGCTTACGGGCAGAACCGTGAAAAGGGCTCCCGAAAGACTTAACGATGATGAAATAATCTTCACCGAGGACGAAAGAAAGCGCATACCTGAAAGTGTTACGGCACTTATAAAGAACTGTCTTGCGGTTATGCCTCAGGACAGAATAAAATCCATTGCCGAAATCAGAAACGTTATCGTTCCCTTTGATGCTCCCGTTTCAAATGTAACACGGTCAACGGCTCCTGTCAGAGAATTTGACGGTGCGGTGCGTGTAAGGACTGATTCAAGGCGTACTGCTCAGCCTCAGGAGGAAGAGCAGGTCAAGATTTATACCAAGCCTAAGCAGGCAAAGCCCGGAACAAAGACAAGTCAGCCCAAGGGCGTTGTGATTTCCGAAAAAGACAGGCTCAGGCAAATTGAGGAAGCAGAAAAGGAAAAGGAAGAAATCAGAAAAAGAGCTGAGGCGGAGGAAGCCAAGAGACTTCTTCAGCTTCAGGAAGCAGAAAAGGAAAAGCAGGAAAAGAAGGCTCTGAGAAAAGACAAGATAGTCACCTCGGCTCCCGTTGCCTTTTTAAAGAAGGTCAAGGATAAAATCGGTGAAAAGCTGGGTTTTGCAGATAACCCGATTTTTCTTGGCGTCGTGGCGGCAGCTTCCGTTGTGATAATCTGCATCGTATTGACAATGCTTCTTTACGGAACTGTTCTTTATAAATATGTCAGTGCTCCCGTTCTCGATAACTGCCTGTCCTCCTTTGCGTTTCTTCCTCTCAATGAGGACAAAAACGACGAGGCGAGCTTTTATGAGGTTCCCGATTTTACGGGACTTACAAAAGAGGTTATTGAAAACGAATCGGCATTTCTCAGAAAATTCACCGTTGCCTTTGAATACGATTACTGTGACACGGTTTCCTCGGGATATGTTTTCTCTCAGAGCATAGAGCCGGGAGAAACAGCTGAAAAGGGCTCATTAATCACGGTGTATATCAGCAAGGGTATACAGATGATAACTATGATTGACGTTACCTCAATGACAGGGGACGAGGCAAAGCAGAAGCTTACTGAAATCGGCTTCAGTGTCAGCATAAAGACCCTGAATAATAACGGCTTCCGCAAGGAAGGCAAGATCGTTTCCGTCTCACTTACACCGGGAAATACCTATCCCAAGGGAAGCGAGGTTGAGCTTGAGGTCTGGGGCGCACCCGTCTGGGAAACTCTGCCGAGCAGTCAGGAAAGCACCACAGGTCAGTCGGGCGGCACAACGTCAGAGAATAATAACAATAACGAAAACCCCTTTGGTATTCCGTCCATCTTTGATTGGATATTCGGAGACAGGGGATGGTGATAAGCATATGAAAGAAACAAAAACCGCATTTATAGCAATAGTTGGCTGTCCCAACGTAGGCAAATCGTCTTTGCTTAATGTAATGCTGGGACAGAAGGTGGCAATTGTCTCGGACAAGCCGCAGACCACCAGAACAAAGATTATGGGCGTTCTGACAAGAGACGAAACTCAGCTTGTCTTTACCGATACTCCCGGCTACCACAGACCCAGAACAAAGCTGGGTGAAAAGATGATAAAGGCCGTCGGTGACAGTCTTTCAGGTGTGGACGTGTGCCTTTTTGTGGTTGAGCCCACAGGTGAGCTTCGTCCTGCTGAGCTTGAGCTTATAGAAAAATTCAAAAAGGAAAAGATGCCCGTAATCCTTGCAATAAACAAGATAGATACTCTCAGGTACAAGAGTGAGCTTATGAGCAGAATTCTTGAAATGACGCAGTATTACGAATATGAGGCTGTTGTACCTGTTTCGGCTGTGAAGAACGACGGTGTGCCGGCGCTTATGGATGAGCTTGAGAAGCTTGCCTTCCCGTCACCTCACTTCTTCCCCGACGATACGCTTACAGACCAGCCTGAGAGAGTGCTTGCAGGCGAGATAATCAGAGAGAAGATGCTTCGCCTGCTTGATAAGGAAATCCCCCACGGCGTAGCTGTCAGCATTGAAAAAATGCGTGAAAGAGATGACAGCGATATTCTCGACGTGGAAGCAATAATCTATTGTGAAAGAGACAGTCACAAGGGTATCATTATCGGTAAGAAGGGTGCTATGCTCAAAAAGATATCCACTTACGCAAGAGCCGATATGGAAAAATCCTTTGACTGTCACATAAACCTTCAGTGCTGGGTAAAGGTGAAGGAAGGCTGGCGCAACAGAGAGGGTCTGATACACAATTTCGGGCTTGACTGATAAAAAGGACAGTCCCTGCAAAGAAATTTATACCAATAATAAGTTTATATCTTACCTCAAAGAATATAATTAAATAGTCTTTGAGGTGATTTATTATGGATAAGCTTGATTTATATTGGCAGCGTTTCGTGAAAAGCGGACGGATTGAAGATTATCATAAATTTTTTTCCGCAAGAGAGACTGCCGATGAAAATCCCGCTAAAGAGGATATAGAAAATGCACATAAAAACAACGGGGATAGTTATCCGTGAACAGACGATTTCTGAAAACGATAAGCTTGTGACCCTGCTTACACGGGACAACGGTGTAATCAGGGCCTTTGCCCGTGGTGCCAAAAGCCCGAAGAGTCGGAAAAACGCAGGAACTCAGCAGTTCTGTTATTGCGATTTCGATATCTATTCGGGCAATAATATTTTCTCCGTTGAAGAAGCAAGACCAAAGGAAACCTTCTTTGCCCTGAGAAACGATATACAGATTCTCGCTTTGGCTCAGTATTTCTGTGAGCTGATTTATGAGCTGTCGCCCCGTGAGGAGCAAAGCGAGGATTATCTCAGACTTATTCTTAACGCAAACTATCTGTTAATGAACGGAAAAAAAGAAAGAAGCCTGCTCAAGCCCGTTTTTGAGCTGAGAATACTCAGTATGGCAGGCTATATGCCCTCACTGATAGCCTGTAACAGCTGCGGTGCTTTTGAAACGGACACTATGTTCTTTGATATGGCTAAGGGTGATATTTACTGCGAAAACTGTAATAACAACAAATATTTCATCCCGCTTTCAATAAGCGTTGTAACAGCTATGCGCCACGTTGCTTTTGCTGAAAGTGAGAAGCTGTTTTCCTTTAACCTGAAGGGGCAGGCTCTGAAGGATTTTGAGGAGATCGTTGAAAGGTATCTTCTTCACGTGACGATGAGAAAATACAAAACACTTGATTTTTATAAAATGGTTGAATGAAAGGAGAGAGAAAAATGGATAAGCATCATATTTCCCTTGAGCTGCACAAGGTGCTTGAAATGCTTGCCGCACATACTACCTGTGATGATGCAAGAGAGGCAGCCTTATCACTTGTGCCTGCAACGAGTCTCAATTCTGTTCAGACCCTGCTTGACCAGACAAAGGATGCCCATATGCTTATGGCTCGCTTCGGTGCGCCCAATTTCGGCTCTCTTACAAACGTTAACAATGCCCTCAGCAGAGCTGATGCAGGGGGTGTGCTTAATATGGCTGAGCTTTTGAGAATTGCAGAAAATCTCAGGGTTATCCGTTCGCTTTCAAATTGGCACGGCAACAGCGCAGTCAAAACGGGCATTGACGGTCTTTTCGAAAGCCTGATGCCCAATAAATTCCTTGAAGAGAGAATTACATCTTCTATCATAAGCGAGGAGGAAATGTCTGATTCCGCTTCTCCCGAGCTTTACGATATACGCCGCAAAATAAGAGCAGCTTCCGCAAGAGTAAGAGAGAAGCTGGATAAGATGACTCATTCGGGTACCGTTTCAAAGTATCTGCGAGAGCCTATTGTCACAATGCGTAACGGCAGATATGTTATTCCCGTTAAAATTGAGCACAGAGGGGATATCTCAGGCCTTGTTCACGATACCTCCTCAAGCGGTGCAACGGTTTTCGTTGAGCCTACGGCTGTTGTGGAAGCAAATAATGAAATCAAGGTGCTTCAGGGCAAGGAAAAGGACGAAATCGACAGAATTCTTGCCGAGCTTTCCGTTATGGCGGGAAGCTTTGCCCAGAGCATAAAGGCAAGCTATGAAAATGCTGTTTATCTTAACCTAGTGTTTGCCAAGGCAAAGCTTGCATACGAAATGAAGGCGGCAGTTCCCGAGCTTAACGACAGCGGAATTATCAATCTGCGCAGAGCAAGACATCCTCTTATCAATAAGGATAAGGTTGTGGCAATAGATGTGAGTCTCGGTCAGGATTTTGATACCCTTGTAATAACGGGCCCCAATACGGGCGGTAAGACAGTATCAATCAAGACTCTCGGTCTGCTCACGCTTATGACAATGTGCGGACTTATGATACCCGTCGGTGACAGAAGCGTTATTTCTGTTTTCACAAACGTTCTTGCTGATATCGGCGATGAGCAGAGCATTGAGCAGTCACTTTCAACCTTTTCGGCTCATATGACGAACATAATCGATATTATGTCTGTTGCAGACGAAAGAAGCCTTGTTCTCATTGACGAGCTCGGTGCAGGTACAGACCCGGTTGAGGGTGCGGCACTTGCAATGGCTATTCTTGAAAGGCTGAATATTCAGGGTGCAAAGATTGCTGCCACAACTCACTATGCAGAGCTTAAAGCGTATGCCCTGCAGACACCGAGAATTGAAAACGGCTGCTGCGAATTTGACGTAAAAACCCTCAGACCTACTTACAGACTTCTTATCGGCGTGCCGGGAAGATCGAATGCCTTTGCAATTTCCTCAAAGCTGGGTATTGATGAGAGGGTTATAGAAAGAGCAAGGGAGCTTGTTTCCACGGAAAATGCAAGGTTTGAGGACGTTGTTGAAAACCTTGAAAGAAGCCGTCAGGAGTTTGAGGTCAGACGTGATGAAGCAGAGGCTCTCAAGCAGCAGGCTCAGGAGGACAGAGACAAGGCCAAGGAATATAAGGAAAGCATAGACGAGCTTCGTGAAAAGGAAATTGAAAAGGCAAGGGGAGAGGCACTCAGAATTGTTGAGCAGGCAAAGAGAGCTTCCCACGCACTTCTGTTTGAGCTTGAGCAGTTCAAAAAGGAGAAGTCAAAATCGGCTGATGCAAACGACCTTGCCAGAAGAGCGAGACAGCAGATTAAAAAGAGCCTCGGCGAGCTTGATGAAATCACCAATCCCGTTATTGAAAGGTTTGATGACGGCGAGGAATATGTGCTTCCGAGGGAGCTTCGTGTTGGCGACAGAGTGCTTCTTACGGAGCTGGGCAGTGAGGCTGAGGTTGTCACACTCCCCGATAAAAAGGGAATGCTGACGGTGCAAAGCGGTCTGTTCAAATCAAAGGTCAGCGTTGATGCCCTGCGTCTGCTCGGTGATAAGAAACCCAAGAAGCAGAATAAGGCAAGAAACGTTACCCCACGCACATCGGAAAGCCGATTTGACACACCGGCAAAGACCGAGTGCGACCTGAGAGGTATGAACGTGGAGGAGGGCATACTTGAGGTAGACCGTTTCCTTGACCACGCACTCAGGCTGGGAATAGGTGAGGTTTCCGTTATTCACGGTAAGGGCACAGGTGTGCTTCGCAAGGGCATACACGATTATCTCAGAAAGCATTCTGCAGTGAAGTCGTTCCGCCTCGGCACCTTCGGAGAGGGTGAGAACGGAGTAACGATAGTCACACTGAAGTGATTTTTCAGGTTTTTGCACAAGAATATTGCAACCTTGTGACAAAAGAAAAAATTTAACTGAAGTTATTTGACATAATTGCATTATAATGGTATCATTATACGGTATAACAGAACAGAAATCTCGGAAAGCATCACAGACTCGTTCTGCGATGCGAAAAAACGGCTTAATATGAAGGAGGTAAGAGCCATGGCAAAGAAAGCTCCCGTAACAGATAAACCGCTTTATGACCTCATACCGTCTCAGCAGACTATGTACATAATGCTGAAATACAGTCTCCATAAGGAAGTAACACAGATTCCGGCATCAATCGGAATTAATGCAAAAATTGATTTTGATCTGCTGAAAAAGGCTTTCAATATTGAAATTGAAAGAAATGATGCTCTCCGTCTGCGTTTTACAAAGGTTGACGGTAAGATAAAGCAGTATTTTATTGACCCGTATACCGTTGACGAAATTCCTGTTAAGGAGTTTAAATCAAAAGAAGAGCAGGACAGATTTTTCCTCAAGGATGCAAAAACTCCCATCAGAATTTTCAAGGATGAGACATACAGACTCATATTTTATAAGACCGGTGAAAAGTACGGTATTTACTTTAACGTCAGCCATATCGTAACAGATGCACTCGGTGCAGCGGTATTCTATATGGATCTCCTTGCTGTTTACAGAGCGTTGCTCAACGGAACAGAGCTGCCCGAGCCTTTGTATAAATACGAGGACCACATCAAGAGGGAGTTCGAATATCTCGGAAACGAAAAGCGTCACAATAAGGATGCTGAGTTTTACAAAAACTATTGGACAGAAAACGGCGAACCCTTCTACGCCGGTGTACACGGTCCCGATCTTCTTGAAAAAGCCAGAAGAAAGGATCCCTCAATCAGAGTTCCCAAGGCATTCGATCCCATTCACGATAAGATTGTTGTTACCACAAAGTATATGTCTGAAGCAGAGACAAATGCTGTTTATGATTACTGTAAGGAGCATCTTATCACTCCGGAATGTGTTCTTCTCTATGCATTGAGGGCTCACGCATCAAAGGTTAATTACAGAACACCGGATGTTCTTAATATGCTTATGTGCGGACGTCGTGCAAAGAAGCAGGACAAGTTTATGGGCGGCTGCATTACACAGCCTATCCAGATAAGAGTTATTACTGAAGAGACCGATACCTTCAATGAAGCGGTTGCTAAGGTTTCAAGCTGCAGAACCTCACTTCTTCGTCATATGGATTATCCCTATCTTGAAGCAAGGGGTATGCAGCAGCAGATCTTCGGTTACTCAACCTCACAGGGTCCCTCTTGCCTTATGTTCTCGTGGCTTCCTATCGGCTATGCACTTAACGAATCAAGCTTTGACGTGGACTACACTGCATATGAAACAGGCAGATTTGTTATGCCTCTTTATATCTTTGCAATTCCCGACCCGAAGAACGGCGGCACAGAATTCCGTTATATGCACAGAACAAATCTTATTTCGACCGAAACCATCGACCTTCTTCACGAAAACGCAATGAAGACACTCAGAATGGGTATGGATAATCCTGAAATTACAGTCGGCGAAATTCTTGATAACTTAGACGATTTTACAGATTGATATTTTTTCGGAGGATATATGAAAATGGCACAGAAAGTAAAGACAAGAAACGTTGATAACGCAAGAAAGGTTGACTATGAGCTTTGGGCTTTGAGAAAAGAGATAATCGCTCCCGGCGAAATCGAAGATCTCAAGGAGCTTGTGGACAGAGTTCTCAAGGTTTACGGCGACAGAATCTCGGTTGTTGAAATTGATGAAAAGAACAAGGAAAATACACTTGAGTATTCAGCAAGACGTCTTGTAAACGATATCTATGCTCTTGGCACTGCTCTTAACCATATGGGACTCAACGGCAAGCATATTGCCATTGTGGGCGAAGGCTCATATAATTGGATAATTTCCTTCCTTGCAGTAGTAGGCGGTGTGGGTGTTGCAGTTCCTCTTGATAAGGAGCTTACAGACTTCGAGCTCAGCCAGCTTATCTCAAAGGCTGACTGCGAGGCAATTATCTGCAGCAAGACCTACTATAAGGCAGCAAAGATGCATATGGAAAAGGACGACAGAGTAAAGCATTGCTTTATGATGAACGGCAAGGAAAGAGATGCCGAAGGCTTCTATATGCTCAAGGATATTATCGAAACAGGTAAGAAGCTTATTGCTGACGGTGACAGAAGCTACGTTGAAAACAAGATTACAGACAGAGATCAGATGGCAGCTATTCTTTTCACCTCAGGTACAACAGGTGCAAACAAGGGCGTTATGCTTTCTCACTATAATTTTGCATCAAATGTTGAAGGTATAATAGCAACCATTGCTCAGGAGAATTCATCATTCTCGGTTCTTCCCATGAACCACGCATATGAGCTCAGCTGTAATATTCTCACCTCTCTTTATATGAACGCTGTTCTCTATATCAACGACAGCCTTCGTAATATTCTTCCCAACATTCAGCGCTTCAAGCCGGATGCATTCGCATCAGTACCTCTTATTCTTGAGGGCATTTATACGGGTATCTGGAAGGCTGCAGAGGAATCGGGAAAAGCAGGTATTCTCAGAAAGCTTATTAAGTTCAGTAACTTCCTTCTCAAGCACGGTATTGATAAAAGACACGAGCTTTTCGGTACTGTCAGAAAGAAGTTCGGTGACAATTTCCCCACGCTTGTAAGCGGCGGTGCACCGGCAAGACTTGAACATGTTACAGGTCTTTATGAGCTTGGATTTACGGTTTATCAGGGCTACGGTCTTACGGAATCATCACCCACGGTTACTCTGAACCTGCAGGCAGGTACAAACCCCGAATCATCAGGTATTGTGTTCCCGAAGGCTAAGTTTATTATCCACGATCCTGATGCAGACGGTATCGGCGAGGTATGGCTCAAGGGTGACAATGTAACCAAGGGCTACTACAAGGATGAGGAAGCTACTGCAGCATCCTTTGAAGACGGTTGGTTCAAGACCGGTGATTACGGACGTACTAACGAAAAGAATGAACTGTTTATTGTGGGCAGAAAGAAAAACCTCATTATTCTTGATAACGGTAAGAATGTCTTCCCCGAGGATATTGAGAGCAACGTAATGGAGGGTATCAAGTATATCCGTGAGGTTGTTGCTTTTGAAGCAGTCAAGAATGTACGTGATAAGGATGTAAAAATTATTGCGGTTGCAATTTACGTTGATGAAACCGATTTACCCGGAAAGACAAGGGCAGAAATTGAAAAGATGGTTAACGATGATGTTACAAAGGTCAACAGACTGATGTCGTCATATAAGAAGATTCAGGACGTTATGGTGGTTTACGAAGAATTCCCCAAGACCTCAACAAGAAAGGTCAGAAGGGCAGACGTCGTAGCTGCATATAATGAAAAGAACGCAGTAACAGTATAAAATCATAAAAAAGAGGTAATACAATATGTTGGAAAAATTAAGAGAAATCATTTGTGATTATGCTAATATTTCTCCTGAAGAAATTACAGAGGAAACAAACATCAGACGTGACCTTGCACTTGATTCACTTTCACTTGTAAATCTTGCAGTTGCAATCGAGGAGGAATTTGAGCTTGAAATTCCCGACCGTGCAGTTGTAGGCATCGAAACAGTTGCAGATGTTATTGCAATTATCGAAGAATACAAAGATGAAGACTAATAATATGCTCCCGCACATTGTAAAATGTGCGGGAGCTTTTCGGTGTGATGTGAAAAGGCGGCGTGGGACACGCCGCCTTTTGTCAGCTTCGCTGACCCGTGCGGCTTCGCCGCACGCCGCCCACGACTGTGGGCGGCCTTGTCAGCAGACCGCAAAAACATATCCGTCCTCATAAAAGCAGGGGATATGCATAAGCTCGGTTTCCTTCATATTATAAGCAATGCCCGTGCCTTCCCTTTTGCCGAAGGCTTCTTTTTTTACCCATATTTCAAAAAATCTTCTGCTTTGAGCTTCATCGGCAGCTTTTTTGAAATCATCTTCAGCAGGGGAGTAGCCGAAAACGTATTCAAGCTCCATCGGGGTGCAGACCCTCCGTGTGACAGACAGCTTTATGCTTCTCGGCTTTTCAACGTCAATACCGACAGGCTCATTGCTGACGGCACAGACCACCATATCATCCGCATGACTGATGCTGAAAAAAGCGTTGGCGTTTTTGCAGAAGGGCTTACCGTTTTCGTCCTCGGCCAGCCTGACTTCATCAAAGCTGAGTCCGGTGTGCTCACTGATACCCCTTACGGCAAGCATATGGGCGCATACACTGCGGCGCTTGTCATCTGCGCTTCTGTATCCGTCAACACGTAGCTTCTTTTCCGTGTGCAGAAGCCCGTACCAATAGCTGTAAGCCTCATCGGAAAAATCGGACAGTCTGTATTTATATATTTTCATATCCGTTCTCCTTTTTATTATATACAATAGTATAGTTTAATTTTTCTGTGAAATCAATACCGTATTTCCGACCACTTCCAAATTTTTCCGACTGTTCACAGAATTTGTGTTGACAAAATCCGATGCAGGTATTAGAATTTAATTATAAAAATGTAAAGGAGAAATTATATGTTTAAGCTTACTTCAATTTTAGCCGCAGTTTCAATGCTTATCAGCGGTATACTTTCGTGTACACAGCTTCTTCCCTATGATACTGACGGCAGAGATCAGGTCGAAAATGTTATCCTTCTCATCGGTGACGGTATGGGTGAAAACCACCTTGAATGGACAAAGGATGAGCTGGGTATTGACCTTGTAATGGACGATATGCCCCTGAGAGGTTATTCAAAGACCAAGTCAGCAAACAGCCCCATCACAGACAGCGCTGCAGGCGGTACTGCTCTTTCATCAGGTATCCGCACAGGCAACAACTATGTGGGCGTATATTTTGCCGACCCTCTTCAGACCTATTCCACACCCACGAACATCACGGAAATCTGTGAAAGCCACGGAATGAGAACCGGCGTTATTACAACAGACCTTACAACAGGCGCAACTCCTTCAGCATTTTCAGCCCATACAAATGACAGAGGTAATAACGATAAGATCATCGCTCAGCAGATGGCTTCCGACATTGATATCATCTGGGGTAACACTGATGAGGATTTCAATGCGGCAACTGCTGAAGCAAACGGATTTACAGTTATCGATTCAGAGGCTGAAATGGATGCTCTCAGAAACGGCTCAAAGAGCTTCGCAGCATTTAACAGCTCGCTCTGGAGGACCGAAACGGGAACAGATGATCCCACTCTTTCCGAAATGACGGAAAAGGCAATCGAAATCCTTGATAACGATGAAGGCTTCTTCCTTATGGTCGAGGGAGCTCACATTGACAAGCACTCACACTCAAACGACGAAAAGAATATGATGATTGCCGTTCAGGAATTTGACAGAGCTATTGAAAAGGCTCTTGATTTTGCAAAGAAGGACGGAAATACCCTCGTTGTTGTAACTGCTGACCACGAAACGGGCAAAATCGTTTACAGAAACGGAGAGTATAAGTATACAAGAGGCAACCATTCGGCAACTGATGTACCCCTTCTTGTTTACGGCTCATCAAACTTCATCGATAACGGCGAAGCTGTAAATAACTATATGGTACCCCGCCTTATAGCTGCTTCCCTCGGCTTTGAGCAGTCAGAATTCAGAAACGTTCAGGCAGATTGACGGTAATAATTTTTAATTTTTCAGCGACATCTTTCGCATTTTTTGCTAAAGATGTCGCTTATTTTTCCAATATTATAAAATTTCAAAAAATTTATCACGTTAAATTGATAAAATTCTGCTTTTTTTATTGACAATTAGATATTGTAATGCTATAATTCTTGCAACATACTTGAAGGGACGGTGGTTCCTTCGATATGGAGCTAAACAATATTTTATAAGGAAAGGTTTGATTCAATCATGAAAAAAGTATTAGCTCTTATTCTGGTTGCTGTTCTTTGCCTCGGTTGCTTGGCAGCTTGCGGCGGTACAGGCGATGACACAACAACTACAACAAACGGAACAACAGAAAACAACGCAAATGCTGCATACGATCTTACAAAGGTCGGCGAATATACAGCAAACAACACAGAGTTTGTTATCGGTGCAACAGGTCCCCTTACAGGTGACGCTGCTTCATACGGTATCTCTGTTCAGCAGGGTGCTCAGCTTGCAATTGACGAAATCAACGCAGCAGGCGGTCTCAACGGTATCAAGTTCAAGTTCGATATGAAGGATGACAAGGCAACAGCTGCTGACGCTTCAACAGGCTATGACGCTCTCTATGAAGCAGGTATGCAGGTTTCTCTCGGCTCTGTTACATCAGGCTCAGCTGAATCCTTCGCAACAAGAGCTGCAGAAGACGAAGTATTCGCACTCACACCCTCAGCATCAGCTGACCCCGTAATCAATGCAAGCAACTACTCATTCAGAGTTTGCTTCGGCGATCCCGATAACGGTATCCTTTCAGCTGAAAAGCTCGCTAAGGAATATAAGAACATCGGTGCTATCTATGACTCATCAGATCCCTATTCAACAGGTATCTATGATGCATTCAAGGCAAAGATGAAGGAGCTTGGCGTTACTTATCTTGAACAGTCATTCGACGCTGAAAACAACAGAGATTTCTCAACTCAGATCGAAGCTCTCAAGGATTGCGACGTTATCTTCCTTCCCATCTACTACACAGAAGCAGGTCTTATTGCTAAGACATGCGTAGCTAAGGGCTGCGATGCATTCCTCTTCGGTTGTGACGGTCTTGACGGTGTTGCTGCTCAGATCGACAGCACAGTTACAAACAAGATCAGCTACATCACTCCCTTCGACGTAAACAGCGAGGATGAAAAGGTTTCAGCTTTCGTTAAGGCATACGAAGCAAAGTACAATGCAAAGCCCGACCAGTTCGCAGCTGACGGTTACGATGCAGTTTATGCTATCTTCGAAGCTATGAAGGCTCTCGGCGTTGAAAACGTTAAGGTTGATCCCGCTGAGCTCGGTAAGGCACTTGTTTCTGTATTCACAGCTGACACATTCGCATACGGCGGTGTTACAGGTAACATGAAGTGGATTGCTTCAGGTGCTTGCAACAAGGAACCCATCATTGTTGAAATCAACTGATTAAATCAGTAATTTTGTCAGTATATGCCTGAGGGGAGACCCTCGGGCATATACCCACCTATAAAGTGTTCGGCGATTTGGTAACCGCCCTCTTTTGCTTTGTAGGAAAGGGGTTTCCTATAAAGCAAAAGAGATAAACACCGGTTATACGGTGGGCATTTTTATATAAGCTCCCTTTCGGGCGGGCTTGTGTGAAAGCGGTAACGCTTTCTTTAATTTTGTTATTACGGTCTTTCTGAGAAAGAACTCCGGAAAAGGAGAAGTTTTATGAGTATTTTGTTTGACGGACTCAGTCTTGGTGCCATCTATGCTCTTATCGCACTTGGCTACACAATGGTTTACGGTATCGCCAAGATGCTTAACTTCGCACACGGCGATATTATTATGGTTGGTGCATATGCATTTTATGTTGCACTTATTTCAAGCGGACATATGGCATTAGGCATAGTTGTTGCGGTTATATTCTGCACAGTTATGGGTATGGTTGTTGAAAAGGTTGCATATAAGCCTCTGAGAGGTGCATCACCCCTTGCTGTTCTTATTACGGCTATCGGTGTCAGCTATCTTCTCCAGAGTATCTCCCAGCTTGTGTTCGGTGCTGACCCCAAGGTTGTAACAATTCCTTCCTTAGGTACAGTATCTCTTCTGGGCGCATCAATCAGCGTTTCTTCAATTATCACACTTCTTATCGGTGCCGTTATTATGGCAGGTCTGACTGTCTTTGTTAAAAAGACAAGAACAGGCAGAGCTATGGTTGCGGTCTCTGAGGATAAGGGTGCAGCTATGCTTATGGGTATAAACGTTGATAAGATTATCACAATAACATTCGCAATCGGTTCAGCTCTTGCAGCCTGCGCCAGCGTATTCTATCTTATGCAGATTCCTTCAGTTGAGCCCACTCTCGGCTCAATGCCCGGTATCAAGGCATTCACAGCTGCAGTTATCGGCGGTATCGGCTCAATTCCCGGTGCTATGATAGGCGGCGTGCTTCTTGGCGTTATTGAGAAAATCTGTCTGAGTATTCCCGTTCTTTCACCCTATACAACAGCAGTTGAATTCAGCTTACTTATTGTTATTCTTCTTGTAAGACCTATCGGTATTCTTGGTAAGAAGAGAAGAGAGAAGGTGTAATTTATGATAAAAAAGATGTTAAAATCAGATGATTTCAAGCTTAAAAATTGCATAAATTACATTTTTGTGGCAGCAGCAACAGTTATTTTTGCAATTCTTAACTCAACCGGCGGACTCAAGACCTCATATGCAAACCTTCTTGTGCAGATAGGTTACAGCATTATTCTTGCAGTTTCCCTTAACCTTGTTGTAGGCTTCCTTGGTGAGCTGAGCTTAGGTCATGCAGGCTTTATGTGTATCGGCGCATATATCGGAACGTTTATTTCAATTCAGCTCAATACCGTTATTGACAGTAAGGTTATCTGTCTTATTATCAGTATGCTTTGCGGCGGTATTCTTGCAGCATTTTTCGGCTTCCTTGTAGGACTTCCCGCACTCAGACTCAAGGGTGACTATCTTGCTATTGTTACTCTTGCCTTCGGTGAAATCGTAAGAACGGTTCTGAAAAATCTTCCCTGGTTCGGTAAGGCTATGGGTATGACAACAGGCGCAGTTAAGTTCACAAAGAAGGATGCACCTTTGTTCATAGTGGTGTTCATAACGGTTATTATCGTTCTCTTCCTTGTGCAGAGCCTTGTAAGAAGTAAGCACGGACGTGCAATCACAGCTATCAGAGACAATGAAATTGCTGCAAAGGCTATGGGTATCAACGTAACCTTCTATAAGCTCTTTGTTTTCGTGTTTGCCGCATTTTTCGCAGGCGTTGCAGGTGTATTCTACGGTCACTATACAACACCCGTTATGTATACCTTCTTCTCATATAACTATTCAATCGAAATTCTTGTTATGGTTGTTCTCGGCGGTATGGGCTCAATAAACGGCTCAATCATTGCGGCAACACTCATAACCATCATAAATACAATGCTTCAGAAGTATCTTCCGGGCGAGCTTGCAGCTCTCAAGTTCCTTATCTATGCTCTCATTCTTATCGGACTTGTTATCTTCAACAACGCTCCTAAGCTGGCAGCATTCAAGGAAGCAGTATCCTTCAAGGCTCTTCTTGCGAAGCTTACTGCAAAGAAGCGCAGACCCGAGGATATTCTCAACGATCCCGCACACTGGGATAAGATCCCCACAAAGATCCGTATGGACGAAGTGCTTTCAACAGATATTCAGCCGGGTAACGAATACGTACCCGATAAGCCGGAAAAGGGAGGTAAGTAAGGATGTCAGACGTTGTTTTAAGAACTGAAAATCTCGGTATCTCCTTCGGCGGACTCAAGGCAGTTCAGGATGTTAATCTTGAGGTAAAGAAAAAGCAGCTTTACGGTCTCGTTGGTCCCAACGGTGCAGGTAAGACCACAATATTCAACCTGCTCACAGGTGTTTATCAGCCCACAACAGGTAAGTTCTATCTTAACGGTGAAGAGCTTAACGGCAAAACTCAGGAGCAGATAAACAGAAAGGGTATTGCCCGTACCTTCCAGAATATCAGACTTTTCAATAATATGAGCGTTATCAGAAACGTTCTTGTCGGACTTCACAATCAGCCCGAATTCAAGTGCAGTCCCGTATCCAGCATATTAAGACTTCCCACCCATTATAAGACAGAGGAAGCAATGCGTGAAAGAGCAAAGGAAATCCTCAGAATTGTTGACCTTGAGGATGAAAGAAATAACCTTGCCTGTAACCTTCCTTACGGTAAGCAGAGAAAGCTTGAAATCGCAAGAGCACTTGCAACAAATCCCAAGCTCCTGCTTCTTGATGAACCCGCAGCAGGTATGAACCCCCATGAAACAGAAGACCTTATGAATATCGTCAGAAAAATCCGTGACGATTATGATATGACAATACTTCTTATTGAGCACGATATGAAGTTCGTTTCAGGTCTCTGCGATGAGGTTACGGTTCTTAATTTCGGTACCGTTCTTGCTCAGGGCGAAACTAACGAAGCTCTTAATGACCCCGAAGTTATTAAGGCTTATATCGGAGGTTAATTATTATGGCAATGTTAGAAGTAAAAGATTTAGAGGTCTGCTACGGTGTTATCCGTGCCATAAAGGGTATCAGCTTTGAGGTTAACGAGGGTGAAATCGTAACTCTCATCGGTGCTAACGGTGCAGGTAAAACCACCACAATGCAGAGCGTTATGGGACTTATCCCCATTAAGCACGGTACCGTTACCTATGAAGGCAAGGATATAACAAAGACTCCCTGCCACAAGCTCATTGGCTTAGGTATGGCTCAGGTTCCCGAAGGAAGACGTGTTTTCCAGGAGCTTACCGTTTACGAGAATCTTCTTATGGGTGCTTTCTCCCGTAAGGATAAGAAGGAAATCAAGGACGATATTGAAAGCATCTATGAAAAGTTCCCCAGACTCAGCGAAAGAAGAAATCAGATTGCAGGTACTCTTTCAGGCGGTGAGCAGCAGATGCTTGCAATGGGCAGAGCAATGATGAGCCGTCCCAAGCTCCTTATGCTTGATGAGCCGTCAATGGGTCTTTCGCCCCTCCTTGTTGATCAGGTTTTCGATATCATCAAGGAATTCCATAAAAGCGGAACAACTATCCTTCTTGTTGAACAGAATGCAGGTAAGTCACTTGCTATTTCAGACAGAGCATACGTTCTTGAAAACGGCGAGATTGCATTTTCGGGAACAGGCAAGGAGCTTATGGAAAGCGAAGATATCAAGAAGGCATATCTCGGCGGTTAAAAGAAAATAAAGGATGTGTTATAAAGCACATCCTTATTATTTTGTCTAAAATTCATCATTTATCAATACAAATGTTAAAAGATGGTTAATTAATATAATTATAATAAAAATACAGGGCAGGTCTCTGAATATAATTCAAAAGGAGTTTGATACTTATGTGGATGGCAGGTTTAATGGCAAATCTTATGGGCGTTTTCGCTAAGCTTATGTTAAAACTCGGATTGAAGATTATCTTACCGTTCTGAGTGAAGAAAACATTTTTATGGAGGATTTAAAGGATGGAACAGTTAATGCAGTATGAATGGTTTCAGGAGCTCACAGAAAGACTTGAACAGGTTTTCACAAAGCTTTCAATTAAGTTCTTACTTAAACTTCTGTTGCCCTTCTGATTTAATCAAAAAGCTCAGGCAGTTACGTCTCGGCGTAACTGCCTGTTTCTGTTTATCTTTCGTTCATCCATACCCGCATCTGATTTTCTCCTCTGTTCCCCCAGGTATAATAGGGGACAGCCACGGCGGTGAATTCTTTTAATTTCGGTTTTATGTATGAATAAAGCCCCTCGTTAACACCTTCTGCTCTGACTGCATCCGTTTCAAGAAGGGTGATATTGCCCAAAGCATCGGAATTGCAGCTTTTCGGGTGTATGGCTCCGTCCGATTTCAGCGAAAGGGAAATAACGTCGCCTTCGTTATCGGCACCCTCGAAGCAATACACCAAGGGTCCTCTTGTAACAGCAACACAGCCGCTGAGCTTAGGTATTTTTGCTGAAGGATACACCTTCTTTGCATCGCCGTCAAGCTGAATTTCAATACAGTCGCCGTGGGAAATCTCTATGTAAACGTATCCGTTTACGTTTTCGGGCTGTATTATCTGTCGGTTAAGTCTGATTTCATATTTTTCGCTCCAGCCGGGAATTCTTACCGCAAGCCTGCCCGAGCCCTTAACGGTGTACTTTACCGAGAAGCCGTAAGGATAATCTGTCTCGCACCTGAGCTTTATCCCGTTTCCGAAGCTGACCTCACCGTCTGCAAACATATGGCAGTATGCGGTGGATTCATCTTCGCCGTATGCGTATCTGCCAAAGGAGGAAATAAGCCTTGCCGCATTGGGGGGACAGCAGGCGCAGGCATACCACTTGGGTCTTACGGGCAGAGCGTGTCTGTGGGTCTGCGCTTCACCCGATATACCGGGTATGACCTCAAGGGGATTGACATAGAAAAATCGCTTTCCGTCAAGCTGAATACTGCCGAGCACTGTATTGTAAAAGGCTTTTTCCATAATATCGGCATATTCACCCCTGATTTCGTTAGTGAGCATCTGCGAAGCGAAGAAAATCAGCGCAATCGAGGCGCAGGTCTCAGCATAAGCCGTATCGTTGGGCAGGTCGTAATCAACGCTGAAGGCTTCGCCGATAACCGTTGAGCCGATACCGCCCGTGATATACATTCTTTTTTGTGTAATGCTTTCCCAAAGCCTTTTGCAGGCGGCAAAAAGCTCTTTGTCATCTGCTTGGCTTGCCATATCAGCCATAGCAGTATAAAGATAGGCGGCTCTCACACTGTGCCCCACAGCATCCTTCTGCTCCCTGACAGGGGCGTAGCTCTGATTATAGTGTGTATCGGGTGCGCTCATTCCCCAGACCTGCCAGGTGCGTTTTTTGCACTCCTTTTCAAAAAAGCGGCTGTCAACTCCTCGCACGTCGAGGAAGTGCGCTGAAAGCTCAAGGAATTTCGGGTTTCCCGTTGTTCTGAAAAGTCTCAGCAGGGCAAGCTCAATTTCGGGATGACCGGGATAGCCCTCGGTCTTTCCGATTATAAACTTCTCATAAATATGCTCTGCGTTTTTCTCCATAACCCTGAGGAGCTTATCCTTCCCCGTGGCCTCAAAATAGGCACAGGCTGCTTCTATCATATGTCCCGAGCAGTAGAGCTCGTGACCCTCAAGAAGATTGGTCCACCTTTTGTCCTTGTCCTTTACGGTGAAAAAGGTGTTAAGGTAGCCGTCGCTGTCCTGAGCATCGGCAATGATGTCAATCAGTCCGTCAACAGTATTTTCAAGCTCAGCATCGGGATTGACGGCAAGGGAATATGCGGCTGCCTCTATCCATTTAGCCGCATCGCTGTCCTGAAAGACCATTCCGTAAAAGCCATCCTCCGTATCCTGATTTCTGAGTGCTTTTCCTGCATTAATAAAGTTCTTTATAACGTGACTCTTTTCCGTATCCTCAGCCTTATCGCAGAGAACCTTGTACTGATGGGGGATTACCGTCTCTCTGATAAGCTTCTGATATCTGCCGATAAAGCCGCCTGATTTATAAGCGGAAACGGGAATATGTGTCTGTGTTTTCATAAGTGTTTCCTCATATTCGTTTTGATAAGGTGATTATAACAAAAAGCTGACATTCTGTAAACAACAAAATGTCAGCTTTGATTTTATCCGTAAAGATGCTTTGAAATAAAGAAGCAGGTCCAGAGAGCTATAACGAAAAGTCCCTCTGCGGGAATTGCCAGCTTTGTGTAAGGACATTTCCAGCCCTTATCAACAAACAGGAAGATTGTTCTTGTGGTGAACACGGTTGTTGCAAAAATCATACCGCCAACCATTGAATGATAGGGGGTGCCCAGAGCAAGAGTGAGATAGAGAAGAAACGCACCCAGAGCAAAAGAAATACCGCCGTAATAAACCCTGATTTCCGTTTTGCCTGCATTGTCAACAGGCTTGACCGAAAAGCTTTCGGCGTTTTTGACGGGGCTTATAATAAAAACTATCGCCATACCGAAAAAATAGCCGACCAGACCGATAACGGCAATGCTTGCGGGTACGTTTGAGAAAAACAGTTCTTTCATAGTTATACTCCTTTGAAATTTTTTTACCGGATTATTATAACATAAAAACCGCATTACGTAAAGAAAAAATGTCGGATTATTCTAAAACCTCAATATCATACGGATTACACAAAACAAGTTTAAAATTTATCAGGAAGTTTCTTCATTTACAATTAGTACACGCTTTCGACATATTGACAAAAAAAGTGCGTTGTAGTATAATATTTGCGATTGTAGATACACAAAATGGGAGAGTTTTGTATGAAATATTACGACACTATATTAAACTTTGGTGACAGAGTTGCCGCAATAGAAAATACAGGCAGAAAAATCACCTATGCGCAGATTGCACAGACAGCCGAAAGGCTTGACGGCATTATGCCCAAGAGGAGTCTTGTGTTCTCACTTTGCAGAAACGTTATAGGCTCAATGTGCGGTTATCTCAGCTTCCTTCATAACAGAAGCGTACCGCTTATGCTCGATGCAAACATTGACCCGGTGCTTCTGGGCAGTCTTACTGATATCTATAAACCTGCATACCTCTATGTCCCTGAGGATATGGCTGAAAAATTTTCAGATTACGAGAAGGTATATGAGGGCTGGGACTACGTTCTTCTCAAGACAAACTTTGATATAACCTATGCGCTCAGCGATGACCTCGGCTTGCTTCTTGCAACCTCAGGCTCAACAGGAAGCCCCAAGCTCGTAAGACAGAGCTATGCAAACGTCTGCTCAAACGCAAAGGCGATTGTTGAATATCTTGAAATTGACGAAAACGAAAGACCGATTACAACATTACCTATGAACTATACCTACGGTCTTTCAATTATAAACAGCCACGTAGCGGTAGGCGCAACAGTCCTTCTCACAACGGATACGGTTATCGCAAAGGGCTTCTGGGACTTTATGAAGGCTGAAAATGCAACATCCTTCGGCGGTGTACCCTATACCTATGAAATGCTCAAGAGAATCCGTTTCTTCAGAATGGATATTCCTTCACTTAAATATTTCACTCAGGCAGGCGGTAAGCTCTCAGCAGAGCTTCATAAGGAGTTTGCTGAGTTTGCCGAAAGCAAGGGTATGAAGTTCATCGTTATGTACGGTCAGACCGAGGCAACGGCAAGAATGGCGTACCTTCCCGCCGATAAGGCGATTGAAAAATACGGCAGTATGGGTATTGCAATCCCCGGCGGAAAGCTTCTTCTTATTGACGCTGACGGAAACGAAATTACCGAACCCGAGATTGTGGGTGAGCTTGTTTATGAGGGCGAAAACGTAACTCTCGGCTATGCTGAATGCGGCGAGGACCTGGCAAAGGGTGACGAGAGAAACGGCAGACTTGAAACAGGCGATATGGCTAAGAGAGATGAGGACGGATATTTCTTCATCGTTGGAAGAAAGAAGAGATTCCTCAAGCTCTTCGGTAACAGAATAAATCTTGATGAGATTGACCGTATTGTTAAAAGAGAGTATGAGGATATAGACGTGGCAAGTACGGGAACGGACGAGCTTATGATTGTTTATATCACGGATAAATCTCTTGAAAAGGAAATTGAGGAGCTTATCGTAACAAGAACTCACATCAATTCAAGAGCAATAGCCGTAACGGCAATCGACAGCATACCCAGAAATGAGTCAGGCAAGGTGCTTTATAAGGACCTTCCTCAGCTTATCAATAAATAATCAATTATATAAAACGGAGGAAACTAAAATGGACAAACTTATTGAAGCATTAAAGAGAGTAAATCCCGATATCGATTACGAAAACGAGAAGTCTCTTATCACAGGTAAGGTAATTGACTCTATCGATATGACCTCAATCCTTGCAGAGATTGAAGATACATTCGATATCGAAATTGATATGGAGTATATTGTACCTCAGAACTTCGACTCAGTTGAGGCAATGTGGGATATGATTCAGGAAATAATGTAATGAGTTAATTTGAACGGTGTAATTTTCTAAAAAAATCACACCGTTTGATTTTTGGAGGATCCGATGACTTTTATAGATTTGGAATTTTTGATATTTTTACTGTGCGGTATCATAGTGTTTTATATCTGCCCGGTCAAATACCGTTGGATAGCACTTCTCGGAATAAGCACAGTGTTCTATGCAATTGCGGGACTTGAGTATCTTCCCTTTATTTTTGTCACAAGTCTTTCTGTCTGGCTTGCAGGTAAAAAGATGGGTGCTTATTACGATAAGCAGAATCTTGAGCTTGAAAACAAGGAACTGACAAGGGACGACAAGAAGGCACTTAAAGAGAAGTATAAATCAAAGTGTAAGAAGGTTATAGCAGGGGTGCTGGTGCTCAATATAGCAATACTCTGCGTTGTTAAGTTCACAAAGTTCTTTGAAAACCCCATTAACGATCTTATTGCGTTTATGGGCGGTAAGGAAGACAGCTTCAGCGCAGCAAGTATCATAGTACCTCTCGGTATTTCTTATTATACCTTCTCATCTCTGAGCTATCTCCTTGATGTTTATTGGAAGAGAGTGGGCTATGAAAAGAACTATTTCAGATTCTTGCTTTACCTTATCTATTTCCCCCATATTCTTCAGGGTCCCATTGAAAGATACGGTAAGCTGGGCGTAAGGCTCAAGCAGGAGCTGAGATTTGATTATGACCGTGTAGTTTCGGGCATACAGCTTATGCTCTGGGGTTATTTCAAGAAGCTGGTTATTGCCGACAGAATAACCCAGTTCATCGATGCAGCATACGGCGACTACTGGAATGCAAACAGCCTTATTCTCATTCTGTCAATGTTCCTCGACGTAATTTATATTTACGCTGACTTCTCAGGCTGTATGGATATGGCAAGAGGTATGTCACAGATTTTCGGAATTGAGCTTGACCTTAACTTTGACCATCCGTTCTCATCACGCTCCGTAACAGAGTTCTGGCGCAGATGGCATATGACTCTGGGCGGCTGGTTCAAGGATTATGTTTATTATCCCATTTCAACCTCAAGACTTGTCAAGAATATCAGCAAGTCAACAAGAGGTAAGGTTTCACCGAAAATTGCAAAGGCTCTTGTAACGGTAATTCCCGTTTCGGTAACATGGGTGCTTACGGGCGTCTGGCACGGCACAGGTCTGACCTATATCGCATGGGGCGTTTACTATGCAACAATGATCTTCCTCTCAGTAACCTTTGAGGATGATATGAAGAAGCTTACTCAGAAGCTCAAGATAAATACAACAACTAACTCGTGGAGACTTTTCCAGATGGCAAGAACAACCGTTATTTTTGCAGGCGGCAGACTTCTTACCCGTCCGGGAACACTTCATAAGAGTGCAGCTATTGTTTATTATACGTTAAAGAACTTCAGACCCTGGGAGCTTTTCTCATCGGAAATCAGTCAGTACGGACTGACAACACCTGAGCTTGTGATTGCCGTTATAGCAATAGCGATTTTCGGCTATGTTTCACACCTTCAGATGAAGGGCTCGGTCAGAGAAATGCTCAAGCAGGAAAACCTTGTAACACGCTGGGTTCTCTATCTTGCTCTTATTTTTGCGGTTCTGATTTACGGTGTATACGGTCCGGGCTTTGACCTTGCTGCCTTCGTTTATATGGCATACTAAGGTCAGAAAGGAAAACAGATTATGACAAAGAAACAAGTTATTAAAACCATAGCGTTTTTGCTGATTTTTGCCGTTCTGTTCACAACGGTATCATCGGTAATGAGAGCCAAGTGGGCTGAGGCAAACAGCGAAGACCTTGTTGTTGATGAATTCAACAATCTTATACAAGAGGATACACTTGAAATGCTGTTTCTCGGAAGCAGCCAGATGACCTACGGTATCAATCCCTATCAGGTTTATGAGGACTACGGTATTTCGTCTTACAGTATCTCAAGCGGTAATATGTGTCCTCTTATTCAGTACTACTGGCTTCTTGATGCCTTCAAGACACAGTCAAAGGTTAAGACAGTTGTAATGGACACAAGTATGCTTTTTGAGCCTGAGGGTGAAACAAGATACCGCCGTGCACTTAACAGTATGAACTGGTCAATAAACAAGCTCAAGGCAATCTGGGCTCACTGTAACGACGGTATTGCAGAGGACGGTATGGAATTATACCTTTTCGACTTCCTGCGTTATCACTCAAGATGGGATGAGCTTACTGAAATGGATTTCAAGTATTGGACAAGTGAGTTCAATTTCTTCAGAGGCACACGTATGACGGGCTACGTATGGCAGCCGACAATTCCCTATGAAACCTTTGTTATCGACAATGACCCTGAGGACGATCCCGAGGTTGAGCTGAATACACTTCAGTTTGATTATTTTGAGAGAATTCTCACTTTGTGTGAGGAGAGGGGAATAAACGTTATTCTTGTAAAGACTCCCAAGGAATCATGGGCAAAGGAAGGCTCAATTTTCGTTGAGAAGTATGCAAAGGAAAATAACTATCCCTTCCTTGACTTTTCGGACGATGAAGGCTTCAGAACCCTCGGCCTTGATTATTACGGTGACTTCAAGGATAAGGACCATCTCAACGTAAGAGGCGCAACAAAGTTCACAACCTATCTTATGGACTATATAATGGAAACGGGTGTTGAATATACAGATTACCGTGAGGTTGAGGGCTTCTCGCTTGAAAAGTCCGAGCTGTATAAGATAGACCGTGTTGAAAAAATGCTCAGAAGCTGTATCAGTATTGATGAATTCCTCACATATCTTGATGACGAAGAATTTGAAATTGTTATACAGTCAACTGATGATATTTCAAAGCTCTGGCCGGCAGAATACCAGAAGGCCTTTGCTGACGCAGGCATCAAGCTTGATATATCTAAGATGTCAGGCAAGAACTATGTGATAGTTATGAGCAAGGGCAAATGCGTATATGAAAAAGCCTCTGCCGAACCGATTTATTATTCGGGAATGTTTAAGGGTAACGATGCATTTGAAACCGTAAGTAACATCAACGAAACGGAAGACGATGCATATATGAAGGTCAAGAATGTTGACCGACCCTTTGAGATTAACGGTATGAACATTCTTGTCCGCAGTGTTTACACGGGTAAGATTATTGCAAAATGCACAATCTATAATGACGGCGGTAAGTTAGCTTATGCCGATATGGGTATGGGCTGATAAAATAACACAGACTGAATTCGCCTGAAAGCACATTCTGAATGCTTTCGGGCGTTTCGGATTAATAAGCGAAAACGGAGTTAATATGAGTAACACACGAATTGCTAAATGGGACAATCTGAAATTTCTGCTGATGCTGACAGTAGTAATGGGTCATACTGTGGATTTTTACACAGATGAATCTATGGTGCTGGGTTGGCTGAATTTCTTTATTTATATTTTTCATATGCCTGCCTTTATGTTTGTGTCCGGTCTGTTTATGAAAAACACCGTGAACAATAAAAAATATGACAGGATGTTTTCTTATCTTATCCTCGGCTTTGCCACCAAGCTGTTTAAATTTATTGCAAACTGCATTGTGGGAAGAAGGCTGAAGATTGAATACTTCAACGAAGACAGTATTGCCTGGTATGCCTTTGCAATTTTTATGTTTGCTCTGGTTA
This sequence comes from Clostridia bacterium, assembly GCA_017435665.1. GTDB lineage: Bacteria > Bacillota > Clostridia > Oscillospirales > Acutalibacteraceae > UBA6857. The sequence continues at coordinate 19,490 of JAFSEP010000030.1, read as the reverse complement.
CTGTTTATCTCCGAAGATTCAACAGGACCTACGTGTTCGTCCTTGCTGTCATCCTCGGTGTTATGGTGGGCTATGATAAATCCGTTGACACATATCTTTCGCTTGCCAGAATATTTACCTTTTATCCCTTCTTCTTTGCAGGCTATTGCCTTGAAGGAGAAAAAATAATTGAAAAGACTGACAGAATCTGGGTAAAAGCTGTATCCGCTGTTTTTGTTGTTACGGTTGCAGTTCTCACCTATTTGAATTTTCATAAAATCGATTGGCTTATTAAAATCTTCAAGGGTAAATATCCCTATAACAAGCTCCCTGATTATGACGATTTCGGTGGTCTGTTCAGATTAGGTCACTATATCGTTGCCTTTGCTTTTGTGTTTGCTCTTATCGCTCTTATGCCCAAGGCAAAGACCTTCATCAGCACAATCGGAGGCAGAACATTGCCCATTTACGCCCTTCATACAAGCGTAATAACTCTCCTCAGGGGCTTTGGAATGGACAGCTTACTTATCGGGCTTTTCGGAGTGAACTATGTTTACGTAATTCCCGTTGCGGCAGTTCTCATATTGCTTGTAACATCGCTGAAGCCCTTTGCAATTATGATTGATAAAATAATCAATCCGCCTTTATCGGCAGAAAGTGTGGATAAGCAATGAAAAAAATACAGCTTTTCTGCATCCCCTACGCAGGGGGGAAGGCAGATATGTTTGACAGTCTCAGGGATTGCCTCAGAGATGATATCCGACTTGTTTCCGTTGAGTATTCAGGTCACGGAACAAGGGCGAAATCAGAGTTTTATCAGAGCTTTGATGAAATGACAGATGACGTAGCCTCAATTATAAACGGACAGCTTGATGAGAATGCTGAAATCGCTCTTTTCGGTTACAGTATGGGAAGCGTGGTAGCCTTTGAGCTTCTGAGAAGAAAACTCCTGATTAAAACGCCCATACATCTTTTTATCGCATCCCACGAAGCACCGGGTGAGCATTGGGAGAGCATGGAATACTGTAAGCTCGGCGACAGAGAGTTTGCAGATATGCTGATGAGCTTCGGCGGCTTTGAGAAAATCGATGACAGAATGCTCACAAACCGATTTTTCAGAAATATGATTTTTAATCCCATAAGAGCTGACTACAATCTTATCGGAAGCTATACCCTCAAGGATGAAAGCACCGTGGATATACCCGTCACAATGCTCTATTCCCATAAGGATGTGCCTACCGAAAGTGCGCTGAAATGGCAGAACCGATTTTCGCATAAGGCAGAGTTTATAATGATGGGGGATAATCATTTCTTCATCAGGGAGCTTTATCCGCAGGTGGCGGAAATAATTAACGAAAGGCTGAAATAATATGCTGTTTATTCAGTATCCGAAATGCACAACCTGTCAGAAGGCCAAGAAATGGCTTGATGATAATAATATAGTATATACCGACAGACATATAAAGGAAGAAAATCCAACCTATGAGGAGCTGAAGCTCTGGTATGAAAAAAGCGGACTTCCTTTGAAAAAGTTCTTCAACACAAGCGGACTGCTCTATAAATCGATGAACCTCAAGGATAGGCTTCCTTCAATGACAGAGGAGGAGCAGCTCAGGCTTCTTGCAAGTGACGGAATGCTTGTAAAGCGTCCTCTCGTGATAAAAGATGATACTGTTCTGACGGGCTTCAGACCTGCAGAATGGGAAAAGCTTATAAGATAAAACACAAATCAAATCAGTTAACGGACACGGCTTAGGATTATACTCGTCACCCTACGGCGGCTTATCGGGCAGTGTCCGTTTTTGTTTCAAATGCAGGGAAAATTTCCCTGCATTTTTTATATTTTATCCCTGTTTAGCTATTGACAATGAGAAACAAAACTATTATAATAAGTTAAAAATAGGGTTAAGTGTTTACCGAAAAGGGACTAAAAGGGTAAAATTAGCCGAAATCTGAGAAAGGGGCGGGGAAAATGTTGCTTTTAGGAAAACAGATAAACAAGCTTGACCAGAGAAGACGTGTGTTCGTTCCCGCCAAGTTCAGGGATGCTCTGGGTGATGAATTTGTTGTCACTATTTCAGGTGAAAAAAAGTGCATACAGTGCTTCAGTGAGGCTGAGTTTGAAAACAAGTTTCTTGAAATTCAGGAAAAAATCGGAGAAATGATTGATGAGGACAGTCTCGTAATGGATCTCTTTTCCGAGGCGGCAACCGTTGAGGTTGACGTAAAGGGACGTATAACAATTCCCGAAACCCATATGAAGGAAATGGACTTTGAGGGTGAGGTTCTCATAATCGGTATGGGAAAGCACGTGGAAATCTGGAAGGAAGAAACCTTTAACGAATATAAGAACAAGTCACAGAAAGCTGTTCAGATGGTTAAGGATGCGGATGCACTTATGAGAGAGGCTCATATTATGAAGCGCATAAGTGATGCCAACGCACTTAAAAAATCAACGGAAGGTTGATAATAATGGAATTTAATCATATAAGCGTTTTGCTTGATGAAACAATACAGTCCCTTGATATTAAAGAAAACGGCATCTACGTTGACTGCACGGCAGGGGGCGGCGGACATTCCTCAGCAATACTCAGAGCACTCGGAGACGGAAGGCTTATCGCCTTTGACCAGGACCCCGATGCCATAGAGGTGCTGAATGAAAGATTGGGTGCTGACAGAAGGGTAACGATAGTCAGAAGCAATTTTGAAAACCTCAGACAGGTTCTAAGTGAGCTTGGAATAGATAAGGTCGACGGTATACTTGCTGATCTCGGCGTAAGCTCACATCAGCTTGATACAGCAGAAAGAGGCTTCTCGGTGCATAATGATGCTCCTCTTGATATGAGAATGAGCCAAAGCGGAACAAGCGCTGCCGACCTTGTAAATACTCTCGGTGAGAGGGAGCTTGCAAGAATTATAACGAGCTACGGTGAGGAAAAATTTGCAAGGTCTATTGCAAGGAACATTGTAAAGGAGAGGTCTGTTGAGCCTATTACAACAACGCTTAGACTTGCTGAAATCATCAAGTATTCAATTCCTGCCGCAGCAAGAAGAAGCGGCGGACATCCCGCAAGAAAAACCTTTCAGGCGTTGCGCATAGCGGTAAACGGTGAGCTGGACAAGCTCAGCGATACCCTCGACGATATGTTTGATTTGCTTAAAGCAGGGGGAAGGCTTTCTATAATAACCTTCCATTCCCTGGAGGACAGAATGGTGAAAAAACGCTTCAGCCAATTCTGTGAGGGCTGCACCTGTCCCAAGGAATTCCCTGTCTGTGTCTGCGGAAAGACACCGAGAGGGGAGCTGCCCTTTAAGTTTGTAACTGCAAGTGAAGAAGAGCTTGAAAGAAACCCACGCTCAAGAAGTGCAACACTCAGAACAATAGAAAAGCTTCACGATTAATATTACGGGGATTTTGAGAATAATAATGAAAAGGAGAAAAAACTATGGCTGTTACTGCAAGACAGGAATTCGATTATAACTTCGATGCCTTTGCTCCTGCCAGGAAGAGGGAAGAGCAACCTAAGCAACCAAAGCTGAAAAGGCTTGATCCTGTTGTAAAAACCGAAGCACAGATAAAAGCAGAGTCAAAAACGGCTCTTATCAGAATGGTGAGAAACGTTTCACTTTCTCTTGCCTTTACGGTTCTTGCCGTGCTTAACATATATGCATACTGTCAGAGTGATCTCCAGGACAGAAAGTACGATCAGCTTACAGAGCAGTATGAAATGGTGCAGAGCGAAAACACAAGACTCTCAATGGAGCTGAACAGTATGGTTTCCCTTGAGCAGATAGAGAAAATCGCTGTTGAGCAGCTGGGACTTGTAAAGCTCGATGCAAGTGAAATAGAATACGTAAGGCTTTCGGAAGGAAGCAAGGTTCTTGTTTCCTCGGGAAAAACAGCGGAATAATAAACTGATGTGATTAAGGCGGAAAAGCTCACAAATTCCTTGTGAACTTGTTCGCCTTATAAGTGATATTAAGGGGCTAATAAAAAAGCCTGCAAATCCGATAATTTGTTCGGAAGGAGAGAAACGGAATGAACGGAAGACCTGATAAGAATATGAAAAAGAACGCATTTATGTTGCTGATATTTCTGAGTGTGGCAATACTGTTTTTCAACATCGGAAGTATAGCCAGGGCAATGTTCATTAATGGTGACAGATACCGTGAGGAGGCTGAAGCTCAGCAGCTGAGCGATACCATACTCACAGCCCCCAGAGGTACAATTTACGATAAAAATATGAATCCTCTTGTAAAGAGCGCATCTGCGTGGATTTGCTGTGCCACTCCCGCAAACATAAAAAAGGACGAAACAAGAGAAAAAATTGCAAAGTATCTCAGTGAGGTATTTGACGAGGCTTACGATAAGATTTATGACAAAATCGACGATACCGAAAGCAAGTATGCAGTAATTCAGAAGCAGGTTACGGCTGCCGAAAAAACTAAAATTGAAGAATTTATCGAAGAAAACGGCTATGGCGGAGTGCTCTATTTCACTCCAAGCTCAATGCGGTATTATCCAACAAATAATTTTGCCTCAACGGTTATCGGCTTTATCAATGCCGACGGTGAAGGCAAGGGTGGACTTGAGCTGGTTTATAACGATGAGCTTGTAGGTCAGCCGGGCAGAATAATAACTGCCAAGGATGCAAAAAGTCAGAGTATGAGCTCAGACTTTGAAACAATAGTGGACGCTCAGGAGGGAACGGGACTTGTTCTCACTCTTGACTCAACGATACAGTATTACCTTGAAAAGGCGCTGAGTGAGGCTGTGGTGGATTATGATGCACTGGGAGCCTACGGCATAGTTATGGATGTTGACACCGGTGCGGTCCTTGCAATGTCAAACAAGCCTGACTATGACCCCAACAACGCATACAAGGTCTTTGACGAAAAGGCAAAGGAAGCCCTCAAGGAATACGAGGACACCGATGAATATACGGAAAAATATAACGAAGCTCTGTTCTCTCAGTGGAACAACAAGACGATTTCCTTCACCTATGAGCCGGGCTCCGTATTTAAGATTTTTACTCTTGCCGCCGCCCTTGAGGAGGGTGTTGTCAGCAAGAACACAACATATAACTGCACGGGTGTATACCATATCGGCGGATGGAACATCCGTTGTGCAAGAAGAACCGGTCACGGTCACCAGAATATGACTCAGGGACTTATGAATTCCTGCAACCCCTTCTTCATTTCCGTCGGTCAGGAGCTGGGAACAGACAGATATTTCAAGTATTTCGAGGCTTTCGGCTTTACTGAAAAAACAGGTATTGACCTTACGGGTGAAGCAACTCCCGTTGCAGGTGTAACCTATCACGCAAAGGACAGCTTCACAAAGGTAAACCTTGCAAGTACGTCCTTCGGTCAGACAGTAAACGTAACTCCCATTCAGATAATCACGGCAACCTGTGCCGTTGCAAACGGAGGCTATCTTATGCAGCCTTACGTTGTTGCAGGTAAGGTTGACTCTGACGGTAACGTGCTTTCAACAACCGAGCCTCAGATTAAAAGGCAGGTTATAAGTGCGGACACAAGTAAGACGGTTTGTGAAATGATGGAGCAGGTGGTTTCCGCAGGTACGGGTAAGAACGCATATATTGCAGGCTACCGTGTTGCAGGTAAAACGGCTACCTCACAGAAAATCAGCCAGAGCTTACAGCAGGAGGAGGATATTTACTCAGGCTCCTTCGTCTGCTTTGCTCCCGCCGACGACCCTGAAATTGCAGTTCTCGTTATTATCGACGAGCCGGGCGGAGACGTACACAGCGGCAGTGTTGTTGCGGCTCCCGTTGCCAAGGAAGTAATTGAAAATTCGCTTATTTATATGAACGTAGAGCCCGAATATACGGAAAAGGAGCTTGCAACCGTTACAAAGACAGCTCCCCAGCTTGTCAGACAGAATGTTTCGGCTGCAGTAAAGACAGCTGCAAACCACGGCTATTCGACAAAGGTTATCGGCAAGGGTGACAAGGTTGTTGCTCAGAAGCCCACGGCAAATCAGTCAATTCCCTCAGGCGGCGTTATAGTTCTTTATACCGAGGATGAGGTTCGCTCATCAACGGTTAAGGTGCCCGATTTCACGGGTATGACAATTTCTCAGGTTAATAAAGCTGCTGTGGAGGCAGGACTTAATATCACCTTCTCAGGACCCTCTCATACAACAAGCAGTACTGTTGCATTCAAGCAAAGCTACGGTGCAGGTGCTGAAATTGAGGCAGGCTCATCCGTAACGGTTTATTTCCAGGAAACAACCGGTGTTGAGGATATGGCAGAAGGCTGAAATAATATTTGTCATTTAAATAATACACGGAGGTTATATAATGAAGTTATCAGCTCTTTTAAGAAGAACAGATGTTAAAAACGAATATACAGATGTAGAAATTTCATATATTACCGATGATTCAAGAAAATGCAGACCCGGATGCGCCTTTGTGTGCATTGAGGGAAAAAGCTTCGACGGACACTCTCTTGTAAGCTCGGCTCAGGAAAAGGGTGCAGCTGCAATAATCTGCTCAAAGCCCGTTGAGGCTGATAATCAGGTTATGGTGGAAAACACAAGAGAAGCCTATGCCCTGATGTGCTGTGAGTTTTTCGGTAATCCCTCAGATAAGATGACTCTTGTGGGTCTTACGGGAACAAACGGAAAGACAACGACCTCAACCCTTATTTATCAGGTGCTTACAGCCATGGGTAAAAAGGCAGGACTCATCGGTACCGTTTCAAACATAATCGACGGAGTGAAGCAGGAGAGTGTGTTGACCACTCCCGATACCTTTGACCTTAACAGAATGTTCAGGGAAATGGTTGACTGCGGAACAGAATATTGCGTTATGGAGGTTTCGTCTCAGGCTCTCGACCAATCGAGAGTGGCAGGCTGTCACTTTGATGTTGCCGTGTTCACAAATCTCACTCAGGACCATCTTGACTATCACGGCAATCTTGAAAACTATATCGAAGCCAAGAAAATTCTTTTCAGAAACTGCGATAAAGCTGTTGCAAATCTTGATGACGGTTCATATGAAAAAATGTTCGGCGATGCTCAGTGTCCCGTGATGACCTATTCTGCAAAAAATGATAGCGCTGACCTGACGGCAAAAACCGTCAAGCTCAATCCGGGCAGCGTTGACTATGCCATTGTGGGCATATCAATGATAGGCAGAGTTCATTACAATACACCGGGTATGTTTTCGGTTTATAATTCCATGGCAGTTATCGGCTGTTGCTTACAGCTCGGCCTTGACTTCGACGAAGCAATAAACGCTCTCTCAGAGGTTTCAAGCGTTCCGGGAAGATTTGAGGTTCTGGACACAGATACGGATTACAAGGTTATAATAGACTATGCCCACACTCCCGACGGACTTGAAAACGTTATCGGCACTCTCAACGAAATCAAGGGAGAGGGCAGGGTGATAACCGTGTTCGGCTGCGGCGGTGACAGAGATGCTGCAAAGCGACCCATAATGGGCAGAGTGGTATCCGAGCTTTCAGACATTGCCGTTGTCACCACGGATAACCCGAGAACAGAGGACCCTGAGGCGATTATAGCTGACATTCTTGAAGGAATGAAGGATAGCAAAAACGAAACCCACGTTAAGGTTGACAGAACCGAAGCTATTGAGTTCGCTCTCAGCATAGCAAAAGAAAATGACCTTGTTCTTCTTGCAGGTAAGGGTCACGAAACCTACCAGATTATCGGTAAGGAAAAGTACCATTACGACGAAAGAGAAAAGGTCAGAGAATATTTTGAAAAAATAGGGTAACGCATATAAATACAGAGAGGAATATTAAAATGAATATTACAGTTGCAAGTATAATATCATTGGTTATAGGCTTTGCGGTAACGGCACTTCTCGGCTACGTGCTTATTCCCGTTCTTCATAAGCTGAAGTTCGGTCAGACAATACTTGTGGATATAGGTCCCAAGTGGCACGCAAAGAAGCAGGGTACACCCACAATGGGCGGTATAATGTTCATCATAGGAACAATCCTTGCGGCAGTTGTTACTTATCTTATCTGTAAGCTTACGGGCTCATCTGCATTTTCCGTTGCGGAAGAATTCAGAGCAATAGAATACACGGAGATTTTCGGCGGCATACTTCTTGCAGTGCTTTTTGCACTTGTGGGCTTTGCCGATGATTATATCAAGGTTGTCAAGAAGCGCAATCTGGGTCTTACGGAAATTCAGAAAACAATTCCGCAGCTTGTTATAGCGGTGGTTTATCTTGCCTGCTATTACAGAGTAAACGGAAGCAGTATGTATGTTCCCTTTGTCGGTGATGTTGACCTTCACTTCTTCTATTGGATTTTCGGCGTATGCGTTATCTACGGCGCAATCAACGCTGTAAACTTCACAGACGGTATTGACGGTCTTTGCGGAAGTGTTACGCTTGTAACTGCGGTTGCTTTCACCGTTGCGGCAATACTCTATAAGACGGCATCGGTAAGCATTCTTGCGGCAGCTCTTGCAGGTGCCTGCGCAGGCTACCTCATCTGGAACCATTATCCCGCAAAGGTTATGATGGGTGACACGGGCTCAATGTTCCTTGGCGGTCTTGTGGTAGCTCTTGCATATGCAATAAATATGCCTATCATTCTTCTCCTTTTCGGCTTCATCTACGTTGTTGAAGCAATGAGCGACGTTATCCAGATAGGCAGTATCAAGATAAGACACAAAAAGGTATTCAAAATGGCACCCATTCACCATCACTTTGAAATGTGCGGATGGAATGAAGTTAAGATTGTAAGAATTTTCACTCTTGTAAACGCAATCGCCTGTGCAATCGGTATGGTGCTGATTTATTTCGGCGATAACAGAATAATGTAAGAAGAGACAAATATTGAAAACAGTTCATTAAAAAGGCGGTGAGCAGGTTGGCAGGTAATAACTATGATTTCAGAAGCGGAAGAAATCCCTTCAGCGATTCAGAGCAGAGAATAGGCAGGGGGCAAAGCTATCAGCCCGAGAGAAGCAGGCAGACTTACAGCTATCCCGTAAACGGACAGTCCCGGCAAAGAGCTTCGGACAGACCGAGACAGCAGGTGTCTGCAAGCAGACAGGGGACGGCTTTCGTAAACAGAAGACCTGATTCTTCGGCAAAAGGGCAGACGGGCAGACCCGCAAAACCCGATAATCGCATAAAGCAGCAGACTCAGCCGCCCAAGGCATCAAGCTCAACCGTCAGCGATGCTCAGGCAAAGGGCGCAGCTGTCAACAGATTTTTCCGTAACTGGACAATAAGGGAGTCTGTGGATCCGCTTCTGCTTATTCTTGTGTTCGTCCTGCTTTGCATCGGTCTTGTTATGATGTTTTCGGCAAGCTATACACACTCCTATTATGACAAGAACGGAGATGCACTCTGGTATTTCCGCAGACAGCTGTTATTTGCTGTTGCAGGCGTGGGAATAATGCTTCTTGTCAGTAAGTTCAACTTTGAAAAGCTCAACAGCATTATCGCTCCGATTGCATATTTTGCGTCTCTCGGACTGCTGATGCTGACCTTCCTTATAAATCTGAAGAAGGAAAGTGATTTCAAGCGCTGGCTTGACCTTGGCTTTATATCGTTTCAGCCCTCGGAAATAGGAAAATTCACGTTGATACTCTTCCTTGCCTACTGTATGGCAAAAAGCTACGGGCTTATTCAGTCAAACAAAATCGGCAAGGATAACACAAGGCTCAGACAGATTGATGAAAGATTTACTTCAAAGCTGAGAGTCTTTTATAAAAACGCAAGCACAATGTCAATGTACTATACGCTGATGTATACTTTCATAATTTCAGCTATGTGCCTTATGGTTATCATTGAAAACCATATTTCCTGTACGATACTCATCTTTGCCATGGGTGTATGTATGATGTGGTTGGGAGGCGTAAAGAAAGGATATTTCATCGTTCTTGCGGTTGTGGTTGCAATAGCTGTTATATACGTTGTAAAAAATCCCGATATTCTTCCCGGCTACGCAGGAGAAAGAATTGTTGCCTGGCTTGATAAAGAATATGAACCCCTCGGCTCACGCTGGCAGACGAACCAGAGCTTGCGTGCAATAGCCTCGGGTGGACCCTTCGGACTTGGTCTTGGCAATTCCCGTCAGAAGCATATGTATGTTTCCGAGCCTCAGAACGACTTTATCTTCGCAATTATCTGTGAAGAGCTGGGCTTCGTGGGCGGTACGGTTATAATCTGTCTTTTTGCTGCGCTTGTATGGAGAGCCTTCCATATAGCAGCTAACGTAAAAAGCACATTCGGTGCGTTGCTTATTATGGGTATCGCACTTCAGATAGGTATTCAGGTGCTTGTTAATATTGCTGTTGTCACCGATACCATTCCCAATACGGGCATTTCGCTTCCGTTTTTCAGCTATGGCGGTACGTCTCTGATGATACTTCTTGCTGAAATGGGTATAGCACTTTCGGTTTCAAGAACAAGCACAATAAAGTAAGGTGGTTGAAATAATGAGATTTTTATTTGCAGCAGGCGGTACGGGCGGACATATCAATCCCGCACTTGCAGTAGCAGGAGAAATAAGAGAGCAGTATCCTGACAGCGAGATACTTTTTGTGGGCGCTAAGGGAAAAATGGAGGCTGACCTTGTCCCGAAGGCAGGCTTTGATATAAAGACAATCAATATTTCGGGCTTTCAGAGAAAGCTCTCTCTTGAAAATATAAAGAGAAACATTATGACACTTGTTTATCTTTTGGTTTCATCCTTTCAGGTGAAGAAGATAATCAGGCAGTTCAATCCCGACGTTGTTATCGGCTTCGGCGGATATGTCAGCGGTCCCGTTCTCAGACAGGCATATAAGATGGGCATACCCACAGCCATTCACGAGCAGAACGCCTTCCCCGGTGTCACAAACAAAACCCTCGCCAAGCACGTGGACAAGGTTATGATAACCGTTGAAGCGGCAAGAAAGCATCTGCAGTGCAAAAACGAATGTGTACTCACGGGTCTTCCCGTAAGAGGTGAGATGCTCAGAGCAGACAGAGATTTTGCAAGAGCCGAGCTTGGTATAAGGGATGACGAAAAGCTCATTCTTTCAATGGGCGGAAGCCTTGGCGCAAAGGCGATAAACGAAGCTATGGTCGAGCTGATTTCAGCAAGAGCTGACGAAAAGGGTTATCGCTTCCTTCACGCAATGGGACAGTACGGACTCTGGGTGCCGGACAAGCTCAGAGAAAAGGGTGTTGACCCCGATACACACAATAATGTTGAAATCAGAGAATACATAAGCGATATGGACAGATGTATGTCTGCCGCAGACGTTGTGATATGCCGTGCAGGTGCATCCACTCTCAGCGAAATAGAGGCTCTGGGCAAGGCTTCAATTCTTATTCCGTCTCCAAACGTTGCCGAAAACCATCAGTACCATAATGCTATGGCACTTGTGAATAATGATGCAGCTGTTATTATAGAAGAAAAAGATCTGACAGGCGAAAAGATAATCGCACTTGCAGACGAGCTTGTCAGAAACGATGAGAGAAGAAATACAATTGGCAGGAATGCAAGAAATATGGCAATTATTGATGCTAAGGAAAAAATAGCGGAAATAGTAGTGAGTCTGGCAGGAAATAAATAATCTTCACTAAAAAACACTTTTTCACATAGAATACAACAGAGTTATTTGTGAAAGGGTGTTTCCTGTGGATAAAATAATAGTTAACGGCGGTAACCGATTGGGAGGAGAAATAAGCGTTCACGGAGCAAAAAACAGCTCCTTACCCATTCTTGCTGCCACCCTCCTTGCAGAAGGCGAATGTGTCATACATAACTGTCCCGATCTGACGGACGTAAGAGCTGCCTGCGATATTCTCAGATATCTCGGGTGCAAAGTAAAAAAAGAGGGCAGCACCCTTGTGGTGGATTCCTCTATTATAAGCAAGTGGGACATTCCCGAGGGCCTTATGCACGAGATGAGGTCGTCAATAGTTTTTCTCGGACCGATTTTATCCCGTATGCATAAGGCAAGACTGTATACCCCGGGAGGCTGTGAAATCGGCCTTCGCCCAATAGACCTGCATCTGTCTTCGCTCAGAATGCTTGGCGCACATATAAGAGAAAGCCACGGTGAGCTTATCTGCCGTATAGATAAGGGCTTCAGGGGGAGCAACATTACCTTATCCTTTCCCAGCGTAGGTGCAACGGAAAACATAATCCTCGCCTGTGCCGTGTCTGAGGGTGTAACCAACATTTTCAATGCAGCCAGAGAACCGGAAATCGCAGACCTTGCAGACTTTCTCAACAAATGCGGAGCGAGAATAAAAACCGGTACTGACGGAACGGTAACGGTAGAGGGAGTAAGCTCCCTTCACGGCTGTGAGCACAGAATAATACCTGACCGCATTACTGCCGCAACTTATATGTCAGCGGTTGCAACGGCAGGAGGAGAGGTGCTGATAAAGGATATTGTTCCCATGCATATGAAGCCCGTTATTTCCGTTTTCGAGGAAAGCGGTTGCAGAATCAATATGGGAAGGGACAGCGTTAAAATCAGAAAAACAGAAAGACTGAAGCCGGTAAGAAATGTGCGTACAATGCCGTATCCGGGCTTCCCGACAGATGCTCAGGCACCTGTTATGGCTATGACCGCACTTGCTGACGGAACTAGCGTTATAGTTGAAAATATATTTGAAAGCAGATTCAAGCACGTGCCTCAGCTTATAAGGCTGGGAAGTGCTATTAAGATTGAGGGCAGAGTTGCTCTTATAGACGGAGTTGAAAGGCTCTACGGTGCCAAGGTTTGCGCTCCTGACCTGAGAGGAGGTAGCGCACTTGTCGTTGCGGCTCTCGGAGCAGAGGGAAGAAGCGAAATCAGCGGCACAAACCATATAGACAGAGGATACGAAAAAATAGAGGAAAGCCTGAGGAAGATCGGAGCAGATATAAGACGGGGAGTGTGAATATGAGAGATAACGGAAACTCAGGACAGAGCAGAAACCAAAAGCAGACAAGGGTGCCTTCCGATTGGCAGGCATCAAGCAGTTGGTTTGATGAAAGACAGGAAAGAATAACAAAAGGCTCATATTCACGTCAGGAGCAGCGCCCGTCTCAGCAGAGCACAAAAAAGGCTGAAAAAGTTAAACAGCCGGTAAAGAAAAAAACAGCTTCAAAAAGAGAAAAAAGCATAAAAGACAAGGAAAGAAAGAGCTTTAACAGATACTATAATAAAAATAAAAACAGCGGAAAATCAAAGGATGAGCTGCGCAGAGAATTTGCCGTTCACGCAAAAAAAAGACGCAGGCGCAAGGTAGCCGAGGCTTTGATTTTCACCTTGTTCATCGCTGTGGGTATATTTGTGGCGTTGTCACTTACCGTTCTTTTCAAGATTGAGACGGTCAGCGTGGAAGGGGAAACACGGTATTCTCAGGAGCAGGTAATCGAGGCAGCTCAGGTCAACATAGGAGATAATCTTTGGCTGACTACCTCGGGAAAGCTTACGGAAAAAGCCTCCGTGGCCTTGCCTTATGTGAAGCAAATCAAGGTTTCAAGAAACATCCCTTCAGGTATTATTCTTGAGGTAATCGAAACCGTACCCGAATACTCGGTGAAGAATAAAGATAAATACGTATATATAGACTCAAGCGGAAAGGTGCTTGAAACTCAGGCAGAGAAGAAAGGAAAAACAGTTCTTCTTTCCGGAATTGAGTTTGAAGAATTTGTCCCCGGTATGCCCGCAAAGGCAGCTTCGGCAGAAAACTACGGTATAGCTATGGAGATAATCTCAGGCTCAAAGGGTGATAATATCAGACTGACCGATGTAGATGTTGCCGATATAAATCAGATAACCGCCATACATAATTCGAAAATCAGACTTGAATTCGGCTCAAGTGCCGACCTGAAGGCAAAGGTGAAAATGGCGAATGAGATTATAGGTAAGCTGAACGAAGAAAAGAACACCCGGGAGGGCGTTATAAACCTGAAGAGTGTTACAAAGGCTTTCTTCCGTGAAGATGACCTAAATCCCACAACCACTCAGCCTCAGACAGAGCCGGTTACGGACGAAAACGGAGACACCGTTACCGAAGGCACAACATCGGACACAACCGTTCCCGAAAGCATACAAGCAACACAAGCATCAACCGGGACATCTACGGACTAATAGTTAAACCGCTTTGATTTCAAAGCGGTTTAGTTTGTTAAAAAACGTATAATTAAGCAATTTGATTAAAAATGACGGAAAAAATCTGTCAAAGTTTATGTATAACCTTATTGAAATTTGAAATAATATGTGATATAATGCTCTAGCTATGATTATAAATGCGCCTAAAAAACGGTGCAAAACGAAAACACATTATTTCGATTAGGCATATATCTCTGTATAATATAATTAATGTTTGGAGGAAGTATAATGGGTTTCGCAATTGATAATGATTACATAGCTTATAACCAGATTAAGGTTATCGGCGTAGGTGGCGGCGGCGGAAACGCTGTTAACAGCATGGTAAATGCAGGCATAATCGGTGTTGAGTTTATTTCAATCAATACTGACCGTCAGATTCTTGAAAATTCCAAGGCAACACATAAAATTCAGATAGGCGAAAAGGCAACAGGCTGTATGGGTGCAGGCGGTGATCCCTCAGTAGGCCGCAAGGCAGCAGAGGAAAGCAGAGATGCTATTGCTGATGTTCTCAAGAACACAGATATGGTATTCATTACTGCCGGTATGGGCGGCGGCACAGGCACAGGTGCAGCTCCCATCGTTGCTGAAATTGCAAAGGAAATGGGCATCCTCACCGTAGGTATCGTTACAAAGCCCTTCAGATTTGAAGGAAGAAAGCGTATGATGCAGGCTGAAGACGGTATCAAGGAGCTCGAAAAGAACGTAGACAGCCTTATTGTTATCCCCAACGAGAGACTCCGCTTACTCGGTGATAAGTCTCTTGGTATCCGTGATGCATTCGGCAAGGCAAACGAGGTTCTCTGGCAGGGTGTTAAGAGTATTTCAGATACAATCAAGGTTCCCGGTTACATCAACCTTGACTTTGCTGATATCAAGAGCGTTATGAAGGACGCAGGCCGTGCTCATATGGGTATCGGTAAGGGCAAGGGTCCCGACTGCGCTGCAGAAGCAACAGAAAAGGCTATCACAAGCCCGCTTCTTGAAACAACAATCGAAGGCGCAAGCGGTGTTATCATCAATGTTACATGCTCATCAGATATGCCTCTTGATAAGATTGAGGAAGCAGGCGACCTTATTGCACAGAACACACATCCCGATGCAAACATTATCTTCGGTTCCGTATTTGATGAAAATATGGGCGATGAAATGCTCATTACGGTTATTGCAACAGGCTTCTCAGAGCTTTCTTCAGGTAACACAAACCGTACAAGCTCAGCTGACCAGAGCATAATCGGTAACAATTCTCCCTTCACACAGACAAACGGCGGCGCTTCAGCAGCAGGCAGCGATTTCCTTCGTGCCTTCAACGAAGCATATAACAAGAATAATCAGGCAGGCAATGCAACCTCAAATGCAGCTCCCGCAGCTGATGCATTCCACGCACCTGAAAAGAATAACGCTGCTTCAATCTTTGAAGACAACGACGGTGACGACGGTGAAGTTCTCCCCGTTTTCAAGGGCAGAAACAATATTTTCGGCAGATAATTAAAACACACAAAGGCTGACAGATTTCCTCTGTCAGCCTTTTGAAAGCAATGGCAATTTATTTCAGATTTTTTATTAAAGGTATTGACAATTATCTGAAAATAATATATCATATACAAGCTGTTTAAATGTGATTCATTAGCTCAGTCGGCAGAGCACTTGACTTTTAATCAAGGTGTCCGGGGTTCGAATCCCCGATGGATCACCAAAAAATCCGACAAGTTTCGACTTGTCGGATTTTTTTATCCATTGCGAAAGCAATGGTATATCATCATCCGTCAGGCTGTATATCATCAAGGGCGACATTGTCGCCCTTGTATTTCATCACCGAAGGTGTATAAGGCTTTCGCAATGATGATATACAAAACTTCGTTTTGATGATATGCAATTCCTTGCGGAATTGATGATATACAAGGCTTACGCCTTGATTTGGTTGCCCTTCGGGCAAACGGAATTGACTTTTTTGTTTGTATTATTCATTATTCAATATTGAAGCCGCTTCGCTGATGAATAATTAATAATGAATAATTTTAGGCGAGACATCCGCGTCCGATTGTAACTTTGTGTTAAGTATGATATAATCATCTTGATAAATAAGAATTTGAAGTGGAGACTTTGGCGATGAAAATATACGATATTTCCCAAGAAGTTTTCAGTTGTCAGGTATATCCCGACGACCCGACACCAGAGAAAAAGATGCTTAAATCAATGAAAAAAGGTGAAGCATATAATTTGACGGCATTTAATATGTGTACACACAACGGTACGCATATAGATGCACCGTTTCATTTTATTAAAGATGGAAAAACTGTGGATGAGATATGCATAGAGACATTTGTGGGAATTGCTTATGTGGCAGAACATCACGGGATTGTCACTGGCGATGATGCTGTAGAAATAATTGAAAAAGCAAAAAAACAGAACCCGGAAGCGACAAAGCGAATTCTGATTAAAGGAGATGTTGAAGTATCATTAGAGGCGGCAAATGTATTTGCATCTTCAGATGTTTTACTTCTTGGAAATGAACCCCAGACAATCGGACCGCAAAATGCGCCAATGGCAGTACATCTTGTGCTTTTGGGTGCCAATGTTATCTTGCTTGAAGGAATTCGTTTATCAGAGGTATCTGAAGGTGTTTATTTTTTAAATGCTGCGCCGCTGAATTTGTCAGGTGCGGACGGTTCGCCATGTAGAGCTGTATTGATAGCTTTAGAGAAGTAAACTCCAATTTATTGGGATAAGGTGTAGAATATATTACCTGCAAACTCCACCCAAGAAAAACAAAAACAACCCCGGATTTACACAGCATTTAACCTTGACTGCAACCTCACTTTATGCTACCATACCCGTAGTAAAAAGTGAGGTTAATATTATGGTTGCACTACTTATCGTTATCTACATAGTTTTTATATCTCTGGGTCTGCCCGACTCGCTTTTCGGTGTTTCCTGGCCGGTTGTACATACTGAGTTCGGAATTGCCGAGAGCTTTGCTTCCGTTTACAGTATAATCGTCGGCTTCTGCACAGGAGGAGTCAGCTTTATTGCGGGAACACTTCTGAGGAAATTCGGAACGGCTAAGGTCACCTTCTTTTCAACCCTGCTTACTGCGGCAGGACTTCTGGGTATGAGCTTTGCACCCAATATAATAGTAATGATGATTTTTGCCGTTATTCTCGGTTACGGTGCAGGTGCTATTGATACGGGTCTGAATAACTTTGTATCTCTTCACTATAAATCCCAGCATATGAATTGGCTTCATTGCTTCTGGGGCGTGGGTGTTACAACGAGCCCTATGATAATGTCTCTGTTCCTGACAGGGGAGACAGGTGCCTGGCGCAACGGTTACAAAGTGGTGGCTTTCCTTCAGCTTTCGATTGCAGTCGTTGTGCTTTTCTTCCTGAAAAGGTGGCAGGGTGTTGAAAAAAGCTGTACCGCCGCCGAGGAGGAGACTTCGGATGCAGGGAAGTTTACCGATATACTGAAAATCAGGGGAGTGCTTACAAGTGTGCTTTCTCAGGGGCTTTACTGCGGTATGGAGTTCACTCTGGGCACATGGGGTGCAACCTATGCGGTCAATTCCTTCGGTCTTTCTCCCGACGTTGCGGCAAAATGGGTCTCTCTGTATTACGGCGGCATAATGCTGGGCAGAATGATATCGGGCTTTGTTGCTATGAAGGTGTCTGACAAAATGCTTATCCGTGGAGGAATCGGTATGTCCTTCCTCGGTATTTTATTCCTTGCTCTTCCCATCGGCTCAGCCTCACTGATAGGTCTGCTTCTGCTGGGTATCGGCTTCGGACCCGTTTTCCCGAGCATACTTCACAGTGTACCCGAAAGATTTGGTGCAAAGTATTCGGCTGACATCACGGGCTACCATATGGGCGGTGCCTACGGTATAGGCTTTGCAATTCAGCTTGCATTCGGTTATATTGCTTCAGCAACCACATTTAAGATTACGCCATTTGTGCTTATAATTGTATGCGCCTGTCTCTTCGGCGTAAATGAGCTTACGGAGAAGCTTGTAAGAGAGAATAAAAAATCCTGATTTTTTTTAATTTTTACTTGCATTTGGAAAAACCTTGTGATATACTATCAGGGCAAAACGCACGTGCAGGAATTATCTGTCGGTGCATTTCTTTGAAATGTTGCAGATTTTGAACTGTGCGGTGGTTAAACTAAGGAGGATAAAAAATGTCAGTAGTATCTATGAAACAGTTACTCGAAGCAGGTGTTCACTTCGGACACCAGACCAGAAGATGGAACCCCAAAATGGGCGAATACATCTTCACGGAAAGAAACGGCATCTACATCATCGACCTTCAGAAGACAGTTAAGAAGCTCGAAGAGGCCTACAAGTTCATCAAGGAAGTTTCCGAAAACGGCGGCGAAGTTCTCTTTGTTGGTACAAAGAAGCAGGCTCAGGATTCCGTTAAGGAAGAAGCTATCCGCTGCGGCATGCCCTACGTTAACGCACGTTGGCTCGGCGGTATGATGACAAACTTCAACACAATCAAGACAAGAATCAAGAGACTTGAACAGCTCAAGAAGATGCAGGAAGACGGCACATTCGCAATGCTTCCCAAGAAGGAAGTTGCTAAGCTTGAACTCGAAATCGAAAAGCTTGAGAAGTTCATGGGCGGTATCACAGAAATGAAGAAGCAGCCCGCTGCTATGTTCATTGTTGACCCCAGAAAAGAGCGCATCGCAGTAGCAGAAGCAAAGAAGCTCGGTAGTCCGATCATTGCTATCGTTGACACAAACTGCGATCCCGATGAAATAGATTATGTTATCCCCGGCAACGATGATGCTATCCGTGCAGTTAAGCTTATTGCAGGCGCAATGGCAGATGCTATCATCGAAGGCAGACAGGGCGAACAGCTTGCTCCCGAAGCAGCTGAAGAGACAGCAGAAGCTGTTGCTGAATAATTATCGCCCACTAAAATTTGTTAATTGGAGGAATTATTTATGGCATTCACAGCAAAAGACGTACAGGCACTCCGTGAGCAGACCGGCGTAGGTATGATGGATTGTAAAAAGGCTTTGCAGGCATCCGACGGCGATATGGAAAAGGCTATCGATTTCCTTCGTGAAAAGGGACTTGCTGCAGCTACAAAGAAGTCAGGCAGAATCGCTGCTGAAGGTGTTGTACTTGCATATAACGATGACAAGATCGGCGTTCTTGTTGAAGTAAACTCCGAAACAGACTTCGTTGCAAAGAATCAGGTTTTCCGTGATTTCGTTCTCGATGTTGCTAAGACTATTGCTCAGCAGAATCCTGCTGATGTTGAAGAGCTCAAGAATATGACTCTCTCCGGTTCCGACAGAACGGTTGTTGAGAACCTTCAGGACAAGATCCTTCAGATCGGTGAGAACATGAACATCCGCAGATTTATCCGTATCGAAG
>JAFSEP010000004.1 GCA_017435665.1 Clostridia bacterium | reverse complement strand
GGCGGGAATGAGCCCTTTTAAGGGTCGCAAGTAACAAAACCACGCAGCTGGCAGATACGCTCACGTGTTTGACATGTAGCGAAGAACACAGGGCTTCGCCCGCATATGAAAAACCACCCGTTGGACGGGTGGATGTTTATTTGTGCATTTTGTTACGAAAAAAAGGTGAAAAAATGTTGTGCAGTTTATATAATTTTCTTAAAACATAGCCTAATTTTTGCTGAATTGTTGACAATGTGTGCATAATTAACTATAATTGTACTACGCTAATAGCAGAGAAACGGAGAGCTACCAAGCGAAAGAATATATATTTGGATTTTCGTAAGGA
Source organism: Clostridia bacterium (assembly GCA_017435665.1). Taxonomy (GTDB): domain Bacteria; phylum Bacillota; class Clostridia; order Oscillospirales; family Acutalibacteraceae; genus UBA6857. Next base: position 5,309 of record JAFSEP010000004.1, on the reverse strand, counting down.
GTGAAAAGAATGGAAATCATCACTTATCTTGTTCTTGCAGTAGGTGTGCTGGGTATGGTGTTTGCTGCACTCACCGCAAAGAAAATCGGCAAGGAAGAAAAAGGAACAGACAGAATGAAGGAAATTTCTGCGTCCATTCACGAGGGTGCGACTGCGTTTCTGTATTCGGAATATAAAATTCTGATTATATTTGTGGTCGTTCTTTTCTTTGCTGTGGGTCTCGGTATGAGCAACAACAATGGCTGGCTGAAGGCTGTGAGCTTCCTTGTGGGTGCTGCATTTTCAACCATTGCCGGTTATTTCGGCATGCAGGTTGCAACAAAAGCCAATGTAAGAACAGCAAATGCCGCTATGAAAAGCGGTATGAGCAAGGCTCTTGCAATAGCCTTCTCAAGCGGCTCAGTTATGGGTCTTTCGGTTGTAGGTCTTGGTCTTATGGGTATATCGGGCATATATATTCTCTGTGTCAAGGCACTCGGTCTGCCTATTGAAACAGCAAACGATATACTTTTCGGTTTCAGTCTGGGCGCATCATCAATAGCCCTCTTTGCCCGTGTGGGCGGTGGTATTTATACAAAGGCCGCTGACGTTGGCGCTGACCTTGTAGGTAAGGTTGAAACAGGTATTCCCGAGGACGACCCGAGAAACCCTGCAGTTATTGCCGATAACGTAGGTGATAATGTAGGTGACGTGGCAGGTATGGGTGCAGACCTTTTTGAGTCTTATGTGGGTTCTATTATTTCGGCTATGACTCTCGGTGCCATTGCTTTCACAGGCGAGCAGTCATTCAAGGGAGCATTATTCCCGATGGCAATTTCTGCAATCGGTATTTTAGCTTCAATTATAGGCACATTCTTTGTCAAGGGTAAGGTTAAGGATCCCCACCGTTCACTGAAGAACGGAACATATGCATCTAGCGTGCTTGTGCTTATATTCTCGCTTGTTCTCAGCAAGGTCTTCTTCAACCGCTTCAGCGAGGCTTTTGCAATTATTGCAGGTCTTGTGGTAGGTGTGCTTATAGGTATTGTCACAGAAATATACACATCAGATACACATAAATCGGTTAAAAGAATTGCAGACCAGTCAAAGACGGGTAGCGCAACGAACATTATTTCGGGTATGGCTGTCGGTATGCAGTCAACGGTTGTACCTATTATGCTCATATGTGTAGGCATTCTTCTTGCATACCACGCATCAGGTCTTTTCGGTATAGCACTTGCGGCTGTGGGTATGCTTTCAACCACCGGTATGACTGTAGCCGTAGATGCATACGGACCTATTGCGGATAACGCAGGCGGTATTGCCGAAATGGCAGGTCTTGATGAAAGTGTCCGTGAGATAACAGATAAGCTTGACTCGGTTGGTAACACAACTGCAGCTATGGGTAAGGGCTTTGCAATCGGCTCGGCAGCACTTACTGCACTTGCTCTGTTCTTCTCATATTCGCAGGCTGTAAGCCTTGACAGTATCGACCTTCTTAACTATCAGGTTGTTATCGGTCTTTTCCTGGGTGGTATGCTTCCCTTCCTCTTCTCATCAATGACTATGAACTCCGTAAGCAAAGCGGCAAATAAGATGATTGAAGAGGTAAGACGTCAGTTCAGAGAGAAGCCGGGCATACTCAAGGGCACAGACAAGCCTGACTACAAGAAGTGCGTAGGCATTTCAACTGAAGCAGCCCTCAAGGAGATGCTTGTTCCCGGTGTTATTGCTATTGCAGCGCCCATTCTTGTAGGTGTTGTTCTCGGTGTTAAGGCTCTTGGCGGTCTTCTTGCAGGCTCCCTTGTATCAGGTGTTCTGCTTGCGATCTTTATGTCAAACTCAGGCGGTGCATGGGATAACGCAAAGAAGTATATCGAATCGGAGAACGACGGTGAAGGCGGTAAGGGCAGCGAAGCTCACAAGGCAGCTGTCGTCGGTGACACGGTAGGTGACCCCTTCAAGGATACATCAGGTCCCTCAATTAACATCCTCATCAAGCTTATGACAGTTGTAGCATTGGTGTTCGCACCCTTGTTTATGGCTATCGGCGGCGGAGAAGGATTGATAAGGTAAAATACTCAGAACAAACCAAAAGACGGTGGAAAAACCACCGTCTTTTTAAATATGTGAAATCACATCTCAACATACTTCGACACAAACTCTGCTGCCCTTTCAAAGCAGAGCTTGCCTTTTCTGAACACCGTAACGATTGTCCAGGCGTGCTGACTTATTATACCGTCCCCCTTGAACTGCTCATAGGGGATGCCAAGCTCATCAAATTTCTTCATCACATCAAAGGCTTCAAAGCGAAGCTTATCCTGAGTACACCATGTGATGAAAACAGGCGGGAAGCCCTTAGTTATGGGGGGCGTGCAGACTGCACCCTCGTCAGACCTGAGATACTCGAGAGCTTCATCGGGAGGCATTCCCAGGAAGGACGAAATCATCATTCGGATATCGGGGAACTTTGACTGAGGCTTTGCAGGGTCAGCCATAGATTTAAGGTCGTAGCAGCCGCAATGGGATACCATAGCCTTCAGCTTGAACGTATCTCTGTGCCTGAAGCTGATACCCAGCTTGTCAAGAAGCGTTGGGTCAGCGGCACAGGCGGCAACAAAAGAAATATAGTATCCGCCGGCACTTTCGCCTGAAATCACAATGTTATCCGTATCAACGTTGTTTTCCTCAGCCTTGTCAAGAATGAAGTCAATGGCAGAGAAAATTTCGTGAAGCTGGGACGGGAAGATCTTTTCAGGGGCATAGGAATAGCTGATTGAGCTTGTATAAAATCCAAGCTTTGCCCAGTTTTTTATATAGGTATTACGCATATCGGTAATGCCTGAAATCCAGCCGCCGCCGTGAATATAAATAAAAAGAGGCTTCTTTTTATCAAGGGCATCCTTGCGGCAGTAGGTGTTGATATATTGGAGTTTGCCGTCACCGTATTGTTCGTGCTTGGTATAAATCAGCTCATCGGGTGTTGTTCTCCATAAAAGAGCATAGGCAAGACATTCTGTAAAATTGTACCAGTATTGGCCGACCTTTCCTCTGTAATAAACGCTTTTCTTCATAAAAATCACCTCGGGTTGATTATATCACAGTTAATCAGGCTTTGCAACTTGAAAGAAAATAAACAAAAGTCTATTGAACAGTCGGAAAGATAGTGGTATAATCGGAATGTGAAACAGAAAATATTTTCTGCTTTAAGTTTTTTCGTCGCAGATGCAATAAAAATCATTTCTCAGGCATTATTATTACGGGAGAGGAAGAAGGAGGAACAGAGATGTTTTTGTTTTTCAGCGCATTGGCAATTGAAAATGAGATACGTTCTTCAAGAAAAGTGCCCCACATAAGCGATGAGCTTATTGAGAGAATTGCTCAGGGTGATCAGGAGGCGTTTCACAAGCTTTATGAAGAAACGTCAAGTCTTGTTTTCGGTTACGCTCTTTCAATTCTGAAGGATAAGCACAAGGCTGAGGACGTTATGCAGGATACCTATATCAAGGTGTATTCCAATGCAGGCTCGTATACCGGCAAAGGAAAGCCGATGGCGTGGATACTGACAATAACAAGAAACCTCGCCCTGATGAATTTTCGTCAGAAGCAACACGAGAACATTGACGATGATCAGTATCAGTCAATATACGATATGCCTCATATCCATAGTGAAAACAAAATGCTTGTGGATCACCTTCTCAGCAGGCTTTCGGATGAGGAAAGAGAAATAGTAATGCTTCATGCAATGAGCGAGCTCAAGCACAGGGAAATAGCTGCTCTTACGGGACTTCCCTTATCAACCGTGCTTTCCAAGTATAACAGAGCCATAGCAAAATTGCGAGAATTTATGAAGGAGGAAAGATGATGAACGACGAAAAAATACTTGACAAAATCAACGAAGAAATAGTCAGGCTGACTCCCGATAATTACGATGCTATTGCAGAAAAGTGCCGAAATCGGGCAGACAGCACCAATGTTGTACCTTTCAGAAAGAAAAAGAATAATGTCAGAAGATATCTTGCCGTAGCGGCTGCCTTTGCCGTTGTGGTATGCGCCGTGTTTGCTTTTTATTCGCCAAGCGGAAAAATTGAAAGTGTTATCGAGCTTGACGTTAATCCGAGCGTTGAAATATCAGCTGACAGGAATGATAAGATAGTTGAGGTTACTCCCCTTAACCAGGACGGAGTTGTTATAATTGATGATATGGACTTCAAGGGTGTTGACCTTGATATAACTGTGAATGCCCTTATCGGTTCTATGCTGAAAAACGGCTATATAACCGAAACACAGAATGCAGTTCTGGTATCGGTTTCAAATAAGAATGAGACCAAGCAGCAGCAGCTTCTCAAGAGGGTAAGCGACGATATAAACGATGCACTTTCAATCAGCAAGGTTCAGGGCGCAGTTCTTACTCAATCTTTGGCACACGAGGAAAAAACCGATGCCCTTGCACAGCAGTACGGTATATCTGAAGGTAAGGCGCTGTTTATTGAATATATATGCAGTGAAAATCCCAACCGAAGCTATGAGTCTCTTGTGGGACTTTCAATCAGCGAGCTTGCACTTCTTGTTGAATCTGATCAGCATAAGTTCCACCAGACACATCCTGACGAAGCCGATAACTTCAAGGTTTCGGTTTCAGGTGAGGTTAACAAGGCGACCTATATCGGTGAAGAAGCCGCCCTCAAGATTGCTCTTGAAGATTTGAAGGCAGCAAAAGAAGATATAAGCACACCGATAATCGGCTTTGAGCAGGATAACGGCATACTTGTTTACGATATAGAATTTACCGTGAACGAGTTTGAATATGAATATGAAATAAATGCTCTTACGGGTGTAATTGAAGATAAGGAAGCCGACTTTGACGGTTATTACGATGCAAACGGTGAGCCGATGGATTATACTACAAATGCAGATATGGCTGAGTATATATCAAAGGAAGAGGCAAAGCATACAGCCCTCACTCACGCAGGACTGACTGCAGAGGTAATTTCGGAATACGATATCGAGCTTGATAACGAAAACGGAAGCATTTATTATGAAATTGAGTTCATAAAAGATGAGTTCAGCTATGAATATAAAATTGATGCGGTAAGCGGAAAGATAGTTCAAAGCGAAAAAGAACTTGACGACTGAAAATTAAAACTGCGGATGCAATTCAGGAATGTTTGCATTCGCAGTTTTTTCTTTAGGGTGACGGGTGTAATCCGAACCCGCCCAAAAGCGTGAATTTTTGCGGCTTTTCGGCGTTTCGGATTTGAAAGGCGATAGCCTGTCTGCATCCTCAACATCCAAAAATCCATCAAAAATTCGCACTTTTGGGTCGTAAG
>JAFSEP010000029.1 GCA_017435665.1 Clostridia bacterium | reverse complement strand
CGCAAACTGTCCTACAAAGACAAAGACAGAAGCAGTTCCTGCACTCAAGCACACACTTGTCAAGACAGAAGCAGCAGCACCTGATTGTCTCAATGACGGTAACATTGAGTACTGGACATGTACAACAGCTGACGGTTGCGGTAAACTTTATGCAGATAAAGATGCAACAACAGCAATAACACTTGCAGAAACAGTAGTTCCTGCAACGGATCACAACTGGGATGCAGGCGTAGTAACAACAGAACCCACATGTACAGAAGACGGTGTTAAGACATACACATGTCAGAACGCAAACTGTCCTACAAAGACAAAGACAGAAGCAGTTCCTGCACTCAAGCACACACTTGTCAAGACAGAAGCAGCAGCACCTGATTGTCTCAATGACGGTAACATTGAGTACTGGACATGTACAACAGTAGGCGGTTGCGGTAAGAAGTACACAGACGAAAGTGCAACAACAGAAATTACAGATACAGTAGATCCTGCAACAGGACACAACTGGATTGAGGTCGTAGAAACAGCATACCTTGTTTCTGCAGCAGATTGCTATAATAAGGCTGTATATTACAAGAGCTGTTCGGTATGTAAGGTGCCCGCATCAGAGGCTAACAACAACGGCACAGCGATTACCTTCGAATACGGCGAAGTACGTGAACATAACTATGGTGATTGGACAGCAGACGTTGAGGTAACACTTGAAAACAAGGATACAACAACTCACTCAAGAACCTGTCAGTATGACGATTGCAGAAAGAAAGAAACTGCAAAGCACAACTGGACTTATGAAATTACAAAGGTTCCCACATATAACGAAGCCGGTATCGGAACATATACATGTCAGGATTGTAAGGTAACACTTACAGAAGAGATCAAAGCCAACGAAGATACAACTGCACCCACAGTTTCAATCAAGTGGAAAGGAACTACATGGGATGAGCTTCTCAATACAATCACCTTCGGCACATATGTAAATTATGATATCGAGCTTGAAATCAACGGTGCAGATGCGGGAATAGGCGTTGCAACAGTTGAATATATCGTTTCAAATGAAGTGATTGAAGATATCACAGCAACAACAAATGTCTGGACAGCTTATGATGCAACAAATAAGCTTACAATCTTAAAGGCAAATGAAAACGATTATGTTGTTTATGCCAAGGTTACAGATAAGGCAGGCAATGTGGCATATGCAAGCACAGACGGCTTTGTGCTTGATACAAGTGCTCCTGAAGTTACAATCACTCCGCTTGTAGACGGTAACGAGGAAACACTCGTATATTGCGGCGGTGTTAAGATTACAGTAACAGACAGACTTGATGTAACAGCGACTCTTGACGGCGCAACAGTTAATGTTGACGGTGAACTTACTGTTAGCGATGCAGGCGTTCACACACTTGTTGTAACAGACGAAATCGGCAACGAAGATACAGTTACATTCACAGTTAATGCTGACCATACATGGAATGACGGAGTTGTAACAATATATCCCACATGTACAGCAGAAGGCGTTAAGACATTCACATGTACAGTATGTAACGCTGCTGAGCGCACAGAAAAAGTTGCTAAGGATGCAGACGCACATACAACAGAAGATACACACGTAGAAGGCTATGTAGCACCTACATGTACAACACCCGGTGCAACAGGCGATACAAAGTATGATTGCTGCGGTGCAGTTAAGGTAGCAAGCACAGTAATCCCCGTTGATGCTAATGCTCACACAACAGAAGATACACATGTAGAAGGCTATGTAGCACCCACATGTACAAAACCCGGTGCAACAGGCGATACAAAGTATGATTGCTGTGGCGCAATTAAGGTTGCAAGCACAGTAATTCCTGTTGATGCAAATGCACACACAGGTACAGCAACAGTTACCAAGAATCAGAAGGATGCAACCTGTACAGCAGAAGGCTACACAGGTGATACTCACTGGTCATGCTGTGGTGCTCTTGAAACAAAGGGTACAGCAACTCCCATTGATGCTAATGCACACACAACAGAAGATACACATGTAGAAGGCTATGTAGCACCCACATGTACAACACCCGGTGCAACAGGTGATACAAAGTATGATTGCTGCGGTGCAGTTAAGGTAGCAAGCACAGTAATTCCCGTTGATGCAGATGCTCATACAACAGACAAGACACATGTAGACGGTTATGTAGCACCCACATGTACAACACCCGGTGCAACAGGTGATACAAAGTATGATTGCTGCGGTGCAGTCAAGGTAGCAAGCACAGTAATTCCTGTTGATGCAGATGCACATACAACAGACAAGACACACGTAGACGGTTATGTAGCACCTACATGTACAACACCCGGTGCAACAGGCGATACAAAGTATGATTGCTGTGGCGCAGTTAAGGTTGCAAGCACAGTAATTCCTGTTAACGCAGATGCACATACAGGCACAGCAACAGTTATCAAGAATCAGAAGGATGCAACCTGTACAGCAGAAGGTTACACAGGTGACATTCATTGGTCATGCTGTGGTGCACTTGAAACAAAGGGTACAGCAACTCCCAAGCTTGCTCACACACCCGATGCGGCAGTTGAAGAAAACCGTGTAGAACCCACTTGCGATAAGGCAGGCTCATATGAATCAGTAGTTTACTGTTCAGTATGTGGAACAGAAATTTCACGCACTACCGTAGAAATTCCCGCAAACGGCGAAAACCACAAGTGGAACCTTGTATCAACCAAGGAAGCAACCTGTATTGCAACAGGCCTTGAGGTTTATGTTTGCGAATACTGCGGCGAAGAGAAGGAAAATGTACTTCCCATCGATTCTGATAACCACAAGAATATAGTTGAAGGTGTATACGAAGAAGCCACATGTACAACACCCGGTTACACAGGTGCAACGGTATGTAAGGATTGCGGAAAGCTTGTCGGTGCAGGAACAATCACTCCCGCATACGGACACAAGTTCTCACCCTGGACAATTATTACAATGCCCTCTGAGGATGGCAAGACACCCGGTTATGCAGAGCGTAGCTGCCCACGTTGCGGCTTGAAGGAAACAAGAAACGACTTCTACGGCGACGAGGTATACTACGTTGTATATCATAATGATAACGGCGTGAGACTTACAGCACCCAGATACTATATTGAAGGCGATTACACAATCAGACCCGAAAAGAATCCCACAAAGGCTCAGGACGATAAGTATACATACGAGTTTATCGGTTGGGATCATACAGAGGGTGAGCTCAACAGCGTTCACAAGCAGATGGCTGTTATCGCTCAGTATAAGGCAATTGAAAAGAGCTATAAGGTAACCTTCCGTGATGCAAGCGGAAAGGTAATCCCCGTTGAAGGTATAGCAGGCAAGGATATTCTCTTCTCAGAAATCACAAAGGCATACAATGGTGCAACGCCCACAAAGGCTGCAACATCAGATTACAGGTATGAATTTATGGGCTGGAACATCAGCTGTGATTATGAGACAGGCGAAGCAACCGTAACTCCTGAATTCAGACAGATTCCCATCGAGAAGGAAGATGAAGACAGCGACGGCATCTTCGGATGGCTTATCAGATGGATTAAGTCAATTCTTGCTAAGATAGGCATCGTATTCTGATATACCCTTCAGATAGGAGCATATTTCAAAACACCAAACGCCGACTGTTCTTTATGAGCAGTCGGCGTTAAGCTTTGGGTTTATGATATGTTAAGGTTTATAAATTTTTCGGATATATATTGATTTTCCGACAGGTGTGCGTTATAATATAGATGTATAAATTCTATGAGGTGTGGAAATGGCTGGAAATAAAAATGAGCAGAAAAAGAGAACAATAAATATGAAGGACCGCAGAGTGCGTAAAACTATCAAGTCACTCAGGACTTCGCTTATAAAGCTTCTTGAGACAAAGTCGGTTACCGATATTACGGTAAGTGAGCTGACCGCCCTTGCAGACGTTAACCGTTCAACCTTTTATTTTTACTATGATGATATCTTTGATATGGTGAACCAGCTTCAGGATGAGATTTATGCTGTTTTTTATGAAACGGTTATCAAGCCCGATGAAGAGCTTCACGGTGTGGAGGCATATGTGGTTTACGTAACACGATTTTTTGAGTTCTGCAAGGAAAACGAAATTCAGTGCAGATTTCTGCTGAATAACGACATAAATACTCAGCTTCTGGAAAAGATAATGTCTGATGTCAAGAAGCATATTCCCGATTCGTCTGTTGAATACGGCACGGACAAGCCTGAGCACTATCTGACAACCTATCTGATTTCCGGAATCATTGGTGTGATTATGCAGTGGATGGATGACGGTATGATAGTAAGTCCCGAGGAAATGACCAAGTATATCAGCGTACTGTTCACTTTAGGTGCCTTCAAAACCTATGAGCTGAAAAATTGAAAATAAAATAAAAAAAGTTGTTGACAAAACCAAGCGGTTGTGATATTATAGTTCAGCAATATAAACGGAGAGATACCGAAGCGGTTATAACGGAACGGTCTTGAAAACCGTCGTACGCCCTGCGTACCGTGGGTTCGAATCCCACTCTCTCCGCCATTTTTTATTTATAACAGAATACGCTCAACAGCGTCACACGGAGAAGTACTCAAGTTGGTGACGAGGCGCCCCTGCTAAGGGCGTAGGTCGGGCAACCGGCGCAGGAGTTCGAGTCTCCTCTTCTCCGCCACGAAAAAAGTCACCTTTGTCTACTGACAAAGGTGACTTTTTTCAATGATATCCGTCCCTTGAGGAACGGGTGATATATCTTCGATATGATATCCGCCTTCGGTGGATGATATATGCTTCGCATATGAAGGAACGGATATTATATCACGCTTGCGTAGCAAGTATATCATACGCCTCGGCGTATATCATATCGCATAAGCGATATATCATTGAAAAACGTAACCATTTTTGATATAAATCTTCTGAAAGAGGGTATTTTTGTGGCCGAAAACAAACTACTTGACTTATCTTTTGAATTTGCAGTTGTTATCGTGAACCTTGTTGACAGTATAACTGCACCAAAAAGCTCCTATATGACCGATCAACTTGCAAGAGCAGGAACTTCAGTTGGTGCTAATATCCACGAAGCACAGTATGCACAAAGCAAAAAAGATTTCGTTTCAAAACTTGAAATTGCTTTGAAAGAATCAAACGAAACTAGTTATTGGCTGAAATTGATGTATGAAACTAAAAGAATTGATACTTTTGAATATCAACGTGCGGAGAAACTGTGTGGTAATATTCGCAGACTTTTAATTGCTTCCTGCAGAACTGCAAAGGAGAAAATGCTATGACAAAAATAATGTTCGTCTGCCACGGGAACATCTGCCGTTCGCCTATGGCTGAGTTTATATTTAAAGATATGATTAACAAAAAAGGATTGGGGGATTCCTTTTCAGCTTCCTCTTCCGCCACAAGTACAGAGGAGATATGGGGAGATATCGGCAATCCTGTTTATCCGCCTGCCCGTGAGGAGCTTGCGAAGCACGGAATTTCCTGTGCCGGTAAAAGGGCTGTTCAGCTCAGAAAGAGCGATTATAATAAGTATGATTACTTTATTGTTATGGACAGTATGAATCTTAGGAATACAATGAAGATTTTCGGAAGCGATCCCGAGGGGAAGGTGCATAAGTTAATGGACTTTACTGACAGACCGGGAGACGTTTCGGACCCTTGGTATTCCCGTCGGTTTGACGTGGCCTATAATGATATTTATGAAGGCTGTCTTGGACTGCTTGAAAAGAATTCTGAATAATAACTTAATTATCGGTAACCGTTGCAAAATGCAGCGGTTGTTTTGTTTTCAGGTGGTAAGATTTTTTAGGAACAGATTTTTGGCAAATCAAGGCACAAAACAAACATTTCACCAACATATTGTATTACGATTGTTTATTTACACAATTTATTTGTAATTTTAACCAAATGAAGCCCCCTTAAATTATTCAAAAGATACAAAATTTAATTATTATGTAAAATTTGGATTATTTTCGTTGACCTGTTTGACTAAAAATGCTATAATAACCATAACTAATAGTGGATTATTATCTCTATAACTATGCTTATTGCCCCCCTAAGTCGCAAAGCCCCCTCAGTCACATTCGTGACAGCTCCCCCTGAAAGGGGAGCCTATGAATAAAGGGGAAACCGCGAAAAAGCCGTCCCCTTCAGGGGAAGGTGGCACAACCATAGGTTGTGACGGAAGGGGCTGTCGTCCCCCGTTCTATGCCGACAGGCGGTCGGTTTTATATATAAATAATTTTGGAAACAAATTCAAAAAAATATTTTAAAGGAGGATATTTCAGGATGAAGAAATATTTGAAGAAATCTCTCTCGACTTTCCTGGCATTACTTATGGTGTTTACAAGCCTTGTGTTTGTGGTACCTGATGTGGTTCCGGAAGCAGAGGCGGTTAACCCCGGAACATATTACACATACATTAATTATAATGTAACTGATGCGATAAGCACAAGTGACAGTCCAAATGCTTCCGTTAAGTTTATCGTATACTACAAAACATACACAAATAATGGTGCCGCTACCACCTCATCTTCAACAACGGTAGATGTTACTAATGCGTTTAAGACCACGGGCAACGGAAAGACACTGGAAGTTTCTACTTCCGGTTGGCCGTATAAAGTCGAACTTTCCATTAGCGGTGCAGAAGAAAAAAACGGCTCAAAAGACGCTGGTGATGCAGTCCACGGACGTATAGAATATGTTGGTATTTCGGCGACAACAGGCCAAACCGGCGGATTTACATACTATTGGGATGATGGTTATAATGTTAAGGCAGGTGCCGATAACGCCGGCAGTGCAACGGGTTTTGCATCATACGACCAAGGAGTCGCTGATTGCAACTGGCCGGAACCTGTATTTGATTCAATTGATTGGGATAAAAATCCGTCTGGAGCAGTTTATAATATTGATGTGCCTTATGACGGCAAAACAAACCAAAGCGACCCAACCCCCAATATAGTTACTAAGGATCAGTACGGAGTAGCTTGGGCATGTACACCGAGTTTCGTTCTTTCCAGCGACAGTGAGGAGCCTACCGCTACAACTATAGACGGCATTACACTTGCCGGCTCTGGCGATAGTAGATATCTTAATGTTACTAATGCGGCAAAGAGCTATGTTGTAACAAATGCGGCAGAAGGAACACATACGGTTGATGTGTTTGTTTATGCATTTTTTGGAACTAAATACGCAGCAGAGTGTGTCAAATACGAAATAAAGAATGTCATTTATGACGTTAACTACGAAAATCTGTTTTCTCTTAACGCTTGGTTGGCAAATGCTCCGGTATCTTCCTTTGCAGGCAATGCAACCATAGATCAGTTAAATGGTAAGCTGACACTCGAAAATACCGCCACAGCTGAGCAGACATTGAAGAGTTCTTATCAGATTCCCGTTCAGCCGGGCAAGACATATACTCTTGAATATGTCAGAGGCGAAGCAGCTAACACAGACGTTTACGTTTTCTTTAATAACATTGATAAAGAAGAAACAGGTCTCTTCAATGACGAAGCAAACCGTCTTTCAAAGGCTGAATCAGGTCTTGCAACAAAGGATTTTGTTATTCCCAGTGGCGTAGACTATGTAACAATCCGTTTTGATGCAAACTATAATGGCACCTCAGGAGGAAACAAGTTCACTTTCTCAAACATCAAATTCTATGAGAAGGATCGCAGAGAGAACTTTGTCATTAGCAGTGACCGTGTTCCTGTTTACGGTTGTGAGGAAATCGGTGAACTTCCCACCCCCACAAAGACAGGTTACACATTTGACGGTTGGTACACAGGCGTTGACGGCACCGGCACAAAGGTAACGGAGACCACACAGGTCGTTGATAATGTAGTCTGCTATGCAAAGTGGATCCCTGTTACAAACTATGCAGAGTTCTATACATATGACGGTCAGCTTCACGCAAAGGTTTCAGGCTACTATAATACAAAAATTTCAGCGGTTCAGCCCACGGCTCCCGCAAGCTATACCAACGAGGCAGGTACATACATATTCTACCGTTGGGTGAATATGGAAACGGGCGCAGTTCTCGGTGATGAATTGTTCAACAGCACAACCGAAGGTGTAACGGTTGCTAAGTATAAGGCTGAATACAAGAGATCAGGCGATCTTACAAGCTATACAGCAACATTTCTTAATCCTGCTGACTCTTCATACAGTCAGACAGTAGAGGGTAAGTTCAACGAAAGCAAGGTTGCTCCCACAGATCCCGTAAAGCCTGCAGAAAAGATCAACGGCGTTGATGCATACGCTTACGAGTTCATCGGTTGGTCTCTTTCCGAAGAGGGCGATGTTGTTATCAAGAAGGGTGACGCATTTAGAATTCTTGAAAACGTAACATATTATGCACAGTTTGAGCGCAAGGTTGCTCAGCATACAATCACAACACAGTTCGGCACAAACGAGGGTGGCGCAAATGCAGGCAGCCTCAGCTATACAGCTGACTATGCTTCATGGGTATCACTTCCCAACGCTGCTGAATGGCGTGATCAGACATCATCCTATATCTTCTCACATTGGGTAGATTCAAAGGGTAATGAATATGAACCCTCAAGCAAGGAAACAATGGTTCAGGTTCTCGGCCCCGAAACATATACAGCAGTTTATGATGCAGTTCCCGTTCGTTATCACGCATATTTCTATAACGGCACAGAGCTTTGCTACGATCAGGAGCTCAGCTTCGGCGGCAGCGTAACAGTTCCCGAAATTGAAACTCCCAAGAAGGATCGTGTCGGCAACACAACATATGAATTTGACGGTTGGTATTTATACAATGCTGAGACTGATACTTGGGGCGAAAAGTTAGAGAACGGTAAGTTCAGCATCACAGGTGATGACTATACCTTCTATGCAAAGTATAATGAAATCAAATGGGCTAACATTAGCTTCCTCAAGGATGCTGACAGTGACTACGAGGTTATTGGCGAAGCTAAGGAATACAAGTGGGGCGATACAATTGTTGCTCCCGAAGGTCCCAAGAAGGAAAGCACAGCTCAGTATGACTATAAGTTCACAGGCTGGACAGAATTCCATGGCGGCCAGGTAGGCGCATTCTATGCAGAGGGCGCAGAAATCAAGGCTCCCGAAAGAGATGAAGTAACCTTCTACATCGCAACATATGAAGAAACAGTAAGAAAGTATACTGTAACCTTCTACGGTGAAGACGGCGAGACAGTTATCGGTGCTCCGCAGACAATCGAATACGGCAGCAGACCCATAGCTCCTGCTGATCCCACAAAGGAATCAACAGTCAGATACGAATACGTATTTGACGGCTGGTCAGACGGTGCAAGACTTTATGACGGTGACGAAATTCCCGAAGTAACAGGAGATGCAGAATACAAGGCTGTATTCTCAGGTCGCGATGTTTATTATCAGGTACACTGGTTAACACCCACAGCAGAAGGCATCGGCATATACACAACAGTTAATTACACATATAACCGTGTTATCTCAATGCCTGCAACTGCTCCTGTTTTCGAAAATACAGAAACACAGCCGGGTAAGACATGGGGCTTCGCAGGTTGGTATCTTGCTGACCAGGCAGGTAACCTTCTTGATGCAGAAGGCAACGTTATAAACTCAGCTGATTACAAGGAAAGCGGCGTAGTATTCACAAAGGGTACACATATTACCGGAACTCTTTACTATATCGCAGTATTCGACTTTATTCCTAACCCGTACAGAATAAATGTTTACGGCGAGGAGGGTCAGCTTCTCAAGACATACAGCACCACATACGGTTCAGTTGTATATGTTACAAACTTTGAGAAGGAATCAGATGCAAACAAGCACTATGTACTTGCCGGATTTGCAACAGCTCAGGGCGGAGACGTAGTCTTTGATGCAGACAAAATCACAGACGGCGAAACCACAGTTCTTGACACAACAACAGCAATTACAGTTAACGGCAACCTTGACCTCTATGTTGTATACGAAGAAGAGGCTCACGATTGGGATGTTAACGGAGACGGTGTGATTAATGACAGTGACTGGACAGTTGACGTAGCTCCTACATACAAGGATCTCGGTTCACAGCACCGTGACTGTACAGAATGTTCATACAGACAGACAGCAGAAATTGCAAAGCTTAGGGACGATACTTCTCCCGTAGGTCAGATCACAATCGGCGGCAACAGCTGGACAAACGAATGTGAATATGATGCAGACGGCGAACCTATCTGGAACTATGAAAGCACAGCATATGTAAGAGACGATTCAATCATCTCAATTCTCACAACAGATGTTGGTAACGGTATCAAGACAATCAAGTATACTTGGTCAGACGGAACAACACACACATACAAGGTTGAAAATGAGTTCGATACAGAGGTTAACTATAACTTCCTGATTCCTGCTGATTTTGCAGGTAAGTATCTCAACATTGTTGTAACAGACTATGTCGGCAAGACATATAAGCTTCAGACTGCTACACTTCAGCTTGACAAAGCAGCTCCGACAATTCAGACACACATTGATTGTCTTTGGTTCGGTTTTGCACTTAATGACAATCACGAAATCGACACAACAACAATCGCAGTAACAGATGCAGACGGCAAGCCGGTTGCATACAGCAGTGTTCAGGTAGAGGACGAAGAAGGTAATCTTGTTGACGTCTTCGTTGTAGGCGATCCTGAAGAAGAAACTGCTCTTAAGGCAGGTAAGTACACAATCACAGTAGCAGATAAGGCAGGCAATGCAGCTGAACAGGTAGTTTACATTGCTGGCGAACACGTTGCAAGTGATTGGATTGTTGACACAGAGGCTGCTTGTCTCACAGAAGGAACAAAGCATAAGGAATGTACAGCTTGTGAAAAGGTTCTTGAAACAGGCAAGATTCCTGCTCTTACTCACGATATGAATGACGAAGAGTGGGTTGCAGCTAACACAGAGTGGAAGGTTACAACAGAGCCTGCTTGCGAAAAGGCCGGCGAAAAGACACTTTACTGCGTGAAGTGTAATGCAGAGCTTATGAAGGCTCCCGTTGATGCTCTTGAGCACATCTATGATTCAGTTGTAACAGAGCCCACTTGCGATGATGCAGGTTATACAACATATACATGTTCACTCTGCTCAGATGAATACGTAGCAGATTATGTAGATGCTCTCGGTCACGATATGCAGATCGTTGAAGAGGTTGAAGCTGACTGCGAAAAGGCCGGTTACACAGTTTACGAATGTGCAAACGGTTGCGGCAAGAAGGAAACCGTAGACGGTGATCCTGCTCTCAACCATCCCGAAGATCAGAGGGAAACAATCACTATTGAAAGCGAATGCACAGGCAGCACACTTACTAAGGTAGTATGTAAGCTTTGCGGTGAGGTTCTCAGCCAGGAGGGCAACCTTGACGGCCACGATTGGGAAGAGACAAAGTATCCCGCAACCTGTACAGACGACGCATACACAATCAAGGCATGTAAGAATTGCGATGTTGAAATCAAGATCGTTGACAGACTTACAAAGCTCGGTCACGCTTGGGATGCAGAATACACAGTTGATAAGGCTGCTGACTGCGTAACAGCAGGCTCACAGTCAATTCATTGCTCAAGATGTGACGTAACAAAGGATGCTCAGATAATTCCTGCTCTCGGTCACAACCTTGTTCTTGACGAAGAAAGCAAGAAGGAAGCAACATGTAACACAGACGGTTACGAATTATGGGAATGCTCACGCTGCGATTATAAGGAAGAAAAGGTAATCAAGGCAACAGGCGACCACGTATTCAACATCATCGATGAAGATGCTTCAAAGGCTCCTGACTGTGTAACAGACGGACTTACAGTTTACAAGTGCGGCGGCACAGATTGCACAGCAACTAAGGAAGTTGTTATTCCTGCTCTCGGTCACGAAAAGGGCGAAAAGCTCTCAGAAACAAAGGGTGACTGTCAAACACGTGGAACAGTAACATACGCATGTACAAGATGTGAAGATACAATCACAGAGGAAGGCGCCTTCGGTGCACACGAGGCTTCAACAACTCTCGTTAAGACAATCAAGGCTGCTAACTGTACAGATGCAGGTGACGGCGTATTCAAGTGTAAGAACTGCGATGCAACAGTAATCGTAACAGGCGGTATCGCTGCTCTCGGTCACGATTATGTAACAGTTGAGACAGATGCAACTTGCGTTGAAGACGGTGTTATCACAAAGACATGCTCACGTTGCGGTGACGTTCAGGTTTCTGAAGGTGACGAAGCAACAGGCGAACACACATGGAACACAGAATACACAATTATCACAGAAGCTGATTGTGATACAAACGGCTCAAAGGCTATTTACTGCTCAGTTTGCGGTGAGCTCAAGCCCGACAGCACAGTAATTATTCCCGCACTCGGTCACAAGGAAAGCGACTGGATCGTTGATAAGAAGGCAAATTGTACAGAGGACGGCTCAAAGCACATCGAATGTACAGTCTGCGGCGTAACACTCAAGACAGAAGCAATCCCGTCAAAGGGCGGTCATACTCAGGGTGCTCTTGTTAAGACAAACGAGCCTGCAACCTGCTCAAAGGTAGGCGAAGGCGTTTACAAGTGCACAGTCTGCGGCGAGACATACATTGACGTAATTGCTATCGATGCAGATAACCACTCATATTCAGAATGGAATAAGGTTGATGCAAATTGTACAGATGAAGGCTATAAGGTAAGAACCTGTACAAATAAGGATGCAAACGGAAAGGTTTGCGGCGCAGAAGAAAGAAGGACAGTTCCCGCACTCGGTCACAACTATCAGCTTGTTAAGGAAGAAATAGTTGAACAGAACGGCAACTTCGTAACTAAGTTCACATACAAGTGCTCACGCTGCGGTGGCACTTACACAGACACAACTCCCACAACAGCATACGTTGTAACAGTTGTTGACACATTCAACGGTGCAACATCAACTATTATCCTCAAGGACGGCGCTCAGCTGCGCAAGTCAGACCTTCCCACTATCGAAATTCCTGAGGACGTTGAACAGACAACATATGTTCTCTCATGGACTGATGCAAGCGGCAAGGCTCTCAAGCTGCCCATGGATATCACAGGCAACACAACAATCTATGCTAACATCAAGGCTGTTACAAAGACCTACACAGTAGAATTTGTTAACAACTCAGGTAAGATTATCTCCTCTAAGGAATACACTTACGGTGCAACGGTTGTTGCTCCCGAGGATCAGGTACTTCTCAACAGCACATTCCTCGGCTGGTCAGATGGCACTAACATCTATGCAGCAGATGCAATTCCTGCAGTAACAGGCAACGTAACATACTCTGCTGAGTTCAAGGCTAACCCGGGCATTAAGACATACTATGTAACCTTCAAGAGCGAAACAGGCTCAAAGACAATCTTCACACAGACTGTTACTGAAGGCGGCACAGCAACAGTTCCCGAGGCAGCTCCTGAAAAGGCTCACAACTCTGTATACCACTATGTATTTGCAGGCTGGTACACAGCAACAGAGGGCGGTGTTGCATATGACTTCAATGCAACAGTTAACGCAAATGTAACAGTTTATGCAAGATTTACAGCTGTTAAGCACTCAGCAAATGCTTCAAGTGTAAGCACTCCCGCTGATTGCGCAAATCCCGCATCAACAGCATACACATGTAATGTTTGCGGATATGAGTGGGTAACATACACAAGCGCAGCAACAGGTCACACATATAAGGAAACCAACCGTACAACAACTGCTGACGGCAAGGTTATGGTAACATATGTATGCTCTGTTTGCGGTGACACATGGACAAAGACAGTTACTCAGGGTATGGCAGATTCAAATGCTATCATCGTAACTGTAACAGATTCAAACGGCAACCCCGTTGAAGGCGCATCAGTTTCAATTTACCTCGGCGATCTCCAGGTAACAGTAGCTGTAACAAATTCAAAGGGTAAGGCTTACTTCGCAAAGGATGTTGTAACAGACGGCAGCTACAGAGTAAACGTATCCAAGCAGGGTTATGACGACCTTTCAGGTACACTCGTAGTTAAGGACGGTAAGGGCTCAGTTAAGCTCAACTCCTTCTCAAAGACAGTTTGCCGTTGCGTATGCCACGCTGACACATTCTTCGGTAAGATTAAGAGATGGTTCACTAACCTTCTTCGCTCAATCTTCAAGAGCTACACTTGCTGTGATTGCGGCAACTGCGGTTATATTTACTAAGATTGAGTGTTCCTCGGCTAAAAGCTGAGAAGCTAAAAAGCCAAACAAATTTAATCACCCGTGAGCTTCGGCTCACGGGTGATATTTTTGTGTGAAAAAATCTAAAAAAATAAATTAAATCTTTAAATTAGCATTGAAATATTTTGAGAAATGGTGTATAGTTAATATGTATCATTATATGATAGGGTAATTGTGCAGAAATGCTTTCGGGCTCTCCCTGAAAGGGGAGCTGTCACGAAGTGACTGAGAGGTATCAAAGCGGTGCGAGCTTCGCACCGGGATATTCTTTGAACAGTTCCAACGCCGCAGGCGTTGTTTAGGAACCTCTCCGTCAGCCTTACGGCTGCCACCTCTCCTTTCAGGCGAGGCTTATCCCCCCTAACCTCGGAATAACGGTATAATGATCACAACCGATTACATAGATGATTTCACTCAAGGAGGAAATTAAAAATGAGACGAATTTTCAAAAAAGGCTTATCAGTTTTCTTATCTCTGCTTATGGTGTTCACAAGCTTAGTGTTTGTTGTGCCGGAGTTTAAGGCTGAGGCCGCTACGGCAGGAAAGTATTATGTCAGATTTTCCTATGATGTTATCAATAAAGATGATGACAATGGTGGTGAATATACCGGTGGAACATCTGAGGACGATAAAAGCGGTATGAAGGTAACTTATACCAAGCAAGATGGTTCGACAGGCACTTATATCGTTAGTTTGAGTGGTGGTACTTCTTCAACAGGCTCAAAGACATGTAATACTCATGTACAGACTGAGGGTTCTAATTCATGTACAGCTCAAATGGATGGTATACCTACTAGTATAGTTTTGCATATTTATGGTAGCTCTACCGATATCACAGAATGGTATCTTACCCAAGTTGAAGTTAGTACATCATCAACTTTCTCGACGGATACGACATTCACTTTATGGAGCGGAAAAGCGGGTTCACATGTTCAGACTTGGCTGGGTGGTGTAGCTCTTATTACAGTTAATATTGCCGGCAACAAGGTAAGTGCTTCTGGCGATGGTACAAGTACTACTACCAATTCCTCTAATGCATATGATGGTGCTCCTACTGCAAGTGAAGTGAAATTTCTCTCAGGTGCAACATCAATTACAATTCCTAAGACGGGGGAAAGTAATATAACAAACACATATACAGCCGGTGTTTATGACCAGTATGGTGTTCGTATGTCATATGACCCCACATTCTATCTTTCAGCAACTAACCCCACAACAGCACTTTCCTCTTCAGCAACAAATATATCAGGTGTTTCTCTCAATTCGTCAACAGGCGTTTTAACAACAACATCTTCTGCACAGATAAGCGGGTCAACGGACTACAAAAATGTATATGTTCAGGCTAAATACGGAAGTGTTTATTTGAACAGAACTGTCACTCTTAACGATCCTGAATACACATATACATTAGATGCAAACGGCGGTGCATTAAGCAATACTGCTGCCACCACAACAAAACAATACGGAAATACTTTCGGCAGCACACCTGATGCAGTGCGCACAGGCTTTTCGCTTAAGGGCTTTTACACAACGGATTACGAGGATTCATATGCAACAAATAATGTTCCCACCAATGTGACATCGTTAGTATCAGGAACGACTATGGTTTCCGATTTAACATGGTATGCCGCATGGCAGGCTGACCAGCATAACGCAGCATTTACATATAAGAACTCCTCTAATGTAAATGTTACTGAAACTGCCAGTGTTTATTATTCATTGCCGGTTGTGGCACCCACAATTCCCGAAACGGTAACATCTGCCGACGGTGATTACACTTATACTTTCTCGCATTGGGCAAATGCCGATAATATATACGGACCTTCGGATACGCTTCCTGTAATGGGAATCTCAAATGTTGCATATACTGCCGTATATGATACCGAAGAGCATTTTGCTGATTATTCAGATGTTGATGCGGCGATCTTAGAAGCAGAAAAGCACACAGATGAAACAGAATATGAGGCAAAATATACAGAAGCTTCAAGAATGGCTCTGACTCGTGCATTAGAGGCAGTAGTGAGAGGATTGCGCTATTCTCAGCAGTATATGGTTGACGATTATGCAGATGCAATTAACAATGCTGTTGCAAATCTTGAAAAGAACAAGTATGTTGTTCTCTTCCTTGACGATGAAGGTGCTATTATAAAAGACGGTTATCACTTCGTTGAATACGGTGACACAGTTACTGTTCCCGCAACACCTGAAAAGGATTATGATGCAGACAAGCATTATATATTTGATAAATGGGATCAAAACACAAGTGCTTGCTCATATGTAACAGATGACCTTGTATTTACAGCTCAGTTCACGGGAACAAATCACTCTTACACTGAAACAACAGTTGATTCAACCTGTACAACAGACGGTTCAACATTATATGAATGTACCGGTTGTGACCACTCTTACACAGTTGCTAACGGCGACACAGCAGGTCACACATGGGAAACAACAAAGAGGAAAATTATTGATGCAACCTGCGGTACAGCAGGCTTAAAGGCAACCTATTGTTCTATCTGCGGCGCTATTGATGAAAACAGTTTTGAAACATACACAGAAGAAAGTGAACATGATTGGGGCGAGGAAGTAGAACTCGTTAATAAAGAAAAGTGTAACGAAACAGGTGTATATACAAAGACTTGTAAAATTTGCAATAAGACAGAATACAGATTTGAATATCCCACAGATCACACATGGGGCGCAAAGACAGTAGTTGCACCCACTTGTATGTCAAAGGGTTATACCGTTCAGAGATGTACAACTTGTTGGTTTGCAAGTTATTCAGAGCAGCTACCTGCAAAGGATAATCACCTTATCTCAACAACAACTCTTGCTCCCACTTGCGCAACAGCAGGTTATGTAAAGGAAACATGTGCATATAACTGCGGATATGAAAAGATAACAGCTACTCCTGCCACAGGAGTTCATACCATTCCTGAAGAATGGACAGTTGTTGAAAAAGCTACCTGCAGCAACTACGGAACCGAAAAGAGAGAATGTTCAGTTTGTCACGGTGAAGACGAATACCGTTCAATTGAACCCACAGGCGTGCATAGCTACGGCGATTGGACAACGGTTGAAAAGGCGAGCTGTGGGGTAAAAGGCCTTGAAAAGAGAACTTGTACGGTTTGCGGCATCGCAAGCGAAGCAAGACAGACCGATGCCCTTGAACATAATTGGACCGAGAATGCTGCAAACACAAAGGCAGCTACATGTACCGAAACAGGTATAGATGCAGAAATCTGTACAATCTGTAACAGCACAAGAGAATTTGTCACTTCCAAGCTCGGTCACGACTATGAGAAGACAGCAGAAACTCAGGCAACCTGCACAGAAGCTCCCACAGAAACATGGACTTGTAAGAATGATGCAACTCATACTTACACAATCATAACAGGGGTTCCCAACGAACATAACTATGGCACAGGTACAGTTGTCACACAGGCAACCTGTACAACACCTCAGATTTCACTTTATATCTGCGCAGATTGTGGCGACAGATATGAATTGGCAACAGCAGTCCCCAACGGACACAGCTATATTGATAATTGGCAGGTTATTAGTGCTGCAACGGCAACCGAAAACGGTCAGTTAGTAAGATACTGTACAGTATGTAATGCTGCTCCCGAATATGCAACAATTCCTGCAACAGGCGCTCATTCATTTGTAAAGGGTGAGTATGTTGCTCCCGATTGTGATACAGCCGGTTCACAGGCTTGGGTATGTACAACTCATACAGACTGCGATGCGAACTATGTGGAAACAATTCCTGCAACAGGCCACGAGCTTACACTTGACACTAAGGATGCATCCTGCACAGAGACAGGCTATGTGAAGCTGGTATGCGGTAAGTGCGGCGAAGAAATCGAATCTTATAAGATCCCCATGCTCAGCCACAGCTATACAGAGGTTGAGGGCTCAAGGGTTGAAGCAAGCTGCACAGAGACAGGCAGCTATAAGACAGCTTGCGCTTGCGGTGATGAGCAGGAAATCATAATTCCTGCAACAGGACACACATACACAACAGAAGACATTCCTGCAAACTGCACAATAGGTGCAAAGACGGTTTACAGTTGCGCTTGCGGACATTCATACACTATCACGACAAGCGATCCTCTCGGTCACGACTGGGGCGAATGGGAAGAAACAAAGGAAGCAACAGAAACTGAAGCAGGCGAACTTACAAGAACCTGTAAGAATAATTGTGGTGTAACAGAAACAGCTCCCCTTGCTCCCACAGGCGAGCATAACTTCGTTAAGGATACAGAGGCTTCAGTTGAAGCAACCTGTGATACAGCAGGTAAGCTTGTATTCAAGTGTACGGCTGAGCACGACTGCGGTGTTACTTACACATATGACGTTCCTGCAAAGGGGCATCAGCTCAAGCTCGACTTCAAGCAGGCAACCTGCACAGAAGACGGTCACGCAATCGTTTCTTGTCCGGTTTGTCAGACTGTGGTTGAGACAAACACAATAAACAAGCTCGGTCATAAGTATACCTCAGAGGTTACTACTCCGGCTAAGTGCGGTGAAGCAGGTGAAATCACATATACTTGTGAAAACTGCGGTGACACATACACAGAAGCAGTAGATGCACTTGAGCACAGCTTCATAGTTGAGGTTGCAGGCACAAAGGTAGCTCCCACTTGTATCACAGACGGTAAGGTTACAATGAAGTGCTATTACTGTGACGCAACTCAGGAAAAGGTTCTTTCAAAGACAGGTCACGCTTATGACAACGGCACGATTATCGTTAAGCCCGACTGCGTAACAGCAGGTAAGATTGAATACACATGTCAGTATGACCATACACATAAGTTCACAGAGGTTATCGAACCCACAGGCAGCCATACTCTCGTAGGTGAGATAGTGGAATATCCCGCAACATGCGTAAGACCTGCAAGAAATGAGCAGTACTGTGAAGCATGTAAGAACTGGGTTGTAGTCTGGGAGTCTGATGTACCTGCAAGCCATACCTGGAATGATTGGGTAGTAGAAAAGCTTCCCACTCAGACAGAGGACGGCTACCAGTACCGTGTATGCTCAGTCTGCGGTGAGATTGAGGAGATGATTCTCACAGCAGGCAGAATGTTCAGAGTAACCTTCTATGACGATAACGGCGAGAGACTTACAAGACCTGCTGAATACACCTATGGCAGCAAGGTTGAAAGACCCGAGGATCCCATCAAGCACGAAACGGATGTTCATACCTTCGAATTCCTCGGCTGGACTTACGGCGGATATGAATATGAAAACGTTGAGGCAGAGGTAGCTGAAACAAAGGCAATGCTCGATTATCTGGGCTACGGCTTCGACTTCAGCAAGAAGCCCGGTGATGAGGGTTACGAGACTCAGGAGGGCTACGTTAAGGAGCTTGCTCTCGTAGCAGTTTACAAGAAGGTCGAAAAGACTTATAAGGTTACTTATATTGACGGTAACGGTGATGAAAAGATTGTTGAAAATGTTAAGCATTCCGATATCACAACCGCATATAACGGTGTACCCGGTAAGAATCAGACCGAAGTTTACACCTACACCTTCAGAGAGTGGCAGATTGTTTGCTCAAAGGATAAGATGACAGGTGAATACGTGGCAACAGCAACAGCTCAGTTTGATAAGCACGTAATTCCCGGTCAGGAGGATAAGGTTGAGAAGGAGCCTTCAATATTTATGAACTTCATTAACTCAATCATCAACTTCTTCAAGAATATCCTTGCAAAGATAGGCATTAAGCTCTGATTTTCATAACAAAACAACGGCCCTGTGTCTCATAGGCACAGGGCTGAATATCTTATAGTATATTTCTTAATGAAAACGTTAATAATTACGTATTGAAAAAATATGAGCAGATGATGTATAATCAAGTAAAGCAATAAGAAAGGAAGGTCGTTGCTATGGACCCTATTAAAGTTGATTTCACCGGCGGACAGGGCGGTGAAAATGGTAAAAAGAAAAGCAAAGCCGTTATACTTTACCCCAAAAATGCGGCAGTTAAAAACATAATCGCAGTTATTCTTGCACTTGTGGGCGGAGCTGTTGCTTATTATTTTATGCTTCCGGCTTTTAACATAAAGGCAATGGAAATGTATGAATTCTTCGCAGTTGTTATCGGTATTTATGTTGCGGCGCTTTATGTGCTTTCGGGTGCATTTAAAGAACCTGAATATATCGGCTATGTGAAGAAAATGAGCATCGTGCCTGCTGTGATTGCAGTGGTTGCAGCAGTTTTTATCGGTATTGCATTTGCAGCTTCATCAGTTTTCTTCAGAGCTGATTCTTACAGTAAAATTATAACAGTTGACGAAAGCAAGAGCTTTGCTTCAGATATTCAGGAGGTAGATTTCAGCGCAGTTCCTGTTCTTGACGATGCTGCAGCAGCTACTCTTGCAAAGAGAACTCTCGGTGACCTTGCTTCAATCGGTAAGGTTTCACAGTTCGAGGTTGCAACAGAATTTACTCAGATCAACTACGGAAACAAGCCCGTTAAGCTCACAACACTTATGTACGGCGACGTTTTCAAGTGGCTCAAGAACACATCAGCAGGCTTGCCCGGCTATATTGTAGTAGATATGGTTACACAGAAGGCAGAGCTTGTTATGCTTGAAGAAGGTAAATATATGAGATACTCAAGTCACGAGTATTTTAACAGAAATGTTGCAAGACATCTTCGTTTCAACTATCCCACATATCTTCTCGGCACCGCAACATTTGAAATTAACGAAGCAGGAAATCCCTATTGGGTTTGCCCCGTTCTTGATAAGACAATAGGCATTTTCGGCGGTACAGACGTAATAGGAACAATTCTTATGGATGCCGTAACGGGTGAATGTAAGGAATACACAATAGACGAAATCAAGACAGATTCTTCTCTCCAGTGGCTTGACGGTATTTATTCACCTGCGCTCCTTGTTGAACAGTATAATTACTACGGACGCTATGCAAACGGCTTCTGGAACTCAATAATCGGTCAGACAGGTGTTAAGAATGCAACTGAGGGCTCAAACTATCTTGCAATCAATGATGACGTTTATCTTTATACAGGTGTTACGTCAGCAGGTAGTGACGAAGCTATCATCGGCTTTGTTCTTGTGAATATGAGAACAAAGGAAGCCAATTTCTATGAGATTTCGGGTGCTAAGGAATATTCTGCAGCTAACTCAGCTCAGGGTGCTGTGCAGAATTATAAGTATAAGGCAACCTTCCCGCTTCTTCTCAACATTAACGGACAGCCCACATACTTTATGTCTCTCAAGGATGATGCAAGTCTTGTTAAGATGTATGCAATGGTTAACGTTGAGCAGTATCAGGTTGTTGTTACAGGTACGACAATAGCTGAATGTACTGAAAACTATATTGCAAAGCTCAAGGAAAACGGTATTAACATCAAGGTTGACATTGAGGACATTGAGGATATCGAAAACGATATCCAGAACGGCGAAGATGTTACCGACGAGACAGAAACCGTTGAGGGTGAAATTACCGATATCAGAACTGCAGTTATCGGCGGTGACAGCTATTACTATGTAAGACTCAAGGGTAGTAAGGTTTACTACTGCGTAAAAGCAGGGGACAACGAAACGGTTGTTATCCTTAACAAGGGTGATAAGGTTAAAATTACTGCCGAAAAGAGCGATAAGCAGATAATCGATGCAGAGAAGATTACAGCCGAATAAGGAGGTTCTCTTATGAAGCTTATGATTGCCTCCGACATACACGGTTCAGCTCTGTATTGTCAGCAACTGCTTGAAGCATACAAGAGAGAAAAAGCGGATAAGCTGCTTATTCTCGGAGACATTCTTTACCACGGGCCGAGAAACGATTTACCTGAGGGATATGCTCCTAAGCAGGTTATCTCAATGCTCAACGAAATAAAAGAGGAGCTGCTCTGTGTCAGAGGAAACTGTGATACTGAGGTGGATCAGATGGTGCTTGAGTTTCCCATTCTTGCCGATTACTGTATTATCTCCGAGGGTGACAGAATGATTTTCGCAACCCACGGTCATATCCATAATACAGACAATCCGCCTATGCTCAAGCAGGGTGATATCCTTCTTCACGGGCACACACATATTCCCGTTGTAAGGGAGTTTGACTCAAAGTATTATATCAATCCCGGCTCGGTATCAATCCCGAAGGAAAATTCACCTCACAGCTATATGATTCTGGATAACGGCAAGTTTATCTGGAAGAACCTTCAGGGTGAAGTCTATAAGGAATTTGATATAACAGAATAAAAGTGAAACGCATCGGAACATTGTTCTGATGCGTTTTTTGTCTGCGTTAATCAAGATTGCGTTCAGCGGGATTGTCAAGCACTTTACCGTTTTCGTCAAACCTTGAGCCGTGGCAGGGGCAGTCCCAGGTATGCTCAGCCTTATTCCATTTGAGAGCACAGCCCAGATGTGTACAGCGCTTTTCAGGGAATCCGACAAGGTTCGATACCGTTTCAAGGCCGTTGACGAAAAGCTGAGGCTTCAGCATATTTCGGGAGGGACTGTATATATGAGCAAAATCGTTTTTCTTATCTGTAACTGCGTCTGTAAGGAGCATGGCTGACAGCATTGCTCCGGTCATTCCCCACTTGTTAAAGCCGGTAGCAACATATACGTCGGGGGTGAACAGGGAATAATTGCCTATATACGGGATACCGTCAAGGCTCATACAATCCTGAGTAGCCCAACGGAATTTTTCTTTTGCTTCGGGATAGTGCATAGCTGCAAAGCTTCTCAGCTCTGCCCAATCGCCGCCGCCCTTACCTGTGCGATGGTCGCCACCACCGATAAGCAGCATATCTTTGTAATTCCTGAAGGATAAACCGTTATCGTTTTCATCAAGATACATTCCGTTGATATCAGGAGCGTTCTCAAGAGCAATAACATATGAGCGACTCTGATATAACTTCATAAAATAGCTTCCGTGCTTATCCGTGAAGGGGAAATGAGTGGCAACGATTATTTTATCTGCTTCAATTCTGAATTTGTCTGTGAATGCAGTTCTTCCTTTTATATCTTTGACAAAGGTGTTTTCGTAAATTCTCAGGTCGGCAGAAAGTGCTGAAAGCAGTTTCAGAGGATTGAACTGAGCCTGACGGGGAAAACAAACGGCCCCCACATTGGCAAATGGAAGGGGAAGGTCTGAAACAAGGAGGGGATTATATCCGATTTCTTCAAGAGCAGACATTTCCTTTTCAAGTACGTCTCGGTTATAAACAGAGTATATATAATTATCCTTTATCTGAAAATCGCAATCAATGCCTTTGCAAAGCTTGCACAGCTTTTCGAAGGCGAGCCTGTTTGAAAAAAGATAACCCTGAGTGGCATCTTTTCCTTTTTTATCAAGGAGCTTGCGGTAAATCAGTCCGTGCTGAAAAGTGATTTTTGCTGTGGTGTTTTTTGTAACGCCGCCGCAAATTCTGTCTTTTTCAACAAGTATACAGTCGACGCCCTTTTCTTTCAGACAGCAGGCTGTGAGTATTCCCGTAATGCCTCCGCCGATTATAAGCACCTGAGTTTTGCAGTCAGAGCTGAGCTCAGGGAAAGAGGATAATTTTGCATTTGCTTCCCATACAGATTTCATAGACACATTTCCGTTTCTGCTTAGTTTTAATCTTTTTAGTTTCAACCCGATAAGATTTTGTATAGAAACTGTTTATAATTATTGGTCGTTTTTTACAAAATTAATCAAATACAGGTTGATTTAATCAAACAAATTTGATAAAATGTATGTTATTAAATTACAAAGGAGGAATGGCGTGGATGAGTGAAGAAAAGAACGGAGGCTCACCCGGAAAGGTGAAGTCACTCTTTACTGAAATCAAAACCCATTGGAACACCCCGAGAGAGGGCAACTATGTTCCCTATAAGGAATACGGAAGCATCTTCTTAGGCGTAGGAAGTAACTACGTGGGTGTAAAAATACTTGAGAATATAGGCTTCTGGGCATCTTGTTACCTGTTTATGCACCATTACAAGCTGCCCTATCTTACGTTCTCGATCATAGGCATAATTAATATGCCGTTGAATTACATATGGACTCTTATAGGCTGGATTATCAACGATAATCTCGGATTTTTACCTAAGAAAACGGAAAAGGCGTTATATACGCTGTATGTTTCACTGATTGGTATAGGTCTTGTGATGACATTCTGCAATTTTCCGTTTCTTTCAACCTCTACCAACTCGTTTATTGCATATCTGAACAATATGGAGAGTATCGGTATCAACGCTTCTTCGGCGCTGAAGATACTTGGTACGCATATTCTTTGGAACGGTTGGGCAGGCGCAAGAAACATCTTCTGGAGGAAGAAGCTTATTCCGAAATTCGGCAGATACAAGTATTCCCTTTACTGTGATACGATCCCCAAGTGTATTATGGTTATACTTGTTGGCTGGCTTCCTCTTTACAATATTCCCGATATGGTCACAAGAGTATGGGTTGCAAACCTTCTGTTTGCCTGCTTCAGCATTTTCGGCTTCGGAAACAGTCTTGAAACCTGCTCAAAGACCATAAGCCCCGATATGAGAGAAAGACTTCTTGTAAGAACATATCCTGTTAAGCTCTCTCACTTCATTCACACCATCATTTCAATTATCATCCCCATTGTTGTTGACTCTCTTGAATATGAATGGGCTGACATTAACCTTTACCGTTGGGTATATCCCATATGCTTCATTGTTCCTGCGTTACTGACCCTCGTTTTTGCAGGTAAGTTCCAGGAAAGAATTCCACAGCCGCCTCTTGAAAAGAAGGTGCAGATACGCTTCTGGGACGGTATATTCGGTGTTCTGAGAAACAAGTATCTTCTTATCAATACCGTTGTTGGTCTCATTGATGCTCTGGGTAACGGTATGCTTGCGATTACTACAATACTTTACCTTTATACCTTCCGTCTGGCAGGTCTTCCCTATGCGATTATTATTAACCTGATATCCTTCGCAGGAACGCCGCCCGATTTGTGTGCCCCTTATTTCCTCAAGAGATTTGACTATAAGCAGATTATGATTTTCTACCAGCTTACAAGAGCTCTCGGTAACGGACTTATTGTTCTTGCCTTCATATTCTGCGGTGAAAACCT
Organism: Clostridia bacterium; assembly: GCA_017435665.1. Classification (GTDB taxonomy): domain Bacteria; phylum Bacillota; class Clostridia; order Oscillospirales; family Acutalibacteraceae; genus UBA6857. Next base: position 32,465 of record JAFSEP010000029.1, on the reverse strand, counting down.
GATGCTGTGCGGTACAATCTGTATCATTGTTATGTTCCTTATGGAAATGACAAAGACAATCCCCACAACTGCAGGTCACGATATGAATACCCGTATCGGCGATTATCAGATGTATCTTTCAGGCGAAAGACTTGAAAGCTTTGCAGGTATTTTCGGTTGGTTCACAGGCCCCATAACCTCATTTATCGGCCTTATTATTCCTATTTTCCTTCTCAAGTTCGGCTTTAACAGTAACTGGGATGTTCTCTATCTTGATGAATCCCGTGTTAAGATTATCGCTATTCCCCTGATTATTGATATTATAGGTTATCTTCTTATGACCATTCCTTATATTTTCTGGGATTACGATAACGAAAAGCAGAGCAAGGTTATGCAGGTGCTTCAGCGCCGTGCTGAGGTAACCGAAAAAATTGCCAAGGAACAGGGTGAAACCGTCAGTGGCGGATTTGTAGGATAAAGGAGGAGCGACATGAAAAAAGAAAAAAAGCAAAAAGAGCAAAAACAGTATAAAGGCATGACAGCTCCCGTTGATGTAGTCATTGATGTTCCCGATGACGAAATCTGGACCTATCAGATAGAGGGTCTTGCCCCACCGCATATTAATAAACCCTTTGAGAATTTTATGCTCAAAAAGGTGGTTTTTACCGTGCTTATTCTTATCGCTGTTTTCCTTTCAATGTATTTCAGCGTAAGAGTTGTAAGCCGTGCGCCTTTTGAATTTAACCAGAATGAAATCGGCTACGAATTTACTAAGTTCAACAATACAGGTTACATCAAAGAGCTTAAAATTGACTATGCAACAGAACTCATTACAAACAATGATGTTTCTGACCCCGAAAAGAACTTCACCCTCAAGAAGGATGAAACTAAGCCCGTTACATCTATTGCAGAATACTGCTTTAACTGTGATGAGGTTGTGCAGACAATCTATATCGGCAAGGATGTTAAGGAAATTGACGGCAAAGCATTTTATACCTGCCGTGCCTTGAGACAGATTATTGTTGATGAGGAAAACGAATATTTCTGCGATATAGAAGGCGTTCTTTATAACAAGGATAAGACAGAGATTATCTGCTATCCTATGAACTATTCTGCATATCTTCGTGAAAAGCACGGGTATAACGACGTAATCTGGCCCGACAATGACGGCAACGACGGCATCTGGCCCGACAATATTGATTTTTACACAGCCTACAAGGCAGATGTGCTTACATATGTGCTTCCTGCAACTGTTGAAAAAATCGGTAAGCTCTGCTTCTCAGAGGGAACAATTGCGGCACTTTATATGCCGGAAGGGCTTAAAACAATTGAGACGATGGCAATTTTCAAGTGTTGGAATCTTGCTGACATTTATTCATATGAGTCAAGCACAGCAGGAGATGTTACCGATTTTACCGCCATTGACAAGCTGAGTGGCGTTTACCGTTCACTTCCTGACGGACTTGAATATATCGGCTCCGATGCTATGAGCTATGACAGATCATCAAACTTCCTTCGCATACCTGCATCCGTGAAATATATCGGACACCACGCTTTCTGGGACACCGTTTATAAGAACGGAGATCATTTTGACGGCAATGAAAAGATATATATTGCCGCAAGCGAAGAAGAGTTCAGCAATGTTGAAACAGGCGACCAGTGGATCCCCACATATGACAGCGGACTTTTCAATAAAAAGGTTGAGTTGGTTTATAATGCGGAAAAGAGATATGATGAGGAATTTACCTTCTCTGAAAAGGAAGACGGAAGCCTTGAGCTTTCAGCGTACATCAATGTAAACAAGTCAAATGAGCTTAGAATTGAAAGTGCTGACGGTAAGGCTATAACCTCTATCGGCGACTATCCTTTCAAGTGGGACATTTACACGGAAACAGTATATATCGGCAAGGACGTCAAAGATCTTGAGGGTAAGGAATTCTTCAGCCTTCGCGCCCTGAAAAATATTATCGTTGATGAAGCCAACGAAAACTACTGTGATATTGACGGTGTTCTCTATACAAAGGATAAGTCAGTTCTCCTTCACTATCCTGCTGCATATGACAAGGGTGACACATATGTTGTTCCTTCAATGACAACAAGGATTGCCCGTTCAGCCTTTGCTTACAGTGATATTGTTACACTCTATCTGCCTGAAGGTCTCAAGGAAATCGGCGATCTTGCATTTCTCAGAGCCTTTGAGCTTAAAAATATTTATTCTTATAAGGCAGATAAGGAGATTATGACAACTGACGAAAGCATGATTGCAGACCTCGGTGAAATCTACAAGTCACTTCCCGAAGGCATTGAGCGCATCGGAACAGACGGCTTCAATTATGCATCGTCACTGAGCTATCTTTATATCCCGTCTTCAGTCAAGAAGCTTGGTGGATATAGCTTCTGCTATAATGCACATATCGATGAAAGCGGCAACAAGGCAGGCCTCACTCAGGTCAATGTAGCTCTTTCGGAAGCAGACTTCAAGAAGATCAAACCCGGTGATCATTGGGCCCCTGAATTCAGAAATGAAACGAATGAAACTGCCGTGGTCAATTACGGTGCAGAAAGAGAATAAGGATAAATAATACAGTAAAGCATACCGGAATTGCTTATGCGGTTCCGGTATGCTCTTGTTTATATACTGAATTTTTATAAAGCACTTGGATAATAAACATATATGAGGTTAATGTAGCAAAAAATACGTTTTTAATGTATATAGACGAAAAACTTTTAAAAAGAATTAAAAAGTTTAATAAAGATTTTAGAATATGGTATCAGGTGTTTAATATTTACATTATAAAATATAACGGATAATCCGTTTGATGTTTTAAAATCAACGGAAATAAAATAATAAGGTGGATTTTTATGAAAAGCAGAAAAACAAAAGCACTCCTCAGCCTGATTATGGCAGCAGTAATGCTGTTTAATCTTGCTATCGGTGCAGTAGCTTTCAACGGTGCGATTACATATTCTTCAGCATCAGGAAAATATACTGCAACAAAAATTTCGCATCCCGACAAAGGTCTTGGTGAGGTTGACGGTATTGTTGACTATGTAGGCAACGGTGTGACAGCAGCTGTGGACAAGGGTCAGGGTGCAAGAGGTCAGAACTATTCATGGTCAGCTATCGGTGTGGGTGACTATGTGTATGTTGCAACCTGCTACAATGCAATGGGACAGACCCTCGACTTTATGGACAGTGTTCTCGGCAATGACTTCGACAAGGCAGAAATGCAGGCAACCCTCGACGTTATGTTCAACGGTGACTTCTTCACAGGTGAGGTTGACGGTTATAACGCAGGCGGTGTTCTTGTTAAGGTAAATGTGCACACAAACGAAGTAACTCAGCTTATGGGTAAGTCAATTGACGGTATCAATGTTCTTTTCCGTAATGTTTGCGAATACAAGGGCAAGCTTTACTTCTGCGGTTCAGTTTCAGGACTTGCAAAGATTGTTCAGGTTGATCCCGCAACAGATGAATGCAAGATAGTTTATGCAGGTATCAGCGCTCAGGATGCATATCTTGCACACAAGGCAAATATTTCTTCAACAATCCGTGGTCTTTGCGTTTTTGAGGATAAGCTTATACTCAGTGCAGTAACCCTTGACGGTCCCCAGATTCTTATTTCAGATCATCCCTGGGACGGTCAGGAAGCATTTACTGAAATTGCAAATCAGGAAGACCTCTTCAACTATCCCGCATACCACTATACAGACAGCATCTACGGCGGTTCAATCTGGGAAATGGTTGAGTTTAACGGAAGCGTTTATGTTTCACTCTGCACAGGTACTCCCGAAAACAAGCCTGATAAATACAGTATGCAGTCTTTCGCTCTTGTACGTGGTGACGAAAACGAGGACGGAACATGGACATGGACAGCTATTGCAGGCGATCAGGAAAAAGACGGTGCAAAGTATACATTCGGTATTGACCCCGAAAGAACAAGAGCAGGCGCCGGCGTTCTTCAGGTTTACGGCGATTACCTCTACATCGGTGAATACAACGATGAACAGCTCGCTCTTGAAGGTATTCTCTTCAAGTCAGATTTCGAGTTTATGAACAGAAACCTTGAACAGTCTGTTGGTCTTTACAGAATGGACAAGAACGAAAATATGGAGCTTGTTGTCGGCGATGCAACATCAATGTTCCCTGATGGCGGCATCTCAGGCATCGGTTCAGGCTTCGGCAGACACGAAAATCAGTATATGTGGAGAATGACTTCATACAACGGCAAGCTCTATGTAGGTACATTTGATACAAGCAGTCTCCTTGAACCCGTGGCACAGCTTACAAACGGTGATGTTGTTACGATGTCACTTGCTGACTGGCAGAAGCTTTTAGGCTTTGTTAAGACACTTCTTGATATGACTACAAACAAGGATTCAGAAACAGAAGATGCAAAGGATCTCTTCGAGAACTTCAGTATTGAAGAACTCGCAAAGATGTTTGCAGGTCTTGATATCAAGGCTATTGTTGAAAAGTTCAAGGGTACGGATATTTCAGGTGCAATCAATAAGGTTGTTGATATAGTCAAGGGTATTCTTGAATGCTCAAAATATACCGTTACCGCAGACAGAGGTTTTGACCTTTATGTAAGTGAGGACGGCGTAAACTTCAAGACAATCACAACAAACGGTTTCGGTGATCCCTATAACCACGGTCTCAGAGTTTTTGCCAATATGGACGCAGGCCTTATGATTGGTACGGCTAACCCCTTCTATTCAACTCAGATCTGGATGCTTGAAGAAGATCCGTCTGTAACAGAAGAAACAGATCCTGCAACAAGCACAGTACAGTTGATTATTGAAAAGCTTGTAAGATTTGTAAAGGCTTGGGTTTCAATGATATTTGAAAACCTTTCATTACTCTGGAAATAAACTTAATATAAGCAAAAACGGTGGCATTTTATTTTGTGCCACCGTTTTTTGCGGGCAGTTTCCTATTGACTATGAAGCTACATTGTGATATAACACAGTTGAAACGATTGATTTATAATAGGAGAAGATGTTATGCTCAAAAACGGCGCTGTTGAATTTTATGATGTGAAGCAGAACAGTGAAGCTTGCGATTTTGTTGAGAACATACCTTTAGGTGAGTATCTTTATGAGGAAAGGCTGCCTGACGAATATGTCACCGTCACGGATTTCGGTGCTGCTCCCGATGCCGATTATCGGGTCAATACCAAAGCAATAAACGAGGCGATATCTGTAGTCAGTCAGAACGGAGGAGGAACCGTTGTTATTCCTGAGGGGATATTTCTTTCATCAACCGTGGTGCTCAGAAGCGGTGTTACTCTTTTCGTTAAAGGCACGCTCAGATGCATTGATTATGAAACCAATAAAAAAGCAGAAAGCAGACTTGCAGAGGGCGAATATATTGTTTCAAGCAGGACAAGAGAAGGCTTTATCTATGCTGACGGAGCAAAGAATATAGCTATCTGCGGCGGAGGAAGAATAGAAGGAAGCGGTGCAACCTACTGTCAGGAGGCAAAATGTCCTGAAAAGCTCCTGCCTCTTGAGAAGTTTCACCTGAAAACTTACATAATGCAGTTCAGAAACAGAATCAGATTTGAAAAGTTAAACAGCGGCAGAGTTAATCTTATTGAGCTTTGCAACTGTGAGGACGTTGATATTCACAATATTGAGCTATATGAGTCGGCAGCCTGGACCTGCAACATATTTCAGGGAGACGGAATTACTGTTGAAAATGTGGTTATAAATAATAACTATCACGTGGCAAACAGCGACGGCTTTGACCTTAGCTGCTGCAGTAACGCAGTTATACGTCACTGCTATATCGCCACAGGTGATGATGCTCTGTGCATCAAGGCCGACGGAAATAAGGATGTTGAAAACATACTTATTGAGGATTGTAAAGCTATGAGCCTTGCTAACTGCTTCAAAATCGGCACAACCGTATACAGAAATGTGAGAAATGTAACCGTAAGGAATTGCGAGTTCTTTAATGACAATACAACGGGCGGGTATGCAGGCATATCCATACAATCGGATTGCGGAGGAAGTGTAAGCGATATTCTTGTTGAGAATATCAGAATGGACGGAGTGACCTCGCCGTTCCTTGTGTGGCTGGGAGACAGAAACGGCATTGAACCGGGAGAGATGAAAAACATTACTATAAGAAACATCGCAGCCCGAAATGTTTCTCTGCCTTCAGCCGTTACCGGTGTTGTTCATCAGGGCAGGGAGTATAACGTGAAAAATATACTTATCAGCAAAGTGGATGCCGTTTACAGAGACAGCGACGAAGAAATATACATAAGAGAAGGCGGCGTGGGATACGAGGCTATGCAGGAATATCCTGAAATAACCCGACTTTGCAGTATATATACAACGTCTCATGAGCTTTCGCCTTATTGGGAGCTTCCCGTTTACGGTCTGTTTGTAAGAAATGCTGAGGGAATAACAGTAGAAAGCTTTACGTGCACACCCAGAAGCGTAAACAAAAGACCTGCTGATAATCTGACGGATACAAATAACGGGAATTCCGGCAATTAAAATGATTTATAAAAACTAAGAGGCATCTCCTTTCCGGAGACGCCTCTTGATATATTTGTTTTCTCAATTATGCGTTCATAGCTGCAAAGAGCTTCTTGTTTGACTTGTAAAGCTCCTTGTAAACAGCATAATTCTTATCGTAAACAGCCTTATCCTTTGCGTTGGGTGTGTAAACCTTGTCTGCCTTTACGAGCTTTGCAGCTTCATTGACATCCTTGATAACACCGAGACCCGCTGCAATAACGACTGCAGCACCGACTGAGCCTACATTCTGGGGCGAGGGCACTGTTTCAATTTTTCTGCCGAGACAGTCAGCAAGAATCTGACAGGTTGCATCACCGAGAGCACCGCCGCCAACAAAGCGGATAACGTCGGAGGTCTTTGTCTTCTTTTCCTGAGACTCAAGGAACCATCTCATATGGAAGCATACGCCCTCAACAACTGCTCTGATAAGCTCGCTCTTGCCTGTTTCAAGATTCATATTGAAGAACATAGCTCTTGCATTGGGATCCTCAAAGGGACAACGGTTACCGTGGAACCAGGGTGTGAAAATAACACCGTTTGAGCCTGCGGGAACAGTCTTAATGACGTCCTGAAGATATGTATAAAGTGACGTGTATACGCTTTCGGGGTCGGAAGCAACGTCGTTCTTCTGAAGATAAATGCCGATTTCGTCAAGTGCAAGGTGGTTCTTTACCCATTCAACGCACTTGCCTGCAGTTTCAAGCTCTGCAAAGAAATTGAAGGAATTGTCCTGAGCGCCCACGATAGCTGCCATCATCGTGCTTACGTCAACCATGCTCTTGGGAACAACTGTTGAAACCCAGCCTGATGTGCCCATATAAATGTGAGTGCTTCCCATAGCTGATGCACCTGCACCGACACCGATAAGGGAGCCGTCACCGCCGCCGCCGAATACTGCTGTACCCTCTGCAAGACCGAGCTCCTCAGCAGCCTTCTTTGTAAGACCGCCTACCTTATCCGAGCACTTGATGATGTCTGCAAGGTGGTTCATATCAACACCGAGCATTGAGCACATTTTCGGGCTCCAGCACTTCTTCTTTATATCGTAAATAAGAGTTGCGAAGGCTGAGTCCTGAGTCATAATGAACTTATCTGTCATACGGCAGATGAGAGCTTCCTTAACGTCAAGCCACTTGTATGCCTTTTTGAAAACTTCGGGCTCATTGTTCTTAACCCAGTTATATTTCCATACGGGGTCCTTAACAGATGCTGAAACGGCACCTGTGATAAGAAGGGAGGGAATGAGCTTTGTAACGTTAGCGCCCGCAATCTGCAGGCCGTTTGCCATACCGTCCTTGAGCTCCTGTCTTGCTCTTTGGTCCATATAGCTCATAGCACGTCTTACGGGCAGACCGTCCTTATCAACAAGAACGAGGCCCTGCATCTGTGAGCAGAATGAGATACCGTCAATTTTAGCGGGGTCAAAGTTTGTTTTTTCGATGACCTCCTTTGTGGTTTTGCACATAGCCTCCCACCATTCATTGGGATCCTGCTCTGCGCCGCCGCCGGGCAGAACGTAAAGCTCGTAGCCGGCCATTGAGTCAGCAATAAGTCTGATTGATGAATCGATTTCAAACAGACAGGTTTTTACACCTGTTGTACCGATATCATATGCGAGTGCGTACTTCATAATATATTTCTTCCTTTACTTAAGCCTTTAAGGCTGATTTCACAAAATTAAGGAACCCTTCAATTGCGAGTTCATCTTTTTCGAAGATATCTTCTCCTGCGAACACCTTGAAGCGTTCGCTGTAATAATCGCAGGAATAGGAGAACTGAATTGCCATAACGATATTATCAAGAAGAAAAGCTGCCATTTCGGGAGAAATATCCTTTCGGATTTCGCCCTTTTCCTGACCCTGACGGATCGCTTCAATATACACCTTTGCAGCGATTGCCTCAGCCTTGCCGGAAATAGCACGGACTATTTCGGCGTTGCTTTCGGTGGTGATTTCGTTATAGAGCTTGATAAGCTCGGTCTGCTTTTTGGAAAAATCAACAGCAGTTCGGATAAGCCTTTCCAGCTTTTCCGTAACATCCGCCTCACTTGCGGAAATTTCGTTGAGTATAATTTCAAGTGCGCTGATACCGTTGTATACGGTTGTGGAAAACAGGTCAGCCTTGCTGTCGAAGTATTTATAAAGAGAGCCTATACTTATTCCGGCTTTTTTTGCGATGGTGTTTATATTAGCGTTTTCGAAGCCCTTGGTTGCAAATTCCGTAAGGGCAACAGAGAGAATTTTTTCCCGCTTTTCGGCAGGAATATTATCAAAGGTCGGCTTATGATATATCATATCTTTGCTCATTTTATTACCTCAAAAAACATTCTTCTGTTATTCTATCATTTTATACAAAAAAATGCAAGGGAAAAGGGAGGGTGTAAGCGAAAATTACTGTTTTTATTTGGCAAAAAATGTGTTATACTTTAATCATCAAGACAGAGGGAGCTGAAATTATGTTGCTTGAGGAAAAGACACTTAGTGAAAACGTAATGTTTGAGGGCAGAATTTTTACCGTCAGGAAGGATGAGGTCGAATTGCCCAACGGACATAAATCTATAAGAGAGGTCGCATACCATAACGGCGGAGTATGCGTAGCACCCCTTACTGCCGATAATGAGCTTATAATGGTAAGACAGTTCAGATATCCTTACAGGGAGGTTATACTTGAGCTTCCTGCCGGAAAGCTTGAAAAGGATGAGGATCCCTATGATGCAGGTATGCGTGAGCTTGAGGAGGAGACAGGCTTCGTTACCGATAAGATGAAATCTTTAGGAAAATTCTATCCCACACCGGGCTACTGCAGTGAGATAATTCACCTTTATTACGCAGATAATCTTGAATTCAGGAAGCAGAGACTTGATGAGGATGAATTTCTCAATGTTGAAAGAATTAAGCTTGAGGATGCCGTCAGAATGGTTATGAACGGCGAAATCAAAGACGGCAAGACACAGACTATTGTTCTTAAACTTGCACTTATCAAGGGAGTGAAGATATGAAACTGATACTTGCTTCTGCTTCGCCCAGAAGAAAAGAGCTTCTTAAAAATGCGGGCTATGAATATGAAGTCTGCCCGGCTGATATAGACGAAACAATGCCTGAAGGCGTAGAGCCGGAAACCGCCTGTGAGATACTCTCAAGAAAGAAGGCTCAGGCTGTCCTTGAGGAAAATCCCGATGCAGTTGTTCTGGGCTCGGATACGATTGTTGTCCTCGGTAATACTATTCTCGGAAAGCCCGAGGATAAGGAGGCTGCAAGGGCAATGCTCAGAGCACTTTCGGGCAGAGTTCATCAGGTCTATACGGGGCTTTGCGTTTGCAGTAAGGACAGGACTCTTTCTCTTGTTTCACGTGCCGACGTGCGCTTTTATCCTCTGAGCGATGAGCTTATCGATGCATATATAGCCACCGATGAGCCTATGGACAAAGCAGGCGCATACGGAATTCAGGGAGTGGGATCAATGCTTGTGAAATCCATAGAGGGTGACTATTTTACGATAGTCGGTCTGCCCGTGGCAAAGGCTGCGAGAATGCTCGGTGAATTCGGAATAAAGGGTCATCTTCCCTTTGAAGAATAATAATTGCTGATAAAAGTAAAATTTTAGAAAAAATAATAAGTTTTTTCTCGTATTTCTATTGTTTTGTAAGTAATATTAGGGTATAATATTATGAATGTAAGAAACTGATTTTTAAAAAACAGAAAGGAGATATTCTCATGTTTTTTTCACAGGATATAGGTATTGACCTTGGTACTGCCAACACTTTGGTTTTCGTAAAGGGAAAGGGAATTGTTATCCGTGAACCCTCCGTTGTTGCGGTTGACGTAAGAACAAATCCTCCCAAGGTTGTTGCAGTAGGTACTCAGGCTAAGGAAATGATAGGCCGTACTCCCGGCTCAATCACAGCTATGCGTCCTCTCAAGGACGGCGTTATCGCTGACTTTGACGTTACTGCAGAAATGCTTAAAAAGTTCATCAGCAGAGCAATCAGCTCCTCTCCCTTCAACAGAGCAAGGGTAATGATTTGTATTCCCTCAGGTGTTACGGAGGTTGAACGCAGAGCCGTTCACGATGCAGCCCGTTCTGCAGGTGCAAAATACGTAAGTCTTATTGAAGAACCCATGGCAGCAGCTATCGGTGCAGGTCTCCCCGTAAGCGAAGCAACGGGCAGTATGGTTGTTGACATCGGCGGCGGTACTGCAGAGGTTGCTGTTATCTCTCTTGGTGATATCGTTACTTCACGTTCGGCAAGAGTGGCAGGCGACAATTTTGATGCTTCAATTATCGCATATATAAAGAAAAAGTATAATCTTCTTATCGGTGAAAGAACTGCTGAGGATATCAAAATTAAAATCGGTTCGGCTTTCCCATATGAGGGAGAGGGTGTTATGGAGGTTAAGGGCAGAAACCTTCTTGACGGACTTCCCAAGAACGTTTCCGTTTCATCTGAAGAAATCAGAGAGGCTCTTTCAGACCCCGTTAACCAGATTCTTGATGCAATCCGTGCAACTCTTGAAAAGACTCCCCCCGAGCTTGCAGCCGATATAATCGACCACGGTATTATGCTCACGGGCGGCGGCGCACTTCTCAGAGGTCTTGACAAGCTTATCAGTCAGGAAACAAGAATGCCCGTTCACATTGCGGAAAATCCTCTGGACTGTGTTGTTGACGGTACAGGTATGTGCCTTGAGTCAAATGCTCTTGACATTGTTTCAAAAACATATTGATAAAAGGGCAGAGTTTTAACTCTGCCTTTTGTTGTCTGTTTTCAGTATAAATCAAAAGGGAGGGATGTCCCTGTGGGAAAGTTCTTTTCTTCACGACGTTTTAAAATTCTTGCGGTAACTGTTGCCGCTTTGCTTTTCGGTGTGATTATTGCAGTTATATCATCATCAAACGCCTCACCCTTGCAGAGCGTTGCAGGCTTTATTATGAAGCCTGTGCAGAGGCTTTCTGCAACTGTTGCTGATAAAATGGGCGAGCTCAACCTTCAGTTCAGGTCAAGCGGACAGTATATTGCAAAGATAGAGGAGCTTGAAAAACAGATATCCGAATATGAGGGTCAGCTTGTGGATTATGAACAGCTCAAGCAGAAGCTGGAGTCGTATTCCGTAATGCTCGACGTTAAAGAGAAAAATGAAGACTTTGTTCTTGCTCCTGCAAACATTATCGGCAGGGATTCTATGGATGCCTTCTATTCATTTATTATTGATAAGGGCTCGGCTGACGATATCAGCGTAAATGACCCCGTTGTATACGGCAATTACGTTGTGGGTGTTGTTCACAGCGTTAAAGCTACATACAGCGAGGTGTGGACAATTTTAAATCCCAAGGTAAACATCAGCGCAATGGAGTCAAGAACAAGAGAGTCCGGTTATACAACAACGACTGCCGAGCTTGCACTTGCAGGAAACTGTATGCTTGCGGGTCTTGACAAAAGCACTCGGGTTTCAGTAGGCGGTATTGTCTGTACTCTGGGTATCGGCGGTGTTTATCCCAAGGGACTTATTATCGGAAAAATCGCCGATATTACAGAAAGTGAACACGACATTTCGGTTAATGCCGTTGTGACTCCTTCCATTGATATAACGGAGCTAGAGGACATTTTCATCATAACTGATTTTGAGGGTCAGGGTGTAAACGATATACCCGAAAGTGCAGAGTAATTAAATTAGGCAGAGGACGGTGAATATCTTGCGTTTCAGAGAAAATAAAGAAGAATACAAGCGGAACGGGATATTCCTTCTGCTTATCGTATTTACAGCAATTTTACAGAATACTAACGGTTTGTTTCCGAAAATATATAATGCTTCGGCTATGCTGATTATACCCTTAGTCATATGCATTTCGATGTTTGAAAGAGAAATGATATCTATGCTTATGGGACTTGCGGCAGGTCTGATATGGGATTTTTATTCAGCACGTATGGACGGCTTTTATTCCCTGTTACTTGTGCTGACGGGATTTTTCTGCTCCTACCTTATCAGGCGTTATATGAGAAACAATATTGTGACGGCAATTTTTTATACGGCGATATGCTCCCTGGGCTGCGTGCTTGCATATTGGCTGTTCTTTGTGACAGCAGGCGGTATGCAGGGGGCAGGGCACCTGCTTCTTGTTAAGTATCTGCCCTCAGCGCTGTATACGGTAGTGCTGACCCCCGTATATTACTATTTCATAAAAATGATTTCACTTAAATACAGAGAGGCGGCTGTTGCCGAGGAATAAATAGAAAGGATGACTGTTATGGATGCGCAGAAGCTGAAAAGACGCAATATTATAATTGTGGGCATAGTTATAAGTGTTTTTGCGCTCTTTTCTGCCAATCTTTTCAGAATTCAGGTGGTTAATGCCGACAATTCGGAGAACAAGGTTGTAAATGCTTCAACCGTTAATATAGAAGCGGCAAGAGGCGAGATATATGACAGAAACGGTAAGGTTCTTGTTACAAACCGTCAGTCAAACTCGGTTATTTTCGATTCCAACTATTTTCCTTCACAGAAGGAAATGGAAAAGCGAGTCGAAATAATCGACTCGCTTATAAAGCTTTTTGAAGAAAACGGAAGCGAGTGGCTTGATACTCTGCCGATAAAAATCAGAAACGGCAAGGCAGTTTTCGAGAAAGACAGAGACAGCGATATAGCTTATCTCAAGTCAAAGGATTTCCTTAATCTCAACGAATACGCAACAGCTGAAAACTGCCTCGATGCTCTTATTGAAAGATACGGTCTTGAGGGCTACAAGAAAAAACAGGCAAGAAAGATTGCTTCTGTCTGCTACGGGATGAAGAAGGGCTTTTTCTCATCATCAAATCCGTATACCTTTGCTGAGGAAGTATCAAACGAAATTGTTGCAATCATTAAGGAAAACAGCAGCTTCTATCAGGGTGTTGAGCTGCAGATAGTTTCCTCACGTCATTATATCGACGGAAGCATTGCACCTCATATTATCGGTACAATAGGAGCAATTGATGCTGATGAATATAGTGAGCTGAAGGAAAACGGCTACGGTATGAATGACATCATCGGCAAAACGGGAATTGAGAAGAAATTTGAAAGCTATCTCAAGGGTGTTGACGGCAAAAAAACCGTAACTGTCGATTCTGAAGGCAACAAGGAAACTGTTTATACGGAAACGCCCGTTCAGGGAAACGCCGTAATTCTTACTATTGACTATGATGTTCAGAAAACAGCCCAGGAAAAGCTGGACTGGCTTGTAAACGAAAAGCTGGCAAGTGTAAGACGCTATCAGCTTGTGGGATCTGTTGTGGTTCAGGAAATTGCGACGGGTGACGTGCTTGCCCTTGCCAGTTATCCCACCTTTAATCTTGATACCTACGCTGAGGATGTTGTGAAGCTTAATAAGGACAAGCTGGCTCCCCTTTGGAACAGAGCTTTGCAGAGTGTTTACACCCCCGGTTCCACAATAAAGCTCTCCGTTGCTATGGCAGGGCTTGAAGAAAATATAATAAAAGACAGCAGCTATGAGGTTAAGTGCGCAGGTATATATAATTATTATACTGACTACCGCCCCAAATGCCTTCACGTTCATGGAAAGCAGAACGTTGTTGAGGCAATTCATAACAGCTGTAACATCTTTTTCTATGAGGTTTCAAGGCTTCTGGGAATACAGAGGCTCAATGATTATATGACTATGTTCGGCCTCGGCACAAAGACAGGCGTTGAGCTTTATGAAAGTGAGGGCACCCTCGACTCTATCGCTTCAAGAGAGGCTCTGGGTGAGCAGTGGACCCCCGGTCTGACACTTCAGGCAGGTATCGGCCACGGTAATAATCAGTTCACTCCAATGCAGCTTTGCTCATATGTGGCAACGGTTGCAAGCAGGGGAACAAGACGAAGCTCTCATTTTGTCAAAAGCATTATGACATCTGACTTCACGCAGACGGTTTATACATCGGAATCACGTGTTTTGTCACAGGCTAACTTCTCAGAGAAGAACTGGGAGCTTGTTCAGAAGGGTATGCTGAAGGTCGGTGAGGATTACTTCAAGGATGCAGTTGTGCCCGTTTGCGCTAAGACAGGTACAACAACCGTCAACAAGGTGGTAAACGGCAAAAACGAGGAAAGCAACAACGGTATTCTTGTGTGCTATGCTCCTGCAGACGACCCGCAGATTGCAATTTCAATTGTTATTGAAGGTGCAAGCGGCGGTGCTTCAACGGCATCTCTTGCAGTTGAAATAATAAATGAATATTTCTCATCCTCCGATTCGGTTGATGAGAGGGATGAATACGGAAAAGTATCTTAAAAGCCTGATAAGCTTCAACAGGGTATATTTTTACCGTAACATTGCTAAAAAGCCTTGAAAGGTAATTAAGAAAGGAAGAATGCTGTGGCTGAAAAAATTGTTATAGCATCGGGCAAGGGCGGAGTCGGAAAAACCTCCTGCTGTGTTGCCATCGGAAAAGAACTCGCCCGCAGAGAACACAGCGTGCTTCTTGTGGACGGAGACATAGGACTGAGGAGCCTTGATGTGCTTCTGGGTGTCAGCGAAAGAATTGTCTATGATTGGGGCGACGTGATCAAGGGCAACTGCATGAAGGATACGGCTCTTGTTAATGCAGGCGGAATTGACCTGCTGACTTGCCCTCTGCATTTTGATGAGACCTATACTCCCGAAAGCGTTAAAGAAATGATTATGCTTTTTGACGGGGATTACGACTATATTCTCATTGATGCACCTGCAGGAATTGATACGGGCTTCGAGCTTGCTTCCTCAGCGGCTGACAGAGCTCTGATTGTGTCAACGGCAGACAGAGTCTGCGTAAGAAGTGCATCAAGAGCAGGGGAAAAGCTTGAGCAGGCAGGAATGAGAGACATAAGGCTGATAATTAACCGTTTCAGAAGAAAGTCGGTTGCATCCCGAAAGCTGCTTAACATAGACAAGGTTATAGATGAGACCATGCTTCAGCTTATAGGCGTTGTTCCCGAGGATGAAAATATTACCTTCGGTAAGGTTATGGAAAGGAAAAGCCAGCCTTCATATGATGCTTTTGTAAGAATTGCGGGCAGAATAAAGAAGGAACAGATACCGCTGACACTTAAATTCTGATACAAAAAAGCAAAATCCGACAAAAAAATAAATATATCTTTAAAATTTATTGATTTGCATTTTATTTTTTGCTATAATAAACATCGATATTTTGAAATTATTACTATCAAAAACAAGGAGGTAGAAAGCATGAACATAGCTTTAATTGCACACGACTCAAAGAAAGAGCTTATGACACAGTTCTGTATAGCCTATTGCGGTATTCTGAGCCGACATTCACTTTGCGCCACCGCCACAACCGGTAAAATCGTAAGTGAAGCAACGGGGCTCCCCATTGTTAAGTTCCTCAGCGGTTCTCAGGGCGGAGCACAGCAGATCGGTGCAAGAATTGCATGTAACGAAATCGACCTTCTCCTTCTTTTCAGAGATCCTCTCAATCCCAAGCCGGGTGAGTCAAGTGACACAAATCTTGTGAGACTCTGTGATGTTCACGATATCCCTGTTGCAACGAATATTGCAACTGCAGAGGCTCTTATACACGCCCTTGAAAGAGGCGACCTTGACTGGAGAAATATTGTTCGTTCATAATTCAGAGTGATTAACTAAAAACAGTCGATGACGCAGAGTAGTAAGCATATGATTTTATTTCAGAGAGCAATCGGTTGGTGGGAGATTGTATAATAGTATGCCGAAGATACTGCCGAGACACATAACCTTAAAGAGTGGCTGTCAATGACAGCAAATAGGGTGGCACCGTGGAGCTATGGCTTCATCCCTTGCAGTACCTTAGTGTACTATCGGGATGAAGCATTTTTTATTTTGGAGGTAGAATAATGGCACTTGTGACTAAGGCAATCAAGGGTACACAGGATACCCTGCCCAACGAAAGCTATAAGGTGCAGTTTATTGAGCAGACTGTCCTTGAAATAGCAGGTAATTACGGATTTAAAGAAATACGCACTCCCGTTTTTGAACACACCGAGCTTTTCCAGAGAGGTGTGGGCGACACAACGGATGTGGTGCAGAAGGAAATGTATACATTCAACGATAAGGGCGAAAGGTCGATAACTCTTCGTCCCGAGGGTACAGCAGGTGTTATCAGAGCCTTTCTGGAACACGGTCTTTTCAACGAGCCCCTTCCCCAGAAGATGTGCTATCTGACAAGCTGTTACAGATATGAAAAGCCTCAGGCAGGCAGACTCCGTGAGTTTCATCAGTTCGGAGTTGAGTGTGTAGGCACAGCTTCACCGGCTGCAGATGCAGAGGTTATTGCACTTGCAAACGATGTTTTCACTTTCCTTGATGTGAAGAATTTACAGCTTGAAATCAACTCAATCGGATGTCCCGAATGTCGTAAGGAATACCATAAGGCATTGAAGGAATACTTTGAAAAATATAAGGGCGACCTTTGTGAGACTTGCCTTGGCAGACTTGACAGAAACCCTATGCGCATACTTGACTGCAAGAGCCCCGTATGCGGTGAAATTGCAAAGAATGCCCCCACAGTTCTTCAGTTCCTCTGCGATGACTGCAAGGAGCACTTTGACAAAACTAAGATGTATCTTGATGCTATGGGCATTGAATACAAGGTCAATCCCACAATCGTAAGAGGTCTCGACTACTATACACGCACAGTTTTCGAGTTCGTTTCAAATGAAATCGGTGCTCAGGGAACAGTATGCGGCGGCGGACGCTATGACGGTCTTTGTCAGGAGCTTGGCGGAGCTCCTACTCCTGCTCTCGGCTTCGGTATGGGTATTGAGAGACTTATGCTTCTTATGGAAGCACAGAATATTCCCTTCCCGGCAGATAAGCCCTGCAATATCTATATTGCATCGATGGGTGATAAGGCTTCCTTCAAGGCTGCGGAGATTGTTTCTCAGCTTCGCACTGAGGGTGTGAATGCGCAATTTGACGTTGTGGGAAGATCCGTAAAAGCGCAGATGAAATTTGCAAACAAGCTTGGCGCTGAATACACAATGGTGCTGGGCGACACGGAGATTGACGAAAACAAGGCTAACCTTAAAAATATGCAGACAGGTGAAACAACTGAGGTTCAGCTTGATGACTTCGTTGATAATTTTATGAATATATCAATTCAGCAGAGTATGTCGGCTTTATACGAAAATCTGGGAATTGATGACAGTATAGATCTTAATTCAATATTATAAAGAGAGGTAAATTACAATGGATTTTATGAACGGTTTAAAGAGAACAGACTACTGCGGCACTCTCTCAGCTAAGGATATCGGCAGAGAAATCGTTGTTGCAGGCTGGGTTCAGAGACAGAGAGACCTTGGTGCTCTTATTTTCATCGACCTGAGAGACAGAACAGGTATTGTTCAGCTCGCCTTTGATGATACAACAGATAAGGAAATCTTCGACAAGGCATTTGCTGCAAGAAGCGAATTTGTGCTTATGGCAAAGGGTCTTGTTCAGGAGCGTTCAAGCAAGAATTTGGACATTCCCACAGGTGAAATTGAAATCAAGGTAAACGACCTGAGAGTTCTTGCAAAGAGTGAAACACCTCCCTTTGAGATTGTTGAAAACTGTCAGACAAGTGAGCTTACAAGACTTAAATACCGTTATCTTGACCTTCGCCGTCCTGATTTACAGAGAAACATCCTTATGCGTCATAAGATTGCGAAGATTACCCGTGACTACTTTGATGAAAACGGTTTCATTGAAATCGAAACACCGATGCTTATCAAATCAACTCCCGAGGGTGCAAGAGACTTCCTCGTACCCTCAAGAATACACAACGGTTCGTTCTATGCCCTTCCCCAGTCACCTCAGCTTTATAAGCAGCTTTCTATGGTTGCAGGTTTTGACCGTTATATGCAGATTGCCCGTTGCTTCAGAGACGAGGATTTAAGAGCAGACCGTCAGCCTGAATTTACTCAGGTAGACGTTGAAATGAGCTTCGTTGATATGGAAGATGTGCTTGAAATGGGCGAAGGCTATATGAAGCGTGTGTTCAAGGAAGCACTTGGTGTTGAGATAGAAACACCTCTCCCCAGACTCACCTTCAAGGAAGCTATGGAACGCTTCGGCTCAGACAAGCCCGATACAAGATATGCTATGGAGCTTTATGATCTCAGTGATATTGTAAAGGACAGCGCATTCTCTGTATTCTCGTCAGCAGTTGCAGGCGGCGGAAGCGTAAGAGGTATCACAGCAAAGAACGCTGTTACAACATACACAAGAAAAGAAATAGATAAGCTTATTGAAACTGTAAAGGGTATTGGCGGTAAGGGTCTTGCCTGGATAAGAATAAACGAGGACGGAACATCTTCATCTTCATTTGCTAAGTTTATGAGTGAGGAAGAAATGGCTGCAATTATGGAAAAGGCTGATGCAAAGCCCGGCGACGTTGTTCTTATCGTTGCTGACAGCAATGCAAATGCTGTATTCTCGGTTCTTGGTGCAGTTCGTCAGATTGTTGCGAAGAAGCTTGATATCATCCCCAAGGATAAGTTCAACCTTCTCTGGATTGTCGAGTTCCCGTTCTTCGATTGGGATGACGAAACACAGTCCTTCGTTGCTATGCATCATCCGTTCACTTCTCCCATGGATGAGTGCCTCGATTATCTTGAAACAGACAAGGCAAACGTAAGAGCAAAGGCATATGACCTTGTTCTCAACGGAATCGAGCTTTGCTCAGGCTCAATCCGTATCACAAACCCCGACCTTCAGAACAGAATGTTCCAGCTTCTCGGCTTCTCAGATGAAGAAGCATACACAAAGTTCGGCTATCTTCTTGATGCCTTCAAGTTCGGTCCTCCTCCCCACGGTGGTTTCGGTATCGGCCTTGACAGACTTTGTATGCAGATGCTCAAGTGTGAAACACTCAGAGATGTTGTTGCATATCCCAAGGTACAGAATGCTTCAGAGCCTATGACAGACTGTCCGTCACCTGTATTTGACGATCAGCTTGTTGACTTAGGTATTCAGCTTTTGAAAAAGGAAGATTGATATAACAATAACGGCACTTCGGAAAGACGAAGTGCCGTTTTGTGATTAGGAGATGATGAGATGACGGATTTTACTAAAATTATTTTTGATAAGCACGAAATCCGAAAAACAAGAAAGCAAAAGGACGATTTTATACGCAGCTTTGTTGAATATGCCGATTCATTGGGCTATAAAACCAATGTTGAAAAAGGAAGCCTTGGAGCAAAAAATATAATCGTCGGCAGTCCTGAAGCTTCAAGGGTTGTATTTACCGCACATTATGACACCTGTGCAGTTATGCCTGTTCCGAATTTTATAACCCCTAAAAATATGGGCTTATATTTATTGTATCAGATATTTGTTTCTTTAATTATGCTGTTTCCCTCACTTCTGGTGGCAGGACTTCTGACATATCTTGAGAGTGATTTTGCATTTTTGGGGTGGTATGTGAGTTTCCTGTTGACCTATATTTTGTTTATTGCAGGTCCCGCTAACAAACATACTGCAAACGACAATACATCAGGGGTGACGGTAATAACCGATTTGATGAAGAAGCTGCCTGATGAAGCGAAAAGCGAAGTAGCTTTTATACTTTTCGATTTTGAAGAAGCAGGCTTATTAGGTTCTAGCTCGTATAATTCAAAGCACAAAAAAGAAATGAAAGACAAGCTTCTGATTAATTTTGACTGTGTTTCCGACGGAAATAATTTTATTTTTGCCTTGCAAAAAGGTGCAATCGATTACAAGGACTTGCTTGAGGATTGCTTTAAGGGCAACGGTGAGTTTACTGTTGAGGTGCTGAACAAAGGTATATTCTATCCCTCGGATCAGATGGCGTTCAAGTGCGGAGTGGGTGTTGCTGCATTAAAACGAACCGCCAAAGGAACGCTTTATATGGACAGAATACACACAAAAAGGGACACCGTTTATCAAGAGGAAAACATAGAATTCCTTGTTGACGGGTGCACAACATTAGTGGGCAAATTGCGGCAAGGCTAAGCATTATAAAGCAAACATAATTTGACATATTTATTACCTTGGTATATAATGTACCTGCGTGTGCTTTGCACACGCAGGTACTGCAATAAGATAGGTGGTTTGCTCCTCTTAGGTGAGGAGGTGATGACTATGGTGACTTTTACTGAGCTGATTATGTTCACTTCTTTGATTGTCGCAATTGTCGTTGCTTGCTACACGATTTTTTCTGATAACAAGAGAAGAAAATAGCAACACTTACATAAAGTAAGAAACACCACCAAAACTCGCCTAAAAGTTGGTGGTGTTTCTGTTTAACACAATTAACTAAAAGGGGACAACTGCTTATCGCAGTACCTCTTTCTATAGATATTATATATTTTTTTTCTTGCCTTGTCAATAGTTATGACGGCAAGTTTTTATTTATGATACTTCGTACCGGTGCTTATCTGAGTCGCTCTGTAAATCTGTTCAAGAAGCATAACTCTTGCAAGCTGGTGGGGGAAGGTCATTTTGCTCATGGAAAGCTTTTCGTGAGCAAGAGCCTTTACTTCATCACTCAGTCCGAAGGAACCTCCGATGATAAATGCGATACTACTTGTACCGCTGAGCTTGATTCTGTCAAATTCGGCACTCAGCTCCTCACTTGTTCTCTGCTTTCCTTCGATGCACATGGCGTAAACCCTCGCACCCTTGGGGATTTTTGATATAATGCTCTTGCCCTCTTTTGCAAGGGCGTTTTTTATTTCATTTTCACCGGGATTTTCGCTGAGTCTTTCGGGGGAAAGCTCAATGATTTCGGGCTTGAATGCCGAAAGCCGTTTTTTGTATTCGTTGCAGGCGTCTGCAAGATACTTTTCTTTAAGCTTACCTATACAGATAATCGTGAAAGTCATATTGTCACCTCAAAATCTGAAAATTCCCTGAGTGTTTTCCTTAGGATTAACCGTGAGCATAAAATCCTTGCCCATAACTGCGCCAGCGCTTGTAAGGGCACAGAAGGTTGTCTGGTATGCCAGCTGAGGGAGATTGTTTTCTTCACTCAGATGACCCAGATACAGGTGCTTCGTTCCGTTTTTAACAAGCTCAACAGCTGTTTCTGCGCAAACCTCGTTGCACAGATGCCCCACGTCCGAAAGAATACGTCTTTTCAGATAATAGGGGTATGCACCGTTGTTGAGCATGCCTATATCGTGGTTGGATTCAAGCATAACAAGGTCGCAGCCCATAAGATTTTCTTTTATTGTGTCTGTCATATGTCCGATATCCGTTGCTACGGCAATTCTCTTTCCGTCAGAGGTTTCGATTATATATCCGCAGCTTTCAAGACTGTCATGAGGAGTGGGGAAGGGACGAACAATCATATCACCCACAGGCATACCCTCATAGCCGATTTTGTCCGTGGGATATTTGCCGTTGATTATATCGCTCATTCCCATAAGCGTACCCTCGGTGGCGTATACGGGAATACAATGCTTCGAGCAAAGCACACGTATGCCGTTTGTGTGGTCGCTGTGCTCGTGGGTCACGAATATTGCCTTTATGCTTTCGGGCGACAAGCCTCTGCTTTCAAGGGCAAGGGTTATTTTCTTTGCAGATACACCTGCATCAATAAGTATTCCGGTTTCACCGTCACCTATATATGTGCAGTTCCCCGATGATGAGGAAAAGAGAGAACAGAATTCAGTCATTATATTACTTCCTATACTAAAGGCTGTGGCTAGTCAGCGCTAACCACAGCCTCTTTTTATCAACCTATGTTTTTGATTGCTTCCTTGTCTTCGAACTCCTTGCGATAGATATCAGCACCTAATGCTCGGAATTTTTCAACAAAGTTTTCGTAGCCTCTGTCAATGTATACAACATTTTCTATTTCCGTTGTACCTCTTGCGGCAAGACCGGCAATAAGCATTGCGGCACCTGCACGAAGGTCGTCGGCTCTTACGGGAGCACCGGTAAGCTCCTCTATTCCCTGAATAACGGCAACCGTACCGTTTACCTGAATATCAGCTCCCATACGTGTGAGCTGGTCAACATAACGGAAACGGTTATCCCATACGCCTTCGTTAATAACGCTTGTTCCGTTTGCAAGAGCAAGGAGAACTGCTATCTGAGGCTGCATATCTGTGGGGAAACCGGGATGAGGCATTGTTTTGATATTGCACTTTCTGAGTCTTCCGTCAGCGATAACACGGACTGAGGTATCGTTTCTGATAACTGTTGCGCCGCATTCCTCCAGCTTTGCGGAAATAGCTTCAAGATGCTTGGGAATTACGTTTTTTACAAGGACATCACCCTGAGTTGCAGCAGCGGCAACCATATATGTGCCGGCTTCAATCTGGTCGGGGATGATTGAATATGAACAGCCGTGAAGCTCATTAACACCGTGAATTTTGATAACGTCTGTACCTGCACCTCTGATGTCAGCACCCATAGCGTTGAGGAAGTTGGCAAGATCAACGATGTGAGGCTCCTTGGCGGCGTTTTCGATTATTGTAAGACCCCTTGCCTTAACTGCGGCAAGCATAACATTGATTGTGGCACCGACTGAAACCTGATCCATATAAACGGAGCTGCCTGTGAGCTTGTCAGCCTGAGCGTTTATCATAGCTTTTTCAACATTCACCGTTGCACCGAGAAGCTCGAAGCCCTTGATGTGAAGGTTGATGGGACGTACACCGAAATCACATCCGCCGGGAAGGGCAACCTTTGCACGGTTGTATCTGCCCAGAAGTGCGCCGATGAGATAATATGAAGCACGAAGCTGCTTTGTCATCTCAAGGGGAACGATATAGGAATTAACGTTCTTGGTGTTGATTTCCACAGTACTTTTATTTATATATTTGATTTCTGCACCCATCTGACTGAGAATGCGAAGCATACAAACGACGTCGCTTATATCGGGGATGTTTTCAATACGGCATACCCCTTGAGCCAGAAGTGTAGCAGGGATGATTGCAACGACAGAGTTTTTTGCACCGCTGATGTCAACCTCGCCCGTAAGCCTGTTGCCACCACGAATGACGATTTTCTCCAAAGCGATCCCTCTTTTCATTACTTATTAGGATTTATAACGAAGATAAACGTAACATTACATAATAATACTCAAGTATTATATCACTAATTTTATTGTTTGAAAAGCCTTTTTTTGAAAAAATATCTGATTTTTTTCGATATTTATTTATTTTTTTCGTCCTGATACATATATATTGTATTTTTCGCAGAGTTTTGATTATTATACAGACTGAAAACGAGAAGATGAACACTCTGTTATAAAAATTCTGCCTTTTAAAAAATAAATTGTTAATTTTGATTTTGCAGGAGTTTTTTGTTCGGTAATTTGTTGAAAAAAGGTTCGCCTTATGTTATGATAAAACTGTATAGGAATCGTCAGTTTTCTTAAAAGGAGGCCAAATTATGAAAACATTGAAGCGAATTCTTGCCGTTATGATGACGGTGCTTATGCTTTTCAGCACTGTTTCAGTCGGTATGACCTCAACTGCGGCAAGCAAGAAAAAAGTAAAGAAGATTAAGCTAAACAAAACAAGTATCACCATTTATGTGGGAGAGACCTATAAGCTCAAGGCTACGGTCAGCCCCTCAAATGCAAGCAATAAGAAGGTGACCTGGTCATCAAGCAACAAAAAGGTTGCAACGGTTTCTTCCTCAGGTAAGATTACCGCAAAGAAGGCAGGTAAGGTCACAATCACCGTAAAGGCAAAGGACGGCTCAGGCAAAAAAGCAACCTGTAAGGTTACCGTCAAGAAGCCCACTAAGGTAAGCAAGATCAAGCTCAGCAAAACAAGCGTGAAGCTCACCGTAGGAAAGACCACAACCGTAAAGGCAACGGTTTCTCCTTCAAAGGCTACAAATAAGAGCGTAAGCTGGACATCAAGCAACAAGAGTGTTGCTACTGTCAGCTCAAAGGGCAAGATTACCGCAAAGAAGGCAGGTACGGCAACAATCACCTGCAAGGCAAAGGACGGAAGCGGTAAGAAGGCAAAGGTGAAGGTGACCGTAACGAAGAAGAAAACCGTAAAGGTTACGTCGGTAGACCTTGACAGAAACTCAATGTCACTCACTCCGGGTAAGACCTATACCCTCAGCTATGATATATCACCTTCAAACGCAACGAATAAGGACGTTACGTGGAAGTCAAGCGACACAGACGTTGCAACAGTTACTTCATCGGGCAAGGTTACTGCTGTCAGTGTAGGCTCGGCAGTAATCACTGCAACCGCAAAGGACGGAAGCGGTGAAAAGGATACCTGCAGAGTTACGGTAAAGCCCATACTTGTAAACGATATAACGCTCTCAAAGGCATATTATGAGGGCGATATAGGCTCAACGGTAAGACTGACTGCAACGGTCAGTCCCTCAAATGCAACTAATAAGAAGCTTTCCTGGTATTCAAGCGATCCTTCCGTTGCAACGGTTGACGCTTACGGTAACGTCAGACTTATCAGCAGCGGTGAAGCAACGGTTATTGCTGAAGCAAAGGACGACAGCGGCGAGACTGCTGCCTGTCAGATAAAGGTTAAGGATGTTCCTGTTTCACAGATTGTTTTTGACAGAAACAAGTATCCTCTTACCGACAGCGATAAGAATGTGGCAGGTGAAACCTTCGCCATAAACGCAACAGTATATCCCTCAAACGCAACAAACAAGGCGCTTGTCTGGAAATCAAGCAACCCCTCTGTTGCAAACGTTTATGCCGGAGGAACGGTTGTGCTTCTTTCAACGGGAACTGCAACAATTACTGCAGCAGCGGCAGACGGCAGCGGGGCAACAGCAGTTTGCGTTGTAACGGTAGGTACGGCAGACGTTACGGGAATAACACTTTCAAAAACAGAGATAGTTGCAGTTGTCGGAAGGACGGGGGATGTTCTTACGGCTACGGTAGCACCCTCTTATGCTACAAATAAGAATGTTATCTGGTCATCGGATAACGAAAGCGTTGTTAAGATAGATCAAAGTGGCGCAATTACATATACAGGTCTCGGCGAAGCGAACATTAAGGCAACAGCCGCAGACGGCAAGGGCGCATTTGCTGTTTGCAAGGTTAAGGTTGTGGAGGCAGTTAAGGTAACGGGTATTACTCTTAATAAGACTTCAATTACGGCTCTTTCAGGCTCAACACATCAGCTCAGCGCAACAATCGCTCCCGCAGATGCAACAGATAAGAGAATCGACTGGAAATCAAGCAATACCTCGGTTGCAACCGTTGATGCATCAGGTAAGGTTACGCTTGTTGGCGGCGGCACAGCGACAATAACCGCAACAGCCGCAGACGGAAGCGGTGCGGCGGCAAGCTGCAGCATAACCTCACAGGTCAAGGCAACAGAGGTCGGAGTTCATCTTACAACAAATTCCTGGTATAACGGCAAAACGGGACAGGCTCAGGCATTCGTTAATCCCTCTTACGCAAGTCAGGAGGTAACCTGGTCTGTAAGCGATACAAGCTATGCAAGCATTGATGCAAACGGCAATATCACAATCAAGAAGGCACCCACAATGTTTGATAAGGACGAGGGAGTTCTCGGTGACAGAGCCAAGAAAATCACCGTTACTGCCACCGCCAAGGACGGTAGCGGCAAGAAGGGTACTGCAACCCTTATGATAAAGGAAAAGGTTAACGTCACGGGTGTTGCCTTCTCAAAAACTAATTACAGCACATATGTAGGTCAGGAGATGACTGCCTCCGTTACGGTAAGCCCGTCAAACGCTTCCGAAACAGAGGTAAGATATGTTTCAAATAATCCCGAAGTAATCAGAGTTGAAAACGGAAGGCTCATTGCCGTAGGAAAGGGCAATGCAACAATCACGGCGATTTCGGTTGATAATACAAGTGTAACGGCAAGCGCTCAGTTTGCAGTTGCAGAGCCTATGCTTTATCTCATGGCAAAGATGGGCGAAACCTATGAACCCGGTTATGTAGGCGAAGAAATGACCCTTCAGGCAATCTGGTCGCCCCCTGAGGTTATATATGACCTCGGTATGAAGCTCGTTATTGAGGACGAAAGTATTGTAAGACATGTTTCAACCGAAAAAGCAGGAAGTGCAAATAATTCATCATACCTTACCTTTGAGCTTCTCAAGGAGGGTGAGACTACGGTAACCTTCACCACGGCTGACGGAAAAATCAGCAGCGAGCCCTTCAAAATAGAGGTAAAGGGTATTATGGCTGACGATTATCATGACGGTCTCAGTGCAGGTGACAGGGTAACAATCACTCCTGAGGTCGGAATTAACGAGGACAGAGTCTTTGCTTCTCCCGATATGCTTTGCAACGTCCCTGCCGCATACGCAGAATATCTGGGCGTAACAAAGCAGGCAACGGGCGTATATGAAATTGAAATTCTCAGAGAGCTTCCCGCAAAGGGCGCATACGTAACAGTTGTGCCTTACCCCGAGACAAAGCCTGATTTCAGCAAGAACGTATATTTCGTTTCAGATACCTATGAGACAGTTTCTCAGGAGGATGCTCTTCAGGCGATCAAGAATTACACACAGTCAGCTTCGTCTGCCGTAGGCACAAGGCACAAGGATGTCAGCTATAACAATATTAATGTAATCGATGCAGAGGTTAAGCTGTCAAGCGATAACTGGCTGACAAACTCAATGATACAGGCAAGCATGAAGGATATGACCGAGGACGAGCTGGGTGCTGCCGATATGGTTTATTATGTTTTCAGCGAGCCTGAAAAGCTGGTGGATAAGTCAGTTACGGGTGCGATTGTTCCCGTAAGCATAAACGCTTCTCAGGTGAAATCTGTTGAGGTTATTGATAACGGCGGTGTCACTTATCAGCTTGTGCTCACTCTCGGCTCTCAGGCAGCTGCAGGTGTTTCGGATGTTAATTCGACTGTATACGGCAAGACCTTGCCGGTTATCGGAAAAACACAGATTTCAGCCTTCAAGACCAGATTCACCGAGTATATGAATACCGGTGCAAGCGGATACGGAATGGAGGAAATCAACGAAGGAACACTTGAACAGTCTTACAGAGACGGTAAGGTCGTTCTGACAATCAACAAGATTACGGATAAAATCGAAAAGTGTGATTATTACTTCGTTTCAGATGTTAAGATGACAAATGCAAATCTTGACGTTTCCGTAACACTTGAGGATTTCGGAAAGTTCAATATGAACACCATTGCAACGTTTACGGTAAGCGTTGAAGAAAGAATATCGGTTTTTGATATCACATATTGATAAAGCATTACTACCCTATGCCCTGCCGAAGCAGGGTATGGGGTAATATTTTACCGTTAATAAGTTTTGTGATATTTATGCCTTTTAACTAATAAATTGTTAAATTTAGAATATCCTACCGTTTTGGGTGTAAGTGTTCTTGAAAATATTTTCTTTGTGTGTTATTATTACTGTGCATAAAAATCTCCGGATTTCCGGAAGGAGGAATATATATGAAAACTCTGAAGCGAATTCTTGCCGTTATGATGACGGTGCTTATGCTTTTCAGCACTGTTTCAGTCGGTATGACCTCAACTGCGGCAAGCAAGAAAAAAGTAAAGAAGATTAAGCTTAACAAAACAAGTATCACCATTTATGTGGGTGAGACCTATAAGCTCAAGGCTACGGTCAGTCCCTCAAATGCAAGCAATAAGAAGGTGACCTGGTCATCAAGCAACAAAAAGGTTGCAACGGTTTCTTCCTCTGGTAAGATTACCGCAAAGAAGGCAGGTAAGGTCACAATCACCGTAAAGGCAAAGGACGGCTCAGGAAAAAAGGCAACCTGTAAGGTTACCGTCAAGAAGCCCACTAAGGTAAGTAAGATCAAGCTCAGCAAAACAAGCGTGAAGCTTACCGTAGGAAAGACCACAACCGTAAAGGCAACGGTTTCTCCTTCAAAGGCAACAAATAAGAGCGTAAGCTGGTCATCAAGCAATAAGAAGGTTGCAACCGTAAGCTCAAAGGGTAAGATTACTGCAAAGGGTATCGGTACAGCCAAGATTACCTGCAAGGCAAAGGACGGAAGCGGAAAGAAGGCAACCGTCAAGGTTACCGTTTCTGCAGTAAAGGTTACAAAGGTTGCCCTCAATAAGACAGGTGCAACTCTGCCGACCAACGCTACGCTGTCTCTCAGCGCAACGGTCAGCCCGTCAAATGCGACAAACAAGAGTCTTACCTGGAAATCAAGCAACACATCTGTTGCAACGGTTTCGTCCTCAGGCGTTGTGACAACACTCAGGAAGGGTACTGCCACAATTACTGCAACGGCAAAGGACGGCAGCGGTAAGAGCGCAAGCTGTAAGATTACCGTAAACAGTATCGGCGCATCCTCTGTCACACTCAGCCATAGCTCTTATGCAGGCTCTCCGGGTGCAAGCTTTAAGCTTACGGCAGCTCTCAAGCCTTCAAACGTTTCAAACAAGACTCTCAGGTGGAAGTCAAGCAACACATCTGTTGCAACCGTTGATTCAAGCGGTAACGTCAAGCTCATCAAGGACGGTACTGCAAAGATTACGGCAACAACCACAGACGGAACAAACCGTTCGGCAAGCTGCAGCGTTACGGTAAAGACAGTTTCAGTCACATCCGTAAGCCTTTCCTCAAGCAAGATAAATCTTACTCAGGGAACCTCAAACGCTACATACAGACTCACAGCTACGGTATATCCCTCAAACGCATCAAATAAATCGGTAACGTGGACTTCAAGCGATTCAAGCGTTGTAACTGTTGACTCAAACGGTAACGTAAGAGCAATCAAGGCAGGCACCGCAACAATCACAGTCACCACAAAGGATGGCGGTAAGAAGGCAGTCTGCACAGTAACCGTTACGCCCAAGGCTACTGAAATTTCGGTTTTACCCTCATCCTTCTCCTGGTATGTGGGAAAGACCGGTAAGATCAATGCTGTTGTTCAGCCTAAGGGCGCAAAGCAGGATGTTACATGGTCATCAAGCGACACGGGTTATGTAACAATTGATGCTAACGGCAATATCACAGTCAAGAAGGCTCCCGGCCTCTTTGATTTCGGTTCAAAGGATGTTACGATTACAGCAACAGCCAAGGACGGAAGCGGTGTAAAGGGAACATATACGCTGACAATCAAGGAAAAGGTTAGCGTAACGGGCATTGAATTTGCAAAGGACGAAAACGGAGCAGATATTAACTCAAATAAATTCTTTGTAAATCAGGTATTCTCACCGAATATAACCTATACCCCGTCAAACGCTTCTGAGCAGACCTGCACTTATACCTCAAGCAATACCTCCGTTGCAAAGCCTCAGGATGACGGAACAATTCTTATGGTAGGCGAAGGTACAGCCACCATTACCGCAACATCCGTTGACGGCGGAAAGAAAGCAACCTTCGATATATCCGTTGAAACTCCGTCCTTGGAGTTCCACGAAAGCTATGTCAACGTTGAAACGGTAACAAGTCAGAAGACTGTAACTCTCATCGTCAGAACAAAGCCCTCAAATCTTGTTTCCGAGCTGGGCCTTGACTTTAAAGTATCTGATGAGAGCGTTCTGCAGTTTGTTTCATACAGAAAATCCTCAACCTATTGCTCTGCAACCTTCTCTGTTGTAGGTTCGGGCGTAACTGAGATTTCTGCATCTGCAGGTGATATTATAACAACCTCGGTTCCTGCAAAGATTACCGTGGCTGACGTTCAGGTGGACACGCTTTATGAAGGATTGTCAAAGGGTGATTCGGTTACCGTTAAGCCTAAGGTAATGGTTGGCGACAAGGAAATCGAAACGGTGAACTGCTTTGATTATGATATAAGCTCATATCCCGTTGATAATAACCAATACTTCGAGCATAACTGGACGGTGAAGGAGGACGGCTCGGTTACCTTCACACTCAAAAAGGATCTTCCTGCCGATGCAGACAGCTGTGTATATGTGGATATGACCTATAAGCACGACGGTTCATCGGGAAAGAAGATTGAAAAGAGAATTTATTTCAGTCCTGCTAAATTTGAAATTCCGCCTGCAAACTTCGAGCTGGTCAAGGCTTATTCGGAATTTGCAACAAATGCTCAGTCTGCAGTAAGAGACAAGGAAGCCCATTATCTTGAAACAAAGGTTTCCGAATCGGATATCAGCATGAAGGCATCCAATCCGATTATCAATGCGTTTATCTCCTTAAACAAGGACAGTCTCCTTGATGAGATGGGTATGGATTCCGGCGATATCGTTAATGAGCTTTTCTCGGAAAGCATTTTTGAAACAAAGAACAATACATTGCCTAAGCTTGTTGCCTGCGATGAAAGTATGGTAGAAAAGGTAACTGTTAATGATAACCCGGGAAGTACAACCTTTGATATCGTACTTGAGCTTAAAGATCAGGCAAAGATGGGTGTAGGTTCAGTTGCAACTTCTCAGTATGCAAAGGTTATGCCTGTTTTTGATAAGGCATACGTCGATAATTATGCAAACGAGATGAAGACTGCAATGGGCACCGGCGAGGGCAACTCGGTCAGCTACGGAACGCTTAATCAGACATACAGAGACGGCAGAGTAGTAATTACCGTAAGTAAGATTACAAATCAGGTTGAAAAGGTAGAATGCTATTTCAAGTCCGATCTTGAGTTTGCAAATGCAAAAATGGTAATGTCCGAAAGTATGGACGATCTCGGAACTCTTGATGTAACGGTTACGGCTTCCTTTGAAACGACTATTGAAGAAAAAATAACATATTATAATTTCGAATACTAATACAGCAGAAAACAGCTCTCAGTGAGGGCTGTTTTCTTATTTACTTCAGTTTTCTTGGGCGACGAGACAGTTTTTATGTAAATCACACAAAATTTCTGTTGACAAACTGATTTTTTTGGCGTATTATTAAGAAGATGATACATAATTATACCGTTTTGCTGAATAAGTGGAGGAAAACAATGCAATGACCGTGGAAAATGAACTTATTTTAAAAGCAAGAAACGGTGATGATGCAGCTCTTACTCAATTAGTGAAAACCTATATGGATTTTGCAAGAGAAAAGGCGAAGGGTTATGTTTCGTCAGACATAGAGTATGATGATCTGGTTCAGGAGGCGATGATAGGCTTCCTTTCCGCATACTACACCTATAAAACGGACGGCAGTGCTTCGTTTAAGACGTATGCGGGTGTATGCATGGATCACCGTATAATTTCGGCTATTAACACGCTTAACAGAAAGAAGCGTATTCCGCCCTCATCGCTTGTTCCTATGGATGAGATGGATGCACAGACTGTTGACTTGTCGGCTGACCCGGAGGCTTACTTTATTATGAAGGAGCAAACCAAGAGGCTGATGACAAGGATTGACGAAAGTCTTTCCGATTTCGAAAAGCAGGTCTTTCATCTTTTCCTCAGCGGAAACAGCTATGAGAAAATCGCTGAACAGCTGCAGTCGGGTACTAAAAGTATAGACAATGCCATTCAGCGGATCAGGAGGAAATTGAAGAAAACTGTTGATGCGATGTGAAAATAGGCATACCCATTTTCTGAGGTTGAGTGTTTTGAAAATGAACAGTGCAATAATTGGTTATGGGTAAATAAAATCAAGCGAGGTTAAAAAAATGTTCGAAGACAAAACTCTCATCTGTAAGGAATGTGGCGAGGAATTTGTGTTTACAGCAGGTGAACAGGAATTCTATGCAGAAAAGGGCTTCCAGAATGAGCCCCAGCGCTGCAAGAAGTGCCGTGACGCAAGAAAGAATGCAGCAAGACCTGCCCGTGAAATGTTCGTAGCAACCTGCGCATCATGCGGCGGCGAAGCTAAGGTACCGTTCAAGCCCACTGAAGGCAGAGACGTATTCTGCAGCGAATGCTTTGCAAAGATGAAAGAGGAAGAAGAGGCATAATTTTTACAGATTATAGCTCTTATGGTCCGCTGTCGTGAGACAGCGGATTTTTTTGTATAACGAAAACCACGCGTTGGACGCGTGGTTCCAAAGGAATTACATAGATGAACAGGAAAAAGCGGAAGAAAAGACCTCCGCCGTGTATAATAGTTAAAGCGGTCTGCCAACTGCAATAACAAAACACGAAGGAGGG
>JAFSEP010000028.1 GCA_017435665.1 Clostridia bacterium | reverse complement strand
TTACGACCCAAAAGTGCGAATTTTTGATGGATTTTTGGATGTTGAGGATGCAGACAGGCTATCGCCTTTCAAATCCGAAACGCCGAAAAGCCGCAAAAATTCACGCTTTTGGGCGGGTTCGGATTACACCCGTCACCCTATCCGTATCGGACCTTCAAAAGCTCTGATACGGATTTTCTTTTTTCGCCATTGTAAAAAACAGAAACTTGTGTTATTATTTGATTATAGCAGACGCAACTATAAATGTCTGCAAGGAGGATTTATGGAATCAAAGCTTCAGAAAAAAGCCTCCGGTTTCCGTATGTGGACTCTGGTCTGGGGACTCGGTCTTGCAGGTCAGATATGCTGGAATATGGAAAACCAGTGGTTCAACACGTTCGTTTATTCAAAAATCGGCAAGGATCCCTCAATCATCACGGGTATGCTTATCTGCAGCGCTCTTGCCACTACCTTCGCAACCTTCTTCTTCGGAACCTGGGCTGACAGAACAGGCAAGCGCAGAATTTTTATCTCCGTGGGATACATACTCTGGGGTATATTCACCATTGCCTTCGGTCTTACCGAATTCATCAGCAAGGATATGTATACCCTTGCGGCAGTCTCCGTTGTTATTGCTGACACGGTTATGAGCTTCTTCGGCTCAATGGGTAATGATGCAGGCTACAACACCTGGACAACGGATATTATGACTGATAAAAACCGTGGACAAATCGGTGCGGCTCTGGCAACACAGCCCGTTCTTGGCACAATTCTCGGCACGGTTGTAGGCGGTATGCTCGTAGGTGAAAACGATAATTATATGAGACTGTTCATCGTAATGGGCGTTTTCGTTATAATCTTCGGCATACTTTCACTTATATTCCTCAGCAAGGGCGACGATGTTGAGCCCTCTGTAAGAGGCTCCTTCATCAGCCAGTTTTTAAGCGTTTTCAATTTCAAAAAGTTCTTCTCTCTTAAAGAGCTTGTCTGGGTAAATGTTTCAATCGCAGTTTTCTTCATCGGCTTCAACGTTTACTTTGCCTATATGGGCAATTACATCATTTACTATCTCGGTTATACAGCCGATATGATGGGCATTATCGAAGCCGTACCCCTTGTTATTGCCATGCTGACGGCTATTCCCCTTTCCAAGCTTATCAACAATAACAAGCATATCTATATCGCATTTTCAGCTATTGTCATAAACGTAATCGGTCTTCTTGTTGTTGGCCCCATCAAGCCCTCAGACGTTGACCCCACACAGATATTCAATCTCCGTCTCTGGCTGGGCATCTTCCTTGTAGGCGTGGGCTATATCGCAATCCTTCAGGTGGCAAAGGTCTGGACAAAGCAGCTTTATCCCAAGGACAGCAAGGGTCAGTTTGAAGGCATCTGGATTCTGTTCTTCGTGCTTATTCCCATGATCGGCGGCTCAACAATCGGCGAGGCTGTTGTAAAATCAAGCGGTCACACAGTATTCAACGAGGTCAGCGGTCAGCTCGATTACATCCCCAACGGAAACATCTTCTTCGTCGGTGCGATAATCGTTGCCCTCTCAGCAATCCCCTTCCTGCTTACGGTCAAGCACTTCAAAAAGAGAATGGCTGAAGGCGTGACGGAAGAATAAAACATTATAAATAACAGTAACCCCCCGACTCAATGTCGGGGGTTGTGTTTTACACAAAAACTCTGACACAGTTAAACCCAAGCATAAATAATGTCGGGTACCTGAAGGCACCCGACAAATCGTTATAATCGAATTTTACATTTCAAACTCAGGCTTTCTTACAAGCATAATTCCTGCTGCAAGAACTGATATTACAAGAACTGCGAGAACGGGAACGATATTGAAGTCATCGCCTGTCTGGGGAGAGCTTTCCGTGTCAACGGGAGCCTTCTGAGTTGTTGTTTCTTCCTTTTGTGTTGTTTCCTCGGGAAGCTTTTCCGTTGTGGTCTCTTCCTTCTCTGTGGTTTCCTCTGTTGTGGGCTCTGTTACGGGCTCGTCAGCGTCATCCTCGAGAACAAATGCATTTGATTCTATCTTCATTCTGCATATATCGTATACGCAAAGTCTCATTGCATTACCCATACCGATGGGGTCATCCTTATATGCTGTTCTTAATGCGTTCTTGGTTACGGGAGCAGAGATAACATAGAGCATTGTGAGAATACTGCTGTTTCTTGCGTATACTGCAAGTGCCGGGTCAAGATAGCCGTCACCTGTAAGGTCGATGCTTGCGTCTGTGATAACGAAGCCGTCAAAGCCCCATTCCTCTCTGAGAAGGTCAATAAGCAGAGCCTTGCTTCCGCCGCACCATTCAGCGCCTATTCTGTTATATGCTGTCATTATGCCTCTTGCGTTGCCTTCCTTGACTGAAATCTCAAAGGGCTCGGCATAGATTTCTCTGAGTGACTGCTCGTTAAGCCATGTATAAAGACCGTTTGACTGTCTGTTTGTTTCCTGATCGTTTGCAACAAAGTGCTTAACGGTTACGATGATACCCTTTGACTGTACACCTCTTGTAACGGCAGCTGACATCTTACCTGAAAGAAGGGGATCCTCTGAGTAATACTCGTTGTTTCTGCCACCCATGGGGCTGCGATGAATGTTACAGCCGGGAGCATACCATACATGAGTTCCCAGCTCAATGCCCTCCTGACCGATGCATTCACCGAATTCTTCGGCAAGCTCGTCGTTCCATGTGCAGGCAAGCACCGTTGAAACGGGGAAGGCAAGACCTGAATCCTGATAAAGGAGTCCGCCTGAGCCCTTGATTGATGAGGGGCCGTCATTATCAGATGTCTTGGGAACGCCCAATCTGTCAATAGCGGGTGTTTCGTATCCGCAGTCAGTAATAAGAGCTATCATTTCCTCAACTGTAAACTGGTCGAGGAACGGCTCCCAGAGTGATTCATCCTTTGCAACGTCGCTCAGGAGAATAGGACCGTCTTCATATGTTACGCCTGTGGGAGGAATCTCACCCTCTGTTGTGGGCTCAGGTCTCTTATCGCTGTTGAGAACTATATCGTTTGCCTTATAGTTTTCGGGAGCCTTGGGATATGTGTTTTCTGCATCTGCACGTGAGAAGTATGTAAGATCGCCTGCTGTGAAGTCAAACAGATTTTCAATCGTTGCACCTGTTACGCTGTCAGTCTTATAAACAACCTTCTTCTGAACGTTATATGTGAAGCTCTCAACAAAATCTCTTACGTCACGGGCAACGTGGATTTTGTATTCACCCTCGTCAAGCACCCAGGCCTGTTCAACCTTTTCGTCATAAGAAGCCATATCCTCGGTTGCAAACCTGATTTCAACCGTCTGGCTTTCACCGGGCTTGAGCTCCTTTGTCTTTGCATAGCCTGCAAGCTCTATTGCACTCTTTTCAATTCCGCCGGGATAGTAGGGAGCTGAGAAGTAAACCTGAACAACGTCCTTACCTGCAACTGAGCCTGTATTTGTAACCTCAACCTTTACTTTTACGTTATCCTTATCAGCATCAAAGGACTTTACGTTCCAATCAAATTCTGTGTATGAAAGACCGTAGCCGAAGGGATACATAACCTTTTCGGGAGCGAAGGTCTCAAAATATCTGTAACCGACATAAATGCCTTCACTGTAATTAACAAAATACTTGGGGATACCGAAAACGCCCTTATACATATAATTACCGAAGTTCATTGATGAGGGGTGATCCTCAATATCATATGAAATGGTGTCAACCAGCTTACCTGAGGGATTGACATCACCTGAAAGCACCTTGCCCACGCTGTCGGTGGCAACCTCACCGGGAAGCCACATAATCATAGCAGCCTTGATGCTGGGATAATCCTGAAGCCATGACATATCCATAATGTTTGAAATATTGAATACGACGATTACGTTTGAGAAGCTGCCGCAGACTCTGTCAATCATCTGCTTTTCGTCCTCGGTAAGATTAAGGTCCTCAATGCTCATATCCTTCATTTCGGTACCTACTCTGCCGATAACGATGATGGCTGTGTCTGAATATGCAACAGCGTTATCCATAACCGTGTCGCTGATGTTCTTCATGGGCATTTCAGCCTGACCGCCTGAGAAGAACTGCTCAAGAACGGTGCTGACGTAGCCGATGAGACCGCCGTCAGATTCGGTATCGGTATATTTTGCATAAAGCTTGTAAAGCTCTTCATTATACTCAATACCTGCATTTGTCAGAGCGTCATAGAAGCCGATTGCATCGGAGGATCTTACCGCACCTGAGCCTGCCGCACCTGCAAAGGCAAGAGAGCAGGAGCCTGCACCGAAAACGTTTACCTTCTTATTCTGAAGAGGAAGAACGTTATCCTCGTTTTCAAGAAGGACAATACCTTCAGCTTCAATCTGTTTTGCAATTTCCTTTGATTTTGCAAGAGTTTCCTTTGAAACAAGGTCACCGACTGCAAGACAGGAAATCACGGTTGAAAATGCCATAACAACAGCAAGAATAACCGCTGTTATGCGTTTTGAGTTCCTTTTGTTAATAATCCTCATAACATACTCCTTTTTTCCGATTGGTATGCTCCCAATCTGTTATTATGCAAATTATAACATATAAGACAAAGATATGCAACAACATAATATACAAATGTATATATACATGTTGCACAAAATATACGGCTGATCACGTTTTTCGGTGATTACATATATATCGGGGAAAAATATTTACATTTTTTCTTTATTAGCTCTTGATAATTTGATATTTTTTTGCGATAATGTAGGTTGAGTTATTATGGATGACTATATTCCCTAAAACAAAGGAGTGTAAATATTGAACGACAATATGAAACTTGCCGAGCTTCTCTTCGGCGACATAGACAAGACTCCCGAATACTATGAAGAGCTCTATCCTGTGAGAAACCTCAAGGAAGGTGCAAGAGTTACACGTTTTGCCCCCTCCCCCACCGGTTATCTTCATATCGGCGGTCTTTTCGGAGCACTTGTTGACGTGCTCACCGCAAAGGCAACGGACGGTGTTTCCTTCCTCAGAATTGAGGATACCGATAAAAAGCGTGAAATCGACGACGGTGTTTCCGCTATCATCACGGGTATGGATTCCTTCGGTGTTGAATTTACCGAGGGTGTAACGGGCTTCGGCACCGAAAAGGGTGACTACGGTCCCTACACTCAAAGTCAGCGTGTTGAGATTTACAAAACAGTGGCAAAGAAGCTGGTTCAGGAGGGTCTTGCTTACCCCTGCTTCTGCACGGCAGAGGAACTCAGCGAGCTTCGTGACACTCAGGAAAAGGAAGGAGCTCTCATCAGAGGCTATTTCGGTAAATGGGCAAGATGCAGAGACCTGAGCTTTGAGGAGCAGGAAGCAAAAATCAAGGCAGGTGTCCCCTATGTTCTGCGCTTCAGAAGCAACGGAAGCGACGACAAGAGAATTTTCTTCGAGGACGTTATCAGAGGCAAAATTGAAATGCCCGAAAACACCATTGACGAGGTTCTTCTCAAGTCAGACGGAATTCCCACCTACCACTTCGCTCACGTGTGTGACGACCACTTTATGAGAACCACTCACGTTATCAGAGGCGAGGAATGGATTTCCTCAGTACCCAAGCACATTGCACTTTTCAAGGCTTGCGGATTTAAAATTCCCAAGTTTGCACATACACCTCAGGTTATGAAGATTGACGAGGAGGACGGCACAAAGAGAAAGCTCAGCAAGAGAAAGGATCCCGAGGCGGCAGTCAGTTACTTTGTTGAGGAGGGCTTCCCCAAGGAAAGCCTGCTCGAATACCTGCTCACACTTCTTAACTCCAACTTCGAGGACTGGAGAAAGGCTAACCCCGCAGCAGATATCTTCTCATTCCCCTTCAACCTTAAAAAGATGAGCTCAAGCGGATGCCTTTTCGACCTTGTCAAGCTCACCGATATCAGCAAGAACGTTATTTCCGTTATGGATGCGGATACTGTGTATTCTCTTGTAAAGACCTGGGCTGAAGCCTATGACAGCGAGCTTTATGCTCTGCTTACAAAGGACGAAGCATACAGCAAGGGCATATTCTCCATTGACAGAGGCACAGCAAAGCCGAGAAAGGATATTGCAAAGTGGTCTGAGGTTAAGGAATACTGCAGCTACTTCTTTGACGAGACATTCACGGACAAGCCCGAGCTTCCCGAAAATATCACAAAGGAAATGGCAAAGGAAGTTATTGAAAAATATCTCACGGTTTATGACAGCGAGGATGATAAGGATACCTGGTTTGCAAAAATCAAGGAAATCTGTGAGCCTCTGGGATACACTCCCAATGTTAAGGAATATAAGAAAAATCCCGATGCATACAAGGGTCACGTGGGCGACGTTTCAACAGTTATCCGTCTTGCGGTAACAGGCAGAAGAAACACCCCCGACCTTCACTCAATAATGAGCCTTCTGGGCAAGGACAGAGTTATTGCAAGACTCAATTCAGCCGCAGAAGCATTCTCAGCATAAAGAAAGGAGAGAGCAAATGGAAGAGGTTAAAGTTTCAAATTTCATACACGATTTCATTGACGAGGACCTTGAAAACGGCGTATACAATCACGTGCAGACACGCTTTCCCCCCGAGCCCAACGGTTATCTTCACATCGGTCACGCAAAGGCTATCTGCATAAACTTCAGCACGGCAAAAAAATATAACGGTATATGCAACCTCCGTCTTGATGACACAAACCCCTCAAAGGAGGACCTTGAATATGTTGAGTCAATTCAGGAGGATATTGAATGGCTCGGCTTCAAGTGGAACAAGGTGCTTTACGCTTCAAGCTATTTCGATTTCATCTATGATTGCGCAGTAAAGCTCATTGAAATGGGTAAGGCATACGTTGATGACCTTACTGCCGATGAAATCAGAGAATACAGAGGCACTCTTACTCAGCCGGGTAAGGAAAGTCCCTATAAGAACAGAAGCATTGAGGAAAACCTTGATTTATTCAGAAGAATGACCGAGGGTGAATTCCCCGACGGTGCAAAGGTACTCAGAGCAAAGATTGATATGGCTTCACCCAATATGAATATGCGTGACCCCGTTATTTACAGAATTGCTCACATTTCACACCACCAGACAGGTGACAAGTGGTGCGTATATCCCATGTATGACTTTGCACATCCCCTTTCGGATACAAGAGAAGGCGTTACACATTCACTCTGCTCTCTTGAATTTGAAAATCACCGTCCCCTTTACGATTGGTTCCTTCGTGAGCTCGGCCTTGAACAGCCCTCACGTCAGATAGAGTTCGCAAGACTCAACCTCAACTACTGTCTCACAAGTAAGCGCAAATGCCTGCAGCTTGTAAACGAGGGCATTGTTGACGGCTGGAACGACCCCAGAATGGTGACCATCAGCGGTATGCGCCGCAGAGGCTACCCTGCAGAAGCAATAAGAGACTTCATTGAAAGAATCGGTGTTTCAAAGGCATACAGCGTTGTTGACTTCGGTCTGCTCGAGGCCTGCGTAAGAGACAATCTCAATAAAAATGCCGAAAGAGCAATGGCTGTTCTCAGACCTCTCAAGGTTATCATTGATAACTATCCCGAGGGTCAGACAGAGGATATCGAGGTTGAAATCAACCCCGAAAAGCCTGAGCTTGGCAAGAGAACGGTTAAGTTCTCAAAGGAAATCTTTGTTGAGCAGGAGGACTTTATGGTTGAGCCTGTGAAGAAGTATTTCCGTCTCTTCCCCGGAAACGAGGTTCGTCTCAAGAGTGCATATTTCGCAAAGTGCGTAGGCTATGACACGGACGAGGAAGGCAATGTTACTGCAGTTCATTGCACATATGACCCCGAAACCAAGGGCGGCGATGCTCCCGACGGAAGAAAGGTCAAGGGTACTCTCCACTGGGTAAGTGCAGCAGACAGCACCGAGTGCGAGGTCAGACTTTATGACAGACTGTTTAACGCCGAAAATCCCTCGGATGAGTCAAAGGGCAGCTTTAAGGATAATCTTAACCCCGACTCCCTCATCACTCTCACAGGCTGTCTTGTTCCCAAGGCAGTTGCAGAATCCGAGCCGGGTGAGGTATTCCAGTTCATGCGTCAGGGTTATTTCTGCAAGGACACCTCAAGCTCAGACGAAAAGCTGATTTTCAACCGCACGGTTGCACTTAATTCATCATTCAAACAAAAATAATCAGGAAGGTAAATCAAAATGAATATTGCATACAGAATTTCAACAGCCGTTCTTGCTTTCGGCTCAATACTCTGCGCATTTTTCCTTAAATTCTTCAGCTTCACGCTGAGCATGGTAATTATCACAAGAACATACGAATACTCAATCTTTGAAGCTATCAAGAAGCTTGCCTCAACAACAGGCTCAGGCACAGAATCAAGCATCGGTATCGCTGAAGTGCAGAAGGCAGTAGGCCCTATGTTTGACCCTGCAATCACATTCTTCGTGCTTGTTGCAGTTGCCTGCCTCATTGCTCTTGCAATCACGATTATCTCTGCAGCAACAGAAAAGTATATTCCTCAGGCTATCCTCTCAGGTGCAGGCTTTATTGTTCTTGTTATCGCAGCAGGCTGCGGTTCAAAGGCTCTGGGCTGCCTTTTAGGTGACGAGCCTCAGGTTACACTTGCTTCAATCGTTACGGGTCTTACAGGCGAGGTTACAAAGGACAACGCTCTCTCAGCCTTAGGCTCGGCAGTATCAAAAATTCAGATTGCTTCTCTTTCCTACGGCTTCTATATTGTAATGGCAATCTTCGCCGTTATCTTCATCTGGACTCTCATTTATGCTTTTACGGTAAATAATGACCAGCCCAAGAGAGTTGCCGGCAAAAAGAAGAAGGCTTATAAGAGAAAGAAGCCCATGAAGAAGCTCAGCGCTATCGGCAGATAAAAAAACAAAAAGCCTGTCCCCTGCGGCAGGCTTTAGCTTTGAAAAAAGGAGATACTGATATGTCAGACCTTTTAAATCAGCTCAGAGACGACGAGCTTGACTTCACGGTGAAAATCACCGACACAGACGGTATTACCGCCGAATATGAATTTCTGGACATTGTGAATTATGAGGATACGGAATACGCCGTGCTTGACCCTATGGACGGCGAGGGCTACGTTGACATTTTCCGTATAATATATATGAACGGAAAAGAGCATTACCGCAGAGAAACAGACG
Organism: Clostridia bacterium; assembly: GCA_017435665.1. Lineage (GTDB taxonomy): Bacteria > Bacillota > Clostridia > Oscillospirales > Acutalibacteraceae > UBA6857. The sequence continues at coordinate 17,328 of JAFSEP010000028.1, read as the reverse complement.
GTGATATTCTTGAAAGAGTGTTTGATATTTTCAGAATTAAGAACGAAGACGAGTTCGATTTTGAATAACAGAGACCGTTTTGCAGTATAATTAGATTGTACTGTTCAGTCTCCGATACGGCAGTATCGGGGGCTTTATTTTTTCGGAGGTGTTCTGTTATGTGCGGAATAATCGGATATATCGGTGAAGAAAATTCAAGGGATTATCTGATTTCGGGACTTGAAAAGCTTGAATACAGGGGCTATGACTCTGCGGGAATTCTTGTCTTTGACGGAAATAGAATGAAATATGAAAAGGCAAAGGGCAGGCTTGACTGCCTGAAGGAAAAAATTAAGGGCAAGGAACTTGACGGTGCAATGGGTATCGGGCACACACGCTGGGCAACACACGGTGCGGTCACAGACGAAAACGCCCACCCCCACCTGAGCGAAAAAGGAATGTTTGCCGTTGTTCACAACGGTATTATAGAAAACTGTGAGGAGCTGAAGCAGCAGCTTCTCTCCGAGGGTGTCGGCTTCAAATCGGAAACGGACACGGAGGTTATTGCCCAGCTTCTTGAAAAATACTATTCGGGAAGCCTTATCAACGCTGTCTCACGCACCTGCGAGCAGCTTGAGGGTTCCTTCGCTCTTGGAATTGTCTGCAAAGAATGTCCCGACAAGCTCATATGCGTCCGCAGAGCAAGTCCTCTGATTATCGGTAAGGGTGAGGGCTGTCACTTCATCTCCTCCGACGTAAACGCCGTGTCACGCTATACGGATAAGATTTATAAGCCCGGAGAAAATGTTATTTCCCTTGTCAAAAAGGACTCTGTTTCCTTCTATGACAGAGACCTGAAGCCCGTTGAATATGAAGCCGTCACCGTTTTTGCCGATTCCCTATCCGCAGAAAAAGGCGGATTTGAGCATTTTATGCTCAAGGAAATCTATGAGCAGCCCGAGGCGGTTGAAAAAACAATCTCCGCCTTTGATTTTGAGACGGTGAAGAAGAAAATCAATCTGCAGAAGGTGAAAAATATATTCATAACAGCCTGCGGCTCGGCATACCACGCAGGTGTTCTGGGTAAATACGTTATTGAGCCTCTTGCGGAAATCCCCGTTCAGACGGATATTGCCTCGGAATTCAGATACCGACGACCCGTTATCGGCGAAGATACCCTTGTGATTATCATATCTCAAAGCGGTGAAACGGCAGACTCTCTTGCGGCGCTGAGGCTTGCAAAGGAGAAGGGATGTCAGGTGCTTTCCGTGGTAAATGTGAGAGAAAGCTCGGTTTCGGACGAAAGCGACTGCGTTATTCTCACTCAGGCAGGAACCGAAATTGCCGTAGCAACAACAAAGGCGTATTCGGCTCAGCTTGCCGTAATGTATTTACTTGCAGTTCACCTTGCCTTCGAAAGAGGCAGGATTGAAGAAAAGTCGAAGGAGGTATTCCTTTCTCAGATTGAGCAGATACCCGAGAGCATACGGGAAATCCTTCGCAGGGAAAGCGAGCTTCGCCGTATAGCCCGTGAAATAAAGGACAGCGGACATCTTTATTTCATAGGCAGAAATACGGACTATGCCATAGCTCTTGAGGCTTCCCTGAAAATGAAGGAGATAAGCTATATTCACTGCGAGGCTTACGGTGCAGGCGAGCTCAAGCACGGCACCCTGTCTCTCATTGAAGAAGGCACCCCCGTTTTCGCCCTTGCCTGTAACGACACGGTTTTCAGGAAAACCGCAAGTAACATCAAGGAGGTCAGGGCAAGGGGCGGCAGGGTTTACTGCTTCACCGCCGAAAGATACGCTGACGAAATTGAAGGATGCGAAAGTGTTACCGCTATTCCTGAATTCAATCCGTTTTTTATCGGCTCCCTTGAAATTGTCCCCCTTCAGCTTCTGAGCTATTACACGGCAAGGGAAAAGGGCTGCGATATTGACAAGCCGAGAAATCTTGCGAAATCGGTTACTGTGGAATAAGGAGTATCGGTGCGGAGCCGTGACCGAAGGTCACGGCCACAGGCGGCGAAGCCGCCCGCCTGCCCCACCTCCTGCACAAACAAAAAGCGGCGGCATCCCGAGGATGCCGCCTTTTCTCGTTCTGTTATTCAACCACCGTTGCCTGAACCTCAATAGGTTCCTCGGGTGTTTCACATTGCTTTATGAGCTCTTCTCCGTCAACCTTCAGCTTTTCGTATCGGGGGATCATTGAAATTGCCGTTGCAATAACCGTAAAGGCTGTCCATGTCAGAGTAACAGCTTTGACGATTTTCACAACCTTCTTGGTTTTATCAAGATGCCTGACGATTTTCTTTGTAAGAACATCAAGCTTCATAAGCTCTCTCATTTTTATACCTCCACTTCATAAAGACCGCTTTTGAGCAATACAAACTTGCGCTTTCCGCTTTCAACGTATTTATAAACCTTTTCTTTGAAGGTCATATAGTCCCTGATTTTGTTTGAGGCTATTTCATACTGTCTTATCTTTCGGTTACCCTGATTGCAGACATAGAGCGTGCCGTCAATTTTTGTGACGGAGCAGGGTCTGTCAAAGGTGGAAGCAACGGTACCGCCTATTCTCATAGGCACCTTTGCATCTGCGGGATTATACTTGATAATCGCATTTTCGTCAGGTACGGCGCACCAGATGCAATCCCCGTCAAGAGCGATATCGCAGGCTCCCGAGCCTCTGTATGTAAGCTGTGAGGAAAGACTGACGCTTCCGTCCGAATTGAAGATATAATACTCACCGCTGCTGTATATCGCCATAATTCTTCCGTCGGGAAGAAAAGCTGCATCACAGGAAACATAATCACCGAGTGTATCGGCAATCTCCTCATATTCGAAGCCGAATTTTATCTTAAGATAAACTGATTTCTTGATTGAGGTGAATTTATCATTTACGGCGTCGTAGCCGTAAAACTTAACCATAACCGAGCCGCCGCTGTTTTCTTTTTTTACCGCAAAAACAAAGCCCTTATCAAAAACGGTTATGTTAAGAACCTCGCCTCTGTATATTTCAGTTGCATTCATAAGCTGTTCCAGGAGGACAAGCCTCACCTTTCAAACGTTATATATAGAAAAAGATAAAGTCTTATTTGTTACATTAAATAATACTATATTTTTTCCTCAAGGTCAAGACCTGAAAAGCAATGTTTATTTTTTACTTTCCGACAATTTTTTTATAATTATTTATGTGTTAATTCGTTGACAAACCACCCATTTTGTTATAGAATAAAATGGCAGAAATATGAATACACAAGAGTTATTCTACGGAGAACAGAGAGATGCGGAAAAACTCAGACCAAGGGGTTATTCTGTATTCTTTTTTTGTAATCTGTAAAAAAGGAGGAAATATCAGAAATGGAAAAGAAATACGTATTGGCACTCGACCAGGGTACAACCAGCTCCAGAGCAATCGTCTTTGATAAGGCCGGCAATATTATCGCAAAGGCTCAGGAGGAATTTGAACAGATTTATCCCAAGGCAGGCTGGGTTGAGCACGACCCCATGAAGATTCTCTTCAGCCAGCTTTCGTCACTTACACAAATTCTCGGTAAGAGAGTTTCAACCGATGAAATTGCAGGTATCGGTATCACAAACCAGAGAGAAACAACTATCCTCTGGGACAGAGCAACCGGCAAGCCCGTGTATAACGCAATTGTATGGCAGTGCAGAAGAACAGCCGACTACTGCGAAGAGCTCAAGAAGGATGAGGAGCTTGTGAAATACATACAGGAGCACACAGGTCTTCTTGTTGACGCTTACTTCTCTGCAACAAAAATCAAGTGGATTCTCGATAACGTTCCCGGCGCAAAGGCTCTTGCAGATGCAGGTCAGCTTCTTTTCGGTACGGTTGAGACATGGCTTATCTGGAACCTTACAGGCGGCAGAGTTCACGTTACGGACTATTCAAACGCATCAAGAACCATGCTCTTTGACGTGGACAAGCTTTGCTGGGATGAATATCTCTGCGAAAGACTCGGCGTACCCATGGGCATTCTTCCCACACCTGTTCCCTCAAGCAAGGTTTACGGTTGGGTTGCAAGCGGCATTACGGGTATTGAGGACCTTGAGGGTGTGCCTATCTGCGGTGCTATCGGCGACCAGCCCTCTGCCCTTTTCGGTCAGGCTTGCTTTGAACCGGGTATGGCAAAGAACACCTACGGCACGGGCTGCTTCCTGCTTATGAACACAGGTAAGGAAAGAGTCCGTTCAAAGTGCAATCTTCTCACAGGTGTTGCCTGGTCTCTCAACGGTGAGACAACATACAGCATCGAGGGTAGTGCCTTCAACGCAGGCTCGGTTATCAAGTGGCTTCGTGACGAGGTTCAGCTTATAGACAGCCCCAAGCGCTGCGATGAGCTTGCAGAAAGCGTTGAAAATGCAAACGGATGCTATCTTGTTCCCGCCTTCACGGGTCTCGGCGCTCCCTATTGGGATATGTATGCAAGAGGCTGTATGGTCGGTCTTACAAGAGGCGTAAGCAGAGCTCATATAGCAAGAGCTGTTCTTGAAAGCATCACCTATCAGATGACAGACCTTCTCGAAGCTATGCACGAGGACTCAGGCATTGATATCGGCGACCTTCGTGTTGACGGCGGTGCAAGTGTAAGTAACATTATGCTTCAGATTCAGGCTGATATGATTCAGTCTCAAGTCGACCGTCCTAAGATCGTTGAAACCACGGCTCTGGGCGCCGCATACCTTGCAGGTCTTGCAGTCGGTGTATGGAAGGATCTTGCAGACATTGAGTCAAACCGTCAGGTTGACAGAATTTTCGAGCCCAAAATGCCCAAGGAAGAAAGGGACAGACTTTACAAGGGCTGGAAAAAAGCCGTTGAAAGAGCTAAAAATTGGGAAAACCAGTAATCATATATACCAAATCAGTCAAAAATATATTTTAAATACAAAACAGGAGTGAAGTTATTATGGCAAAAATGAATCTTGATTGGGATACCACCAGATCATTTATGAAGGATGCTTTCATGGGCGTGGGCGTTCCCGCAGACGATGCAGACATCGTTGTTGACGTTCTTCTTGAATCAGACAAGCGTGGTATTGAATCACACGGCTGCAACAGATTCAAGCCCGTATACATTGACAGAATCAATGCAGGCATCCAGCAGCCCGTTACAAACTTTGAAATTCTCAAGGAAACCGAAACAACAGCAGTTGTTGACGGTCACCACGGTATGGGTCAGGTTATCGGCTACAAGGCTATGAGCATGGCTATTGAAAAGGCTAAGAAGTACGGTATGGGTATGGTTGTTGTACGCAATTCCTGCCACTACGGTATTGCAGGCTACTACACCACAATGGCAACAAAGGCAGGCTGTATCGGTATGACAGGTACAAACGCACGTCCCTCAGTTGCTCCCACTCTCGGCGTTGAAGGTATGTTCGGTACTAACCCCTTCACACTCGGCGTTCCCACAGATGAAGAATTCGACTTCAACTTTGACTGTGCAACATCAATCACACAGAACGGTAAGGTTGAATACTATGAGAGAATCGGTGAGGAAATCCACCCCGGTACTGTTATCGATACAGACGGCAACCCCGTTGAAGGCGATGCAGGTGTTGCTCTCAAGAAGATCCGTGGCGGCACGGCAGCTCTCACAACCCTCGGCGGTATCGGTGAAGCTCTCGGCGGCTACAAGGGCTACGGCTTCGCTCTCTTTGTAGAGTTCCTTTCATCAGTTCTTCAGGACGGCGCTTACGGTAAGGATCTTGACGGTAAGGATGAAAACGGTAACATCCGTCCCTATCAGCTCGGTCACTTCTTCATTGCTATTGATACAAACCACTTCCTCGGTGAAGATATCTGCAGAAAGAAGGCAGGCGACATTCTCCGTTCAATGCGTGCTTCAAAGAAGGCTCCCGGTGAAGAAAGAATTTACACAGCAGGTGAAAAGGAATACGAAATCTGGCTTCAGAGAAAGGACACAGGTGTGCCCATCAACGAGTCAGTTCAGAAGGAAATGAACGCTGTTCGTGACAGCCTCAAGCTCGACTACGTATTCCCCTGGGACAACGCATAACAATGCACAATTCACAATGCACAATGCACAATTAAATAATGTGCAATGGATAATGTGCAATGAATATTATTAAATAATATCTCAGGCGGTTATTACAATCGCCTGAGTAAATACTGTTTTTATATTTTCGGAGGTAATAACAATGGATTACGCAAAAGAATCCCTCAGACTCCACGCTGAGTGGAAAGGTAAGGTAGAGGTTACACCCAGAGCTAAGGTTGACACCAAGGATGCTCTTTCACTTGCATACACACCGGGCGTTGCTCAGCCCTGTCTTGAAATCCAGAAGGATATCAATAAGTCATATGAGCTCACTCGCCGCTGGAACACAATCGCAGTTGTAACAGACGGTACTGCTGTTCTCGGTCTCGGCGACATCGGCCCCGAAGCAGGTATGCCCGTTATGGAAGGCAAGTGCGTTCTCTTCAAGGCATTCGGCGACGTTGATGCTATTCCCCTTTGCATCCGTTCAAAGGAGGTTGACGATATCGTAAACACAGTGAAGCTTCTTGCAGGCTCATTCGGCGGTATCAACCTTGAAGACATTTCAGCTCCCCGTTGCTTCGAGATTGAAAAGAGACTCAAGGAAGAAACAGATATTCCCATTTTCCACGATGACCAGCACGGCACTGCAGTTGTTTGCTCAGCAGCTCTCATCAACGCTCTCAAGCTCACAGGCAAGAAGATCGAAGACTGCACAGCAGTATTCAACGGTGCAGGCGCAGCAGGTGTTGCTATTGCAAAGCTCTTCTTATCAATGGGTCTCAAGGACGTTATTATGTGTGACCGTAAGGGCGTTATCTGCGAAGGCAATGAGGGTATGACTCCCGCTAAGGCAGAAATCGCTTCATTCACAAACAAGAACAAGGTTAAGGGTACTCTTGCAGATGCTATGAAGGGCGCTGACATCTTCATCGGTGTTTCATCTCCCAAGTGCGTTACTCAGGATATGATCCGTTCAATGGCTAAGGATCCTATCGTATTCCCCATGGCAAACCCTGTTCCCGAAATTATGCCTGACGAGGCTCTTGCAGCAGGTGCAGCAGTTGTCGGCACAGGCCGTTCAGACTTCCCCAACCAGATCAACAACGTTCTTGCATTCCCCGGTATCTTCCGTGGTACTCTTGACGTTCGTGCAAGCGACATCAATGAGGAAATGAAGATTGCAGCAGCTCAGGCTCTTGCAGACTTCGTTAAGCCCGAAGAGCTCTCAAAGGATAAGATTATCCCCGCAGCATTCGACGAAGGCGTTGGCGAAGCAGTTGCAGCAGCAGTTGCAAAGGCAGCAAGAGACAGCGGCGTAGCAAGAATCTGACAGAGGGTTGACCCCTCAGTCACTTCGTGACAGCTCCCCTTTCAGGATTGACCCCTCAGTCACTTCGTGACAGCTTTCGTTCCACGAACGGGAACCCCTTTGCCACTTCGTGACATTTTCCCTGTCAGGGGAATTTCCTTTCAGGGAGAGCCTATGCACAATGCACAATTAAATAACTTAACCGGCTACTTTGCAGTAGCCGGTTTGTTTGTTTATTTTTCTTATCAAATGAAATATTACATTCTTGAATATATATATTTGGCACCGTCTCTAACCCAATCTTCATAAGTTCCTTCCCAAGCATCATACCTATAAAGCCGACCATCCTTGTATTCAAAAAAGTAAAATTCTGCAGCTTCAATTATATATAATGACGTATCAGAGACTACTGTATATTTACATTCTAACCAATCCATATCATCTTTGATTTTTAGGATTCCTTCTTTAGAAATATAAACACTATGTGCATCACCCATATCTGTAACCCAAGCATCACACATTTCATCCTGTAACACAATTACATTATTTTCTTCCGGCATATCATTCAAAATAAAATCACTAAAATATGTTCTATACACTAACATTAAAGAGAGAGCAACTACAACGAAAGCTAAAAGAAACACCATGGTTTTATACTTTTTTAATTCCTTATTTACGACCTTTGCGCCACAATTCGTGCAAAACTTTGCTCCACTACTCAGTTCACTATTACATTTAACACATTTCATTAAATTATCCCCCCTAATTTATTGTCTAGTAAATTTTTTACCACGAAAATATAAATTATCACCTGAAATATACCAATAGTCATCATCATACTTTGCTTCTTCGCTGTATCTATATGTCCAAGGTCCGCTATATTCAGAATAGTCTCCACCAGCCATTTCCAACTTATTATTATCATCAATATAATAAGTTCCATATGTGGCATCCATTCTAAAATCACCTTTGTTACTGAAAACAATTTTTTGAGTTCCACACATCCAAACCCCAACTATTGAATTTGAGCTCGAAACTGTATTAGGAGCAAAATTTAAAAATTTTGCGCTGATAATTACCACCAAAATCATCAGTATCAAAAGTGCCAAAGGCTTACTTTTTTTAGATATTTCATTGTGTTTGAATACATCTGTTTCGGTAACTTCATGCTGATTCTTTCCACACTTGTGACAAAACAACGCATTATCTTCAATCTGCGCACCGCAAAAATGACAAAACATCAATACTACCTCGCTTTAAGATAAAAATAAAATATCAAATTCCGTTTTGAACAAAATTATAATTCTTCAAAAAAACGTTGTAAAAGAGAGTCTTTTTTTTGTGCTCAACATCAAAAAAACTCCAATAAAAGTGCCATAAACTATGAAAGAAAAAGCATCAGAGAATATATGCTCGCTATTTAATAATAAAGAAAACGCTTCAATCTCCCGCAGCAAAAAAACTATCACTAAAGCTAAATTTTTCTTTTGAGCAAACAATGCCACGACTGATAATCCATAGAATAATAGAAGAATGGAATCAATTTCAGCAATCAAATTAGCGATGTCACCCAAATTAGGTATTCGTGTTGCCATCATTATAATTGATAAACCAAGAGCAATCATCGAAGCATATTTATAAACAAACGTTAGTATACTCCCGCCCTGATAAAACCTTGCAATACTATTCTGCAAACCTTCTATTTTGTGCTCTATTTCAAAATGCTTAGGTTCTTCTGCTTTGCTCACACTTCCTTTATTTTCATAACCACAATTAATACAGAATTTGTGAGCCTTATTCATTTCTGAACCACAGTTTTCACAAACACACTTGTCATATTTAACTCCGCAATCCTCAACATACGTATCATTAGTAGGCAACTTCTCATTTTCTTCAATAAACATTATAAACCTCCAAAATTTTTTATATTGCATATAGTGATATATCACTAATTATAAAACCGTTTTTCTCAATTGTCAATAGAAAAAATGCGATTTTTAGTGATTTTTCACTAACATCTGCAACTGTAGTGATATATCATCTAACCATAATTAGTTTCTGTGAGGTGCAAAATGGGCATTTATGATTTGGTGGTAAAACGTATACACGAGCTCTGCAAAGAGCGTAGCATAACCCCTAATGCTCTCAGCTATATGTCGGGTGTTTCACAATCAACCGTTAAAAGCATTTTAAACGGAGAAAGTAAAAATCCGGGAATTGTTACCCTAAAAAAGCTGTGTGACGGATTAGATATAAACATTGTTGAGTTTTTTGATACAGACGAATTTAAGCACTTGGAACAAGAAATAGAATAATACGAACTCTCTGAGGTGATACACATGATAAAGCTTAATGTTCAGGAGCTTCTTGATAAACAGGGAAAAACACGTTATTGGCTTGTCAAAGAAATGCAAACCACATATAAAACTGTAAATAAGTTGTGTGACAACACCTTGACCGGATTGCAAATGGAAACGATAGAAAAGCTTTGCAAAATACTCAAGTGTGAGCCGAACGAACTTTTCACATTAGAATAATCTGCCAAGCGGCTACCGATTTTCGGTAGCCGCTATATTTTCTCAAAATCTTAAATTTAATCTGAAACCCTTTACAACTCAGGGAAATAATGGTATTATTTCCCTTGTGCAGATTACCACAGAAGGGAAATGATTTATATGGCAACAAGAATTAAAAATAAGTTCAATACTGTCAGAACACAGCTGTTTCAGGAAATAACAATAGCTGAATACGTAAGCTGGTGGATTGTCAGAGCATTGCTCCTGATTGCAGTTATAACTGCTCCCGACCCGAACCGTATGCTTACGGACTTTGTAAATATGCTTGCCGCTTACGCTCTTCCCCTGCTCAGGCTTATTGCTCCCGAAAAGTCCTTCATCAGCAAGGTTGACTTCCGCTGTCAGCATTATCTGAACTTTATGGAGTTTGCCGGAATCTTCCTCGGACACTGTCTCAATGTTTATGAGCTTGTGCCCAAATATGACAGACTTCTTCACGCTATATCAGGCCCCGTTGCGGTTTTTGCCGCCTATTATATTTATAAGGCTTACGAACTTAAGGAGGGCGACGGAAAATACCGCATCAAGCCCGGTGCGGCAACCTTCGCATCCTTCTCATTCTCATTTGTAATCATTGTATTCTGGGAAATCACAGAATTCCTCGGCGACTATTTCTTCGGCTCATACTGTCAGGGCTATCACTTCATCGTCCCTGCCGACGATATATGGTTCCGTATTTTCGGCCCCGGCTTCAACGGCGGCGTGCAACAGTTCCCCCTCTGGGACACTATGATGGATATGATAGATGCAACCCTTGCCACCTTCGGCGGTGCTCTGGTGCTTTACCTTGTTCTCCGTCACCTGAGAAAGCGTGACGACGCAAGGGCTCTGACCTCAGAAGCAGAAACGGTCTCAGCATAAAAACAAAACTGTATCGGATGAATAACAATTCCGATACAGTTATTTTTATGCTCTTTTTAGTCTGCCTGCCAAGGAAAACAGCGCAAATATCACTATATCCGTCACAACAACCGTTGCACCTGCGGGAGTGTCAAGAGTGAAGGAAACAAAGAGTCCCGTCACAAAGCTGACAACGGAAAGCAATGCCGAAACGGTCAGCGTGCCCCTGAAGCTTCTGCACACACGCAGGGCGCTGAGTGCGGGGAAAATAATAAAGCTGGACATAAGAAGGGCACCCATCATCTGCATACCCACAACAATGGTGATTGCCGTCAGTATTGCAATTACCGTTGTGTATGCGCCTGTGTTTGTGCCTGTTGCTCTGGAAAAGGTTTCGTCAAAGGTTACCGCAAAAATACGGTTATACATAAGAAAATACATCAGCACAATCACCGAAGTCATAATCAGGCACACCGCCACATAGGATGACTTCATAGCAAGAATTGAGCCGAACATATAGTTGTTCAGGTCGATGTTTGTTCCGCCGTTGAGGCTTGATGCCATAACACCCACGGCAAGTGCTCCCGTTGATACAAGAGCGATTGCCGAGTCACCCTTCAGTCTGCTGTTTTCATTGAGTCTGAGAAGAAGCACGGCAGCGACTATTACAACGGGAACGGCAATCTTCAACGGCGCCACACCTGCCGCCGCACCGATAGCCAAAGCTCCGAAGCCCACGTGTGAAAGTCCGTCACCTATCATTGAAAAGTGCTTGAGCACAAGGTAAACACCAAGGAGACCGGCACAAAGGGAAAGAAGCACTCCGCCCATAAGTGCGTTACGCATAAAGGCATAATCAAAGGCTTCAAATAAATTACGGAAATCTGTCATATATTCTGTTTGTCCGAGCACTTTCGGCATATACCGTAAAGAACGGTTTTGCTGTTGTCAACCTTAAAGCCGTGATGGGATAAGATATGCTCGTCAATTCCTTTCATAAATTCACAGCCCAGATGAACAAGCTCACCGCAGCTGCTGCATTTCAGGTGGAAATGCTCGTTGCAATGCTGATGATTGTGTATATACTGATAGGTTGCACCTGCGTTTTCTCCCGAAACGAACTTTCTCACGCTTCCCTGAGAAACAAGCCTGTCAATATGTCTGTACACCGTAGTTTTACCCACCGGCGTACCCTGAATTTTCAATAAGTCCACTATTTCGTCAACCGTCAGCGCCTTACCGCTGTTTTCCTCAAGGCAGGCAAGAACGGTTGCACTCTGCTTCGTCTTATATTTATCCATAGCTCCTCCGAATTTGAAAACGGTTTTCAATTTCAGTTTCATATTTTACACCAAATATTTATATATTTCAAGACATTTTTACAAGTATTGAAAATTTTGCTCATTTATGCTATAATATACGGGTATTTTTTAAGGAAAGGACGGTTTCAATATGAACGAAACAACAAGTAATACAAGCACCACCGTTGCCGATATTGTTGAACAGGCAAGTCAGGCTGTTGACAACATCGTTGAAAACGCAAACACGGCACTTGAAAACAACGAAATCGTGCAGGAGGCAAAATCCTGGTTCAGCGAGGAAACAATAGAGAAGCTCTGGGAGTTCCTTCCCTCTCTCATAATCGCCGTTCTCACGGTTGTTCTGGGCTATCTTTTCACAAGAGCTGTCTGCAAGTTTGTTATCAAGGCTCTTGAAAAGAGGGGAACAGACCCCTCTGTTTACCGATTTATTGAAACAATGCTCAAGCTATTCATAATGACTATGATTGTGGCTTCGGCACTCTCAAGTCTCGGCTTTGACCTCAGCGGTCTTACAGCTGCGCTGGCTTCGGCAGGTGTTGCCCTCGGTCTCGGTCTGCAGAACTGTGTATCTCAGTTCATAAGCGGTATTATGATTATATTCAATAAGCCCTTCAAAAAGGATGACTTCATCGAGGTCAAGGGCGTTATGGGCAGCGTAAACAACATACATATTATGTATACGGAAATTCTCACCGTTGATAATAAGAAGATTATTATGCCCAACTCCGACCTTACGGCAAACCATATTATCAACTATTCGGCTCAGGATAAGCGCCGTTGCGACCTTACCTTCAGCATAAGCTACGGCAACGATATCACAAAGGCAAAGCAGGTTGTGCTTGACACGGTTGAAAAGGATACAGCCGCACTCAAGGATCCGGCACCCGTTGTTCTTGTAAGCGCACACGAGGCAAGCAGTATTCAGCTTACTCTCAGATGCTGGTGCCTTACAGAAAACTATTGGGATCTTTATTTCCGTCTCCAGGAAAACGTGAAGGTTGCATTTGACAGCAACGATATTTCAATCCCCTTCAATCAGCTTGACATTCACGTTATCAATAAGTAATACGCAGGGACGGATACAATCCGTCCTTCCGCATATAAAAAGGAGTTATCTCTGTGAGCGAACTTTTACTCAGACTTTTCATAAAAAACTATAATGACACCCGAAGCCCTGAGGTAAGAAAAAGCTACGGCATACTCAGCGGTGCGGTGGGAATCGTGCTGAACATTGTGCTTTGCATAGGAAAATTTATTGTCGGTGCCCTTTCAAACAGTATTGCCATTACTGCTGACGCCTTCAACAATCTTTCCGACGCAGGCTCATCCGTTGTCACTCTTTTCGGCTTCAAGCTCAGCAGCAAGAAGCCCGATAAGGACCACCCCTTCGGTCACGGACGCTACGAATACATTTCGGCTCTCATCGTATCCTTCATCGTGCTTATTATGGGCTTTGAGCTTATTACCTCGTCTGTTGACAAAATCAGAAATCCCGAGGACGTAACCTTCAGCATTCCCACGCTTACGGTGCTTCTGCTTTCTATCGGCGGTAAAATATGGCTGGCTCTGTTTAACAGAAAGCTTGGAAAGAAAATCGATTCCCCTGCCCTGAGTGCCGTTGTTACGGACAGCATCGGCGATACCGTTGCAACAACGGCGTCTCTGCTTTCAATCGTAATCACCCATTTTACGAAGATTAATATTGACGGCTATATCGGTATCATTGTTGCCTGCTTTGTTCTTTATGCAGGCTACGGCATACTCAAGGACACAATCAGTCCCCTTCTGGGCGAGCCTCCCGATAAGGAAATCGTCAACCAGCTTGTGGAATACATAACCTCCTACGATGACGTTATGGGCATACACGACCTTGTGCTTCACAACTACGGTGCAAACAGCATTTTCGGCACCGTACACGTGGAGGTTTCCGTTGACTCGGATATTGTGCAGATACACGATACCATAGACTGCATTGAGCAGGAGGTTTTCGAAAGACTCGGTATACATCTTGTCATCCACCTTGACCCTCTTGTGTTCAATGACGAAAAGGTAAACCGTCTGCGTTCAATGGTTGTCGGCATTGTAACGGACATTGACGAAAGGCTGAAAATTCACGATTTCAGAGTGGTTGACGGCCCCACACATACAAATATGATTTTCGATCTGGTTGTCCCCTACGATTTCCGATATACAAACAGCGAAATTACGGAAATTGTCAAGTCAAGGGTCAGCGAAATCGACAGCAGTTACTACGTTGTTATGCTTGTGGAAACAGATTATATTTAATAAAAACGCAATTTGCAGAATACTCTGCAGATTGCGTTTTTTGATTAAGATAGAGGCAATCGAATAGGGTGACGAATGTAATCCGAACCCGGACTGCTCTCGGCACACAGACGTGCCGTTTGAGTACCTCTCCGCCCTGTCGGGCACCTTTTCTTCCAGAAACGGGCACCCTTTTGTCTGCGTTGCAGACATTTCCCCTGACAGGGGAATTACCTTTCAGGCGAGGCATATATGGCTCTCTTTTTGAGGGAGTAATAATTGCCGACCGTAGGTCCCACAATTCTGCCTTCTGCCTTCTGCATTTTGCATTCAAAAGCTGTCCCCTTTAGGGGAAAGTGGCTTCGGCACAGCCGAAGACGAAAGGGGCTAGTTCTGCACTCTGCATTCTGCATTCTGCATTTAATAAGCCTTTACCTTCAATGCTATTGCCGTTATATCGTCGGAATTATCGGGTAGGGATCTAAGTCTTGCCATGTCGGCAATGTGGGTTGCAAGCTCCTGCATATTATCCGTGCTCCAGGAAAGAAGCTCGTCCTCAATCCAGCCGTTATCCTCTGCAGTAACACCGTCGGACACAATAAGAACTATGTCCCCCTTTTCCAGCTCGGCAACGCTGTGAGCGTAATCGGTTTCCCTGAGAATACCCACCGGTAACGAGCTTTGAATAACGGGGGTTACCTCATCCTTGTGTCTGATAAAGGATGCCGCCGCACCTGCCTTATAGAAATCGCAGACACCGCTGAAGGAATTTATGCTGACCATATCAACGGTAGCAAGGGACTCGTCACAGCTTTTTATAAGCAATGCGGAATTCACAAGCCTCAATGCACTTTCGAAGGTAAAGCCCGAGCCGAGAAGTCTGTGCATCAGGGTGCAGGTCACGGAAGCATCAATGGCGGCCCTTTTACCCGTTCCCATTCCGTCGCTCAGGATAACAACCGTGTTTCCTTTTGTATCGTCAAGAGTCTCTATTCTGTCTCCGCAAAGTCGGTTGTTCCCCTTTGCCAGCTGACAAAAGCCCCGTATAACATCATAGCAGGGACGTTGTCTGAATGTGAGCACAGTAACAAAATCAACAATGGCGACCTCTGTTTGTTTATAGCTTTTTTGTGTTATCTGAGACACAATTCGCTGAATTTTCTTGTGATTTATCTTGCTTGGCTCCTCATAAACTCCCACCTCTACCACGGAGCCTGATTCTTCATTTTCATAATAAACGCTGTTATGAACAATTATTCCGTTTTCACAAAGTGCCAGCTTTATTGCTCGGGATTTGTTTTCATTGTATACCCTTGTGCCTGAAAGCTGATATGAAATGTCCGAAAGAAGCGCAGACATAGAGGAAAACTGGTCTGTGACTATGCTTCTCATTTCGTCAAGCTTAATTCTGTAATCGCTGTTGCTGACATAGCTGAGATAGCTTGAGTCAACGCAGTCTGACAGCAGCTTCAGCTTGTGGCATCGGGTTTCAAGGGAATGGGGCAGTTTCCCCGGAACAGCTCCGTTGCCCTCAAGACGAAATCTTGCAATAGCTTCAATATCCCTGACGGTGTTGCCGAAATTATCGTTCCAGCAGAAGCTCTTATGCTCGCAGTCGGTACACACGCTCTGCTGAATTTTTGCATAAATCTTCGTTATCTCCGGGTTTATCATAGCGTCAAGCTCTCCCCTCGCCTGACTGACAATACCGGCAATTTCGTTTACGGTCTCTGCGGCAGAACGCAAGGATACGGCAACCTGCTTGTTTATCTGATTATCGGTATGCAGTCCGCTTTTTTCAAGATAATCATAAAATCTGTTCATCAGCTTTGACGGAATCGCAACAAAGGCTACGCAGGCTATGGCTGTTTCAATAACCGTATAAAGAGAATTCACATCTCCCTCCATAATGAGAGATACGGCACCGCTTATCGCTACAAAGACTACGGCCTGAATATACTGTCCCAAAGGAGACATCATTCCCAGAATAAGTCCTCCGATAGAATAAACATACAACAGATGTATGTCGCCGCTTATACTGAGAACAGAGCCGAGAATAATCCCGATCACGCTTCCTCCCGAGGCCTTTTTATAAAAGGCACTGAACAGAACTGCGAATGCGGCAAGAATGTGGGCAGGGCTTATGCTCATAATTTTTATATAGCTGATACTGCTGAGCACAGCCGCACCTGCTATGGCAAGGCTGAAGGCATCGGTTCGGGTGAGATTAGAAAAGCCGACACCCGAAAAAATAATATTAATGCTGCGATAAAAGAAATAAACTCCTCCTGCACACAGCATGGCATCGGCAAGGATAAACACAGCCGAGAATACCGTAAAGCCGCCGAAAAACGCATACGCCGTATCAAAGGCGATAACGGAAATCACGCTGAAGCCGATTGCAACGGACATGGGATTAAGGGTTCTGAACCTTTTGGACAGCAAGGACACACTGAGCATTATCACGCACAGAAGTCCCATATATCTGAGCGCACCGACAGGCCCTCTGGCGATTATGTATCCCATACATCCTCCCAGAAAGGTTGAAAACGCATACTCTCCCGAAGCACCCACCGCCGCCGCACAAAAGGGAGAAACAATATATTCTTCGGGGAAAAAGCCTGTAAGAAGCCCCAGAAGCAAGTGAAAAACTATTCTCTCTCCCTCAGTTCTGTCCCTGCCCCTGAGTAAGACTTCTGTTTTTGCATTATTTTTTTCCTTTAATACTGCTTGACTTTTCATAATTACTACTCCTGTTTTTGAATTTCAATCTATTATAATATCGTCGGACGGGAGTATTTTGTCGGAGAGTGTTTATTAAATTGAAAATTGAAAATGGAAAATGGAAAATTGTTTCAATTCACATGTAAAATCAGCACATAGGTAAGTGATTTGTGTCAGCACATCGGTAAGCCAGTTGAAAAGCTAGGTAAGCCGAAGTGAACAAAAAATTAATCAAAAGAACTAACAATGGGCAGGCACAATATTGTGCCTGCCCATTGTTGC
>JAFSEP010000003.1 GCA_017435665.1 Clostridia bacterium | reverse complement strand
TTACGACCCAAAAGTGCGAATTTTTGATGGATTTTTGGATGTTGAGGATGCAGACAGGCTATCGCCTTTCAAATCCGAAACGCCGAAAAGCCGCAAAAATTCACGCTTTTGGGCGGGTTCGGATTACACCCGTCACCCTATGCTCCTGAAGAATTCTGCCTTTGCTGTCGGTAAAAATGACCTTTGTTTCATTCTCGCCGAAAATATATCCGCACCCTGCGAAGTATTTTTTGCCGTTGACCTTTACCGAAAACAGACATGTTCTTCGTGTCTGCACCATAATCTGATAATTGTTATTCACGGCAAAAACTGCAGGTGCCGTTTTAAGCATCTTGTCACCCCTTTATACTGATTGACTGTATTATAACACACTTCAGATAAATTCACAAATAATATCTGCCTGAATAAAATGAATATGAAATCAACTCTCGCAGGAGAGAAAAAAGCTTACCCGATGTTTAATCAGACAAAGATACGGTAAAACTAACAGTGCAGAACATTTTGGAGAGTGATTTTATGATGATAAAGAGGGGAGAAATATATTACGCTGATCTGAGTCCCGTTGTAGGCTCGGAGCAAGGCGGAATAAGACCGGTACTTATCGTCCAGAATGATGTGGGAAACAAATTCAGCCCCACGGTAATTGCGGCAGCAATAACAAGCCAGAGATTCAAAACAAATCTTCCCACACATATACAGGTCAATGCCGATGAATGCGGTCTTGCCAAGGATTCCATAGTGTTGCTTGAGCAGGTAAGAACAATTGATAAAAAGAGACTGCGTGAAAAAATGGGAAATCTTGATGAAGACGATATGTCCAGAATAGATAAGGCATTATCGGTATCCTTTGGTCTGGGATGACGGGCACCGCTGTTAAGACCGTCGTGAGTGTTCAATGCTCACGGCGGTCAGGTTTTTGTTAAGAAATTCAAAACCTTGATAATTTACCGTTGAAAATGTATATATATTGTGGTAAAATCAATATAAGTGAAAATGTCGTAAGATAAAAGCTTGACAGAACACTTAAAAGGAGGCACAAAAATATGAAGAAAATAGTATTGTTATTGCTCAGTCTGGTTATGGTTCTTACCTGCTTTGCCGGCTGCGGCGGAAAAACAGAGGACGAAACCACAACAACCACGCAGACCACAACTCAGGTTACTACAACCGAAGCACCGGTTCCCGATAACGTGAACCTTCTCACAGGTCTCAAGGGACTTTCCGACGAGGCAGTCGGCAAACGCCCTATGGCAATAATGATAAATAACATCAAGGCATCTCTTCCTCAATACGGTATATATGCCGCTGATATTATCTATGAAATCGTAACAGAGGGCGGTATCACAAGAATGATGGCTCTTTACGGTGACTATACCAAGGTTCCGAATGTATGCTCGGTAAGAAGCTGCCGTTATTATTTCCCGATTTTTGCACACGGCTATGATGCAGTATATTTCTGCTTCGGTGCAAATGAAACTCTCGGTTATCCCACTCTCAAGAGAATAAAAATTGACTATTTTGACGGTAAGACCTACGGCTCACTTCTCTTCGGCAGAGATGCTGAAAGAAGAAAGACCATGGCTACCGAGCACACAGGCTATGTAAAGGGCGAAAACATTCCCGAGGCTCTCAAAAAGGAAAAGGTCAGAACAGACCTTCTTGAAGGCAAGTCAACTGCATTTAACTTCCTGACAACACCTCAGGCTCCCTCGGACAAGGCTTGCGATTGGGCTGAAATCAAGTTCTCGTATGCATATTACAGCACCTTCAAATATAATGAAAGCAAGGGTGTTTACTATAAGTGGCATTCGGGCAAGGCTCACAGAGACTCTGTTGCCGATAAGCAGCTTGCGTTCACTAACCTGTTTATTCTCCAGACTGACATTCATAACTATAAAGGCAAGCAGATTCAGGAGGTTGACTGGAAGGGCGGCGACGGCTACTATATTTCAAAGGGTGCCGTTACTGAAATCAAGTGGGAAAAGAAGAACGAGAAGGCAAGCATCAAGTTCTTTGATAAGAAGACAGGGGAAGAGCTCAAGGTTAACCCCGGCAAGAGCTATATAGCTGTCTGCAAGAAGGGTCAGACCACCCTCAAGAATACAAAGGCAGCCACAACAACAAACAAGGCAAGCTAAGCCTTATACAGCAGCAAATCGGACGGTGTGATAACCGTCCGATTTTATCATATATTGGATTTATTTTTCGTGGTCAATAGGCATACTTGCCACAGCGTTCAGGTCAAGGGAAGCAAATTTTCCCTTCTGTGCTTCATAATATCCCTGAGAGCCTACCATAGCGGCGTTGTCACCGCAGTATCTGAGTTCGGGAACATATAACTGCCAGCCGTGATTTTCACAGGCTTCCTTCATTTTCAGTCTGAGCACCGAGTTTGCGGATACACCGCCTGCAAGAACTATTTTATCATAACCGAAATCGTTGCAGGCTTTTTCAACGTTTTCCACAAGACAATTTACAACCGAATGCATAAAGGAGGCACCGAGATTTATTATGTCAATCTCTTCACCCTTCTGCTTTGCGTTGTGAATTGTGTTTATAACCGATGTTTTAAGTCCCGAAAAGCTGAAATCGTAAGGACAGCCGTCAACCTTGGGATGCGGAAATTTATATTTGCTTCCGTCTCCGTCCTTTGCCAGCTTATCAAGATTTACACCGCCCGGATAGGGGAGTCCCATTGAACGTGCGGCTTTATCCAGCGCCTCACCTGCGGCATCGTCACGGGTTCTGCCGATGATACGGAAGGTGGTATAATCCTCAACCATTATCATATGAGTATGACCTCCGCTTACCACAAGGCAGAAAAAGGGCGGCTCAAGGTCAGGATGGGAAATATAGTTTGAAGCTATGTGTGAACGCAGATGGTGAACGGGAATAAGAGGCTTGTCTGTTGCGTAAGCAAGACCCTTGGCATAGTTCACACCAACAAGAAGCGCACCGATAAGCCCGGGGGCATAGGTGACGGCGATTGCATCTATATCATCCATTGTGCAGCCGCTTTTCAGGAGCGCCTCATCCACAACTCCGCAGATTGCCTCGGCGTGTCTCCTGGATGCAATTTCAGGAACAACACCGCCGTAGAGCTTATGCTCCTCAATCTGTGTTGCCACAATGTTTGACAGCACTTTTCTTCCGTCCTCAACCACTGCTGCCGCAGTTTCGTCGCAGGAGGATTCTATTGCAAGTATTTTCATTTTTACACCTCAAATGCTTTTGTCATAAGAACGGCATCTTCCGTCGGCTTTGAGTAAAAATTTTTTCTCACACCGACCTGCTTGTATCCCAGACGGGAATATAGCCCGATTGCGTTCAGGTTACTTTTTCTTACCTCAAGAGTGATAAACTCACAGCTTTCGCTCCGTGCAGTTTCCTCAAGCCTTCCCAGAAGTGCCGAAGCAATACCGAGCCTTCTGTATGCTTCACTAACTGCTACGTTTGCAATATAGCACTCACCGCAGACCGTGTGCATACCCGCATACCCGACAACCTTATCTTCGGATAACGCAACAAAAAAACGAGCGTTGGGATTTACGGTTTCGCTCCTTATACAGTTCTCGCTCCAGGGGGAAGAAAAGCATTCCTTTTCAATTTCGGAAACACCCTTGATATGTGCTTCTTCCATTTTTAAAATTCTGTATTCCATATAAATCTTTCCTGAAAATAATGTCTATGTAATCTTATCTCAGAACAGGGAAAAAGTCAAGTTTGAACAAAAATTAATATTATTAACAAGTGATTAATTGACTGATGTTAAAATAGTGTTTATAATTGTAAACAATAAAATAAAAAGGGAGTGCAAAATATGAATATGTCTTTTAAGAGATTTGTTTCGGCTTTTATGGCAATTCTCGTTATGCTCACACTCAGCATATCTGTTATTGCTGCCGATGCTGAAAGAATCAGCGTTACGATAAACGGTGATGCCGAAACTTCAAGAGGCTTCTGCTGGTATACATCTGAAAAAGCGGGCACAGATTTGCAGATAGCTCCCGTAACAGAGAACTTTGATAAGGCTGAAATTATCAGCGGTCACAGCTACTATGCAATGGAACGGTATGCTCATAAGGTGGTGGCTGACGGTCTTGAGCCGGGAACAAAATATGCTTACCGAGTGGGAGATGCACAAGAAGGCGAGTGGAGTGATATCGGTTATTTCACGACGGCTGACACAGCTGAGGACGAAGCAAGCTTTATAGTCTTTGCAGACGTTCAGGCAAGTAATGAAGAAAACTTCAAAATGGCAGCCGATGTATTGAAGCAGGCCGTTAACGTAATGCCCGAATATGAGTTCACCGTAGGTCTCGGTGATTTTGTCAATGACTGCACCAATGAGGAATGGGACAGTTATTTCAGGAATTTTGCTTTCACAAATATGAATACCACTCTTGTTCCCGTTGCAGGTAATCATGAGGGTAACCTTCAATGGTTTAAGTTCAACAATATGTTCAATATCGGTGCTGTTGAAGGAAGCAACACAATGACCGGCTGCTACTATTCCTTCGATTGGGGCGATGCCCATTTCGCAGTTCTCAATACAAACGATATGTATCCTATGTCGCTTGAACAGATTAATTGGCTGAGAAACGATATGAACGCTTCCGATGCTCAATGGAAGGTTGTTCTTATGCACAGAGCATTATTCTCAGCAGGTAAGAATATCAACAAGCCTGACACTCTTATTATGAGAGAGCACCTTTTACCCGTAATTGATGAATTGGGAATTGACGTTGTCTTTGCAGGTCATGACCATATGTATTTCAGAACAGAGTCCGTAAAGAATAATCAGGTTGTGGAGGTTGACACGGTTACCGAAAGCTATAAGGGCGAAGAAATCACCTTCGACCTCAACCCTGCAGGTACAACCCATATTCTTCCCTCAACCTCAGGTACAAAGCGTTACAGCGTCAATGAAGATGCTATCGAGCCTATTCTTGACTGCGGTGCCCTTGTAAGAGATACTGAAGACGGCGGCGTGTTTGCAACAGTAAGCCTTGACAGCGAGCACTTTGTTTATAAGGCATATATGGTTGATGACAAAACAAAGGAAACAAGCCTTATTGATACATATGCAATCAAAAAGACAGAAAGAGAAGCTCCTGCAGAGGATTATGAGAACCTCCCGACAGATTCTCAGACACACTTTATGGAAAACATAAAGAATCTCATAAAGCAGCTTGTCGGTGTTCTGCTGACTTATCTGCTCAAGCTTCTTCCTCAGATGATTTTCTGATTATAAGCTGAAAATGATGCACAGTGATTTCGGTCACTGTGCATTTTTATCTTTTTTCAATTTTTGTGCCGGGATAATAATGGCTGAGTATTTCTTTATAGGTGCTTCCGTTTTTCGCCATTTCGTTTGCACCGTATTGACTCATACCAACTCCGTGACCGTAACCCTGACAGGTGAATTTATATATTCCGTTCTTGTGCTCAACGGTGAAATTGCCGCTTCTGAGAGACAGTATGCTGCGAAGCTCCTCACCTGTATAGTCGGTTCCCGAAATGCTTATTTTTTTCACATAGCCCGATACAGCTGTTACGGTGTCTCCTATTGAGATTTCCTTGCATTTCAGTAGCTTCATTAGCTCTTTTTCCGTGAATTCAAAGCTCGTTATATAAATGGGGGAGAGCTTATCGGCAACGCTGTTCACGCTGACAAGCCAGGGAATGCTTCCGCCCCATACGTCCTCGGCGCTGTTTGTTCTGCCTGATGATAAAGCGTGATAAACGGGTTTTATCGGCTGTGAATTATACGTAAGATACTGTCCCTCGGTCTCGCTGACAGCTTCCTTTATAGCAGAAATATATTTTTCATAGTTGTTACCCCATTTGGTTCTTAACTCGCTTTCGCTTACATATGCCTGATGAACGGAAGGGTTATCGCTTATGTCCGATTTCCCGTCTGAGTTGCTGTTTTTCATAAAAAGTGCATAGCTGTAGCTTGCAACTGCCTGGGCCTTCAGGGCTTCCTTTTCATATTCGGCAGGCATTTCTGCCGCAACACAGCCGATAACATAGCTCATCATATCCATATTTTCCGTTTTATCCGATGCTGTCAGCATAACCGTTATAGTTTCCTTTTCTTCTGACGGTACTGTTTGAGATGCCGGTTCTTCGGCTTTTTCCGTTGTGGAGACGGTTGTTGTGAGATTAAGACCTGCAGAGTACCCCTCACCTTGCCCCAGCAAAGAGAATAAAGGGATAAACAGCATTGACAGCAGAAGTATAAGTGAGATAATTGCATAAAGCTTCATTTTTTCCTCCGGTTTCTTGCTTCAAATTTAATATTTATACTCTTGACTTGAAGCTGACTGTGTTATAGAATAATATGAATAATAATGTTGACTTTACTCAACTTAATCTGAGGTGATTATATGGCAAATTACGTTTCGCCGATTTCGGAGTCTGCTATTCAGAGTTTATGCGGACAACTTGAAAATAAGAACAAAATTGAGCTTCTTGATTATTGGAAATACGGTGTAAAAAGAGGTCTGAGAAACGCTGACGGAACCGGCGTTATGGCAGGTCTTACAAAGATATGCTCTGTTGAGGGTTATTATATAGATGACGGTGAAAAGGTGCCCAAGGACGGTGTGCTCAAATACCGTGGATATAATATAAACGAACTGATTTCTGCCTGTGACAGAGAAGACCGTTTCGGATATGAGGAAATTGCATGGCTTCTGCTTTTCGGTTCTCTCCCAACGGAAAGTCAGCTTCAGAATTTCAAGGATTTATTGGCTGAATGCCGTCATCTTCCCGATGATTTCGTAGACGATATGATAATGAAAAATCCGTCTAAAAACATTATGAACAAGATGGCTCGTTGTGTCCTTGCTCTTTATTCGCTTGATGAAAACCCCGATGATTTATCAATTGAAAACGTGCTGAAGCAGTCTATTCATCTTATTGCACAGCTTCCGGTTATTATGTGCTACGCATACCAGATAAAGAGAAGAATCTTCTACGGTAAGAGTATGTATCTTCATCCTTTGAAGGCTGAATACGGTACCGCACAGACAATTCTTCGCTCAATAAGGTCAGACAGACAGTTCACCGCAGAGGAGGCAAAGCTTCTTGATACCTGCCTTATGATTCAGGCTGAGCACGGCGGCGGTAACAACTCCACCTTTGCAACAAGGGTTCTCACCTCAAGCGGTACTGACTCCTATTCGGCAATAGCAGCGGCAATAGGTTCTCTCAAGGGTCCCAAGCACGGCGGTGCGAACATAAAGGTCAGAGAGATGTTTCAGTATCTTTATAAGGATGTATCCGATATTACGGACGAAGGACAGGTTGCCGATTTCCTTACAAGGGTTATCCGTAAGCAGGCAGGAGACGGAAGCGGACTTATCTACGGTATGGGTCACGCTGTTTATACTGCATCAGACCCCAGAGCTGTTATACTCAAAGAAAAGGCACGTGTGTATGCTGAAAAAACAGGCTTCAGCGATCAGTTCAGATCCATTGAGCTCGTTGAACAGCTTACTCCTGAAATCTTCAAGAGCGTCAAGGGCGAGAATAAGCGTATTTGCGCTAATGTTGACCTTTATTCGGGTCTTATATATGAGATGCTCGGCATCCCCGAGGATCTTTATACACCGCTTTTTGCAACCGCAAGAATTGCCGGCTGGTCAGCTCACCGTATAGAAGAAATTATGACGGGTAAAATCATCCGTCCTGCATATAAGAACGTTTCTCTTCCGAGAAAATATGTGGCTATTGCTGACAGAGAGGAAGATAACGCAGAGGAGCTTTACGTTCCTTCTGAAGAAAGATTTTAAGAGGTGGGAAAATGAAAATTAAGGGTTCGGTTGAAAAGATTAAGCCCGTGCATCTGTTTTCTGTATTTGTTTTTGCTTTAATCAGCTGCACAGCGCTTAGATTTTATCATTGCCTGAGTTATATAGATGTAACAAACGGCTTTTACAGAAATACAGATTTCACAGTTGTGCTGTTTTATGTTATTCTGATTGCTTCGGGTTTATTTATACTTGCCTCAGGATTTCTTTCCGCAAGCAACAGAGAATTTAACACACAGGCGGTTCATTCAGATAAGCTGTTGGGCTTTGTAAGTATAGGATTGGGACTGAGTATGCTTATTGAGTCGGTATACAGTATTGTTATTGGCTCATATTCCTCAGGCTATCAGTCAGCAGGGTTTTCCGAAGCAATGGGAAGCGGTGACCTTCCTTACAGTCTTTTGTCCTTCTTTTCGTTTCTGACTGCTGTATATTTCTTTGCGTTTTCAGTAAACTGCTTCAGAAAAAAAGGCAGAATAATCGGCAGAGGCATATTTTCGCTTCTTCCCGTCGGCTGGGCATGCACAAAAATGATTCCCTTGTTTGTCAAACAGATAAGCTTTACGAGGGTATCGGATCTTGTTCTTGAAATTGCGTTGGTTTCCTTCTTCATAATGTATACACTTTCCTTTGCTCAGTGCTGCTCAGGGGTGTATGCCGATGTAGCTCAATGGAGAATGACCGCAGTAGGTCTTGTTACTGCGCTTATTTCACTTGTTCTCAATCTGCCTAAGCTTACCTTTACTCTCATAGGAAAATCAGAGGCATACGTTACTTCAGGTTATCCGATAAGCTATGCAGAGCTTGTATTTGCAGTATTTATCCTGGTTCTGATTTTTGTAACAATGAAAAATAAACCCGAAGCTCCTGTTACGGCGGTAACAGAGAAAGGCTCATCGGAAGAAGTATAAATTGGTGATTAGTTTATGTTTATAGACAATATGCAAACTGCCGCACTTCAGGTCGGTATACTTTATGTTATGGTATTCATCGGCTTTGTTGCGTGCAAGCTCAAAATTTTCCCCGAAAAAACAGCAAACGATAACAAGGATTTGCTTTTCTATGTTATAACGGTTTGCGTTATTGTAAAATCCTTTGTGGATATGGAGTTTAATCCCGATACGATTTCCAGCTTCCTCATTGCTCTTTGCTGTAATTTCCTGACGTTTATTATCGGAATTATTATCACTATTCCCATATTGAAAAAGAAAAATCATCCCGATAATCCCGTTTATCGGTACTCGGCAATTTACTCTAATGCAGGATATATGGCTCTGCCTCTGGCAAGCGCAATTCTCGGAACAGAGGGTGTATTTTATTGCTCAACAGGTGTTATAGCCTTTAACATACTCTGCTTTACTCACGGATGCCGTCTTATGAGTAAGGAGGAGGGAGGCTTCGGCTGGAAAAAGCTGATTCTCAATCCCGGTTCATTGGGAGTTATAATCGGACTTCCCATGTTTTTATTAAACGTTGAGCTTCCCGTGGTTCTGGCAAAGCCGGTTGAATACATCTCATCAATGAATACACCTATGGCAATGCTCATTTTCGGAACATATCTTGCAAACACAGATCTGAAAACAATGTTTAACGATAAAAAGATTTATCTTGTTTCGCTTTTCAGACTTCTCATTATACCTGCTATCTGCATCGGCGGATACCGTCTGTTCGGTGTATCGGGTACGTTACTGGTGTCTTGTGCAATAACTGCTGCAGCACCCAGTGCAAACAACACAATTCTCTTTGCGGCAAAATATGACAGAAATACGTCAATAGCCTCAAAAACGGTGGCTGTGGTAAGCTTTATATCGATTATCACCCTACCGATAATGATAGCCTTTGCTCAGGAAATATAATTGAATAAAAAGGTCGGGCGACACTTTGTAATGAAGTGCCGCCCGAAAAGTTTTTTATTCAGCGTTTTTTCGTTTTATTCAACACAATTAAATTCCCTACTAATATAACGGGAAAAACAGTTGCAACAAGCAATCCTGTTTTCAGGTTGCCGCCCAGCTTTTCGGAGATACTGCCCACCATAGCAGGGCTGACCATTGCACCAAGGTCTCCGGCTAATGCAAGAAAAGCAAACATTGCGGTTCCGCCTTTCGGACACGCTTGTGAGGAAATACTGACAGAGCCCGGCCACATAATTCCCACAGCAAGACCGCAAAGAGCACAGCCTGCAAGTCCGAGAACAGGCAACGGGGAAAGAGCAGCCAGCAGATAACAGCAGGCACACATCAAGCCGCAGACAAGCATAATCTTCGTCAAATCCAGCTTCTCACTGAATTTTCCGTAAAGAACACGGGATATACCCATAAATAATGCAAACAGACACGGCCCTGCAAGATCTCCGACTGTTTTGGAAACTCCGATTGCCGATTCGGTAAAGGCTGATGCCCATTGAGCCATAGAGGCTTCAGATGCTCCCGAGCATATCATGAGTATTATCATCAACCAGAAGATCGGTGTTTTAAGCAGTTTACCGATACTCATGCTTTCACCGTCTTCAACAAGACGTTCTATGGGGCATTTTATAAAGTTGAAGGTGTTATAAAGGGGTACCAATGCCCAGATGAAGGTAAGTATTTTCCAATTTTCTATGCCGAAAATAGCGAAAAAGAGTGTAGAACCCAGAATGACCCCCATTGCTCCCCAGCAATAGAAGGAGTGCAGCAGACTCATCATACCGTCCTTATTTTCAAAAGGACAGGCTTCAACAATCGGACTTACAAGGACCTCAATAAGACCGCTGCCTATGGCATAAAGCACTACCGCAACAATTATACCGACAAAGGGTGAGGCGAACAGCTCAGGCAATACCGCCATAAGCGCAAGACCGACTGCGGACAAAATCTGAGATGTAACCACGCAGGTACGGTATCCGATTTTGTCTGCAAATTTAGTGGCGGCAAAATCCACAAACAGCTGTGTTAAATAAAACACCAACGGAATCATTGCAATTTTATCAAGAGTGATTCCGTAGCTTTCTCTGAAGGTCAGAAACAAAAGAGGGGTAAAGTTAGCTGAGATTGCCTGCGTGACAAATCCGAGATAGCAGGCTAAAAGTGTCTTTTTGTAATTCTTCTGTTTTGTCATGATAATAAACCTGTATTGAATATTTATTTTTCGGCAAAGCGATTTTTGAGCGTGTACGGCTTAAATCAGCAGCAGTTCCATAAATCGAAAATGCCGAACCGAACATATTTATTTCTACCGATTATATCACATTTAATACAAAATTACAATCGGATGCGGGTGTCAAGAAAAAATCAAGGCGAAGCCTTGTATATCATCAATTCCGTAGGAATTGCATATCATCAAAACGAAGTTTTGTATGTCATCAAGCCGACAAAATACACACCCGAAGGTGTGATGAGATACAAGGGCGGCATTGCCGCCCTTGATGATATACAGCCTGACGGCTGATGATATACCATTGCTTTCGCAATGGATAAAAAAATCCGACAAGTCGAAACTTGTCGGATTTTTTGTGTTCACAGCTTAAAATGGCAACAGCTAGATTAAGTCTCATTGTTTTGCAGCAAGGAATAAAACATCCCAAAGGATCTATCAAAAGGTTTATCTCCGCCCCAAGCATATTGTTCAAACACCATCGTAAATTTTTCTGTAAAAACAACAACAACTATTTGATCATTGTCATCAGAAACGCTATATTCATTTTTTAATCTTATATTAGGACTAATCCAGCAAGATCCGTTTTCATAATTATAACTTCTACTCATCAGGTTAAAAATCGGTCTAAACTCACCAAACTCATAATCTAACCATTTTTCTAAATCATCTCGAGTACTAATATTATAAAGAGCGTTATAAGAAACTCCATTAGGTACTATTGAAAAATTAAAAAAGTCATTAACAACTTCTATACCGTCGCTGAAATCATCAACTTCTCCTATATTGAAAATATCTCCGTCTTTAACTAAATCATTATATATCTCTGATAAATCAGTATAACTGTTAATTTTATCAACAGTGCACTCAATCCAATGCTCTTCAATAAAACTTGGTTTTGCCCAATCTCTTATAAATCCAAAATAGGGAATAAGCAGTATTAAAGCAAAAACTATTGATAATATTTGTTTTCTTTTAAATTTCATAAAATCATCCCCTTTTACAATTATTATATTATGAGAAAATTGTAATGTCAATCCCTTTACCCAAAGGACAACAATCAAGGCGAAGCTTTGTATATCATCAATTCCGTAGGAATTGCATATCATCAAAACGAAGTTTTGTATATCATCATTGCGAAAGACTTATACACCTTCGGTGATGAAATACAAGGGCGACAATGTCGCCCTTGATGATATACAGCCTGACGGCTGATGATATACCATTGCTTTCGCAATGGATAAAAAAATCCGACAAGTCAAAACTTGTCGGATTTTTTGGCAGAGGAATAGGGATTCGAACCCCAACAGGCAGAGTCAGAGTCTGCAGTGCTAACCGTTACACTATTCCTCTTCAACGCTCACATATTATATATGGTTTTGACGCATTTGTCAATAGCTTTTTTGAAGTTTTTTGCAGATATTTAAAAAACTTTTTTGACTGTTTTCGTCTTGCAAACCAATCAATAAAATGCTATTATAAATTGACAGAGATAATCTGTGTTTTGTGATAAACGAGGTGAACGAAATGGAACTTACAGATGAAATAAAGTCTGCTTTTGAGGCGATTGCTCCCGAGCTTCTGCCCGATTGCGACGTAAAATATATTCCCGCCGAATGTGAACCCAAGGTGTTTCGCAAAAGAATAAAGGAATGCACGGTGGATGAGCTTTTGGTTTTTGCAAACTGTGTGCTGGAGGAAAAGAACGAATTTCTCGGAAATATAGCTAACATCCTTGTTTCAGAGCTTGCGGCCCGTGTGAAAAGGGCTGAATGTCTTTATGCAGTATGCAGTACCTGCCTGCCCAAGGCATATCCGTATATTTCAACTGCAAATAACGTTCTTTTCTTCAGTCAGGAGTCGGGTGACGCATACGTAAAACAGCTGAGAGAAAAAGGTGAAAAGGTCAGTCTTGTGAAGCTTGAGGGTGAGAAGATTAAAGGCTATTTCAATGCGCTGACACGCTTCGGTATCGAGTATGCCGAGATTGAGCCCGGGAAATGCAAAATACGCTATAAGCAGAAGCAGCTTATTCCTACCTCGTTTGACAGCATTTCAGGAACGCAGATAAGCTTCCTTATGCTGAAGCTTATTCAGTCAAAAGACAGAAACCCTGATTCAAAGATTCTCAAGCTCTTTGAAGCAACCGTTCTTGCGGCAATTGCTAATGCTGAATTCGCCTGTATGGGTATTACGGTAAAGGATAGCTTTGAGGCATTGCTTATAACGGATAAACGTGACGGCTCAAAGTGGATTCCCTGCTTCACCGATACAATGGAAATTCAGGAAACCTATACCACCATTCCCGATATTGCAAAAACTCTGATGACCTCTCAGGTTATGACCGTATCCTTCCGTGAGCTTGAAAGATTTATGAGGCTCGATAACGTGGCAGGTGTTGTGATAAACATCGGAGGTGCAGGACTGAGAATAAACAGGGAAACCTGTGCAAAAATAATAGCATCTGCAAATAATGCGAAGAAGAAGCGTGAAAAGGGTGCGACGGAATGACGGTTTTTGATAAGATATATGAAGTGGTGAGGTCTATTCCCGAGGGAAAAGTAGCAACCTACGGTCAGGTGGCAACCCTTGCAGGAAATCCCCGATGGGCCCGTGTTGTAGGCTATGCACTTCACAATAATCCTCAGCCGGGTATAATTCCTTGTCACAGAGTAGTTAACCGTCAGGGGAAAACTGCAGAAGCCTTTGCCTTCGGCGGCGGTGACGTGCAGAGACAGATGCTCGAAGAAGAGGGGATTATCTTTGAAAAAGACGGAACCGTTAATCTCGAAAAGTACGGTATCTGACAAGAAATGATTATTGAGCAGGTCAGAAAGCTTATAGGTTATGTTTCACCTGAAATCAGGGCAGAAATCGAAAAACGCATACTTGAAAATGAATGTGTAGCAAAAATTGAAAGTATTAGCTTTGTTTATCATCAGGATATACCCGTGGCTTATGTTAAGCTTCAATTAAAGCCTGAAAGTGATTATCAGAGTGTTAAAGCAAGGCTTGAAGAGCTGTTTGATGAGAATAAAGTTAGGGTGACGGATTACACCCGTCACCCTAAGGTTAAAATTATTTAACATACATAAAATCGTGGCAATTCAGGCTTGCTGTTTCGATTGTCACCTTAGGAGGAATATTATGAAAACAAAAGAAAAAAGCATTCAGAGGAAAAAATCAAGGGCAGGAAAGATAGCTCTCGGCATTTGCGGAGGTATTTTCGGACTTATGGCGGTTGTTGCAATCGTCGGAGCAATAGTCAGCTCGGTGGGTAACAAAGCTAATACCGAAAAGGCACTTTCCTTTGAAACTGTTCAATATGAGGAACAGCTTGTACCCGAAAAGGATGAAAACGGTTACTATACCTTCACAACCGACAGAGATCTCAGGGTAATGCAGCTCACCGACATACATATCGGCGGCGGTTGGATGTCACTTAAAAAGGATGCTATGGCTCTTAATGCAGTAGCAGCTATGGTTACCGCAGAAAAGCCTGACCTTGTTATTGTAACAGGAGATATTGCTTATCCCGTTCCGTTCCAGGCAGGTACCTTCAACAATCTTTCTTCCGCAAGGATTTTTGCACAGCTTATGGAAAAGCTCGGTGTATATTGGACACTTTGTTTCGGAAACCACGATACGGAGTCTTACAGCTATTACAGCCGTGAGGATTTATCTGAATTCTATTCGGATGAGGATATGAAATACTGTCTATATGAAGCAGGCCCTGCGGATGTTGACGGATACGGTAATCAGATTATCAATGTAAAGAATACTCAAGGCATAATCACTCAGTCAATTTATATCTTTGACAGTCACTCATATAAGGGCGGTGACATTCTCGGTGTTATGCAGAATTATGACAGTATCCACGAAAATCAGGTGCAGTGGTATAAAGACACATTAAGTTTACATAACACACAGAACGATAAGCTTTATGAGTCTTTGGGTAAAGATGCGAAATCAGACATAAAATCAACTGCATTTTTCCATATACCTTTCTCGGAATATAGGGATGCCTGGTTTGAATATATGGAAAATGGCTATAAGGATACGGAAAATGTCAGGTACCGTTTTGGTGTGATGGGAGAAAGCGGAAGGCTTATTTATTGCAGTATGGGAGAGGACAATCTCTTTGAGACAATGCTGGAGCTTGGCTCAACTCAGGCCGTGTTCTGCGGTCACGACCATGAGAACAATTTCTCGATCAACTACAAGGGTATCGACCTTAACTACGGTATGAGCGTTGACTATCTTGCGTATCCGGGCATTGTAAAGCTCGGCTCACAGAGGGGCTGCACGATTATCAATTTTGCACCCGACGGCTCATATACACACGTCAATGAAAACTATTATCAGGAAAAGTATACAGCTCTTTACGATAAGGAAGAGGTGACAATGCAGGAGGTCGTTCATACAGCTCCTGCCGAATAATTATGAACACAAAAGTAACAGCTCCGCTTGAACAGGTAATGTTCAAGCGGAGCGTTTGTTGTTTGCTTGTTATCAGAGCAGTCCTATAAGGGATAAGAACTTGTCAAACAAGGTTTTGAATATTCTTTTGACAGTTTCAAAGAAGGTTTCGTCACTTTCGTATTCAATATTGTTTCCGTTTATTTCGGAAAGCTCACCCTCATCGGAAAGGGAAAGAACCATATAAGAAATCTGATAAGGCTGATCCTCATAGAGCAATCCGAAATTACCGTCAGAAAGCTCTGTCAGGCAGGAATACGCAAAGAAGCCTGAGTTGATGTGGTATTTGCTTATCCACTTAACCTTGTTGGTTTCATCAACAAGACCGACCCTTACAACACCGTCTGCACGCTCCTGACGGCTTGAGGGATAAGAGCCGAGAATGACCTTCTTTCCGTCGATTGTTCTGCTTGTGTTGATGAAAGAAACCATACAGTTTCCAACCGATGACAGCTGGGTATCAGCAACGAATTTTGACCAGGACTTACCTTTATCATTACTGTCGGCATAAGCAACGTATTTACCGTTGTTTCTTGCATACATACGGAGGGTTCCGTTATTAAGCTCCACAATCTGCGATTCACTGGTTTTGCCGATATATTTTCTGCATACGGTTTCTTCACCCCTGTTCCAGGTTTTACCGTTATCATCCGAATATATTGTGCTGACGTTTTCCGTACCGCCGTCATTGTCATAAACGGTGAACAATATTCTTTCTTTGCCGTTTACCTCAGTAACAAAGCCTCGTCCGGGAGCTATGCCGAGAAAGCCTTCGCTTTCCTTTTTGATTAAAGAGGAAAGATTAATGGGGTGACTCCAGTTTTTTCCGTTATCATCGCTGTATCGCATAACAAGATATGTTGTGCAGTAACAGCAAAGCTCAGAGCTGTTATAATATACGTTCTGCTGAATTTCAACGCCTTCAGAGCCTTCCTGTATCAGATAGAGAGGCTCACCGTCCTTATAGAGATTAAGCTCTTCATCCACGCTGTAAGAGGTTTTCTTTCTGTCTTTTTCATAAACAGCGGCGAATCCGTTTTCAAATTCACCCACGTAATAATCGAAGGTGTCAATTTCATCGGTATTATTGCCGTCTGTCAAAAGAAGGTGCTTTTTACCATCGATTTCAATAAAGCCTGATCCTTGTTTTGCCTGAAGATATCCGCAGGCTGAGGGCTGGGCATCTGTCACCATAAATATTCTTCCTGTTTCTGACGATTGAATCAGGGCAGAATCTATGTAAGATGCGCTCAGAGTGTCTGTTACTCCGTCAGCATAATCGTCAAAGTAAAAGACGGTTTTATAGTTCCAATCGGCATATCCGTTCTTAGAATGAGCAATAAATACCTCGTTATTATTTGGTGAATCAAGACCGTGACCGTATCTTATATCTGCACCGGCAAGAACTGAACCGTTCTTTAGTGTGATGAGTGCAGGAATACGAAAGGTTTCTGAATCAACAGTTCCCGACGGGAAAGGTTGACTATATGTAACTGCTGAGGCGGTTACCGAAAGAAGCATAAAGAGCATCGTAACGCAAAGAGCTGTTGAAAAAGTTTTTTTCATAAAATCCGCCTCGTTTCTTATTCTGCAAGAGCGACAACCTCAACCTCACACAGAACGCTCTTGGGAAGCTGCTTGACAGCTACGCAGGAGCGTGCAGGTTTTGATACGAAGTACTTCTCATAAACTGCATTGAAGGCGGCAAAGTCAGCCATATCCGCAAGGAAGCAGGTGGTCTTGATAACATTTTCGAAGCTTGTTCCGGCCTCTGCAAGAACTGCTTTGAGGTTTTCGCAGACCTGAGTTGCCTGAGCTGTTATATCACTTCCCGAAACCTCACCTGTTGCAGGGTCAACGGGTATCTGACCTGAGGTGAAAAGCATACCGTTTACTTTAATTGCCTGAGAATAGGGGCCGATTGCGGCAGGTGCCTTGTCTGTGTAAATTTTTGTGATCATATTATTTATTTCCTTTCATTTTTTCAATATACATTATAGGAAAAACGAGAAATTCACGGATAACGTTCTTTTTGTAATCCTTTTCAGGAGAGGGCGCAGGTAAGCCGACAGCATCAAGTCCTGCCTGCTTACAGATGACGGATGAACGGAAAACGTGAAAATCACTTGTCATAAAGGCAATTCTTTCCGTGTTGATATTAGTGCATCTTTTCAGAATAATACTTTTACAGTTTATAAAGTTTTCAACCGTTGTTTTAGCCTGATCCTCAAGAATTATTCTTTCCTCGGGTATACCCTTATCCATAAGTCCGTTTTTGATTGCCTGAGCCTCGCTGAGAGTCTGTCCCGGATGAGTTTTACCGCCCGTAGGTATTGCTACGGTGTCGGGATTGTTTTTCAGGAAATCAGCCGCCGCATCAATTCTCATCTGAAGAATATCCGCAACCTTGTCATCCTTCAACCCGTAGCCCAGAATAATCAGATAATCGGGATTTACCATCTGATTACGGCAGGCATTTTCGGCAATTTTAAAGTAAGCGGCAAGGGAAAGGGAACCTATTGCACTTGTAGTTATTATAGTTTTAAAGATGTTTTTCATTTTTTAACCGCCTTTTTTCTTGCTTCGGGCTTTTTCTTCGGTTCGGCATTCATATGCTTTCCGACAAATTCGCTTACCTTAGGCCAGTAAATTTCGGGGTGAATATATGACGATACGGCGTGGTATGCGTCAGGGACGCTGAGCATTTCTCTTTCTGCCTTACAGGCGCAGTAAAGGGGATACATCATTTCATAGGGCACAAACTTATCCTTTTCACCGTGAATGAAAAGAGTAGGCGTGTTGCTCTTTTTAACGGCTTCTATGGGAGCACATTTTCTGAAATCGAAGTTCTTTCTCATAATCGAAATTCCGTTAAGGATATACAGAAACGGAAAAACAGGCAGATGAAGCACAACACCTATCTGTGACTTATATTCGTCCCATACAGATGTATAACCGCAGTCGCAGATCGCACATTTTACGTTTTCGGGGATATCTTCACCCGTTACGAGCATTGTTGTGGCGCTTCCCATTGAAACACCGTGAAGCACAATCTGAGCTTCGGCATTTTCTGCTGTTATGTAATCAATCCAACGGCAGATCATATATCTGTCATAGTAGCCCATTGAGCAATACATTTCCGTGTCAAGGGAATGAGCCTTGAGACAGGGGAAAAGAACGTTGTATCCGTTATCATAATAAAACTTTCCGATGTTGGCAACACCGAGAGGCTCGTCCGTATAGCCGTGAACACAGATTGCCCATTTGTCCGTGGGTATATCCTGTTTCACAAGAAAAGCGTAAATACTTTTTCCCTCGGTATTCTTTACGGATACAGCCTTCGGTCTGATTGCTTCAAACCACTCAACACCTGCAAGACGCTCGGGATTATCCTCGTACCGTCCGGCTGTATCACCGTCAGTAAAAAGCTGATACTTTTTGTTGAGATCCATTGAAAGTCTGCTGAGAACACCCTCATAAATGCCCTCGCAGGCGGCAAAGAGTGCAACTGACGCACCGATACCGACCTTTAAGGCAGTTTTGGTTGATTTCTTCATAAAAACGCCTCCTAAAATTTTCCGTTTCCATTATACAACTATTTTCCCTTATATTCAAGAGTTAATGAATGCAGATTGAAAATCAACCTGCATTCGTGTTTTCCTTATAAATCATCTGCATCCTGTTCGGGCATCATATCGTAGCCGTCGGGAACACCCGTGTATGAACCGAGAACGTCAGACCGTATTTTGCTGTCATCCTTTTTCCATTGCTCTACAATGGGGTCGGGTTTCTTGAGCTTGAACAGCTTTCTTTTTTTCATTTTAATCCTCCTTTTCGTTATATATTATATTTTTGCCTTTCTGTATATCATATATGTTGAAAGAAAGAGAAAAATAATGTAAAATATTTTTATATTGATGCAACACTTTGCGCTTCAAACGGCACTATATATACGAAAGGATGTGAAATCCATGAGCTCAACGGATATCAGAAAATTAGTCAGACTTTCAAAACAGGGCAGTACCAACGCCTTTGGAGAGCTGTATGAGATATACAGTAAGGATATGTATAACTTTGCCTATTATTATCTCGGCGACACCCACAGGGCGCAGGATGCTGTCGGCGATGCGGTATGCGCTGCGTTTTCGTCAATCAGAACGCTGAAAAAGGATTCCGCATTCAGGTCGTGGCTGTTTACGATACTGCTTCGCAGCTGTCAGAAACAGCTTAAATACATAATCGAACAGAGAAGCATCTCGGACATAGAGGAGCATACCGAAATCAGTTCAGGAGACAACGATTTTCGCATAACCGTTGAACTGAAGGAGGCTCTGCTTCAGCTTTCCGAGGAAGAGAGACAGATCGTTCTGCTTTCCGTGGTCTGTTCCTATAAAAGCGGAGAGATAGGCGAAATGCTGTCTATTCCGTCGGGTACGGTACGCTCGAAGCTTTCAAGAGCAACAGACAAGCTTTGCAGAATTATGAGTGAAGAAGGGAGCAAGGTGAAATGAAAAACAAGGATAACACGGATTTTATAAAGAGTATATACGAAAGTCAGAAGCAGGATTTGCCCGAATCACTTTCGAAAGAAAACATTATAGCTCAGTTGGAGAATACTGAAATAAAGCCAAAAACTGCAAGAATTATTCCCTTCAGGAAAATAGCTTCCGTTGCCGCAGTATTTATTGTGGTAATCTGTGCAGTATTTGCAGGGGGCAGGATATGGGAAGACAGGCAGATCAAGAGCCTTATAAGCGAGGATTATGCAGAAATCGAAAGTCATTTCCTTAGTCTTTACAATCGTTATAAAACCGATGAAATAGTTAATTATGTTGACGATGCTATGGAGGGCGTCTGGAACGTTGCCGGAGATATTATCTATGGAAACGCCTTTGATAAAAACGTTTCCGCTGATACTGCCGTGCCTGAAGCAGGTGAACCTGAGTCAGATATGGCTCCGACACAGGCGGCAACACAGAATTCGGTTACCTCAAATCACGGTCAGACCAATGTTCAGGTTGAGAATGTTGATGAAGCTGATGTGATAAAAAATGACGGAAAGTATATCTATGTTCTTACGGGCAGTAAGAAGGATAACCTTTATTCGGGAGATGTTGTTCATATCATAAGAGGCTCTGACCTTGAAGAAGTATCAACACTCAGTGTGGAGAGAAAAGAAAACACTTTTTTTCAGGGAAAAGAGATGTATGTTGACGGTGATAAGCTGATAATTATCGGTGTGACCGCTGAGATTGAAATCCGTAAAGAAAATGAGGCGGAAACAGGTGTGGTCGTCTACAATGATGCCATACAGTCTGAGGTATGGGCTCCCGGCTATGTTCCCGGTGAGGATGAGTATATTCACTATGGCTTTTCAAGGGCTCCGGAATATGAAACTCTGACACTTGTTTATGACATCTCAGACATAAGCAAGCCCGAACTCGTTTCCGAAAAGAAGCAGTCAGGTGAATACAACACTTCAAGAATGATAAACGGTGTGCTTTACACAGTCAGCAATTATTCTGTTTATATAGGAAAGACGGAGAGTGAGAAGGAAGTTTTAGACATCTGTGTGCCCAAGGTCAACGGTGAAAGGATTTCTGCTGAGGATATTGATACAAAAATTGATGAAAATTCCCGAAGCTATACCGTTATAACAGCCTCGGACACAGCTTCAGGGGACTTATCGGGTGCATCCTATGCATACCTGGGTAACAGTGAAAAGGTTTATTGCTCTGCAGACACACTTTACTTCACATATTCGGATTATTCTGACCTGAAGCAGAGACAG
Organism: Clostridia bacterium; assembly: GCA_017435665.1. Taxonomy (GTDB): domain Bacteria; phylum Bacillota; class Clostridia; order Oscillospirales; family Acutalibacteraceae; genus UBA6857. The sequence goes on along the minus strand of JAFSEP010000003.1, from coordinate 84,410 downwards.
ACAACGGTTATAAATGCAATCGGTCTTTCAAAGGATAAAATTTCCAAAAAGGCGGAAGGAAGCGTTTACGGTCATATCAATAATCAGTTCTCAATGGACGAATACGACGGATATCTCCGTATCGGTACAACAGGATATAACAGCGCAACCTTCAAGGATGAAAGCAATCTCTATGTTCTTGATGATGAGCTGAAGCTTGTGGGTGAGCTTGAAGATATTGCCGATAACGAAGAAATCAAATCAGTAAGATTTGCGGGAAATAAGGCTTATGTGGTAACCTTTGAGCAGACAGACCCCTTGTTTGTAATTGACCTGAGTAAGCCCACAGAACCGAAAATTTCGGGTTATGTGAAGCTTCCCGGTTACTCAACCTATCTGCATCCGGTTGGTGCCGATTATCTTGTAGGCGTAGGCTTCGGTGGTTCTGAGGAGAGTGCCGACTTATCCGCATTGAAGGTGACGCTTTTTGACGTAAGCAATCCCGAAAAGCCGAAGGTGGTATCAAACTTTGAGGTCTGTGAGGCTTCAACGGAAATCACACAGTGCGACAACCATAAGGCACTTCTCTACTATCCTGAGAAAAACCTTATCGGCATACCCGTAAAAAAACGCATATTTGCCGATACCTTCAGAGAGGTTTATTCCTATGCCATGCTCGAAATCAAGGACGGTGAGCTGGAACTTAAAACCGGCTTTGTTCATCAGCAGGACAAAACCCCCGTTAACGGCTTATTCAGAGGCACCTATATTGATGAAACCGTATATACCGTTTCGGATAACTCAATCTGCGCCTTCAATCTGGAAAGCGGAGAGCTGATAAAAAAGACGGAATATAAGTGAGGAGTGACGTATGAAAAGAAGTATAGCAGTTATATTGATGATTATTCTGACTGCAGGTATCTTAGCTGCCTGTAATCAGGCGCAGGAGGATGCTTATGTCACCCTTACGGGAAGGTTCCTGAAAAGTGACATAACAGATACGGTTTATATCATTACAGACGATAATATGCCCGTTGAGCTTGTGAACAAATCTGAGGATAAGGAGCTTTTTGACGGACTTTATAACGGAGACAGAATCGAAATCAAATGCAGTCCCGTTCTTGAAACCTATCCCGGACGGACAGATGTGTATAAATGCTCCTTTATTGAGCAAGGCAATATAAAAGACATTCCCTCAGAAGTCCTCACAAGGCTCAGAGAATTAGGACGAATAAAATAATCAAACATAAATAAAGAAGATGAGCATAAATTACAGCAGACGTAAAAAAACGTCTGCTGTAAACATTTGTACAAAAAAATGTAAAAATATTTCGCCGTTTTGTGCAAATCATTGACTTTGGTGCTGATTGTATGATAGAATTAGTTAATAATTAACACAAGGGGGAACTTTATGAAAACCTTCTTTCTTTTTTCAAAAGAGGAAAGCGAAACAAAGGTAGCTAATGACAGACTGTTATCTCATGCAGTCGGTCTTTCAGGTCAGAATATGACATATAGCTTCCTTACGGGCAGACTCTTTGTTTATCTTAACACCCTTCTCGGAATACCCTCTGAGAAAACGGGTATTATCACAGGTATCAGCTCCTTATGGGATGCAATCAACGACCCTCTCATCGGCTCACTTATGGATCACAGACGGTATAAGCCGGGCTATAAGATGCGTCCCTTCCTTCTGTGGACTCCTCCGATTATCGGTATTCTTGTTGCTCTTATGTTTATCGATTTCGGCTTGAGCGAAACACAGACGATTATATTTATTCTTGTTCTCTATCTTTTATTCGATGCTTTTTATTCATTTCACGATATTGCTATCTGGGGTATGACGGCTTTGACCAGCCCCAGCTCCGAAGAGCGAAAACGTGTTGCACAGTGGCTCACCATCGGTGCCGGAGCAGGCTCAACTATTGCAGGTCTTTTCCCGATGCTCAAGGATGTAATCAGCGGAAGCGGTGTTATAACCGAGAAGAATACATATGTTTTATTTGCAATGATTTTCGGCTTCGGCGGTATGATTCTGGCAATGCTTGCTTACCGTCAGAAGGAAAAGGTTATTGAGGCACCTCCCGAAAAAGGTGAGAAAAAGAACATTCTCAGGTCAATTCTTAACCTGAGACATAACAGAACATTGATTGTTATCTGTCTTGCCAGAGTTGTTCAATCCTTTTCACTCACTCTCCCGTGGGAATACTTTTTCGAAAGCGACGGAGTATCCTACGAAGTTTTCGGTGCAACAATTTCAGGCGGTACGGCACAGGTGGTATACGGCTTTGTTATGGGTATTCCCGGTGCGCTGTTTATGCTTGCCGCCGTTCCTACAATCAATAAGCTGGGCGGCAACAAGAATCTTCTTATTTTTTCCGAGCTTGCCAGCGTTGTAGCAAGAGTTCTTGCATTCTTCATCGGTGCTAATGACAGATATAAGAATATCTGGGTATTACTCGTTGTCATAATGATTCTCGGCTCGGCACAGATTCTGACCAATATGAAGGATATTGCACACCGTTCGCTTCTTACAAACTCTATTGATGAAATGGAGCTGAAAACGGGTGAAAGAACAGAGGGTATTACCTTCTCTATGCAGAATCTTGTTTCCAAGCTTACCAATGCAATTCCCAAGTTCCTTCAGGGCTATCTTCTTAAATTCCTCGGCTTTAATGAAAAGCTCGGAACAGGCGGCAGCGATACAATCAGAAAGCAGACCTCTGCACGCTTCCTGAAGTACCGTTGGCATCAGTTCATTCTCGGTCCCGCAATCGGCGCAGCATTATACGTTATCGTTATTCTTTTCCTTGAAAAGGATGATAAGGAAAATATGGCTGAAATTGAAAGACAGCTCAAGGCTCTCAGAGCTAACGCCGCTGACGAAATGATTGATGATGTTACTGCTGACGTATAAAACTCTATAAATTTAACCCCACTACAAACGTAGTGGGGTTAGTGTTTTATTCCGGTTATTTACTTTGCTTTTGCGATGTCAGAGGCATTACCTGCGGCATCATAGGCAATGATTGTATAAGTGCTGTTTATATCAGCATTTTCATCTGTATAAGTAAGCTCGGGAGCTCCGTATAAGCATTCAATTCTTGTAAGGAATTCTCCGTTTCTGAGAATTCTGTAATGGCTTATACCGAAGTTGTCCTCAGAAGCTTCCCAGCTGAGAATAACGTTGCTTCCATCAGATGTCTTTTCAAATTCAGCAGGAGCAGAGGGGGCCTGAGCTTCAAGGACGTAACCGTTGTTTACATAATCCATATAAGTATCAATAAAGCATGACTCAACCTTTGCAGGACTGAAATAGTGTGTATATGAGAAGGTGATGATGTTTTCTGCATACCTTGATGCCACTTCCATCTGTCTTACAAATCTGTCAAGGTTTGCCGTTACGTTCTCCTTGTTTTCTGAAGAGGGTCTTGCAATAATTCCCTCACCGAAGGATTCGGCTGTTGCAATGGTGAAGTTTTCACAGTTGGCCCAGAGCTTGATGTCAGCCTTTGCTGTGTCCACAGCAGTTCTGTACATTTTCCAACAGGCTTCAAGCTCATTTTCACTTATCCAGCCTGCGCCCACGGCATCCTGGGGAGCAAATATATCTCCGTCACGGAAATGGGCAAGCTCAAAGAACGTTACCCAATCTGCAAGGGTTTTCACGGGCCCTGCTGCAAGGTACTTTGATGTGAAGGGGCTGAGAAGAAGGGGGAGACTTTCGTCAACCTCGGTTGCTCTGTCAAGTATTGTGTTAAGTCCCATACAGGCACCGACGAAGTTTATTTCGCAAATCAGAATATTGCTTAATTCAGGCGTGAAATACCAACCGTAGAAGCAATCGCTGTATTCTTCATAATACTTGTTATATATTTCCTCAACCATATCAGCCGCAACCGAGCAAACCTGATAGTAGGTGGGGGTAAGAGCTGCTGTTGACCAATAATCGTCAAAGAGAGCAAGTCCGATGAAAACCTTTATTCCGCTGCCTTTGCAGTTTCTTAAAGCAGCCTCAATAACATCGGTGCCGAAGGTGGCATTTTCAAACACATCAAGCTGTGAATCGTAATAAACGGTCCAGCTTCCGTCCAAGGACATATTTGCTATATCCTGAAGGACGATATATTCCACTCCGTGCTGCTTCATATAGCTTATTTCTTCCTGCCAACGGGCGTCATCCCAGGAACCGCTGTACCAGGATTGGACAAAGGTACCGTTGAATTCTGCTTCACACTTTTTGTCTGTGTTTTCGTTGCCGAAGGGTATCAGTGCCATAACAAAAGCCATAATCGCTGATATGAGAGTTTTGAAAAAAGTTAACATATTAATTCTCCTTTTTATTCTCCTGTCACATCGGTACTGCTTGTATCGCTTGTTTCAGGTGCTTTTGTTGTTGTAACGTTTACCTCCCTTTCAGGTTCCTCCAGCGTTACCTCATAGGTAGGTGCGGGAGGCAGAGTGGTTGTAACCTCCTGATAAGGGGCAGTTGTAACCTCTTGGGTAGGCAGAGTTGTCTCAGTAGTCGGAGCATTTGAGATTTCAATGGCAAGAGACATTGAAAAGCATCCGATATATACGAGTATGATTATTGCGAAAACCGAAAGTATAATCTTGATCCTTTTGTGTTCGTCCGGTGTTTCAACCATAACCTTACGGTATTTCTGCGAGGAGCCGCCACCCGGATAATATTTGCTGAAGCTGTAATAACTGCGTTTGACCTTAACGCCGTCGCTGTCGCTTCTTCTTTTTTTCCGTGTTTTCTTTTCTTTATTAGGTGACATAAAAAACATTCTCTCTTAATTAAATAAATGATTCCTGACCTGAAAGACAGTTGAAGGCAAGTGCAAGCAATGCCATATAAACAAACACTGCAGGCAGACCTCTGAATGATTTAGGGATATCTTTATTCGAAGCAATTTTTCTCATTGCAGAATTGACAAACAGCAAAGCAAGAACAAAAGCAAGTGCCGCACCTATTGCACTTCCCACAGAGGAGGCAACCGAAAGAGCACTGCGGCTGTTTATGATAGGAATTGCCAGCACAAGTGAGTTGATTGCACACATTCCGAGGGAATTCATAAACTTTTTATTCGCTTTAAGCACAACAATTGCAAAAACTGACGTGGCAAAGGTTACAATCGCAAGAATAACGGCGAAAATAGCCATATGCCATATCATACTAAGGCTTTTAACTGCAGGAATAAGGTTGATCAGACTGCAGATAAGCGAGGTGGTCAGACTGAAATACAGAACCGAAACACCGTACATAAGAAAAAACTTAGGACGTCTTGCTGTTCTTACGGTTTCACTCAGGGCAAGACCTGAGTTGAATATAATATTCTGAATAAGCAGACTGTAAACGGCTGCTGTCAATAAATCAAAAAACCAGCTCATTGATTGTCACCGTCCTTTTCTGCATTTTCTTCTGTTTTTACCGGTGCTTTCTCCGAAGCATCCTTTTCTGTTTTTTCGCTGAGAGCCTCTTCATTGGTTACCGCAGGGTCGCTGAGTATGCTGAGAGTACCCGTTGTAATATTAAGACCCTCCTCACGGATAAGAGGAGTTTCAAACGCAGTTCTCAGGGGGAAGGTGTTTGTAGGCTGATCGCTGAAATACTTTTTAACAAACCATTTGTGAAATGCTGCGGTAAAGCCCAGTACTATAAGACCGCCGAAGGGGAGAGCCATACCTGAATAGCCGGGCAGCTCCGTTACGGTTTTGCCCAAAAGTGTTCCGAATGCCGCAATTTCTCTTATGCCGCCTACAATTATTGCCGTAACGCCGTAGCCGAGACCTGCTGACAGAGCATCAAAGACGCTGAGCTTCAGGTTGTTCTTTACCGCATACTTTTCACAGCGTATAACGATAAGACTGTTAACGGCAAGAAGGGGAAGATAAATACCCATAGAAGCGTTCAGCTGAGAATAATTTTTGTCAAGAATCAGCATTATCGGTATGAGCAACAGGGTTGAGAGAAGCATATAGCATATAATTCTCATCCAGCGTGAGAGCTTTTTCAGGATAAGAGATGCCATAATCTCGTTTATCAGAAGGATAAACGTAAGAGTTATCGAAACAATAAGGCTGATTTTGAGGGTGAAGCATATTGCAACTATTGTGCAGATGCCGATTGACTGAGTAAGCACGGGGCTATAGACAAATGAACCCTTAAACAGCATTCTCGGAAGGGTAAGACCGACCTTTTCTTTTTTATCCATTGTCTTTTCCTCCTTCCGCTTTCAAGGAGTTTTTAGCTTTATTCTTCTTTTTCAGCTCTTTCTCTATCATTTTTGCATAATCTTTTATTACAGGGGTTATTGCATTCATAATGAGTATGCTGAAGCAGGCTCCCTCAGGATACTTACCGAAATATCTCAGAAGCATACATATGATGCCTGCACCGATACCGTAAAGAACAGAATAGGGAGCTCTGTTGGGGGCTGTTGCAGGATCGTGGATAAGAATAAGTCCTGCAAAAAGCAGGGTTCCTGCCGAAAGCTCCATTATAACGGAGGTGGCAACACCTGAATTGACTCTGGGGAAAAGCATCGCCATAACGGTACAGGTGAGGATGAAGGCGAGGCTTACGTAAAACTTCTTTCTGCGCTTTGCAAAAAGATAGACAGCAATGCCTATAAATACAAGCATAAAGGTTGTCCCCACGGGGCCTACCGTTTTACCGCCGAGAATTGATACTGCCTCAAGAGAGTTAAGCTCAACGGATTTACCGTATGACAGCATTTCTCCGAAGGAGGTGCCTTTTACGAAATCCTCTGCACCGATAAGAGCCGAGTTGAAGGCTGTTTCAACCGACGGGTATGTGAAAACCTCGGTGGGGAAGCAGACACATAAAAACGCAAAGCCTGCAGCCGCAGGAACAAAAGGCGCATTTTTAGCTCCGCCGAAGGGAATCTTTGCAACGATAATCGCAAACACACTTCCTGCCGCAGCTATATACGAGGGGCAGGAGGCGGGAAGCATAAGGCTTATTGCCATAGCCGTTGCAACGGCACTCAGGTCACCGAGAGAATTATCGCTTTTGCTGATTTTGTTTGCCGTAAATTCAGCAATTACAGCACCGATTACCGCAGTGAGCATAAGACGTATAATATGGTAGCCACTCAGATATATACTCATCAGCATAAGAGGAAGCATCATTATGATGAGATCAAGATTATATCTGAAAACGCTGTCTGTGTTTGTTATAAGATTTTCGCTTTTGGTTTTTCTTTTTGCCAACGTTTTTCACCATCCTTTGGTGTTTCTGCCATTATTTTTTCATTGAAAGTGCAGTATTTGAATAGTAAAATATAATTTCAAGGGGGTATGACTATGAAAATAAACGCACCGAAAGATAAATATATATTTATTGAGCTTACCCATGAAGATATGAAGAGAATGAATATCACCTATGAACAGATGGATTATTCAGACCTTCAGACCCGTGCCGTAATTGATTCTCTGATTGAAGAAGCAAAGAAATCTCTGGGCTGTTCTCTGAATCTGCCGGATAAAGTACGTGTTGATGCGCTTCCGTCCTTTGACGGAGGATGTCTGCTGTTTTTCACCGTAAGCAATAAGCCCTTGAGATATAAGCTTAAAGCCGGCGGTGTAAAGCTGTCCTTTGCTTTTGAGAAGGCCGAGCATATTTTTGACCTTGCCGCAAGTCTTTCGGAAACAGAAAGAGAAAGCCTGAAAAGCAGTCTCTATGTTTATGAAGGGAAAAATATACTTTTTGTCAAGGGTAAGCTGAAGCATTCCCTTGTCGCCAGAATAAACGAATACGCAGTACCTTTCAGGACGGACAGTCATATCCGTCAGCTTATCAGGGAATACGGTAAGTGCATAGCTGAGGGGAACGCCTTAGAAATACTTGGCAGCTGCCTCTCTGAGTGATGCAATCATATCCTTGGGTGACTCAGCGCCGAATACGGCACTTCCGGCAACGAGCACGTTTGCGCCTGCCTTTGCAGCTTCGTCAATCGTCTTCATTGAGATACCGCCGTCAACCTGAATGTCAACATCGAGGCCTCTTTTTTTACATTCTTCTCTGACTGCAGTTACCTTTGGCATCATATCAGCCATAAAGCTCTGACCGCCGAAGCCCGGCTCAACGGTCATAACAAGCACCATGCTCAGCTTGTCAAGATAGGGGAATACCTTTTCAACGGGTGTTCCCGGCTTTACGGAAAGACCTGCCTTGCAGCCGAGAGAACGGATAAGGTCGATAGTCTTTTCAACGTCGCTGTCACATTCGTAATGGAAGGTGATTATATCCGAGCCTGCCTTTACGAAATCTTCGATGTATTTATAAGGTTCGCTTATCATAAGATGAACGTCAAAGGTCAGAGAGCTTGTCTTTCTGAGAGCCTTGACAATAGGAGCACCTAAAGTTATATTGGGAACAAAGTGTCCGTCCATAACATCAATGTGGAGCCAGTCTGCTCCGCATTTTTCCATATTTATACACTCTTCTCCCATTTTAGAAAAATCGCAGGAGAGAATGGAAGGGGATATCTTTACCATAAATTTTGCCTCCGTATATGATTATAATCTATACTATTATAGCAAGTTTGAAAGTAAAGGTCAATAAAACGGGGAGATATATTTAATTTTAATCATAAGTATCTCTTCCGGTTGAAAAACAATGACTCTTGATTTGACAATTGATGAAATTAAGTATATAATTTTGCCAATTTATCTGAAATCGGGGTGAGGAGAAAATGTTGGCTTTTTATATGAGCCTTGCGGACAGCGATGACCGTTCTTTGCTTGAGCAGATTTATAACAATTACCGTAAGCAGATGTTTTATCTTGCAAGAACTATTGTTAAATCTGATGAAGACGCAGAAGATGTTGTCCACGATGTTTTCTGCTCAGTTGCAGTTCGTATGCAGGTTATCAGAAATGCACCCTGTGAGAAGGACAGAAGAAACTATCTTCTTAAAGCAACCAAAAATAAAGCCATAAATGCTCTTCATAAAAGAAATATCCGTATAGATTATAATATCTCGATTTCCGATGATGCAGACAGTATGTCCGATAAGGATTTTCTTGATGAGCTTTGCAACAGAATTCAAGCTGATAAGCTTTTGGAGATTATGAAGGAGCTTGACAGCAAATATTGCGAGGTACTTTACTACCACTTTGTTCTGGGCTTATCTGTTAAGGATACCGCAGAGCTTCTCGGCAGAAATATGCAGACTGTGGCAAAACAGATTTCAAGAGGTAAAGCACTTCTGCTTAATAAAGCTGATTTCGGAAAGGAGGGCGGAGACGGTGAATAAGAATGATTTTTTCAAAGCATTGAGAGAAAAAGCATCGGAAGAATTTAAAGATATTCCCGAAGAAAATGAGATTTCCTATGAGTTCTCAGATAGCTTCAATAAAAAAATGAAGGATTTGACAGAATGCCCCGATGCGGGAAAAGTCCGTCGATTTACTTATTCACGAAGGCTTGTTGCGGCATTGGTTGCGGCAGTTATACTTCTCTTTGCGGGTATTTTGGGCGTTTCTGCCTCCAGAAACTATATTTCACGTTTCTTCTCCCGATATAATCAGGAAACCTACCATTTTGTTTCTCACGGTATAAAAAGCGGAGATTATGAGTATGCTCTTGTGGAATTCAAGGGAATAATCGGTTTTGGTAAGAAACAGTATGCGGTTATTACCGATTATTCAGGTAATGACAAAACCCTTGAAATTCCCGAAGAAATAGACGGTCATCCTCTGTATTCAATCGGTGCAGATGCCTTTGCAGGCTCGGAAACGCTGATATCAGTAGTATTTCCCGAAGGTCTTCAGGAAATCGGTGAAAATGCCTTCCGTAACTGCATAAATCTGAAATATATTGAACTTCCCTCATCACTTGTTACAATCAACTATGGTGCTTTTGCAGATTGTGATGTTACGGGCTCAGTTAAGTTAGGTGAGAATTTTACCTCTGTACTTAACGGTGCGTGTGACGAAGACGGAGAAATACTTTCAGCACCGTTTGATAACAATCCGCATCTGACAGGATTTGATGTTGATAATAACAATGCGGAATTTTCAACTGCTGACGGTGTTGTCTTCAGCAAGGACGGAACCCAACTTGTGCACTATCCCCAATACAGACCCGGTACTTCATATAACGTACCCGATACTGTTGATGTGATTGAGGCTTATTCCTTCTCGTGTGCGGCAAATCTTGAACAGGTTGTTATGCCCGTTTCTGTCAGAACAATCGGAAGAAATGCTTTCGAAAACAGCAGATACCTCAGAAGCATAACATTGTCAAATAATCTTAAACTGATTGAAGAAAGTGCTTTCAGAGGCTGTCTGTCACTTGAAACATTGAGCCTGCCTAAAAGTGTCAGCAGAATAAACGGGCACATTTTTGAGGGTTGTTACTCGCTTAATACGCTTGTTGTGTTCAATCCCAACTGCGATATTGACGGTGAAATGCTTTACGATACGGTAAGCGGCAGTAATAAGTATCACAATGATGCGGTTATGCTTTACGGTTATGAGGGTTCAACTGCGCAGAAGTTCAGCGAAAAAGCAAAGATAAATTATATCAGACCTGAATTTGTTTCATTGGGCGACGGAGGCTATATTTCATATATGGCTGTTACTGACCGCACTAATAACAGCGTAAGCTTCACTTGGAATGAGGTTGAGGGTACTGATATTTATCAGACCTATTACAGCAAGGACGGGCTTGATTGGGTAAAATCCGTAACAACAAAGGAAACCTCTGCAACCATAGACGGTCTTGAAGCGGGGGCGGAATACTATTTCAGGGTAAGAGCCCGTTATCCTGACGGACAGCACAGCTCTTTCAGAATAACCTATACTTGTACACTTCCGCCCTCTGTGGAAAATTTCAGAGTTGCTTCTGTCAGCGGAAATAAGGTTACACTCAAATGGAAGCCTGCGGAAAGCTCTGCAGATATTGAATACACCATAAAAGGCTCAGACGGAAAGGAAGTACTGTCAGACACAATTACCGGTGATGAAGCAGAAAAAATCAACAGAAGCGGTAAGCTGACACTTGAAATTCAGCCGGATACCCTGAAATCCGGTGAAATCTATACAGCAGAAATCAGGCTTTTCCATGAAATACAAAAAGAGCATAAATACTGCACTCTGGAAAGCACTCACACGGTATACGGTGAGGCTCAGACAGCGGAATTTACGGCAGAATAAAGTGCAGATGCCGACGGTTTTCACCGTCGGCAAAATTTTTTTGAAAATTTTTTCAGGTTTTTGTCCTTATTTTCCTTCCTGAGCTGTTGTATATAGTGTAAGGCGGCAAAAGACCGCCGTGAAAGGAGAAAAACATTATGAAAGCCAAAAACACAAAAATTTTATCTTTGATTCTGACAATGGTGTTGCTGTCGGTTTGTTTTGCCTTGTCGGCGTCGGCGCTTGTGCTTGAATACGACGAAAACGGAGACGTTGTGTTCGAGGGAGAAACAATAACTACTGCTGAATACAAATATACGGTTGTAGATATTGCGAACAAATACATTCTTTTGGAAAAAATCAATAATTACAATTTGGATGAAAACGGGACATATGTTACACCGGAAACAATTGACGGATATACAGTTAAATATATTGAGGAAAGCTGCTTTAGTAATTATCTAGCGACAAATGCAATCAGAAAACTTGTTATTTCCGAGGGCGTTAACGAAATTATTGATGTCTATGATGTGGATTATGAATATGGTTCAGGAACCTTGAAAAGTATGAAAAAGCTTGAAGAAATAGTTTTTCCGTCAACATTTATCAAAATAGACAATGCTTTTTGCCAAGGCTGTACCAATCTTAATAAAGTAACCTTAGGCGATAATATCAAAAGTATAGGTGACGATGCGTTCCGGCACTGTATTTCTCTTAAAAGCATTGTTCTCCCTAAAAATCTTGAAACCTTAGGAAAAAGAGTGTTTTCACATTGCGATAACATAGAAACCATAAGAATTGATTCGAATAATAAGAATTTTGTTACAAAAAACAACGTTCTTTTCCGTTTGAACGAAAAAGGCACAAGAGTCAGTCTTATTTTCTATGCTCCTCAAAAGGAAACGACAAAGTATAAAATAAATATGCCCGTAGAGACAATAGAATCCGAAGCTTTTACAAGTGCCGAAAATCTTAAAAATCTGACGATTGGGAAGCAGGTTACATCAATAGAAGAGTATGCTTTTATGAATTGTCAAAATCTGGAAAAAATCAAGACTTATTCAGACTCAAAGCTTAAAACAATCGGAGAGGGTGCATTTGACCATTGTTTTAATTTGAAGTCAATAAAAATTCCTGAAAAGGTTAAATTTTTAGGAAACAACACATTTAATTACTGCAACGAAAAAATAAAGATAACAATCAGAAATCCCGAACTGGTAATCGGATGTGATATTCCGGGAAGAGCAACTCTGGTTGGCTATAAAAACTCAACTGCAGAGAAATATGTTGAGAAGTACGGAAAAGCTGAAATAGGATACGACGAAAAGAATGATATCAAATTCAAATCCCTCGGCACGGGTGAAAAGGTCTATAACATAGAAATAAAAGACCGTGGCAGAACATATCTTTCGCTTACTTGGCAAAAGATTAGCGGGGCAGATAAATATCAGATTTATGTCAGCACAAACGGAACGAAATGGAAGAAAGCAGGCGAAAGTAAAACTAACAAATTCAAGCTTTCCGACCGCAAGGCTTCGACTTGGTATTATATCAAGGTCAGAGCAATAAAGGACGGTGAAAAATGTAAGTTCAGCTCAGTTTATAAGACGTCAACAAAGCCCAAAACACCGCAAAATGTAAAAGCAAAGCTTACCAAGAACGGAAATGTTAAAGTAAGCTGGGATAAATTATCTAAGGTTGCCGGATATAAGATATATTATTCAACGGATAAGAACTTTAAGAAAAATGTGAAATTCGTTTATGCTACCGGCGGAAATCCTGACAGTTTTATATTCAAAAATCTAAAAAAAGGCAAAACCTATTATTTCAGGCTAACCGCTTATAAGGTAAAGGAGACAGTTCACCACGAGCAGGAGTATATTGAAAGTTCATTCGGCAAAACCGTTTCAATCAAAGTGAAATAAAACATTCCTTATGGAAAAAACTTTCTTTACCCTCCGACTTTCCGTCGGGGGGTTCTCCGCTTGCCACATTCTGTCTGTTGACTTTTCTTCCTGAAAGTGATAGTATTTAATTACAAATTTAACAGGAGGAAATATTATGTTAAACAGCAAAGGCCTGAATACATATTCCAAAAAAGAAAAGAATATGTATCTCATCGGTATGGCGGGTCAGAACTGTATTTACAGTATCATAAGCAGTGTTCTTGCTTATTATATGCAGTTTACAATTCTTATCCCTGCCGCAACAGTAAGTATTATTATGACAATCGCAAGAGTCTGGGATGCTTTCAACGACCCTATGATGGGTACTATCGTTGACAAGACAAAGACAAAGTGGGGCAAATGCCGTCCTTATCTTCTCTTTGTTCCCATTCCCGTTTCGATTATCACAATGCTCTGCTTCACAAACTTCGGCTTCTATACAACAGATGCAGGTATGTTTGAAGGCAAGAACTTCCTCGTTGTAATGTGGGCAGCCTGTATGTATATCCTCTGGGGTATGACATACACAGCAGGCGATATTCCGCTTTGGGGTATCACAGCACGTATTACCGAGGATAAGGAAGACAGAAACAAGATTTTATCCCTTGCCCGTATTTTCGGCGGTATCGGCTCAGCTATTCCTATGCTTCTTGCTCAGACTATTGCTCTTGAATTGGGCAAATTCTTTGCCAATAAGTATGCCATGAACCCTGCTTCTGCCGAAAAGTTAGGCTTCTTTGTTTCAACTACGGTTCTTGCAGTAATCGGCGGTGTACTCTTCCAGATGGCAGGTCTCGGTGTTGAGGAAAAAATTCCCACACAGGAAGAATCACACACCCTTAAAGAAAACTTCAAGCTTATGTGGACAAACAAGCCCTTCAGACAGATACTTCTTTCAGGTATCTTCTCAAGCCCCACAGCTCTCGTTATGATTGCCGCAACACCCCTTGTAACTTACTATTATGCTAACAAGGACGGTACACTTTATCTTGTTTATTTTGCACTTCTCGGAGGCGGACTTTTCGCAGGTCAGTTTGTTGCAATGGCGCTTGTTCCCAAGATTCTGAGCAAATATACCAAGAAGCAGGCATACAACGGAAGCCGTATCATAAGCGTTTTCCCGTATCTTCTTATTTTTGCTCTTTATCTTATGGCACCTCAGTCACTCCATAAGCCCGTATTTATTGCTGTTGCATTCTTCGGCTTTGTTATTGCCGGTGCTTCAATGGGTATCACCAACGTGCTTCAGTCAATTATGATTGCCGATGCTGTTGACTATGAGGAATACCATAACGGTATCCGTCCCGACGGTGTATTCTTCTCAGGACAGACCTTCATCGCAAAGCTCACATCAGGCATTGCAAGTATTCTTTCAGGTATTGCCTATGCCATTGTAGGCTTCTCAGATGCCAATGTTGAAAAGGTTAACGAATATATCGCAAACGGCGGTATTGCAAGAGAGAACCCCGAATTCTCAAAGTATATGGCACTTCTCTTCTTCCTCGTTTCAATTCCTCCCGCAATCGGAAGCCTTCTTGCAGTTATTCCCACATGGAACTATTGCCTTGACGATGACGAGCACGAGAGAATTCTCAAGGAGCTCAACGAAAGAAGACACGCAGCAGAAAAGTGATGCTTTACAGAATGCAGAATGCAGAATGCAAGACCCTTCCACCGCAAGCGGTCCCCCTTCCCTTAAAAGGGACGGCGGCAGAATTATGGGACCTGCGGTCAGCATTTTATCCGCTAAAAAGCTATAATAATTAAAGTTTCATCCCGCCAATCAGGTTGGTATTTCTACCGACTGATTTGGCGGGATGTTTGTAGTTATATTATAAATATGATTGATAGTTTGGTAAGTTTGCGAATCAGTTGTTTAACAGTATAGAGGAATCATTTAGGCTACTATATAATTCGCTCGTATCAATTTTGCTTAAATCAAAAATATCGCTGTCTAAAGTTACACAAAAGTCAGGCGTTCTATAATCGTTGTCGAAAACCTGCAGTCTAATGCTATTACCGTTTTTATCCGCAAATCTATAGACAGTATAGTTTTTTCCTACATCTAGATCCAAATATGTAAATAAAGAGTTTAAGTATTTCTTGTATTGTTGTGCAGCAAGATCCTTTTCGCTGTTTTTATTAAAAGTATATCTGCAAAAAACTTCGTCATATTTTTTTAACATTCCAACAGTAAAATATGAATTTTTGCCAATTTCAATGGGTTTTGGTTCTATGATGTTTTCGGGTTTTACAACAAAAGTTCCAGGATAACAAAGTTCTTGGATAGCCATTTCATATCGCTTTATTTCCTTCATTTGTTCCTCACTAAAGCCAAAAGACGATGCAGACTTGCATAATTGATATGCGGTTTCCATATCGCAAGATGTAATTGCAGTATTGATTTTTCCTGATAGTTCTTCAAATTGCTCAGCTGATTTATTGCCGCATGCAGTAAAACAGATAAGTGTTATTAAAGATAGAATTAATAGAATTGTGCGTTTCATAGTGTTGTCCTCCATTTTTTTTGATTTTAAGAGTGTGTAATGCTCTTTATTGGTATTATAGCGAAAATTCCGCTAAAAGTCAATAGCGAAATTTTCGCTAAATATTTATACCGCAAATCTAATGATTGTATAATTTATTTGATAAAAAATGATGGGGGAGATGTTGATGCCGCATTACAAACGTATCAGAGATTTGCGAGAGGATAAGGATATGACACAGACTCAAATGGCAGATATTTTATCCTGTAGTCAGCGTGTATATAGCAACTATGAACGAGGAGATATAGATGTTCCCACCGTTACACTTATAAAGATAGCCAATTTTCATAATGTTTCTGTTGACTATCTTCTTGACAGGACGGATAAACCAGAAATGAATACATAAAACAACCGGGTTATACGTAAAGCATAATCCCGGTTGTTCTTTTATGACGCTTCCTGATAAAGAAAATCGTAAAGATAATCGGAAGTGTCAATCATATTTTCAGCGAAAATGGCATAGCCTTTCGAGGAATCGTTTACAAAAACGTGGGTTACTGCACCTACAAGCATACCGTTCTGAATAATGGGTGAGCCACTCATTCCCTGAACGATACCGCCGGTTTTTTTCAGCAATACGGGATCCGTGACCTCAATAGTCATATTCCGCATACCGTTACTGCTGCCGTTGAACCTTGTAATTTCGATATCGTAATAAGCAGGGCCGTCTGAGTCAACGGTTGATATTATCTGAGCCTTACCGATGCTGATTTCCTTTTCCGTTGCAACAGGCAAAAGGCTGCCCTTCTTGGCATTGTTTAACAGACCGTAAACACCCGTTTCACCGTTTATCATTATGGGGCCGAGTGTCCCGTCGGAAAAAACACCGCAAAGCTCACCTGCTTTGTTGTTTGTGCCCTTATAACAACCTGTTATTTTGGCTTTTACAGCTTCACCGTTAAGAATGGGGATAATCTGAGCTGTATCCACATCGCAGACCGCATGCCCCAGAGAAGCAAAAATCCTGCTTTCAGGGTCGCAGTAGGTAACCGTACCTATACCTGCGGCGCTGTCTCTTATCCATATGCCCGCCTTGTACTGACCGTCGGCTGATGAGAGGGAGGGGGTCAGCATAACGTCAAAAAAGGCTCCGTTACGAAGGAGAGTGATTTTTACACTCTCATTGCCGTTTGATTTAAAAAATCCGGCAATGTCGGTGCTTTTGTTGTAGCTTACTCCGTTCAGCTTCAGAATAATGTCACCGGGCTTGATGCCGGCAGCTTTAGCGGGGCAAACATTCCCCGAGGATGTGAGCACGTCGGTAGTACCTACAACCATAACACCGTCTGAATAGAGCTTCAGTCCGAATATCTCTCCGCCGGGTACAACGTAGTGTCGCTGAGAAATATGGACAGTTGACTGCTTGACGGGAATTACGTTAAGAAGACTGATATCAATATTATAGGTTCTGCTGTCAGTTTTTTTATTCCTCGTTTCCTGATTGTTTTCGAGTTCATTGCTTTTTTCAACGGTAAACAGCTTTCCCACCGAAATACCTTGATCGTTTAAAATCATAATGTGATCGGGAATATTGCTTTGTGCATACAGTATAACCGCAAACACCAAGGAGACTGCAACCAGAAGAAAAATACTGAATGATTTTATGAGTTTTACCATTTTCCCACTCCGTTGCGACAAACAGATTTTTGCCGCAATAATAATTTGACCCGAAAAGAGAATAATATAATCGGTAAAAAAAGCATTTGATTAAAAATATGGACAAAAAAACTTATATATGGTATTATTCCTGAAAGAGGTGGTTTGATGAATATTATACCTGCGCCGTCAAGGCTTACGGTTTTATCGGAAAATAAAACAAAAATCGATAGCATAGGTTTCGGTGAAAGCCTGTTGAGCGACGAAGCAAAGAGAGATTTTCTGGATTTTTGCAGTCTCAGAGACGGGGAACCCAATATTTTCTTTAAAAAAGATGAAAACCTTGGTGAAGAAGAATACATAATGAAAACCGAAAACGGTAAGACTTACATAAAGTCTGCCTCTGCTGCAGGTCAGCTTTATGCCTTGCAGACTCTCAAGCAGATTCTTTTTCAAAACGGATTTTCATTGCCTGATGTTGAAATCCTTGATAAACCCACACATAAAATCAGAGGCTTTATGCTTGATGTGGGCAGATACTTCTATACAGTCGATGAGGTGAAAACCTTCATAAGAAGAATGGCTGTGCATAAGCTGAATCTGTTTCATTTTCATCTTACGGAGGATCAGGGCTGGAGAATACAGATAGATGCATTTCCTTTGCTGACGGAAATAGGCTCAAAGAGGACAAACACAAATTTTGACCGTATACCCCGAGAGGGATATTATACGAAGGCTGATATAAAGGAAATTGTTGACTACGCTCACGCCTTCTGTATAAAGGTTATGCCTGAGTTCGATATTCCGGGTCACTGCAGAGCTGCCATAGCCTGCTATAAGGAGCTAACCTGCTTTGAACGTGAACTTCCCGTTGCAACTCATTGGGGAGTGAAGCATGACGTGCTTTGTGCAGGTAAGGAAAGCACCTATGACTTTGTTTATAAGGTAATTGACGAGATGTGCGAAATGTTCCCTGATGAATATTTCCATATCGGCGGTGATGAAGTACCCAAGCACCGTTGGGATTTATGTCCTCACTGTCAGGCAAAACGCAAAGAGCTCGGTCTTAAAGACAGTGATGCCCTTCAGTTTTGGTTTATGAATAATATAAAGGATTATTGCAAAGCAAAGGGCAAACAGTCATTTATGTGGAACTGGGATCTTAAAAACGATAAGGATATTGACAGCGATCTGAGCTTCGCCCTCTGCAACAGCGATACAGATATCGGAGACAGAGCCTATATTGACACCTCTGCAAAGGCGTAT
Organism: Clostridia bacterium; assembly: GCA_017435665.1. Lineage (GTDB taxonomy): Bacteria > Bacillota > Clostridia > Oscillospirales > Acutalibacteraceae > UBA6857. Next base: position 65,905 of record JAFSEP010000003.1, on the reverse strand, counting down.
TACATCGATCTGCCTTACGGTTATATCAGCCTCAGGGATACGGCAGACCATAAAACAAAGAACAAAAACTGTCTCGGTCTCGAGGCTACTCTCTGGACAGAGTATGTTAAGGATATGAAAAAGGCTGATTATATGACGTATCCCCGTCTGGGTGCATTTTGTGAAAATGCCTGGAACGGCGGAATAGGCTATGATGCTTTTGAAAAGAAGCTGGAATACTATTACAGCTTTCTTGATTATAATAATATCGGCTATGCCAAGCCTCATCAGGCTAATCCCAATAAGCTCCGCAAGCCCTTATCTGTTCTCTGGTTTGAGCGCAGACAGCTTGCCTGGGAGGGCTTACATAATATTTTCGACGATAAGAAAATCGAAAAAATGGCAAAAGAAAAATAAAAATCAGGGTTTACTTCAAAATGGAGTAAACCCTGTATTTTTTTGATGCTTATATCAGGCAACAAGATAAAGAATACTTGTTCCCAGAAGAATCTGACCTGCAAAATATGTAACGATATTGAATATCTTGATAGGTCTGTTTTCCTTCATCCTCTTTTCCTTGTTACTGAAAAGTATAAGGGCAAGTGTCAGGTCTGATGCGACGAACAGCAGAGCACCGAGACCTACCGTGCATATTGTACCGACGTCGTTTGCGTAGCCCTCAAGGAAGAGTCTGGTGCAAAGCTGAAGAGCTGTTGCAAACATAAAGAGAATTGTGAAGGCATACATAATAACCGGCACAAGAGCAATGCCGAATTCCATTTTTGCCTTGACAGCATAAACAACGAGTAAGGCAAAAACAAGAATTACGCCGAGAATTGCTCTCCAATCGAAGACCTTTGCCTGAGGGAAATAATTTTCAAGTGCATCGCCGAAGCCCTTGATAAAGAAGATGTGACCGACGAGGAACGAGAATAAACCAAGACCGAAAACCACCATCTTGTCGGTTATCAGGTGAAGGAAAAGGTCGCCGAGCATTCCCAGAACAAGACCGATTATCATCCATTTTGCATACTGAGTCATTCCGTTGCCTGCCCAGATGATACTGCATACACCCGTTGTAATGAAAAGGGCAGAGCATACCATTTTGAGCTTGAAGGAAGTCCAGCATTTTTCGGGCCAGGAGTATTTCAGGAAAAGGGGAACGAATACACATTCCAAAGCACAGGCAAGTGCATATATGATTTTAACTGCCATAACAAAACCTCCGTTAAGCCTTTATCTGATAACACCGTGATGCGTCGGATCCATAAACGTGCCGACTGCAGGTAATGCTCTTTCTGCGATGTTTGCAAGAAGATCTGAGGATAATACACTCTTTACGGCATATTTTATATGGTCAACAATAGCTGATGATGAGGGGAAGGTTGAAGGCTCCATTGCAACCTTGTTGTTTTCCTTGAAATTGAATTTAAGGATTCTTTCTGCTATGGTTTCAACAGGTCTGATTCTTACCTCAAGAACGTTGTCGCCCGTCCATGCGGCGCAGGAAGCTGTTGTATATCTGATTCCGCCAAGAACAATGCTGTCCCAACGGTATTCACCGTCCATACCTACGTGAATTGAATTTCTTTCATCGCCTTCAGACCACGAGAAGATAAGCTCATCCTCAAGGAACTGGAAGTCGATGTTATTGATATTACCGGCTCTGTCCTTTTCCATAAATGTTGCCACAAGGGGGATAACGCTTACGGGAAGACCGGCAATGTTAATGACATGGGCTTTATTGAAGGTAATTCTTCTGCCCTCAAGCTTTCTTTCAATTTCTGTGTTTCTGTCACCCGGTTCGATTGCTTTATAGGGCTTGAACTCAGGAATAACCGTTTCTGCATCGGGATCGTCATCAATGAACGCCTTGGGGAAGTGTCTCCAGATAGCATCAAGAACAACCTGCTGGTCAGCATTGCCTGAGTTTACAGCAACAACTGCATCGATATCCTCAAACACAATACCGTACTGTGAGAACATACCGTCTGAACGGAAGGCGTTTGCGTAGCCGCCGCATCTCCAGAAGCAGTAGCCGTAGCCCTTGTCGTTGTCAATATCGGTATTCTTTGAGCTGTTGTCAGCTATTGCGCTTGAAGCGAGTTCGACCCACTCCTGAGGAATTACCTGCTTGCCGTTGAACATACCCTTCTGCTGATAGCAGAGAGAGAACTTGGCAAGGTCCTCAAGCTTTATCATCAGACCCCAACCGCCGGTTTCAATACCACTCGGGCAGGTCTCCCAGAAGGGATCTTCAATTCCGAGGGGCTCAAAGAGACGGGGAGTGAGGAATTCCATAACAGACATACCTGTCTGTCGGTGAATCATAGCACAGAGAATATACATATTTTCGCTTATGTACTGCCATTCCGTTCCCGGCTCAAAAGCCCAGGGAGATTCAACAAAATCCTCAATCCAATGATCTGCCGTGCGGTCAACCATGGGACTTACGGACTTACCGCTTTGCATACAAAGCAGATGGTGAACATTCAGCTTTTCAAGATAGGGATCGAATTTGAGAGGTCTGAATTCGGGGAAAACATCAAGGAACTTTGTTTCAAGAGTCATATAGCCCTCATGAATTGCAAGACCGATAGCTGTTGATGTAAAGCTTTTGCTGACCGAATAGACCATATGCTTCTTATCGGGACCGAAGGGGTATTTATAAGCCTCACTTGCAACCTGACCGTGACGAAGCACCATTATGCTGTGAACTTCAATACTGTTCTCTCTGCAATCGTCGATGAAAGCCTGAACTTCCTTTGAATCAACGCCCACAGCCTCTGCTTTTACTGCACGGGGGAGTGCATTCTTCTTTTCTTCTGTAACTGACATATTTATTTCCTCCTGTATTTATTTTCTTCTTTTTTATTACGCATTTTATAAAAGTAAACCTGGGCGGCAATTATTCCTGTGCTTACAAGTATAACTGCAGCGATTTTTCCCGGTGTTACCTTGAGAACGCCTCTTTTAACATAATGCTCCGATTCAAGTGAAAAGTTTTCAAAGGCCATCATTGCCTGATGCTTTACCTTAGAAAGACTTTCAAACGAAGAAAGAGTTGTAAGCTCTGCTTGTATTGCCTCTTTTGCTTCCTGAAGATCGGAGGCTGTTTTTATCGAACAGGCCGACATATCCGTGCTGTCGATGGCTGAAAGGATGTTTTTCAGCTCATCCTGAGTTCTTGTCAGATTGCTGAGATATTCAGTCAGATCTCTTATGTTATTTGTTTCAATAATGCTGTATCCTCTGTCAATAAGATCATCCCAGACAGACGGTGTATCCGTTCTCTGACCGCACAGATCGGGGTCATATGTTGCAATCATTGCTCTTGCCGAATAGTTATTTGCGCTGAAGGAGGAGAGCATTGACTGATTGAAAATTACACCGAAGGGGTTGGTTGCTCCCAGCATTACTGCCTTACAGCCGAAATCACTCAGGGCTGAAACGTAGCTTTTTGCGCTGAAAATAAAGTTTCCGTGATATGAGCCGATAATCTGTACCTTGTTATCCGTAAGTCTGAGAAAATCCCCGATTTCCTTTTTCTTTGCATCCGTGCGGATTATAACGTTATCCAGAGCGTCATTGTCAACAAGGAAGGAATAAAGCATTTCTCTGTTTTCCCAAGCGTTATCAACGATGAGAATACGGTCATATCGCTTGGCAACCTCAACAGCCTTTTTCAGCTCACAAAGAGTACAGCTTGTAATCTGTCCTGAATTGTTTACAAGGTTTACACTTTGGATTTCCTGAAAAGTCTTTTCGCTGATGAGCACATCCTTGTATGCTGAGTGCATCATTCCAAGGTCATTATATTTACTGATAACGAAAACCGAATCCTTGGTAGTCTGCAGGGTCAGGCTTACGCAGTCTGCACCGATTTCGAATGCCGAAGAAATTGCCTCATATGAATTGAGAGGATATTCTGCTCTGTTACCTCCGTGGGAAACGCTTATAATTTTTCCGTTCTGCGTAAAGGGCTTGATTTCAGCGGCAGATGCAGGAACGGTGCTGACGGCAATTATAGTCAGAATTAAAACTAAGAAAATGATTTTACTGTATTTTTTCATTTTTACCTCTTGAACGATTTTGTTTATATTATATTATAGTTTTCCTCAAGCCTTTTTATTTCAAGATTGAGCTTTTTTATTCTCAGAACCGAAAGCAGTACCGTGAAAAGAAGCGCAAGAGCGAATAAAATTACGGGGAACATACCGAAGGCGGTAAAGAAAAGATAAACGGAAGATATGTCAGGTGTTGCGAAACTGACAACGCCGATTATGCTTTGGGCATCAGCCTTTACAACTCTTTCACCCAGGTCAATGCCGTAAATACCGTCACCGATTGCGATAACCTTACCTATTACGCTGCTGCCTTCTTCATCAGTAAACAGAACGTTACGGCTGCCCTGTATGCTTTCGGCTGTGACTGCAATAAGCTTTCCTCTGTAAGCAGGGGTTGAAATGTTTATGCCGTCAACATACTGCACCGTCAGTTTTTCTGAAAGAGTCAGCGAGTTGCCGTTATCGGCCATTGTGCCGAAAATACCGCACATTCCCAGACAGAGTATATTAAGAACTATAAATACAACCATAAGAACAATAGCTGTTTTTTTCTTTCCGAAGGGTCTTTGCACCGTTTTTTCCAGCTGCTTTTGTTCCTTGATTTTTTCTTTTTCGTTTTCTATTGTGATTCGTGCATCCTCTTTTGCCCTGCGTACCGATTCACGTCTGATTTCACGCTCGGATAAGTCATCGTCATTAAAAACGGAGGGATCAAAATCAATTTCGGGGAAGGAATCAAACAGATTTTTTTCTTCAAGACTGTCAATAAGACTGTCTTCGTCTTCAGTATCCTCGGGGAATTCGTGAAAAATACGGTTGCCGTTTTCATAGCTTGCATTGGAAAGACGTTCAAGCTGCTTTGCCACATAGCCCGACCTTATGTCAGACTCGTGCTCAACGATAATGCCGTCAATTTCTCCCTGTATGAGATTTGTTTCGGGGTATTCTGTTTCAGACTCAGTGATTACGGAGTCTTCCTGAAGAATATGTCCTGAAAACTCGTTTTTAAAAAAATCTTCATTGAGACTGTCGATGTCTTTTGGTCTGTGAAGCTGCAATTATATCACCCTTTCTCTGTGGGTTGGTATTCTTTAAAATTTCAGCAATTCTTTTGCTTTCGAAATTCTTTCGGAAATTAACTGTCTTATGTTTTCGAGCTTTTCGATTTCTGCTGAAAGAACCTCTTTTTCTTTTGAAAGAGCGCTGAGTTCGTTCTGGCTTTCAATAATTCTGCCTGAAATATCGGAGATTATCTGCTCCTGACTTTTATAGGCTGCATCTATTATTTCCTGAGCTCTTATTTCTGCGTTACGGATTATTTCGTCAGCCTTATCAGACGATGCTGCAGGAGCACTTTCTGCGTTCTGTGTGCTCATATTTCTGAGCTTTGAAGCAAGGAGACGGCAATCTCCGAGTAACTTTTCGTTTTCGGCCTTGAGCCTTTCAAGCTCGCTGTTTCCGCTTCGGTATTCCTCAAACTGCTTCTCTATCTCATTGCTCCATTCAACAGCGTTAGTGTATTCGCTCTGAAGCATTGCTATATATCTTTCAACCTCGGCCTTTGAATAGCCTTGTTCTTCTGTGCTGAACTGTAACTGTGACATATATACACCCACTTATCCACAATAAAATAATTCATATTGAATTATACATTATACCTCCGATTTTTTCAACAGATTATATCAAAAATTTATATCTGAAAACTAAATATAACTAAATTCTTGTTTTTTTGAGCAATAAATGATATAATCATCAGGTAAGATCCGAAGAAAGGGTGTTTTAATGAAAAAGATTATATCTGTTTTCCTTGCTGTAATGATGGTTTTGACGGTCTTTACGGCGTGTAAAAAGGACGAGGATTTGAACTGGATGGTCAGCTTTGAATACGAAGAAGGCTGCAGCTGGATATATACTCTGGAGAAGGAGGGCATTCTCGTTCTTGAAACAAGAGAGGATATTCCCGAGGCAGATGCTTCAAAGGGCAGCACAATGTTTATTTTTGAACCTGTGGGGGAAGGCGAGGTTATTGCAACCTTCACATATATTACTGCAGGGGGAGAAAAAATCAAGACTGTGAAATACAGCGTGGTTGTTGATGAAAGCTATAAGTGCAGTGCGGCGGTTATCGAGGATGTTGATAACACGACCGGGGCAATAAGCATCGGAAGCAAGGAGGAGGCTCAACAGCTCGTTACGGGCCTTGTGGGAGTTGAGGATAAAGAAACAGGCAACGAAATCGTGGTTGAGTTTGAAAAAGCTTATGAAGAAGACGGTGTTCGTTGGTATGTATTCAGAGTTAGTACAGTTGTCACAGAAGGAGGAAAATCTTACCTCAGATTTTTCAAGCTTTATGCAGTCAACCAATTCGGAGAAATCAAGGAGCTTCCCGATCCTGAGGATACGGCAGACAGAGAGATAAATCTCAAATGAGCAATATAACATAATAATCGCAGATAATGCTTCGGCACTATCTGCGATTTTTGCATATTATTACCCCCGAAGGCAATAATTATTTTGACTCTTACACAATCAGACCGGGGGAACACAGATGAAATTCAACAAGGTAGACATATGCGGAATAAACACATCGGGACTGAAGGTTCTCAAGGAAGAGGAAAAGATGAGCTTGCTGAGAAAGAGCCGTGAGGGTGATACAAGAGCAAGGGATGAACTTATAAGCGGAAATCTCAAGCTGGTGCTGAGCGTGATCCAGCGTTTTTCAAACAAAAACGAAAATCCCGACGATCTTTTTCAGGTTGGCTGTATAGGGCTGATAAAGGCGATAGATAATTTTGATTTATCCCAGAACGTGAGGTTTTCCACTTACGCTGTTCCTATGATAATAGGGGAAATCAGAAGATATCTTCGTGACAACAATCCTGTCAGGGTAAGCCGTTCAATACGGGATACGGCTTATCATGCAATGCAGGTCAGAGAGGAGCTTATAAACCGCACGCAAAAGGAGCCGACGGTTGAGGAAATTGCCGAAAGAATGAACCTGAGCCGTGAAAGTGTTGTTCTTGCACTTGAAGCAATAGTTGAGCCGGTTTCCCTTTACGAGCCCGTTTACAGCGACGGAGGAGATACCATATACGTTATGGATCAGATAGGAGATAATAACACGGATGAAAACTGGATAAACGAGATACTCATCAAGCAGGCAATTGAGGAGCTTTCGGAGAGGGAAAAATTCATTCTCAATCTTCGTTTTATGCAAGGGAAAACTCAGACCGAGGTTGCAAAAGAGGTAGGAATTTCACAGGCGCAGGTATCGAGACTTGAAAAATGCGCAATTTCAAAAATAAAGGGTGAACAGTTTACAAAATAAGGAAAATGGTATATAATAATCGGGAAATAAAACATTGTGAGGAGAAGATTATGAACGAAAGGGATATACAGAGAATACTGCCTGACTGGACTCTCAGTTACACAATATCTGAAAGTGAAAACGAGAAGCTTTATATGGCGGAAAAAACTTCGGGTGACGTTACCAAGTATTCTGCCGTAAGAGCAATATGGATACCCGGAAATAATGCTGATGCCGAAAAGAAAAAAGCAGAAATGGGGGAGGAGGCTTACAGAAGATACGTAAGCTCTCTTGTCAAGAAGCAGAAGCAGGATTTCAATTTTCTCAGAGGCTTCTGTTCAAAGCCGGGAATCGTAAATCTCCGTGAGCTTTACGATATTTCAAACAGCGACGATACCGCTTATCTCCTTGTGGCAAGATATGATTATATCCAGCCTCTCAAGGAATATATCAAGGAAAACGGACTTACCGTCGGTGCGGCAGTTAAAATGGGTATGGACGTTTGCAGAGGTCTTGAGCAGCTTAAAAAGCTCGATTATAAGCACCTTAATCTGACTCCCGATTGCATTTACTTTGACGGTAAGGACAGATTCAGAATTGACGGAATAGATACGGATGCAACCGAGCTCAGACGTGTTCTTGATAAGAATGACTGTAAGCAGATGGCTTTCTATGCACCTGAGCTTGATTTTTCAAAGTATATCAGCTATAACACGGATACGTATTCACTCGGTCTGATACTTTACACACTCCTCAATGACGGTATGCTTCCCTTTGAAAAGGAAAAGGGCTTTGAGGGCGCAGTAAGGCACAGGCTTTCGGGAGCAAAAATTCCCGCACCTGCTTACAACGGCGGAAGGCTCAATGATATTATTCTCAAGAGCATATCATTTGATCCGAAAAAGAGATATGCCACACCTTATATGATGAGACAGGACCTTGAAGAGGTTTACAACAAGCTTGCAGAACAGGTAAAAGGACAATAAATCGGAAAACAGAGGATAAGCAATATGAAAAAGCTTGACGGTGTATTCCCCTTATGGGGACCTTACGGAAAAAAGTATATGGGCATTTCAAGAGTTGTGGACGAGGAAATGACCGAGGGTATACGCTTCGATTTCACAACAGCTCCTGCAATATTCGGTTCGGGTATGCGTGTTCCCAACACAACTGTGCCCTGCGGCTGCAGAGCGTGGCAGTGTAATGAGGATTACACCTTATTTTCTTACAGGTTTGACCTTGAAGGAAAGGAAGACGCATACTCAATAGTCACATATGTAAAGCTCGACGACGAGTCAACCCTTGTCAGAACAGAGCTTTTCAACAATACTCCGCTTATACAGAACTGTCTTGTCAATTATTTCTCATCAATAGAATACAGGCTTGACCGATATGTTGACCTTACCCTTCCCGAAAAGTGCCTTTTCATAAAGGCAACTGACTACGAAAGCTATGATTATGCCATAACAAGACCCTGGGATCAGCAGAACGCCGATGCCCGTAAAAAGGGCGAGTTTACGGATAACCGTTTCTATATGGGTAAGGGTCTCGGTGACAGAGCAGAGAAGTGGCATATGCCCCACAGATATCTTGCTCCCTTCGGAGGAGAAGCAGGTGACAGGGTCTGCTACAAGGTTGACTACAATGAAAGCTTTGAGTCACCCGTAATGGTCATCAGATACAGAACAAGTGACATCAAATACGTTCAGGGTATGCAGGTCGGTGTGACCTATATCAACAGCGAAAAGGATTCAGCATTCACACTTAACGGTGAAACAAGTATTGTTTTCCCAAAGGCAGACGAACCCTCTTATGTTTATATTCCTCTTGATAATGTTCCCGAAAAGCTGGATTTTGCAGCTGAAGGAACGGGTGGAGTGGAAATTGACTTTATTGCAATTACCGAAAAGGATGATGCACATAGGGTCAGCACAGAAATCAGGCTTCACAGCTTCAAACCCGAAATAAAAACAGAAAAGTGCAGTATCGGTTACAGGTCTGCGCTGAAATATGAGGATGCCGAGGGTGAATATATACTGAGAACCTTTGACGATAACACCCGATACAGAGCAATAGACACAGGCTGTCTTGAGGACTGCATGAGCGCACGTCTTTCCAATAGCGACGAAACCTTTGACGACCTGACGGAAAGCTTTACAAACTCATTCAGGGATAAGCACAGCGACAACGGCTTCTTCCATAATGCCATAGTGCATACCGTATTCGTAAATCCGGGTGAAACAGAGGTTGTTTATTCCGTTATTTCAAAGGGAGAAACAGAGTATAAAGCACCCGAAGAATACGAAGCAATATATCAGAAAAAGCTCAGCGAATATAAGAAATTCAGCTTTAATTCCCGTGGTGAAAAATATGAGCTGAGTAATGAATTGTTAAGGTCAGCAGTGCTTACAAATGTGGTTTATCCCATATATAAGCACGGCAGATACATTATTCACCATACCCCCGGAAAGAGATGGGACTGCCTTTATACATGGGATTCGGGCTTCATCGGTCTGGGCTTTACGGGGTATGCCCCTGAGCTTAGCAGATTTATACTTGATACATATCTGAGCGACGAAAGCAATAAGGATTATGCATTCGTTCATCACGGCTCACCCGTACCCGTTCAGTTTTATATCTTCTTTGAGATGATGAATAAGCAGGGTGGCAAAGAGCTTGCTGAGGAATTCTATGACAGATTGAAGCTATATTATGACTTCTATCTCGGCAAAATAAGAGGCTCCACAACGGCAAAGCTCAGAAGCGGACTTCTCACAACCTATGATTATTTCTATTCATCATCGGGTATGGATGACTATCCTGCTCAGGTTGCTATGATGAAGGATAATATCCGTGATACATCTGCGCCCGTTATAACCTCGGCTCAGGCAATACGCTGTGCGAAAATTATGAAGCTTGCCGCCGTAAAAATCGGCAGGAATGAGGACATTATTACATATAACAACGATATTGCAAGGCTGACAGAGGCTCTCAATACCTATTCATGGGATGAAGAAAGCGGATATTTCAGCTATGTTCTCCACGATAAGGATTATAACCCCGTGGGTAAATATACTAACCCTCAGGGGGAAAATCTCAATAAGGGTCTTGACGGTATTTATCCCATTATCGCCAACGTGTGCAACGAAAAGCAGAAGGAGAGAATACTGTCTCATCTTAAAAGCAAGGAGCATATGCTTAGTCACTACGGTATCAGCGCAGTTGACGTTTCAGCATCCTATTTCAAGGTAAACGGCTATTGGAACGGCAACATATGGTTCTCCCACCAATGGTTCCTTTATAAGACTATGCTCGACATAGGGGAAAACGATTTTGCCTATGAAATAGCACGTATGGCTCTGGATATATGGAAAAGAGAAGTTGAACATAACTATTATACCTTTGAAATGGTCAGCGTTGTCACGGGCAGGGGAGGCTGGTTCCATAATTTCGGCGGACTTTCGACTCCCATAAATATGTGGGCAATGACCTATTATAATCCCGGTACTGTTACAACGGGCTTTGATGTAAGTATTGATGAGAGCTTTATCTCCGCCGACAATACCGAAGCGGAAATAACCGTGACAAAGGAAACCGAGGATGTAAGCTATATGATAATCTGTCTTGATGAAAAGAACGATTATGAGGTTTACGTTAACGGCGAAAAAGTGAATTTTGTGAAGAGATTTGACGGTGAAATAGAAGTTTTACTTAAAGGACGGCAAAACGGGACAAAAGTGTCCGTTAAAAAGTTAACGAATTAAAAATAAATATTAAAAATTTTAATTAGATGTTGACTTAATCGCAACTTATGTTATAATTACCTTAACATATTGTGAAAGGAGCTCAGAATCATGGAAGCAGTACAGCAGGTATTTGATGTAATCAAGCAGGTTATCGCTAACATCAAGGAAATCTTTGCTATGATTTTCGGCGGTGCAGAAGCATAATTGATTTTAAAGTTTAAATAAAACCCTCTGTGAAAGCAGGGGGTTTTGTTCTGTCCCGAAGTATTGATTTTTTGCTTTTGATAAAGTATAATGTAAAATGTATAAAAATGAATATACGGAGGAAAAGATATGAACAAAATAGTTTCAAAAACCGTAAATAAGGTTCTTGCAATATTTGACCCTGCAGGACTGAGTCAGGAAACAGGAACCGGCTACGGTGCAGGCTTTGAAAACGAAGGAATGGACAAGCTGATAAGAGAAGCTGCCGCAGAGGGCTGTGTGCTTCTCAAGAATGACGGTGTTTTACCTTTCACAAAGACAGATAAGGTTGCAGTTTTCGGCAGATGTCAGTATAACTATTTCTGCGTTGGCTACGGCAGCGGCGGTGACGTAAATGCTCCTTATAAGATCAATCTTATTGACGGTATGAGAAACTGCAACATAAATATTCACGAAAACCTTGCCGCATATTATGAAGCCTGGTGTCAGCAGGAGAAAAACGTGCCCGATGAAGGCTTCTGGGGCAACTGGCCTATGTGCTACGAGGAGATGCCTCTTAAAAGTGAACAGGTTATCCTTGCAGCAAATGAATGCAACAAGGCTGTTGTTGTAATCGGTAGAGCTGCAGGTGAGGACAGAGAAAACAAGCTCATTGAGGGCAGCTACTATCTTACTGAAACGGAAGAAAAAAACCTTCAGCTTATCTGCTCAAAGTTCGATAACGTTATCGTTGTTATGGATTGCGGTAACCTTATTGATATGGCTTGGACTGAAATCTACGCTGACAAAATCAAGGGTGTTATCTTTGCAGGTCAGGGCGGACAGGAAAGCGGTAATGCAGTTGCCGATATTCTTTGCGGTAACGTTAATCCCAGCGGTAAGATGACTGATACAATCGCAAGAAATTATGTTGACTATCCCTCTGCACAGGATTTCGGTGGCAAGGATTTCAATAACTATTCCGAGGATATTTATGTCGGATACAGATATTTTGAAACCTTTGCAAAGGAAAAGGTGCTCTATCCCTTCGGCTTCGGTCTTTCATATACAACCTTTGATACTGAGGTTGTGAAGTTTGAAACAATGAAGAACGGCAAAATCAAAGTGGAGGTAAACGTTACAAATACAGGTGATGTTGACGGCAAAGAGGTTGTTCAGCTTTATGTAAAAGCCCCTCAGGGCAAGCTGGGCAAAGCGGCAAGAAGTCTTGTGAAATTTGAAAAAACAAAGCTTCTCAGACCCGGAAAGAGCCAGAAGCTTTCCTTCACGGTTTCTGAATATGACTTTGCTTCATATGATGAATACGGTATAACGGGATATAAGTCAGCCTACGTTCTTGAAGCAGGCGAATACATATTCTACGCAGGAAACAGCGTAAGAACAGAAACAGTTGCAGGCTCAATCAATATTGAAGCAACAAAACTGATTGAACAGCTCAGTGAGGCCTGCAGTGTTCAGGAGCCCTTCTTCCGTCTGAGAGCTTATGAAGAAGAAAACGGTGAGATCGGTCAGATATATGAGCTTCTCAGAGACGGTGAGCGCAGTCTCAAGGAGCGTATACTCAGAAATCAGCCTAAGTCAATGGGCTTCAAGGGCAATATGGGCTATAAGCTTTCTGATGTTAAGGAAGGCAAGGTAAGCCTTGATGAGTTTGTTTCACAGCTCACAGGTGAAGAACTCGAGGGTCTGACAAGAGGTCACGGTGTTATGAACAGCACCTACGCTGAAGCTCCTAAGAACGGCGGTACCTTCGGCGGTATTCTTCCGTCACTTTATGCCTATGGCATCAGACCCGTTGTTACCTGCGACGGCCCCTCCGGTCTGAGAGTAAACAAGGTTGCTTCTCTTGTTCCCTGCGGAACAACACTTGCCTGCACGTGGAATAAGAAGCTTGTTGAAGCGGTTTACGCAGGTGTGGCAAAGGAAATGGGTTACCATAAGATAGATGTACTGCTTGGCCCCGGTATGAACATTCACAGAAATCCTCTCTGTGGACGTAACTTCGAATATTTCTCAGAGGATCCCGTTGTAAGCGGTGAAATGGCTATTGCAACAGTTAAGGGAACTCAGTCTCTCGGTGGAGCAGCATGTCCCAAGCACTTTGCCTGCAACAATCAGGAGGTGCGAAGAAACCGTAATGACTCAAGAGTATCTGAAAGAGCTCTGCGTGAAATATATCTCAAGGGCTTTGAAATGGTTGTCAAGACAGCAAATCCCAAGACAATTATGACAAGCTATAATAAGATAAACGGTGTATGGAGCCACTATAACTATGACCTTGCAACAACTATTCTCAGAGGAGAGTGGGGCTTTAAGAATGTGCTTATGACTGACTGGTGGATGCAGAAGTCATATTCGCCCGAGTTCCCCTTTGTAAGAGATAACGCATACAGAATCAAGGCACAGGTTGACGTGCTTATGCCCGGTAATATGAACAGAGCAAAGAAGGTTTACGATTCGGACGGAACAACACTTGAAACTCTTGACCAGCCCGGCGGTCTTTCAAGGGCAGAGCTTGAACGTTCGGCAAAGAACGTGCTTAACTACATTCTGAATTATAAAATGTAAAAACCAAGATATAAAGCAAAGAAACATCGGCGTTAGCGTGATACTCTTAACGGAGTATCACGCAACTCTATTCGCCTGACGGCGAGTTATATTGCTTCGCAGTGATATTATGCTACGCATAGTGATATTGTCCTGCGGACAGTTTATGGCGAATAGAATATCACGAACCCGTTAGGTTTCATATCACTTTCGCAAAGCGAAAATATCACGCTGACTTTAGTCAGCATATCACTTATCAGACAAAAAGAAAGAGAAGACTCGTTATGATACGAATCTTCTCTTTTCTGTTGCTCTGTGGGTTTGGGCTACTGCCCAAGTGCATTTGTACTTACAAATGCGATGCTGGTTCTTAGCTGAATTTAAAAGAATTCTATTTTCTCCGACAAGAACAACGCACTTTAGCCGATGTTTCTTTGTTTATAATAAGCAATTATACAATACCGTAAGCCATCATAGCGTTGGCAACCTTTTCAAAGCCTGCAATATTTGCGCCTGCCACAAGGTCATAGCCTAAGCCGTAAGCCTCTGCAGCTCTTACGGACTCGTTATAGATGTTGACCATAATCTGATGAAGCTTCTTGTCAACCTTTTCTGCTGTCCAGCTGTATCTGATTGAGTCCTGAGTCATTTCAAGAGCTGAAACCGCAACGCCGCCTGCATTTACAGCCTTTGAGGGGCATACCGCAAGACAGTTGTTCTGGAGATATTCAAGAGCCTTGTTGTCTGTTGACATATTTGAAACTTCAGCGTAGAACTTTATGCCTGCATCAACGATTTTCTTTGCATCTTCCATTGTTACTTCATTCTGAGTTGCACAGGGCATAGCAATATCAACCTTAACGCCCCAGGGCTTTTCACCGGGAAAGAAGGGTACGCCGAATTTGTCGGCATAGTCCTTGATAGTGCTGCTTGTGTTGGCTCTCAATTCAAGCATATAGTCGATTTTTTCCTGAGTTGTAACGCCTTCTTCATCATATACGTAGCCGGTCATATCCGAGAGGGTTACAACCTTACCGCCAAGCTGAGCAACCTTTGAGGCAACACCCCATGCAACATTACCGTAGCCTGAAATTGCAAAGGTCTTTCCTTCAATTTCTTCGCCGAAATGTCTGAGAACCTCGTTTACGTAATAAACTGCACCATAGCCCGTAGCCTCGGGTCTTACGAAGGAGCCGCCGTAGCTTATGCCCTTACCGGTGATAACACCGCTTTCGTACTGACCTGTAATTCTCTTATACTGACCGTAAAGGAAACCGATTTCTCTTGCACCAACACCTATATCGCCTGCAGGAACGTCAATATCAGCACCGATGTGTCTGTAAAGCTCTGTCATAAAGCTCTGGCAGAAACGCATAATTTCAAAATCGCTCTTGCCTGTGGGATCAAAGTCCGAGCCGCCCTTTGCACCGCCGATGGGAAGACCTGTAAGGCTGTTTTTGAAGGTCTGCTCAAAAGCAAGGAATTTCATAATGCCGAGGTAAACGTTATGCTGGAAACGAAGTCCACCCTTATAGGGACCGATTGCATTGTTGAACTGAACTCTGTAACCTCTGTTTACCTGAACCTTGCCCTCATCGTCAATCCAGGGCACTCTGAAGTGGATAACTCTTTCAGGCTCCACAATTCTTTCAAGAAGACTTGCCTTTTCATATTCGGGATGAGCATCTATAACAACCTCAAGTGATTTGAAAACTTCTTCAACAGACTGGATGAATTCTGTTTCGCCTTCATTCCTCTTTTTGACAATTTCCATTACTCTTGTCATATATTCATTCATAGAAAACGCCTCCAATTTTAATCTATGTATAAATTATAAAATATGTTATAGCTAAAATCAATGGAAAATTTGTTGTTTTTTACAGAAATGCTTAGAAATATTTTTTTGCTTTACTTCATTAAATGGACAAATTGCACAAAAAAGTCAGATTTACTATATATAATAGACGGGTAAGAGGTGCTTTATACTTCGGTTTGTGCAGGAGGCGGGGTGGGGGCGAGGCCTTGCGGCGAAGCCGCAAGCGCACGTGGCTTCGCCACGTGCGGCTCTGCCTGCGGCAGAGCGCCTCGCCCGGACTGACCTCCTGCACAAACTAAAAATGACGGGCGGAAAAACCGCCCGTCAATATGATGAGTTTTATAATTACTGCTTCAGCACAATACCGTTTGCTTTAAGCTCGGCAATAACTGCATCGGTAACTTCCTTTACCTCATCACCTGTGAGTGTGCGTTCGGGATGGGCAAAGAGAATTCTTACTGTAATTGACTTACCGTTTTCGTCTGTATAAGTGTCAACTACACTGATATTCTTTATAAGAGGACAGTTCTGCTTTTCAACAGCCTTAGCAATGGGAGCAAATGTATCGCTTATGAATGAAAGGTCGATTTCCATTTCGGGGAATCTGCTCGGCTCAGCATACTTGATGCTTGCATTTTCAAGGGCAGAGAATGCCTTTACGTCGATCTCAGCATAAACAATGTTTGCCTTCTTGTCAATCTTCTTTGAAATAACGGGATGCACAATACCGATTTCACCTATGAGCTTACCGTCGCAGTAAATTGCATTAAGGTTAATCGGGTGCTGATATGAGTGTGTTGCCTCAAGCTTTTCGAAGGTGAGTGAGCTATGCTTCAGGTCATCTGTAATAACCGCAAGCATATCACGAAGTCCGAAATAAAGTGCCTCCATTGACTTTGTCTTGCTGAAAAGAGTAATTGCCAGCTTCTTGTTTTCAATGCAGAGATTGTTTTCGTCAAGGCCGTTGAGGGTGCGTCCGATTTCAAAAACACCGAAGTCTGAGCTGTAAGAGGTATTATACTTAACCTGACAAAGCTGTGTGGGAACGATTGACTTACGGATTGTTTCTATGTTGGGGTTGGTTGCACTGACGAGCTTTATGTTATCCTCAACCTCAATTCCGAGAGCCTTGTATTCATCGTAGTATGCCCAGATGTATGAGTGAAGCTCATGGAGAGAATAACGCTTAACAAGGATATCCTTTATTCTGTCCTCCATTGTCTTTTCAATGTCTGCACGGACGGGAGAAAGGGGAGCCTTTACTGTGTGGATATCGAAGTTATCATAGCCGTAAATACGTGTGATTTCTTCAATGATGTCAGCCTTCATTGTAACGTCCTTTGTTGCTCTCCAGGAGGGAACAACAACGCTGAAATCGTTACCGTTAAGCTCAACACCGAAGCCCAGAGACTTGAGGGTCTTGACGATTGTTTCATTGCTGATTTCGATACCCGTGTATCGGTCAACGAAGCTCTTATTGAAGTCAAGCTTGATTGTTTCATACTTGAAGGCTTCTTCGTCTGTGAGAGATGAAACAACCTGAACTCCGCTGTCGATATCTGTGAGGAGCTTAACAAATCTTGCGATTGCGGGAACAGTCATCTGAGGATCAAGGCACTTTTCATAGCGCATAGATGCATCTGTTCTGTGTGCAAGACGAACTGTTGACTTACGGATAGAAACTGCATCAAATGTTGCTGATTCAAGGGTAAGTGTTGTTGTATCGTCAACAATTTCACTGTCAAGACCGCCCATGATACCTGCGATTGCAACAGGTGTGTCGCCGTTGCAGATCATAAGAGTGTTCTCATCAATGTTACGCTCAACCTCGTCAAGAGTTGTGAATGTGAAGGGCTTGTCAAATCTCTTGATACGGAGCTTTTCAACCTTTCTTGAGTCAAATGCGTGCATGGGCTGACCCATTTCAAGCATCAGGTAGTTTGTAAGGTCAGCAAGAAGATTGATGCCACGCATACCGCAATAATAGAGACGTATTCTCATATTTACGGGGCTGACACTCTTTGTGATATTTTCAACCTGCAAGCAGGAATATCTCTGACAGAGAGGATCTTCAATCTTCATATCAACCTTGGGAAGATTGTCATACTGAGCGAGATCTACTGTTTCAAGAGGCTTGAGCTCTCTGCCTGCAAGAGCTGCAAACTCACGGGCGATACCGTAGTGACCCCAGAGGTCGGGACGGTTTGTGAGAGACTTGTTGTCAACCTCAAAAACAATATCGTCAATAGCATAAACATCCTTGATGTCTGTACCGTTTATAAGCTCTGCAGGAAGGTCCATAATACCTGAGTGATCATCGCTGATACCAACCTCCTTTTCAGAGCAGCACATACCGAATGAATCAAAGCCAGCAAGGGGGCGGGGAGCGATTGTGATATCACCTATCTGTGCGCCTACCTTGGCAAACGCTGTTTTCATACCAACACGTACATTGGGAGCACCGCATACAACATCGGTGAGCTTGCCGTCGCCTGCATCAACCTTTAAAAGGTGAAGCTTCTTTGAGTTGGGATGGTCTTCAACGGACATAATCTCGGCAACAACTATACCGCTGATATCACTGCCCTTGAAGAAAATCTCGTTTTCAACCTCAGCAGTTGAAAGAGAAAACTGATTTATAAGTTTAAGCTTATCAAGACCTGTTAAATCAACGAAGTCTGATATCCAGTTCATAGATAAAAACATTGATTGAGCACTCCTTTCTTATTCGTCATCGGTAAACTGTGACAGACTCTTGAGACTGCCGCCGTTTAAGTCACGGATATCCTTTACACCGTACTTCATCATAGCAAGACGTGTAAGACCGAGGCCGAATGCAAAGCCTGTATATTCTTCGGGATCAATTCCGCCCGCCTTGAGAACCTCGGGGTGAATCATACCGCAGGGGCAAAGCTCAAGCCAGCCGCTGTGCTTACAGGAGGGACAGCCTTCGCCGCCGCAGATAAGACAGCTGATGTCAAGCTCGAAGCCGGGTTCAACGAAGGGGAAGAAGCCGGGGCGGAGACGTACATTGATATCCTTACGGAAAACCTCTGAAAGCATAGTCTTCATAAAGAAGATAAGGTTTGAAATAGAGATATCCTTGTCAACCATAACGCCTTCCATCTGGAAGAAGGTGTTTTCGTGGCAGGCATCTGTTGCTTCGTTTCTGAAGCATCTGCCGGGGAATATAGCCTTGATGGGAGTGCCGTCATTGATGAGTGCATCCTTATATTTCTTATAAATTGCGTTCTGAGCTGCCGAAGTGTGTGACTTGAGAAGCTGACCGTTTTCAAGATAATAGGTATCCTGCATATCACGGGCAGGGTGATGCTTGGGGATATTGAGAGCCTCAAAGCATTCATAGTCCGTTACGACCTCGCTGTAATCCTCAACATTGAAGCCCATTGATCTGAACACAGCTTCGCACTGGCGCTGAACAAGTGTAATGGGGTGGTATGAGCCTCTGTCAAGGCTTGCAGGCATTGAAACATCGAAAGAGGGCATTGAGTTGATTTCCTTTTCAATTTCCTTTTCTTTAAGCTCCTGCATCTTTTCGGCAATCCGGTTTGTAGCTTCGTTTTTGAGGATGTTCACATCCTGACCGAAAGCCTTCTTTTCCTCATTGGATAAATCCTTCATACCCTTGAGCAAATCGGTAATACTGCCTTTTTTGCCAAGGTATGAAACTCTGATGCCTTCCAGGTCGGCAACGTTTTCGATTTTGCTTAAATCGGCTTCAAACTGAGCCTTTAAGCTGACAATTCTCTCGTCCATAATAACCTCCGATGTATTTTATATTTCTTTGTTAACTAAATAATGCACAATACTTATTGAATGCAGAATGCTTCACTAATGCAGAATGCAGAATGCAAGACCCTTCCACCGCAAGCGGTCCCCCTTTTCTTCCAGAAACCGGAACCCTTTTGTCTGCGTTGCAGACATTTCCCCTGACAGGGGAATTTCCTTTCAGGGACGGCGGCAGAATTGCGGGGCTGCGCCGCAATTATATCCGTGCAAGTTTTGTGAAAACCTCGGTTTAATACCGCCGATGTAATCGGCATTTAAAATCAGCAATCCTGATTTTACTGCTGAGTAAATTCCGCAGGCAGAAGCTCAAACCTCGCAAAACTTAAATGCGACCATAATTCTGCACTCTGCACTTTGCACTCTGCACTTTTTTAATTCTTAATGCATTAAGAATTAAAAAACGTCTCACACATTTCTGCATGAGACGAATTAAATCCGTGGTACCACTCAAATTGCGGTCATAAACCGCCACTCTTTTGCTTTAATGCAGCAACTACATCCTGTTTTGCAGGAAACTCCTGAGGCGAAATTCAGTAAAGAGGGCATTGCGGTTATCTCAGCTAAAAACCGCTTTCTGTGTCTGTTTCCGTCTGTACCTACTAAAACTCATTCACAGTTTTTGTCAATATCGGGATATATTCTATATCTTTTGAGTGGATTTGTCAAGGGGAAAATATAATTCAATGCACAATTCACAATGCACAATTAAATGCGGAATTGGGTTTTGCCTGAAAGAAACGGAAAAAATTTTCTCTAAAGAGCGTTGAAAAACACGGCGGAAATCCGCCGTGTTTAGTTTGTTTTGATTTTCGGTTTACCCGTGCGGCTTCGCCGCACACCGCCCACGACTGCGGGCGGTGCTCCTTCCGTCAGCTTCGCTGCCACCTTCCTCAGCGAGGAAGTCCCTCCGGCTCCCTCATTGAGGGAGCTGTCAGAATCGGATTACGATTCTGACTGAGGGAGTATTACTTAACCTTCACATTCTTGACCGTTGACCAGTCTGAATAAATCTTCTTTCCGTTCACAGTCTTGTATGTTCTGATTCTTACGTAATACTTCTTGCCCTTTGTGAGCCTTTTGATTGTTGTGCTCTTAGCTGACTTCTTTGCGTTTACTTTTTTTGCACTCTTCATCTTTTTTGATGTTGAGTACTGAATTTCATAGCCTGAAATATCGCTTACTTTGCGCCATGAAGCTGTAAGCTGCTTTGAGCCTGCCTTGAGCTTGAGTGTTGCTGTTGAAGGGATAGTTTCAACCTTGAGTGTTGAGCTGTATGTACCCTTGATATCATCAACAACTGCTCTTACTCTGAACTGATATTCCTTATCAGCCTTCAGATACTTCTTCTTGCCGTCCTTCTTGACTGTGTAAGAGGTCTTGCTTGTTGTTGTCAGCTTTGTCCACTTCTTACCGTTCTTGATATATACCTCATACCTTACACCGTCACCGAGGCTTGTCCAGCTAAGTGTGATTTCTGATTTCTTTGCTACCTTGACCTTCTTAGCCTTGAGGCCGTCAACCTTGCCGAGAGTGAGCTTTGCGATTGTCTTCTGTGCAACTGTTATCTTTCCGCAGACTGAGCATTTTTTGCCTGCTGTGAGTCCTGTTGAGGTGTAGGTTGCAGATTTGGCGGGAATTGTGACTTCCTTATGACCAAGAGCCTTCACTGACTGCTGCTTTGCCGTTATTGTTCCGCAGACAGTACACTTTTTACCGGCGGTGAGACCTGTTGTGGTACAGGTTGCGGCTTTGCTGTTCAGCTGCACTTCTGTATGGCCGTTTGCTTCAATAATATCAGTCTCGCAGAGATTACAAACCATACATTCTCTTCTTTTTAAACCTGTTTCTGTGCAGGTCGGGTGATTTGTTGTATACCAACCGCTCATTGTGTGGGGAAGCATATCGGTTATTTCCTGAGCAGCAAGTATTGTATTACATACAGAGCACTTCTTGCCTTCAGTCAAACCTGTGCTCGTGCAGGTAGCGGGAACCGCATTAAGCGTTTCTTCTGAATGTCCTGTTGCTTCAAGGATGTTAGTCTCATAATAATCACAGTTTGCACATTCTCTCTTTTCTTCACCAGTTTCTGTGCAAGTGGGTGCTTGTGTTGTATACCAATCGCCCATCTCGTGGGGAAGCATATCAACCACTTCCTGAGCCTCAAGTATTACACCGCAGCGTGCACACTGTTTGCCTTCAGTCAATCCAGTGTTTGTGCAGGTTGCAGGAACCGGCACGAGAATTTTCTCCGTATGTGCCAATGCCTCAACTCGCTCGGTTTCATAATAATCACAATTCAGACATTCGCTTTTGCTCTCGCCTTCCTCGGTGCAAGTGGGATCAACAGTTATATGCCATTCACCCATTTCATGAGGGAGTCTTTTAATCTCTTTCTGAGTTTCAAGTATTATACCACATACCGAGCACTTCTTGCCCTCGGTTAATCCCGGCGTTGAGCAAGTAGGCAAAACCGCTTCCAGGATTTCTCCTGTGTGACCTGTTTCTGCTACAAGACGAGTTTCGTAATAATCACAGTTATCGCAGTCACTTCTTTCTTCACCTTCCTTTGTGCAGGTGGGCTCAAGGGTTATATACCAATCACCCATTTTGTGAGGAAGTCTGTCAATCACTCGCTGTTCCTGAGTTGTCACACCGCATACGGTGCACTTCCTGCCCTCTGTCAAGCCTGTGCTTGTGCAGGTTGCGGGAACAGCATCGAGCACTTTCTCTGTGTGACCTAAGGCTTCAAGAACATTGATTTCATAATAATCGCAGTTTTCGCAGATTCTTTTTTCTTCACCCGCTTCTGTGCAATCGGGAGTCTGTGTTGTTTCCCATTCAGTCAGTTGGTGTGGGAGCTTTGTTCCGGGTATCGTCACAACGTCCGTAGCGCCGCAATCTTCACATATTCCGGTTTTTGTAGCATCGGATGTGCAGGTTGCATTGTTATCGTCCGTATAATCAACAAATTTATGCGGAAGCTTTGAACCCGTGTCTGTAACGGTCTCCGTAGCTTCACAATTATCACATTTTGCTGTCTTGGTTCCGTCAACAGTGCAGGTTGCATCGTTATTGCTTATATAGTTTGTGAAGGTGTGAGGTGCTAATTCCGTTACCTTCTGTTCAGTCAGAACAACTTCGCAGACAGAACACATTACTCCGGCAGTTAAACCTGTTTCAGTGCATGTTGCTTCAACGGAAGGAATAATTGTTTCCGTGTGTCCTAAAGCAGGAATAGAAACCGAATCAATTACAACATTACAACCTTCATATACGCAGTGCTTTGATTTCCTTCCTTTCGTTGTACAGGTCGGTTGCTTATCTATAGTATATTGGGTGCTGTAACTATGGCTCAATCTAGCAATTGATACTTTATAGCTGTCACCGCAAACACTGCATTCATGTGTTTCACTTCCCTGGTAAGCGCAGGTTGGAGGAGTATCTACATAAATTATATTATATTTATGACCAAGAGCAGGTATAGTTTCTGTAAAGGTATAGCTACACTCACTGCATTTATACGTTCTGATACCGCTTGTAGCACAGGTAGCTTCTCTTGTAATGGTACTGCTCGTCATATAATGAATAGATGCATTGAGAAGATAATTGTTAGATTTTGAGATATTTATGCTGTCCCATTGTGATTTTGTGCCCATAAAGCAAACATGTTTCAGGTTGGAACAATCTTGGAATGCATATTCAATTGATGTTATACTGGCGGGAATTCTTATAGTTTCGAGAGCAGTACAACGGCAAAACAAATCGTAGCTTAACTTAGTCACTCCGCTACCGATTATAACATCTTCCAATGATGAGCAATGCTCAAAAGCACTATCTCCCATTGAGGTCACACTATTGGGAATTTTTATGTTTTTTAGACCGTTGCAATTATAAAATGCACAATTGCTGATAGATTTAACATTCTTGCCGATATGTACATCAACAAGAGAAAAGCAGTTTTGAAAAGCCCAAGTGCCGATAGAAGTAACACTGTCCGGAATAGTTATTTCGGTAATCTTTTCACATCCTGCAAAAGTTTCGGATTTAATTTCTGATAAGTTTTCCGATAATTTTACATAGGTTAATCCGGTACAGTTATAAAATGCAGAATTGCCTATTTCTAACACGGAATCCGGAATTATCACAGATGTCATTGCTTTGCATCTCTGAAATGCAGAGGATTCAATTTCTGTAACGGGATAACCGCCTAACGTCGACGGCACATATACGGTGCCCGAAATACCGGTGTCTACATAATCAATCATTGCCTTGCCGCCGGAAACATAATAGGTAAAATACCCCTCTCTTTCAGCCGCACTTGCCGTCAGCGCAAACTCTGACCAATCCACATCAGCAAGACTACCTATGGGTGCAATACCGATGAGCAATACAGCAATCATCAGAACAGCGGTTGTTCTCTTTAACACTTGTTTAAAGTTTTCCATAAGAATTCCTCCAAAAATAAAAAGTGTGTGCAAACCGAAGAATGCACACACGAAAAACGCAGACCTCGTTTTGCTACCACACAAAAAACTAATCACAATCACTTACGGAAATAGATATACGAAAATAGAAGTATGCGTTTTTACCTGAAAATAAAAACACCTACCCCTGTAGTGATTAAACTATTAAGTTTTTGTGTGGTGGCTTCATTATAGCAAATTAAATCCTATTATTCAAGAGTGAAATCAGAAAGTGATTTATATTGCGGGCTTGTGTGGAATATGATTTAGCTTTTACTGTTATCTGAAGCCGGACTGCTTATTCGGCTCCCCCTTCAGGGGGACGCTGTCACGAATGTGACTGAGGGGGCTGATTTACAATAAAACAGCAGCTACATTACAAAGAACATAGCTGCCGTAATTTCTGATTATTATCTTTACTTCACACTCTCCACAAGGTCGATGTAGCCCTGAACGAGAGTTGATGCTGTATTCTTACCGATTGAAACGGTGAGACACCATGAATCTTGGTCGAGTGTGTCTGTTTCGGGGTTATACTTGTATGCCATAACCGAATATGTGTGGTCGGGACTGATGTAGCCTGCGGCGTCATTCATAAGGTCGAAGAGAATAACGTTTTCGCCGAAGAGCTCACGCAGTGAGGGATAACCGAAGTTCTTCAGACCGTAGCCGCCAACGAGGATTTCGCTGTAAGTTTCACCGGGACACATAAGAACCTTGACTGCATTGCCAAGCTCCATATAACCGATTTCTGTCATTGTGTAATACTTGCGTGCTGCCTTGTCATAGAACAGAGAGTTACTTGCAAGACCGAGCTTGATAAGAACCTGAGATGTTGTGCTTTCAACCTCAATGGGAAGCTGCTTTGACCTGATGTTGAGAACAGCCTCAACCTTTTCTTCCTCAACTGTTTCAAGACCGTCATACCAAGGGGTATAATCCTCAGGCTTTTCGTTGCTGTTTATACCGAGCTTGTCGCCCAGTTCATTGTTAAGAGCGATTCTTGCTGCCTTTGAGTCGGTCATGGAAAGAAGGATATATGCCATTTCGTAACCGTAGCGGATAGCCTTACCGTGTCCGTCAAGGTCGAAGCCGTCATTTGAATTTGTGTAGTTACCTGAGTTTGTACCTACGTTGCCCTGAATGTATATGAAGTTACTGCCTGCCTGATTGATGAGCTTTTCCATATAGTACACGAAGTCAGCTGAAAGTCTTGAGTCAAATTCAGCACCGTAGCTTGTAACCTCAGGGTGACAGCCGAAGGAAGCAACAACTGTGCTCTCACTTCCGTCATAGGGGTTAAACATCAGACGGTACATATTGCCGTCAAGCTTATAGGGAACGTTTCTGCAGTTGAAGTAATCCTCAAGGTCAATGCTTGCATATGTAAGCTCACCGTCTGTCATATCGGCGTATGCTTCTTCAACGGTTTCCTTTGTGCGTTCAATAATAGTGTTGAGGTAATCCTCGTTTACACCGAATTTTGTTGTTGTAACACCTGCAAGTGATGCGAAGTTGTTTGCAACAGTTGTAAGGGGAGCGTTCCATACACCCTGAGAGTCAATAGCCATATGAGTGTGGATAGCTGAAACATTTACTGAGATGATGCCCTTTTCCTTTGCAAACTCATCAATAGCCGCACGGATTTTTGAAACGTCTGTGTTTGAAAGACCTATGCAGTCAACAGATGCGAAAACAGTAAGACCTCTGCCTGATTTATCGTCAAGGATAATGGTTCTTACCTTCATATCCTCAGCCTTGCCCTCATCGTCTGTATACATTTCGGTAGCATAGCCCCAGGGAGCATAGCTTCCTCTTGCATACTTGAACATTGTGCCGAAGTCATCGGGAATGACCGACTTTGAAGCATAGCCCAGTCTCCATGTATAGTCCTGACCGTCAGTTTCTATAAAAGCATCGTTGCCTTCATAGAAGTAACCGTGCTCACCCGGGGTAACCTGAGAATAATCACCCACAAAAGAAAGATTCGGGATGAGCTTGCTTATAATATTGATAAGAACATCATTTAAAAGGAATTGAAGCAAACCGCTGTAAAAGCTTGCCTTTTTTTCCATTTTTGTAATGTGTTCTTCGCTCTGTGTTACGTTCTGAGTTGCATCTGCCGCAAAAACAGGTGTTGCAGCTGCGAAAACCATACAGAAGCACAACAGGATAGCTGTTAATTTTTTCAGAGATTTATTCATAATAATACCCCCAAAGTATAAAGATAATTCTATTTTATCATATCTTCGGTTAAAATTTATAACATTATTTCAATTATTTATTAATAAATTTCAAACACTTACGCAAAAATATATGGTATACTGAGAGCACCGAAAACATAATTGATTTCTGAAAGGAATGATTATATGAGACTTTTAACTGCAGAAGAAATGCGTCAGGTTGAGCAGCACGCCGCCAAATTCGGACTCAGCTATCAGAGAATGATGGAGAATGCGGGTGCCGCCTGTGCGAGAAATATAAGAAATGTGCTTGAAAAAAGCCAAAGCGGAAAAAGAAATATCTGCGTTGTCTGCGGAAAGGGGAATAACGGCGGTGACGGCTTTGTTATTGCCCGTAAGCTCAGGGAAAGCGGTTACGGCGTAACCGTCATTCTTGCAAACGGTTATCCCCAGTCGCAGGAATCGGTTTATATGTATAAGGCTGTTCTCGATAATTCAATCCCCACGGTCTGGTATGATGCTGATAAGGTAAAGACCTTACAATGCATCAAAAACTGTGATGTTATAGTTGACGCTGTTTTCGGCTTCGGCTTTTACGGCGTGATAAATGAGGACACGGCTGTTCTTTTTGAAAATATGAATTCTTCGGATGCCATCGTATTTTCCGTTGACGTACCCAGCGGTGCATACTGTGACAGCGGGCTTTGTGCAGAGCATTCGGTGAAGGCTGATTATACAATTGCGATTTCAGCCCTCAAGCCCTCTCACGTTATGTATCCTGCCGCTTCACTCTGCGGCGACATAATCGTTGTCGGAATCGGTATCCCTGAGGAGAGCTTCGGCTTTGTTGACAGCACCCTTTATACCTATAACCCCAAGGAAATATCGGTTCTTTTCCCCGGACGTGAAATGACGGGCAACAAGGGAACCTTCGGTCACGTGCTTTGCATCTGCGGAAGCAGAAATATGGTAGGTGCCGCAACACTCAGCGCCTCAGCCGCCCTCAGAAGCGGTGCGGGACTTGTTACGGTTGCCTTCCCCGAATGTATGTATATCCCTCTTGCAACGAAGCTGACAGAGACTCTTCTTATGCCTCTTGAAGCGAATATGGAGGGCACTCTCAGCGCAAAGGCTTTACCTAAGCTTATTGAAAGCCTTGATAAATATGATGCAATTCTCATAGGCTGCGGTCTTGGTGTAAACGACGATACAATACAGGTTGTAAGTCAGGTTATCGCTAATGCAAAATGCCCCGTAATTATCGATGCTGATGGCATAAATATTGTATCAACCGACATAAATATGTTAAGGAAGGCGGCTGTTCCCGTAATCCTTACACCTCATCCCGGGGAAATGTCACGGCTCATTAAGGTTTCCGTGGAGAACATACAGTCAGACAGAGCTGCAGTTGCAAAGAATTTTGCCGATAACTTCCTTGTAACCCTTGCCCTGAAGGGCGCAAACACCATTGTTGCCACGGGAGGAAGCCACAGAGTTTACGTTAACTCAACAGGTAATACGGGACTTTCCAAGGGCGGAAGCGGTGACCTTCTTGCAGGTCTTGTTGCAGGCTTCGTTGCTCAGGGAATGTCACCCGTGGATGCAACCTCTGCTGCAGTTTATATTCACGGATATCTTGGTGAAAGCGTAAGTGAAAGCTCAAGCGTAAGAGGAATGTTACCGACGGATATGCTTGAACGCTTACCTGAGGTAATGGCCGACTTCACATAATTTTTTGTGTGGTGTTATGAATGAAAAAAGGCTGTTGTATTATTCTTTCCCTTATGCTTATTCTGTCCCTTTGCGGCTGCAGTATTGCAGACTTTGATATAAAAAATCTGCCCCTGATAAAGCATTTTGAATGTGACCTTTCGGTCAATGCAGACGGTAAGGAATATTACTGCCGTTTCAGGCGTGATGACAACAGAGCAGAAATTTCCGTCACACAGCCTGAAATGATAAACGGTCTCACACTTACATATGAAAACGATGTCTATTCGGTCAGCTTCAAAGGAGTAACCGTAACTCTTGATGACAGCCGTAACCGATACGTAAAATATTTTGCCGACGGCTTTATAAAAAACCTTGAGCAGACATTTTCTCCCGAAAACCTTGCTCCCTCCTATGAAAACGGCAGGATAATTTATTCAGGCTCGGGGGAATACGGAGATTTCATTATTGCTTTTGATGCTGACGGAAAGCTTCTGAGCATGGAAATCCCCGATATAAATACGGTTATTACCGTAGAAAATTTTAAATTCTGATATAAGGGTACTCGGTTTCACCGAGTACCTGTTTTAGTTTGTGCAGGGGGCTCGGAGCATAGGTTTGCTTTTTTGCAAACTGTCGCTCCGAGCCTTACGCAGCCGAACCGTCAGGTTCGGCTGCACTATGCACAAATCTCTCCCTTCCGGCATATACTGAAAACAGCGACTGCAGAAAGGGTGGTTATATATTGGAAAACATTGAATTGCTTGTAGAAAAATATAAAAACGAAATGATGGAGCTTATGAGAAAAGCCGTAAATAATGTTAATGAAGCGGCACAGCCGCCTTCGGAAAAGGATGACAATGCGCCGTTGACGGACAGACCGCAGGGCTACGGAAAGCTGAAAATAAACGTGTTTACGGGTAACGAGGCTTTTCCCGTGCTGTCAGCCCTTGTTGAGGTGTATGACGGAGAAAGGCTTGTGTTAAGGGAATTTACGGACAGAAGCGGAGCCGTAAGTGAGCTGTCATTGCCCGCACCCTCGGCAACCATAAGCGAAAGCCCGGGTAATACTAAGGGTTTTTCAACATACACGGTCAGGGTGTCTCACCCCGGCTTCAACAGCGTTGAGCTTGTGAATGTTCCCGTTTTTGAAGGAATAGAGTCGGTTCAGCCTGTGTCTCTTGAGCCGAAAAACAGCTCGGGAACACAGATGATAACGGAAACAGAGCCTTTCGGAACGGGGGATGAAAGCTATGCCTGAGCTTTTTGAAATTCCCGAAAACATAACGGTGCATCTGGGACGGCCCGACGAAAATGCAAGTAACGTTACGGTTCCTTTTAACGATTACATCAAAAACGTGGCTTCAAGTGAAATTTATCCCACGTGGAACGAAAGCGCAATAAGAGCAAACGTATACGCACAGATTTCTATTGCACTCAACCGTATTTTTACCGAGTATTACAGGTCGAGAGGATATGATTTTGATATAACAAACTCAACACAGTTTGACCAGTCCTTTATCTACGGACGGGATTATTTTTCCAACATATCCGAAATAGTCGACGAAATTTTTACTGACTACGTGGTGAAACGGGGCTCTGTTCAGCCGTATTTTACGGAATACTGCGACGGGATAGAGGTTACCTGCAGAGGACTTTCCCAATGGGGAAGTCAGGAGCTGGCACAGCAGGGCTACACACCCTATGAAATCCTGCAGTATTATTACGGTGACGATATCGATATAGTATCTGCTCCCGTGGGAGGCGGTGTTGAATCCTATGACGGAACACCTCTGAGACTGGGATCGGTGGGGGAGGGAGTAAGGGTTATTCAGCTTCAGCTTAACAGAATTGCGCAGAATTATCCTCTTATACCTAACATAGCCCGTGCTGACGGAGTTTTCGGTCAGGATACGGAAAATGCGGTGAAAACCTTTCAGCAGATATTTAATATTACCCCTGACGGTGTGGTAGGAAAGGCAACCTGGTACAGAATAAAGCGTGTGTATTTTGCAGTCAAGCGCATATCGGAGCTGTTCAGCGAGGGCATAACCGTAACTCAGGCGCAAAGACAGTTTCCCTCAAGCCTTGAAATCGGAGACGAGGGCGTCCCCGTCAGAACTCTTCAGTTCTATCTGCGGATACTCAGTAACTTTATTCCCACAATGCCCTTTGTTGCCGATGACGGAGTTTTCGGACAGAGCACACGTGATGCGGTTATTGCCTTTCAGACCTATGCAGGTCTCAGCCCCGACGGTGTGGTAGGAAGGACAACGTGGAACGCTTTAATCAATGCTTATGACGATATAGAATCAACTCTGCGAAATGAATATAATATTGCTTCGTCTCTGCCTTCTCCGGGTAACTTTCTTACTACCGGTTCAACAGGCAATGCCGTGGAGCTTATACAGAGATATCTGCAGAAAATAGCACGTTCCGACTCAAGAGTTCCTCCCGTCAGCGTTGACGGTGTTTACGGTGAGGGTACTGCGGCGGCAGTCCGTGAAATACAGAGACAGTTCGGGCTTACACAGACGGGAGCAATAGGGCCGTTGACATGGGAAGCAATTATTCGCAGATACAACGATTTTTCCTGAATAAACATACCTTTCAGGCAGATAATATCTGTGAAAGGTGTGAATGAAATGGAAAGGCGATTCAGCGGAAAATATATGGATGACCTCTATGCTCTGGAGCAGATGCTCAGGGCTGACAAGAGCTACGATATCATAATCAAAAAAATAAAGGTTGCCGATAAAAAGGCAACCCTTTATTGCGTGGACGGTTTTGTAAAGGAGGAGGTGCTTGAAAAAATGTTTGAATTTCTCATAAGCATCTCTCCTGAAGACATAAAAAACATAAGCACGGCAGACAGTCTTAACGATAATGTGCTGACCTATATCGAGTGCGATACGGTTTCAACCGTTGACGAGGCTGTGATAAAGGTTCTGTCAGGCTCAACGGTTATGGTGGTTGAGGATATATCGGGAGCAATTATTATTGACGCCCGTACCTATCCTGCAAGAGGTGTGGGAGAGCCCGAAAGCGATAAGGTGCTCAGAGGCTCTCACGAGGGCTTTGTGGAGACTCTTGTTTTCAATACTGCTCTCATCAGAAGAAAAATCCGTGACCCTAAGCTGACTATGGAGCTTTTTACGGCAGGTGAGAGATCAAAAACGGATATTGTGCTTTGCTATCTTGAGGATAAGGCTGATCCTAAAAAGCTCAGTATGCTGCAGAAAAAGCTGCGCAGCATCCGTGTTGAGTCTCTGCCTATGAGTCAGGAGAGCCTGAAGGAATGTCTTGTTCCCGGTCAGATGTGGAATCCGTTTCCCAAGGTAAGATATACGGAGAGACCCGACACGGCAAGTGCCTGTGTTTATGACGGAAACATTATAATTCTTGTGGACGGCTCACCCTCTGCGATGATAGTTCCCACGGGAATTTTTGACTTTATTCAGGATATAAACGATTACTATTTTTCACCTGCAACGGGAGCCTTCCTCAGGTATGTGAGAATACTTGTTTTCTCTCTTTCGATGCTTCTTACTCCCATATGGTATCTTATGGTGAAAAATCCCGACTGGATACCCGATTGGATGAAGTTTATCATAATTGACCAACCCTATTCCGTGCCGATATTTGCTCAGCTTCTTGTGGTTGAATTTGTTATAGATGCCCTGAAGCTCGCTTCAATGAGCACTCCCAGCGCCCTGAGTAATTCCTTCAGCGTTGTGGCGGCGCTTGTTCTTGGGGAGTTTGCAGTAAGCTCGGGGCTGTTTTCTGCTGAGGTTGTGTTGTTTATGGCTTTTGTTGCTATTGCTAACTTTACTCAGCCAAGCTTTGAGTTGGGGTATGCCATCAAGCTGTCCCGTCTGCTTCTTATTCTGCTTGTGGCCGCCTTTAACCTCTGGGGATTTATCGGAGGTCTTGCCGTCATAGCTCTCACGGTCTGCTTTACAAAAACCATTGACGGATATACCTATCTTTATCCCATTTATCCGTTCAACAAGGAGGCTTTGCGCAGCCTGTTCATAAGGAGAAACATCCGTGTAAGCTATGACGTTAAAGAATGATGCAGATAAGACCGCTGCAGCCCTCGTTTATAACTCTTTCAAGAGTTTCCTGAAGCTTCATACGTGCATCCGAAGGCATTTTATACAGCTTATTGTGAAGCCCTTCGTTCACAAGGGAGTGGAGCGACTTTCCGAAAATATTGGAATCCCATATTTTTGACGGATCATCGTCAAAGCCTTTAAGCAGATACATCACAAGCTCCTCGGACTGGGATTCACTTCCCACAATGGGAGCGACCTCTGTGGTGATGTCTGCTTTAAGCATATGTATTGACGGTGCCGATGCCTTTAGTCTGACACCGTACTTCCCGCCCTGCTTCATTATCTCAGGCTCGTCGAGGGTCAGCTCCTCCATAGTGGGCATAACTATTCCGTAGCCTGTGTTTTCAACCTCGGTCAGGGCATCCTCAAAACGCCTGAAGCGTTTTTTAATAAGTGACAGCTCCACTATTTTTTCCATAAGCTGCTGTTCGTCTTCAATTTCAATTCCCGTCTGCTCGGTTATTATTTTATAAAACAGGTTCGGTATAACATTAAGTGAGATGCCGATGGTACCCGTAGCAAGATTTATGCCGTTTACCTTGCCGTCGGTAAGGTATTCACATTCAAGAATTTCATCAAGATGACGGTGAATATCTCTTACCTTCTCTATTTTGACTGCTGCGTTATAAACGCTTTTATATATACTGCTCTTCAGCCAATGTCCCTTTTCCAGCTTGCCCACCCATGACGGAAGCCTGACGGTGATATCTGAAGCGGGAAATTCGCTGAGAATATCGGAAATGACAGAGGATATCTCGCTTTCTTCAAGGGTCATACAGTTAACCGGTCTCACGCATACACCGTATTTTTCACTCAGCCGTGCCGCAAGCTCAAGCGTTTCGGCAGAACCGGGGTTTTTACAGTTGAGAAGCACAACAAAGGGCTTTTTAAGCTCCTTCAGCTCGGAAATTACTCTTTCCTCAGCTTCAGCATATTCTTCCCTCGGAATATCTGATATCGATGCATCGGTTGTTATAACAAGGCCTATGGTGGAATGCTCGTTTATAACCTTCTGCGTTCCTATTTCAGCTGCCATATTGAAGGGAATTTCATTTTCAAACCAAGGAGTTTTTACCATTCTGGGCTGATCGTTTTCGATATATCCGAGAGAGCTGGGAACAATATATCCCACACAGTCAATAAGTCTTACCCTGAAGGATGCTGAGTTTTCAAGATTTAACTCAACAGCATCCTCAGGAATAAACTTAGGCTCCGTTGTCATAATCGTTCTTCCCGCAGCCGACTGAGGCATTTCGTCCATAGCCCTTTCTTTTTTGAAGCCGTCCTCCATATTCGGAATAACCAGGGTGTCCATAAACCTTTTTATAAAGGTTGATTTTCCTGTTCTCACAGGGCCTACAACGCCTATATAAATATCGCCCTGAGTGCGTAAAGCGATATCGTTATATATTTCTGAGTTTGCCATTTTGTTTCCTCCGTTCCTGAATTACAGATGTCATATTTCGTTTGTAAATGTTATGCCGGAAAAAATATTCTTATGACATAAAACAGTTGAAAAAAGGATAAGTCTTGTGTAAAATAGTCACAGAGGTGTTTCTGATGAAGACATTATACGAGGACAAAGACATAATAGTTATAGATAAGCCTGTGGGCATACTTTCGCAATCTGACGGTAAAGGCAGCGAAAACTGTGAGGATATCCTTAATGCCTGTATGGCAGATAAGGGCGAAAAGGGAAAAGTATACCTTATTCACAGACTTGACAGAAACGTTGGCGGAGTGATGGTGTTTGCCAAGAATAAAGCTGCCGCCGCTTCTCTTTCGGCACAGATACAGAATAAGACCTTTATAAAGGAATATGTTGCCCTTGTTCACTCAGTCCTCGAGGAAACGGAGGGTGTTTTCGAGGATCTTCTTTTCAAGGATTCACGGAAAAACAAAACCTTTGTTGTCAACCGCATGAGAAAAGGCGTCAAGGATGCGAAGCTCAGCTATAAGGTGCTTGAAACCTGCGACAGTAAGTACGGTCAGGTTTCCCTTGTGCATATAAGGCTTTATACAGGCAGAACTCATCAGATAAGAGTTCAGTTTGCATCAAGAAAAATGCCTCTCGTCGGTGACGGCAAATACGGAGGAAGCGATAACGGTGCAGATATAGGTCTGAGGTCATACAGATTAACCTTTGTTCATCCTTCGGAAAAGAAAGCGGTTGTTTTCCGAACTGAAGGTGAGCTCACTTTTTCCGGATAAAATAAGAACAAATTATAAATTATTAAGAAAAGACAGACAAATACGGGCGGAAAAATTGACTTTTCGTCCGTATTTATGTATTATTTACAATGGTTATTTACGCATAAGAAATTATGCTTTGCGGAAAGGGGTGACAGCTTTGCAGAATAAATCCTGGTTTAAGCTTGACAATGCGGGAAAAATATTTCCGGGACAGAATACAAGCACCTGGTCAAATGTTTTCAGGTTTTCCGTTCTTATGAAGGAAAAGGTGAAGCCTGAGGTGCTTGAACAGGCTCTCAAGGACGTTCTGCCAAGATTTCCGTGCTTTGACGTGTGTATGAAAAGAGGCTTTTTCTGGTATTATCTCAAGAAAAATCCCCACGGCTCACCTGAGGTTAAGCCCGATATTGTGAATCCTTGTTACAGAGTTAAGTTCAACGAAAACAGAGGATATCTTTTCAGGGTTTACTATTATGAAAATAAGATTTCCGTTGATTTTTATCACGCCCTGACAGACGGAAGGGGAGCATCCCTCTTTACCTGTACCCTTGTGGCTCAGTATCTCCGTCTGCTCGGATATGATATCCCCAACGGATACAATGTGCTTGATATCAATCAGAAGCCGACTGCAGAAGAGCTTGAAGACCCCTTCCCTAAGTGTGCAGGCTCAAAGGCAAAGCTGCCCAGAGGTAAAAAGTGGGTTTATCATTCCAGAGGAACAAAGCTGCCCAATCATATGGTAAACATCACATCGGGAATTATTCCTCTTGCCGACCTTAAAGCTGTTGCAAAGAGCAAGGGTGTCACCGTAACGGAATTTGTCGAGACGGTGCTGCTTTATACAATGTACCTTATGCAGAAGGCGGAGGGCGGCACGAAGCCCGTCAGCGTACAGATACCCGTAGACCTGAGAAACGTTTTCGGCATAAACACGCTGAGAAACTTTTCTCTGACCTATAACGCACGTATTGACCCCAATATGGGAGAATATACCTTTGACGAGGTGCTGACTCAGGTTTCTGCATACCTCAAACAGACTCATAACGAAAAGACTCTCAGGGCTATGACTACGGCAAATCTCAAGCTTGAGCAATCGGTAATGAAGTATATGCCGTTGTTTATAAAGGATCTGGGAATAGGCATATCCTTTCTTATAACGGGTGAGAAGACCACGTCAATCCTCGGCAGTAATATGGGACTTGTAAAGGTACCCGATGAAATGGCACAGCACGTTGAAAGAATGTATCTTATGGCAGGTCCGGGTGTTATAAACGGATCAAGATGCGGTGCCGTAGGCTTCAAGGATACCTTTGTGCTTACGGTTGCAAACATATATGAGGAAAGCGAAATTGAGAGGCTGATATTTACTCAGCTTGTAAAAATGGGGCTTCACGTAAAAATTGAGAGTAACAGGAAGTGAAATTATGTCATATTGCGTTAATTGCGGTGTTGAGCTTGATAACGGAACGGAAAGCTGTCCTCTTTGCAGAACACCGGTTGTAAATCCGAATATAATAAAGCAACAGGAGATAACTCCCTCATTCCCCGACAGAATATATATGCCCAAATCGCTGAACAAGCGCTTCGGAGCGTTTATTGCAAGCATGGTTATACTTCTGCCGAATATTGTCTGCACTCTGGTGAATATACTGTTTTATCCGGACAGTATCTGGGGCTGGCTTGTTAATGCAACAAGTCTGCTTATCTGGGTGGTGTTTGTTTCGCCCTTCTTATGGAAAAAGACGGTAAGCTGGGCACTGATACTCATTGACTCGGTCTGTGTTATGGGGTATGCGGCTGTAATCTGCGGTCTGACGGGAAACAAAGATGCATATTTCGGCTGCGTTCTGCCTCTGATTGCAGTGGTTGCTGTTATTGTCGGCTTCTTTATCGAATTCAAGGAGCACGCAAAGCCCGGCTGGCCCGTGCTTTGCATAGCAGCCTTTACGGAGATACTCGTCAGCAGTCTGAGCATAGAGCTTATTGTCAGAAACTATCTTGATATCAATATGCTTCCGGCTTATTCTCTTATAATTTCAGCCTGTTGTGCAACGGTAACAGCCTTTTTTATTGCCGTTGCCACAAACAAAAAGCTGCGTATGTGGATGGACAGAAAGTTTTTTGTTGAATAAAACACTGTGAAGAAAAACAATAAATCATATAATAAGGTTGACCTGAAAAGAAAAATATTATAAAATATACTTTATGATATTCGGATTGCGAGGTGGGAAACGGTATTGAAAAAGCATGAAAGAGCAAGATTCAAAGCTCTCAACATAGCTTCTGCGGCGTGCTTTCTTGTGGCTGTGTTGCTTGTTGTGGCTGTGAGAGTTATGCAGATTGACAGCATTGCTGAGTGGTACGGAAGATTTACCGATACACTTATGCGGTTTGAGCAGACTATTGAAAATCTTGATAATAAATGGCTTGCAGTCGTAATAATAGAATTCAATTTCCTGATAAAAGCGGTAATGCCGTGGGTTCCCATTTCTTGTCTTATGGTTATTTCGGGTGTTATGTTTACCTGGTATAACGCTCTGATAATCAATGTGTTCGGCTTGTTTATGCTGTTTACCGTAAGATATTATTGGGGAGTAAAATTCGGCGGAGGAAATGCGAAAAAGCTTCTCTCAAAATCAAACGATGCATATGAATTTGTGGCAAATCAGAAGGTTGGAAGCCCGCTTGTGCTTTTTGCCGTGAGATTTGTTCCCTGCCTTCCCATTAACACCATAAGTCAGGTTTACGGTTCCTTGGGGTATGAATACTGGAAATATCTTCTGGTATCCTTTGCGGGATTTTCGTATAAATTGTTTTCATATACGGTTATCGGACGTAACGTGTATGACCCTCTGTCCGCAAAGTTTATTCTTCCCTTTGTTCCGCTGTTCCTTTTCGCAAGTATGGGAATATTGATTATCAACGGAGCGATGACATTTACCATTACTGCGAAGCACAGAATAAAGCTTATAAAAACCAATAAAAAATGAGAATGAAAGAAGAAAAATAATATTAAGGGTGAAAAATATGAAACTTAGTCAGTTAAAAAACAGCATTGAATCAGGTGCACTTCTTGACTCCTTCAAGAAGGCATACGTTACTGATGATTTTGCAAAGGCTCAGTATGACAGATATCTCAAAACAGCTGAGGCTTTTGCAGAGGTATACGGTGACGAGGACAGAGAAATCTGCCTTTTCTCAGCTCCCGGCAGAAGTGAGGTCTGCGGTAATCATACAGACCATAATCACGGCTGTGTTCTTGCGGCAGGTATCAGCCTTGATGCAGTTGCCGTTGCTTCCAAAAATGACACAAATACCGTAAACATCAAGTCAGCAGGCTATAAAATGGATACAGTCAGCTGTGACGATTTGTGCGTAAACTGCACCGATACAGGCAGAAGCAAGTCTCTTGTCAGAGGTATGATGGCAAGATTTGTTGAGCTCGGCTATAACATCGGCGGCTTTGATGCAACAACCTCATCGAAGGTTCTTTCAGGCTCAGGTCTTTCCTCCTCGGCTGCCTTTGAGGTTCTTGTGGGCACAATGCTTAACTATCTTTTCAATGACGGTAAAATCAGTCCCGTTGAAATAGCTCAGATTGCTCAGTATGCGGAAAACATACACTTCGGTAAGCCCTGCGGTCTTATGGATCAGATGGCTTGCTCCGTAGGCGGCTTTGTTGAAATTGACTTTAACGACCCTGCAAAGCCGGTTATCAATAAGGTTGATTTTGATTTTGCAAGCTGCGGACATTCTCTTGTTATTGTTGACACAAAGGGCAGTCACTCCGATCTTACGGATGAATATGCTGCTGTAAGAACAGAAATGGAGCAGGTTGCAGCCGTATTCGGCAAGAAGGTTCTCCGTGAGGTTGACGAGAAGGAGTTTATGGCAAACATCGCTCTTGTCCGCAATCAGGTCAACGACAGAGCTGTTCTCAGAGCCATTCATTTCTTCAATGACAGCAACAGAGTTGCAGATGAGGTTTCCGCACTCAAAGACGGCGATTTCGAAAGATTCAAGTCACTTATCATCGAAAGCGGAGATTCTTCATATAAATACAATCAGAACGTGTATGCCTGCAAGAAGCCTCTTGATCAGCCCGTTTCACTTGCACTTGCACTGAGCGAGGGCGTGCTGAAGGGTAAGGGTGCATGGAGAGTTCACGGCGGCGGCTTTGCAGGAACAATTCAGGCGTTCGTTCCCAACAGTCTTGTTGAAGAATATACTTCAACAATGAAAAAGGTGTTCGGCGACGATTCCTGCTACATACTCTCAATAAGACCTGTGGGCGGAATACAGTTGGCATAATTCTGAATAAACGGACGTGAAAAAATATGAAAAGAGCAGTCTTTTCTTTTATCATAGCTCTGTTATTGGTAGTATCTTACCCGTCGGTTTCAGGTTTGAACGGAACCGATGGGTTTTATTTTACCGATAACACAGTAACGGATAACGGTAGCTTCTCATCAGTTATTTCCTTTTGCGGTAATTACCGTATCAGCTATCTTGAGCTGATTCTGAGCTTTCCCGAGGGGATATCTCTGCGCTCCTATGACTATTATGAGGAAACAGAAAGCTTTTGTGAGCTTACTTACGAAAATAACAAATACAGGTTCATTTTCTCCTCGCAGGAGTGTGTTGACTTTTCGGAGAAGAAGGAGCTCATACGACTCTTTATGAGGGCTGATGAAGGCGTGTCTGACGGTGTTTATACCGTAAAGGCGGAGAGTATAAAGGCAGTCGGTGCAGGCGATACGGTTTACCGACCTGCTTTTTCGGGCGGCAGGATAGAACTCAGGCGCAAATCGCAACTGCCCGGAAGCGACAACTGCAATCACAGCTTTGACGGCTGGACGGTTATTAAGGCTCCCGATTATGATAATGCAGGCAAAAGGGTAAAAAAGTGTACGGTATGCGGCAAGGTCTGCAAAACTCTTGATATTCCTGCTGTCCCGAGACGCAGTATTTCCGATGCGGATATCACCTTAGTTAAGAGCTATACATATACGGGTAAAAAAATCACACCCCGAATAACTCTCAGCTATAAAGGAATTGTTCTGGAGGAGGGCGAGGATTACACCCTGAGCCTCAAGAATAATAAGTTTGCAGGTAAGGGTAAAATCACAGTTAAGGGAGTCGGTGCATATGAGGGAAGAACCGGACTTGAATTTACCGTGAAGCCGAGAGCCTCCTCAATAACAGAAGTAAAGACTCTCAAGGGCGGAAAGGTCAGACTCAGGTGGAAAAGGATTGCGGAGTGTGACGGATATCGGGTTTATGTGAAGGGACCCGGTGACAGCAAATATAAGCTGCTGAAAACAGTAAAGGGGTCAAACAAGACAACTTACACAACAGACAAATTTAAAACTGACGGAAAATATCGTTTCAAAATTCGATCATACGTTTCGGACGGAGGAAAGAAGATTTTTTCGTCTTATAGCAAAATAAAAGTTTTCAGATTGTAAATTTCTTCGGGTTTATTTGTCTTAATTATTAACAAGTCGGGGATTGCTTGACTTTTAAAAAGGTATATATTAAAATGATGTTACAAACAAAAAGGGGAAGGATTGGTATACATTATGAGAAAAATACTCAATTCGATTATTTCCGTGATTCTTTGTATCTGTATGGTTGTTCCTATGTCGGGATACGTTGCGGCTGCAAAGCTCGGAAAAGTCAAAAACTTAAAGGTGAAGGAAACAACAACAAGCACCGTTACTCTTTCATGGAGCAAGGTTTCCGGTGCAAAAAGCTACAGAATTTACAGATATGACAGTAAGAAGGATGAGTGGGTTTACGTCAAGAAAACCTCAAAGACAACAACAAAGGTGACAGACCTTTCATCGGCAAAGAGCTATAAATTCAGAGTAAGAGTTTATAATGACAAGAATAACAAGGGCTCATATTCATCATCCGTAAAGGCTGTAACGAAGCCCAAGAAGGTTACTTCGCTCAGCTATTCAGATCTTACAACAAGCACGGCAAAACTCAAGTGGGGCAAGGTTACAAGAGCAACCGGATACAGAGTTTATCAGTATGATGCTGCTGCAAAGAAGTGGAACAGAATTAAGGAAACATCAAAGACAAGCCTTTCTGTTTCGGGACTTAACGCAGGTCAGGCATATAAGTTCAAGGTAAGAGCATACTATAAGTCAGGTGACACAACAAAGTACGGCTCATATTCAAGCGTTCTCACGGTTGTTGCAAAGCCCTCAAAGGTAAACAACCTTGCTGTGACAAACGTAAGAGATACAAGCTATACTCTCAAATGGGATAAGGTTACAAACGCTGAGGAGTATGAAATTTACAGATATGAAGCATCAGGCTGGAAGAAGCTTGATACAACAAAGTCAACCTCCTACGTGGTCAGAAATGCTTCAAACGAATATGTAAGCTATAAGGTAAGAGCAGTTGTCGCTAACGGCAAGAGTAATATCAGAGGTGCATTTTCAGCAACCGTAAAGGCTAAGGCTAACGTAGGAACCCCTTCAGTTCCCAGCGCTCCTGCGGTTCCCGAGGAGGACGAGATAGTTGTTCCTATTCCGGGTTTAACGCCTGATGTTCCCGGCAATCTTACTCTTATTGCCGTGCCCGGTGAAAAAAGCATTGACATCAGCTGGGATCCTGTTGAAAATGCTAACGGCTATCAGGTTTATAAGCTTAACGATGACGGCTCCTGGTCAAGAATAAGAACAACTTCGGGAACCTCAATCAAATACACGGTAGACAAGACAGGAATTTATACCTTCAAGGTAAGGGCATATAACGTTGTTAACGGTGAAAACGTATACGGTAACTTCTCACAGCCCTCAGAGGTTTACTATATGTCCGGTGACGAGGATGAAGCTAACGGTATACTCGGCGACCTTGAGAAAACAGGTATCCTCGGTTATCTCTACGATCCCGAATATAACTGCTTCTATACTGCAGAAAATCCCTGGCAGAGAAACTTCGGCTTCACACCTGTTTATGATTTCTGTGCACCCTTCACGGTTATGTTCTATGAGACAAAGAGAATCAAGTTCAATTATGACGGACTTGAATGGATGGTTCAGATCTGGAAGGGTCAGTACGGTTGGGTATTCATCGGTGCCGAAATCGGTGTATATACAAGATCAAGCGCACTTCCTCTTGACTTCTATGAGTGTGCTTCGGACGAAAATATGCTGAATATGTCAATGGTTGTTCTTCACGGAAAAGACACAATCATCACCCGTCCTTACGATAAGTATTGGTGGTGCACAGGCTTTGTTCCCGGTATTCTTCCCAGCGCTATTGTGGGCTTTGTATCAGGCGGAATTGATACATCCGTGCTTACAATGAACGCAAGAATTACCATGAAGGACGAGGTCATGAGAGATGTATTCTGCGAGGCACTTGAGCAGAACGGCTTTGTTTACGGTAAGGATTATTTTTACAGCGGACTTGAAGTTATCTTCACCTGGACCTGATAAAGAATATAAATCCCGATTAAGGACATAATAAATGGCGAAGGCACAGAGCCTTCGCCATTATTTTTTTACGGAGGTATATTTATGTCCTGCAACAAAGCAAACACAAGCATCGGCTGTACCGTAAACAACTGTAAGTATCATTGTCAGTCACAGAATTACTGTTCTCTTGACAAGATTATGATCGGCACTCACGAAAGCGACCCCACAAAGTGCGAATGTGTTGACTGCAAGTCTTTCGAAATGAAATAAGAAACCCGACACGTATTGAAATGACAGAGAAATCGGAGCAGCAAAAAGCTGTTCCGATTTCTTATTTTTTTCATAAATAACGATAAGAAAACGAGAAAAAAGCATTTAAATGGCAAAATTTTAAGAAAATACGGAATAATTTTTTCAAAAGCATATTGTAAAAAAATTTTTATTATGTTAAAATAGTCAAGGTAATTTGGATTATTATGTCCGTCAGCGGATATGCAAGACACTTTTTACAAACTTTTACTATTGAAAGGAATTGTTTAAAATGGTAAATGACAGGAGAGTTTATACTGTGGCCACTGCTCATCTGGACACAGTATGGAATTGGGATTTTGAACACACTGTCAGCGAGTGTATATTTAACACTCTTGCTGAGAACTTCAAGCTTTTTGAAGCTTACCCTGATTATAAGTTTAGCTTTGAGGGTGCTTACCGTTATGAGCTTATGGAGGAATACTATCCTGAGCTTTTCGAGCAGCTCAAGGTTTACGTTGAAAAAGG
This sequence comes from Clostridia bacterium, assembly GCA_017435665.1. Classification (GTDB taxonomy): domain Bacteria; phylum Bacillota; class Clostridia; order Oscillospirales; family Acutalibacteraceae; genus UBA6857. Next base: position 23,549 of record JAFSEP010000003.1, on the reverse strand, counting down.
TAAGTGGAACGTTGCCGGCAGCAGCTATGAAAACGGCGACGTAAACGTTCCGTCACCTGAATTGCTTTTCAGAAACATTCTCTACGGTAACGGATATTTTGAAAAGACATTCGGAAAGAGAAGCAAGGATATCTATCTTCCCGATAGCTTCGGCTTCGGTTGGGCATTACCTTCAGTAGCAAACCATGCAAATCTTCTCGGCTTTACCACTCAGAAGCTGTCATGGGGCAGTGCAAACGGCATTCCCTTTGATCTGGGCAGATGGTACGGCTCAAACGGCAAGTGGATATTTGCAAATCTTGACGGTCTTTCATATTGCAGCAGCTATAAGCTTGTAAGAAAGAATCCTAAGATGATAAAGAAAATCCGCCGTAACGAAAAGGAAGGCGGCCTTGGTTGGACACTCGCATTACACGGTACAGGTGATGTGGGCGGTGCTCCTAAGGAGGAGAGCGTAAAGACAGTCTGCACAGAGCTTCAGGCAAACGAAAGCGAACGTGTAAAGGTTTACAGCGCAAAGTCAGACAAGATTTTCGAGGATCTTGCTGAGCTTTCAAACGATGAAATCTATAAGCTTCCCGAATTCAGAGATGAGCTTCTTATGTCTACACACGGAGCAGGTGCGTATACTTCAAGAGCATTCGGCAAGAGAATGAACCGCCGCAACGAGGAATTGGCTGATATGGCTGAAAGAAGTGCGGTTATGGCTTCATATCTTACTGATACTGCATATCCCCAGGCAGAAATTGAAAAAGCATGGAAGAGAACAATCGCTCACACATTCCATGACGATATAACAGGTACATCCTTGCAGAAGGTATATCAGAGAAGCTGGAATGACCTTATTATGAGTGCAAACCAGTTCACTAATGTATACGAGGGTGCCGGTCAGCAGGTAATCAAGAATATTGATACCTCTTGGGCTAAGGGAACAGCCGTTGTTGTTGCCAACTCTCTTGAACAGACAAGATCTGAGGCTGTTGAGGTTGAGCTTATCGGTGAAGATATTGAATTCATCAGAGTATTTGACTCAAAGGGTGACGAGTATCCCTGTCAGCTTACAGACAGAACAAAGACAGGCGCAAAGGCTGTTTTCGTTGCAACTGTTCCTGCTCTCGGCTACAAGGCATTTGATATCAGAATTTCTGAGGAAAGATCTCCCGTAAACAATACTCTCAGAGTAAGTGAGTGTTCACTTGAAAATGAAAAGTATTTCATTATGATTGACGAAAACGGTAATATTTCATCAATCATTGATAAGACCCTTGCAAACAAGGAATTGCTCAAAAAGCCCATCGGCTATCACGTAATGCTTGCTCAGGGCGGCAAGGAATATGCAGCTTGGGAAATCCTTTATAAGGACGTTAAGGGTATACCCTGGGAATTCGCAGGTAACGGTATAACAGAGGTTATCGAAAGAGGTCCCGCAAGAGTTACCGTTAAGGTAAGCCAGAACACAGACCACGCTGATTATACATACTATGTATCACTTGCTGCAGGCGGCAAGTACGTTCAGGTGCAGAACGAAATCGACTGGAGAACAACAAAAGCTCTCCTGAAGAACAGATTTGCTTTTACAGCTTCTTCAAAGACTGCATCCTTCGACCTCGGTCTTGGTGTTATCGGCAGAGGCAACAGAAACAAGCAGCTTTATGAAGTTCCTGCACAGAAGTGGGCAGACCTCAGCGACAGCAAGAATTATTACGGTGTATCCGTGTTCAGCGACAGTAAATACGGTTGGGATAAGCCCGACAACAATACACTTCGTCTGACAGCTATCTTCACACCTAAGAACAACTACCGTGACGACAGTATGCAGAGTATGATGGATCTCGGTATCAACCGCTACGGCTACGGTATCTATTCACATCACGGCGGCTACGAAAACGGAACTCAGTTCTATGCAAGATGCTTCAATCAGCCTATGGGTGTATTCGTAACAGATAAGCACGTAGGTGTTCTCGGCAGCGAATACAGCTTCGGCACAATCTCTGACGAAAACGTTATCATCAGAGCTATCAAGAAGGCTGAGGATACAGATGAAATCATCATCCGTGTAAACGAAGGCGCAAACAGAATAACAAGAAATGTTAAGATAAGCCTCGGCAACGGCATTGAAAGTGCAAGAGAGGTATACGCTTCAGAGGAAGAGCTGGGTGAGGCTGTTGTTGATGACGGCAGACTTGTATTCGACCTTGCTCCCTATGAGGTAAAGACCTTTGCGGTTAAGCTTGTTGGCGGCAGAGTATCAGAGAAGGCATCACAGATGTCTGTTGCTCTTCCCTTCAACGTTGACGTTGTTACTTCAAACGATGCAAGAGAAGCAACAATTATCCCCACAAAGGGTGTTTCAATTCCTGCAGAAATCTTCCCTGCAGAGATTACCTGCGGTGGCGTAGACTTCAAGCTCGGTCAGACAACAAACGCAATGAACAACGCACTTATTTGTGACGGTCAGGAAATTGACGTTGACTGCGATACACTTTCAATCGTAGCAGCCAGCCTTGTAGGTGACGGCGACTTCATCTTTAAGGTAGATGATGAAGAGGTTGTTGTTCCTGTTCAGGCTCTTGAAGAAAGAATCGGCTGCTGGGATTTATATGATCTCAAGGAAACAGCCTTCATCAAGAGAGATAAGCTCGCTTGGGAATGCACACATACACATTCTCCTGAGGGTGACAATGTTGCAAACCAGCTGTTCTTCTTCAGATATGACTTATACGTAAAGGGCGCAAAGAAGGTTACACTTCCCGAAGGCAATGAGCTTATTGTTATGGCTGCAACCCAGATAAATGATACTGCAAGCACAGTTATCGTCAGCGAAATGTATGACTCGATTGAGCGCAGACCCTTCAGCTTCAAGCTCGGTGAATTCCAGATTGAAGCATACGAGAAGCAGCTCAAGAAGGTTATGGCTAAGGATAAGTATAAGGCTCGTGTTGCTGATAAGAAGGCTGCTGCAAAGGCTGAAAAGGTTGCAAAGAAGGAAGACAGAATCATTAAGGAGCACCAGAAGAAGGAGCAGAAGAAGCTCGACAAGATAGCTGAAAAAGAAGCAAAGAAAAATGCTAAGCTTGAAAAGAAGGCTTCTAAGAAGGCTAAGAAATCAAAGGCTCCCGTTGAAGAAACTGCAAACGTTGAATAATTAAAAGGAGACTTCGGTCTCCTTTTTTGCATTTCAATGTTGATTTTTTATTGAAAATGTGGTAAATTATTTTCGCAACATCAAAAATGTATATTTTTCTCACTATAAGGCACTCTTTGGGTAAAAGTGTGTCTCTTCTGACTATATCTTATGGTGAGAATATGTTTTTGATGTTGCAGTCTAAAACGAGATGCATTTTTCGGTGCGTCTCTTGCGGACGCACTTTTTTATTTAAATGTTGATTTTTTATTGAAAATGTGGTAAATTATCTTTGCGACATAAAATCTTATATTATATCTATTTTGGGAAACACTTTGGTAAAAGTGTATCTCGATCTTATCATACCCAAAATAGGTAGTTAGATTTTGTGTCGCAACAAACGAGATGCATTTTTCGGTGCGTCTCTTGCGGACGCACTTTTTGTTTGTGTGTCTTTTATTTTCAAAACAAAGGATTGATAATCAGGATGCCTAGAGTTGAAGCCGATGATATAGACGTAAAAAGATGCTTGAAGTATTGTATGGCAGAGAGAAAAAAGGGAAAACTTAAGTACTTTACCATACTTAAGATGAAAGAAAAAGACGTTGAAAAATATCATGCCTGGCTTACCGAATGCGAAACAATGGGCTTTGATTTTTGTTTGGCTTTTGTAAAACCAAAAAATGACAACGAAAATAAGTATTATGTTTGCGGTTTTTCTAATTTTGAATTGCGACACGATATGGATACAGAAGTTTTAAATGTAACATTTTATGAAAATACACAGGATATTATAGGCGAGTATTATTTTGGATTGATATCAAAGAACGCCGCTTTTTTCTTGATTTCCGGGATGTATTACATTCAAAGATTGGTATATGAAAGAGTCGTGAAAGAAAAAAGAGAACCAAGTATTATTGAAAATATGGAGCGTAGAGGTGTTTTAAAATTCGTTCCGCCCAATCAACGTGATAAAACCTTAGATTTTGGTTTTTATCCGGATTTGTATGATGATGAAGATTAGTAAAGGACGATTAATATGGCAAAGTTAAATATTGTTCTTGTGGAGCCTGAAATTCCGCAGAACACGGGAAATATAGCAAGAACCTGTGCGGCAACAGGCGCAGGTCTGCATATAATTGAACCTATGGGCTTCAGCATTGACGATAAATACCTGAAAAGAGCAGGCTTGGATTATTGGCACCTGCTCGATATAACCTATTACAAAAATCTTGATGATTTCTTTGAAAAGAACAAAGACGGTAGCTTTTATTATTTTACAACGAAGGCACTTAACATCCATTCCGATATTGAGTATCCGGATAACTGTTATCTGTTTTTCGGCAAGGAAACTGCAGGCTTACCTGAGGAACTGCTCAAGGAAAACAAGGATAACTGTGTCCGTATTCCCATGATAAACGATTCAAGAAGCCTCAATTTATCAAATTCTGTTGCAATAGGAGTTTATGAGGTGCTCAGGCAGTGGGATTATCCTGATTTATTATGCGAGGGTGAGCTGCACAGGTTGAAATGGTGAACAAATGTTCTAAAAAGTATTGACATTTTGTTTTTTTGCTCATATAATAGAAATTGAGAGGAAAACCTCTCGGTTGTAAAGGCTCAAGACAGCTTTCATACGCTTTGGTATGCGTGTGAAGGCTGTTTAATCTTTTATTTGAGAAAGGAAAGAAAAATGGATTACTTATTCATAAGTCAAAATTTGACAACAAAAACATTTACCGTCAGGCAGTTTGAAAATATGGTTACAAACGTTACATATTCACATCCCAACGTTATAGATGGGATAGACCTGACTTCGCTTACGCCCACATTGCTTATTTCAAGCGGTGATGCAATAGTTACGGGTAACGAGCTTGAATACGTAGCAAATGTTGACAGTATGTCAGCTGTATGGCATATCAGCGAAAGATACACACAGAAGGCCGGCACCTTCTTTATTCAGCTTGCGTTTTCCGATGATGAGGGAGAAATCAAGTATTACTCCGAGAAGCTCACAATGATTGTTGAACCTTCGGTTGACTATCAGCGTGATTTTCTTGAATACAATCCTGCATTTATGGAAAGATTCAAGGAAGAAATCGTAAGAGAAATAACGGAAAAAATTCCTACCAAAACAAGTGACCTTGAAAATGATGCAGGATTTTTCAGCAGGGACAGAGAGCTGAAGGCGTATGCAACTAACGAATACGTTGATTCGCTGGCAGAAGAGTTTCAGAAAAAAAGCACTCCCCGACAGCTTATAAAGTTTACTGCACCGATAAATTCATCAAAGGTTATCGAAAACGTAGACGTTAAGTTTGACAGCACGGGAAAGATGATTGAATCTGTTTTCATTGCTTTTGACAGCAGCGGAAAGCCGTTTGCCCTCAAGGATTTGGCGATTTACGTCAAAAGAACAATTGCTATGGGTAAAAGCATTGATGTAAAGTTTTATGCAAATGCCGCAAATATTGACAGTGAAGGAACTCTGCTTATGAACTGTCAGTTCTTTATGGAGCAGGCCAAGACGGTTTTCGGCAGCTTTACCTCCACCAGAGAACACGGAAGATGGAAAAACAAGTGTCTCAGGCAGGATAAGGATGACGGTGATGTTCACAGAATGCTTGTCTGCAATGAAACTTCTTCCCTTACTGATGAGACACTTACCAGCCTGAAACTGGTCTTTACTCCCAGTGCCACATCAACAACAAATATTCTTACCGGTACATCCTTTGAGGTGTGGGGCACAGATGCGTAATAAGGGGGAGAAGAAATGATTGAGTATATCAAATCAAGACCGTGGCTTTACCGAGGTCTGAGAACGTTTTTTCAGGCATTTCTCAGCACCCTTGCAGGTCAGTTTGTGCTTGTTACGGAGAACGATATCAACGAAAAGCTTGTTATGTCTGCCGTGGTTTCCTCTCTTGCAGCCGGGCTTTCGGCGGTGATGAATCTGGGGGAGTGTGCTGAAAATGTCAGTTAAGTCGTATTCTTTAAAAAAGGACGGAAACAAAAAGCTGTCACCGCATTTTCAGGTCAGGGAGTTCCGTTGTAAGGACGGAACCGATAAAATACTCATAGAAAGTGAACTCATTTCGGTTCTTGAGCAGGTGTTTGACCACTTTGATTGCTCGAAAATAAATATAGTAAGCGGATACAGAACGGCAAAGCACGACAAGCGTGTCGGAGGCAAGGGCAGAGGTAATCACGTTCAGGGTAAGGCGGCAGATTTTATTGCCTATGATAAAAACGGAAACAAAATAAAGTCAAGGTACATCGTACTTTATCTTGAGGATATCGGGGTAAAGGGAATCGGATACCGAAGCGGAGGAAACGAGTATTCTACCCATATTGATGTCAATTACAGACTGAAAAAATGGTACGGCGACGAAAAGAAAAGTATGTCTGCTTCAATAGGAAAATCATTTTACGGCTATCTCGGTATAAAGTATGCAAGCTATATGACCATAGCAAACCTGAATATCCGCACAAAGCCCGGTCTTTCAGGCAAAAAGGTTGATACCGTCAGGATAGCAACGATGCTGAAGGTTGCCGTAAACGACCTGAAAATAGAAGCTGACGGACATATATGGTATAAGGTAAAATATAACGGCAGACATTATTATGCTGCATCCGGGTATCTGAAGGAGGCGGGAAAATGAGCGAAACGGTTATTGTTGCAGCAATATCCCTTATAGGAACCGTCTTTGGCTCTGTTATAGGCATAATGACCTCAAATAAGCTTACGGTATACCGTATAGAACAGCTTGAAAAGAAGGTCGATAAGCATAACAGCGTTGTGGAAAGAATGTATCAGCTCGAAGAAAAAATCAAGGTCGCAAATCACCGTATAGAAGACCTTGAAAAATAACCTGTGTGCATTTTTTTGATGAATTTTCAAATTATATTTTCATCACGTAAGGACAAAATAATGCTACGGACAAAAGTCTGAAAAAACAAACAGGAGTGAAAAGGATGAGCAGAAATATTTCCGGAATTGTTGCCGGTGTCGGTCTCGGTCTAGCTGTCGGCGGTGCAGGTCTTGCACTCGGTAAGACAATGATGAGTCCGAACCCTAAGAAGATGCTTAAAAAGAAGGCTGCTAAGAGCCTTAAAACCATGGAAACGCTTCTTGACGATATTCAGTATATGTTTAAGTAAGTGCAGGAGAGGAGTCTGATGCGAAGCGTGATTTGCGGCGAAGCCGCAAATCGTTTTCAGCCTTCGGCTGAAAACAGCGCTGACCTTCGGTCAGCGCCCGCTTCGCTGCCCGCCACCCTCCTGCATAAACCGGATACATAAGATTAAAAGGAGATTTTTCGATGACAAAAAACACTAAAATAATATTATCTGTAACAATTATTTTGCTGCTTTTTTCAGCCTGTGCAAGAGGAAATCTTAATCCGGAAACAACAACACCCTCAACAGAAACAACTTCAGAAACTACAAAAGCTGTCCCCGAACCTATGGCGGATGATATACTTGCACCGACGCAACAGCAAAGCAATAAAATATTTCTCGGCTCTGAAAATCCGTCAGCTTCGACTTATACGGGATTAGAGCCTCTGGAAAATGTGCACTACAACGTTACCGATCCGAACAATGAAAGGGGATTGCCCACAAAGAAAATCAGCCATTCCCACGGACCTGCATCGGGAGGTAAGGCGCATCACACTGTTCTGGAATTTCAGAAAACCTTTGATAAATACGGAGCCTTTACCGTTGATACAAAAAGTGAAGAAAAGGTGTTATATCTGACCTTTGACTGCGGATATGAACACGATAATCTTACGGAAAGAATACTTGACACGCTGAGCGAAAAGGAGGTTCCTGCAGCATTTTTCTGTACCCTTCATCACATAAAGGAGCAGCCTGAGCTTATTGCCAGAATGATAAAGGAAGGACATATTGTGGGCAACCATTCGGCAAGCCACCCGTCCTTTGCAGATATAACACGCAGCGAAATGGTCAAGGAAATAGAGGAATGTGAAAATTATCTGAGAGAGAATTTCGGCTATGCAGCTAAATACTTCCGTTTTCCGGCAGGCGAGTATAATGAAAGCGCTCTTGATGCCGTAAACTCAATAGGATACGTCAGCAGCTTCTGGTCAGTTGCATATTCCGATTGGGATATTAACAATATAAAGGGGAAGGCGTATGCGGTGGAGACCGTTACGGAAAGATTGCATCCGGGTGCAGTTATACTTCTTCACAGCGTTTCCCGTGACAATGCCGATGCTCTTGGTGAAATTATAGATTGGGCTGAGGCTGAGGGGTATACCTTTTGTTCTCTGGATGAATACAATTTTCAATAAAATGTGGAAAAACTTCTGTTTGTGTGTTACAATACAAGCAGAAGTTTCTTTTTGAGGTGAAGATATGAAAATAAAGATTAAGGCCTATGCAAAAATCAATTTGTTGCTTGACATTCTGTCAAAGCTTGAAAACGGTTATCACAGTCTTTTTATGATAATGCAATCGGTGGGACTCTATGATACGGTTACGGTGGAGAAAATCGAAGGTGAAAAAATCGAAATTGTCTGTGACAAAGAGGGAGTACCTACTGATGAAAGAAACATTGCTTATAAAGCTGCTGAGAGCTTTTTTACCTTTACAGGTGTCAAGAACAGCGGCATAAAAATCACAATAGAAAAGTGTATTCCTCACGCCGCAGGACTTGCAGGAGGAAGTGCTGACGGTGCGGCGGTTATTGTTGCACTCAATAAGATATACGGCACAGAGCTTTCATATCTTGAGCTTGTTGAAATCGGACTCAGAGTAGGTGCAGATGTTCCCTTCTGTATTTTCGGCTCAACAAGGCTTTCTCAGAATATCGGAGACGTGCTTTCCGAGCTTCCGCCGATGCCTGACTGCAGTATTATCATCTGTAAGCCCGAGCAGGACGTTCCCACGGGCAACGCATATAAGACATATGACGAAAACTCTGACCGTATCCGTCACCCCGATAATACGGGAATGCTCAGAGCTGTTCTGGAAAAGGATCTTGATAAAATCTGCTTACTTACAAATAACGTCTTTGAGCAGGTTATTGAGGTTTGTGACAGAGCATATATCAAGGGAGTAATGCGCAAGCATAACGCAAGGGCAGCGTGTATGAGTGGAAGCGGACCGTCGGTTTTCGGCATTTTCTATAATGATAAGGATGCCGAAAATGCATACGCAGAGCTGAAAAAATCAATAGATGAAACCTATATTTGCAGACCCGTGAAAAGCGGCTGTGAAATTATAGAATAACGGAGAAATGTGATGTTGAACAGATCAGCAAAACAAGGTGTTGTCATATTTCTTCTTGCATTTTGCTTTACACTTGCTGTATCAGCTTATAATATAAGCGACAAGGATGTAAGTATAGACTTTGACACGGCAATATATACGGGCAGAGCAATTTGTCCCGAAGTAAACGTAAGGCATTTGACTGAGGGCAAGAATTATTTTGTCACTTATACCAATAACGTTAATGCAGGCAGGGCTGTTATTATGGTTGACGACGTCAATGACAGCTGTCCTACGGTTTACAGATACTTTGACATTCTGCCCTGCAATATTTCCAATGCGGAAATTAAACTGAGCTATACCGAAGCAACCTTTAGCGGTAAAAGCAAAAAGCCGTCCGTAACCGTTACCTTTAACGGAAAAGTGCTTAAAGAGGGCAGAGATTACACCGTAAGCTATAAAAACAATAAAAAGTCGGGCAAGGCTCAGGTAATTGTCAAGGGCAAGGGCAATTTCTGCGGTGAAGCCGTTAAATATTTTTATATCAGACCTGAAAAGGTTAAAAGCCTCAAGGTGAAAAAGAAAACATCGGGTACGGTAACGCTTACATGGAGCAGAGTGACCGGTGCAACGGAATACAGAGTATACAGATACGTGAACGGGAAGTGGAAGCTTGCAGGCTCCACGGAGAAAACTCAATTCACAGTCAAAAAGCTCAGCTCGGACAAAGAATATAAGTTCAGAGTAAGGGCAGTATGTAAGCTGAAAAGCAAAAAGCTTTACGGCAGATACAGCAAGGTGCTCAGGGTGAGAACAAGGCTTTCGGGCAATGATAAGATTTATATTTCGCCCAAAGGAAACAAATACCACAGAAAGAATTGCTCTTATATTAAGACAAACAAGAAAAAAGTTACATATTCTTATGCAAAATCAAAGGGCTATACGGCGTGCAGCCGTTGCTTTGACTGATAATATTTAATTATCAGTTAATGAAAAGAACAATATATTGTGATATAATTCAAAAGTATTAAATTAATTTACCGTGTTATACGGTTTTTCCGGGAGTGATAAAATGAACAAAAGAATAAAATCACTGATTTCGGTTTTGTTGGTCTGCCTGATGCTTATGCCTACGGGTATTTTTGCATTTGCCGAGGAAACAACGGACAGTATAATTACTGAGGATGAATATCTTGCAACTGAGGGTGAAATTTATCCTATTGTTTACGTTATAGGAAAGGTTGACACTATTTACAAGGTCAAAGGAGACAAGTCCAGCGAAACTGTTTATCCGCCTTCAATGGATAAGATGGACACTAAGGTGTTGACTGAGGAGCTTGTTCCGGCCCTCAGCGACGCACTTATGGGTGAGCTCAGCGGCGACCAGAGTGCAGCCGATGAGTCTTGGAAAGAATACGGTGAGGCTCTTTATAAGGTAGTAATCAGTATGTTTCAGGGTCTTGCTCTTGACGAAAACGGCGAAGCCTCAGACGGTAGCGGCATTGCCTGGGAGTGGCCCGAAACCCCGCTTTACGATACAAAGAAGGGCGGAAAATACGGACTTTACGATTATACCTTCCACTATGACTGGCGTCTTGATATGTTCCACAATGCAGAAATACTTGATCAGTACATAGATGAGGTTCTTGAAGTAACCGGGGCTGAAAAGTGTGTTCTTATAAGCCGTTGCTACGGCTGTAACCTTGTTACAACATATCTCAGTGAATACGGTCACGATGCCGTTGATAACTGCATTCTTTATTGCTCAACTGCAACAGGCTCGATTGTCTGCAGTGAAATTTTCTGCGGTGAAATCAACGTTAATGCAGAGGGACTTGATTATTATCTTGCCGATCTTTTCGGTGGTAAGAATCCTATTAAGGAGGCTATCGGCGCTTCAAGAAATGAGCTTGTGGGACAGATAGGTACATGGAGCGTAAATAAGATTCTCGAAAAGGTGGGAGATGATGTTATCCCCCGAGTTCTTATGGAAACCTTCGGAACAATGCCGGGCTATTGGAGTATGGTTGATGACGAGCATTACGAAGCAGCTCTCGATTTTGCCTACGGTATGGATCTGAACAAATGGAAGAAATACGAAAAGCTTATTGAAAAGACAGATTTCTATCACTATACGGTTCAGCTTCGTGTTGAAGAACTGCTGATGGATGCCTTCAATGACGGTGTGCGTTATGCAAACATCACCAAATACGGCAGTCAGCTCGTACCGGTTATTGAGGGTCAGGACTTCCTTGGAGACAGTATTGTTGAGGTTGAAAGAGCTTCTTTGGGTGCAACTGCAACAAAGGCAAACGAAACCTTCAGTGAGAGCTATATTAAGAACGCAGCATATGACGGCTTCTATATTTCTCCTGAAAAGCAGATTGACGCTTCAACAGCCCTTATACCCGATTGTACCTGGTTTGTAAAGGGTGTTGACCACTTCAGCTTTCCCGAATGTGTTGACGAGCTTCTTCTTGCCATTGCAAGATATGACGGACAGATGAGCATATTTGCCTATGGTAATTTCCCTCAGTATCTTGAGTTTGAGGATGACGAAAACGTTCTTGATTACGGTTCTGACAAATTCCTCGATTCCAACAGCAAGCTCGCTGTAATACTGAAAACCGTGCTTTCTTATATTGAACTTATTATTTCGTTTATAACATCAATTTTCGGATAAGATTACTGCCGCTGTCTTAACATAATAAAACAAACGGATTGTCAGGTCTCTGTATGTGCTCAGGCTTGCAATCCGTTTTGCGGTTTTGTGAATTAAATGTTAATATTGTTAATTAAACTGTATGTTTAATTGTGTATCATATTGACACCGAAAAGCAATATATGGTATAATTAACCGAAATTTATAATGTTTTAAAGGAGATGTACAAATGGCAATTTCCGATTTTGGCGTATTACTGGGCAATATGGTTCTCAAGGGTGTTAACCATTTCACTCAGATTCCTGTTGAAACACAGGAGCAGATTCTTATGCAGATTATGGATGAAAACAAGGACACCGAGTACGGTAAGAAGATCGGCTTCAAGGATGTTCATTCTGTTGAGGATTTCCAGAGAATAGTTCCTCTTTCAAACTATGATACATACGCTGATTACGTTGAGCGTATGCTTGACGGCGAAGAAAATCTTATGATGGCAAGAAAATGTGTCAGATACTGCACATCGTCAGGCTCAGTCGGTAAGCCCAAGATTCTTCCTCAGTCAGCAAAGGCACTTTTCAATATGCAGTCGATGGGTTTTGCCGCAACTCCCGCATGTGCAAAGCTCTGGTTTAATAAGCACGGCAAGAAGTTCCCCAAGCAGATCGGCCCCGTTGCTGTTCTTCTCACAGGTCATAAGATGAGAGACGGAAAAATGGGTAACGGTGCAGGACAGGTTCCCTTCACATACCTCAAGCCCATTTCAAGGTTCTTTATGACAACTCCAAACGATTTTATGTATCCCGAAAACGAGGATGCTGTTGATTCAACATATTTCCACCTTCGTTTTGCTTTGCAGAGAAAAGACGTATCCTTCCTCGGCTCAATGGTTGTAACCCTTCTTACGGGTATGTTTGATTACCTTGAGCAGAATTGGGAACTTATCTGTAACGACATTGCAAAGGGTACAATCGACCCGAGCATCAAGTGTCCTGACGATCTCCGTAAAAAATGGAACAAGAAGTTCAAGCCTATGCCCAAGCGTGCAGAGGAAATCCGCAGAGAATGTGCAAAGGGCTTTGATGATCCTATCGCACCGAGAATCTGGCCTAAATTCGCATGGTCCTACGGTATGGTTGGTTCAAACCTCAAGTTTTATGTTCAGAAGCTCAGAAAGCACATCGGCGACGCTCCCATTCACAATATGGGTTACGCTGCCGCTGAAGGCTATATGGCAATGCCCGTTGAGCTTGACGTAAACGATGCAGTGCTTCTTCCCCGTTCAATCTTCTTTGAGTTTATTCCCATGGATGACCCCGATTGGAAGAGACCTCTCACAATCGGTGAGGTTGAGGTAGGCAAGGAATACGAGCTTATCGTAACAAACTTCTCAGGTCTTTACCGTTACCAGATTGAAGACGTTGTCCGTGTAACAGGCTATTATAACAAGACACCTAAGATTGAATTCCTTTACAGAAACAACCTTGCTATGAACGTTGCCAATGAAAAGACAACAACTCAGATGGTTGACTGGGCAGCAGCAAAGGTTCAGGAAGAAATGGGAATTTCCTTCAAGGGATACAGCTTCTATGACGATAAGGAAAGCGACCCCGTTCGCTATGTGATGTTTGCAGAGGTTGAGGGAGACTTCGATAAGGCAAGACTTCCCGAGGTTTCAGCATGTCTTGATAAGTGGCTCAGTGAAAGCAACGAAAAATACTTCAAATATCGCCGTTGGGGTATGCTCGGTGAGGCAAAGGTAACACTTCTTCATAAGAATACATATGAAGATTATAAGGATATGCTCAAGAAGCAGGGCAAGATTCTCAATCAGATCAAGCCCGTAACCGTTATTAACACAGAAGAAAGAAAAGAATTCTTCTTTGCTCACATTGATGAATAATTAAAACAGTGGACTGATATTTCGCCGAGATCTGTCTTATCGGATCTCGGCGTTATTGAATCTCAGTCCCTTTTTATGCTTTATGAGGATATTTGTATTGCATTTCTCTGTGTTTTCGGATAAAATAAAGGTGCTGTATTCGGATACAGCACCTTTGATATTTAATGAAGCGAGGATAAACTATGTTCAGATTTGAATGTGACTATACCGAGGGAGCTCATCCACGGATTTTAGAGGAGCTTGTAAGAACAAACCTTGAGCAGACAGCGGGCTACGGCGAGGACGCATACTGCCAAAGAGCAAGGGAGCTTATCAAAGAAAAATGCAATGCTCCCGAAAGCGACGTATACTTTCTCGTTGGAGGAACGCAGACCAATGCAACGGTGATTTCAGCGGTATTAAGACCGCACCAGGGCGTTGTCAGCGCTTCAACGGGTCACATAAATGTTCACGAAACAGGAGCAGTCGAGGCAACGGGTCATAAGGTGCTTCCCATACCCTCAGCTGACGGTAAAATAACTGCTCAGCAGCTTGATAAGCTCTGCAGGGATCATTGGGAGGACCCGACCTATAACCATATGGTTCAGCCGGGAATGGTCTATCTCTCACATCCCACGGAAAACGGAACGCTTTACTCAAAGCAGGAGCTTGCCGGCATCAGAAAAATCTGCGATAAATACGATATGCCCTTGTTTGTTGACGGCGCAAGAATGGGATACGGCATTATGAGTGAGAAAAGCGACCTTACTCTTGCGGATATGGCTGAAATATGTGATGCCTTTTATATCGGCGGAACCAAGCAGGGACTTCTTTTCGGTGAAGCCCTTGTGATTTCAAGAGAAAGCATCAAAAAGGATTTCAATTACATAATCAAGCGTCACGGAGGCTTACTTGCAAAGGGAAGACTTCTCGGCATACAGTTCAAGACAATGCTTGAGGATGATTTATATTTCACTCTTGCCAAGCAGGCTGACGAATATGCTATGCAGATAAGACGTGCCTTTGAAAGAAAGGGCATCGGAATGTTTTATGATTCTTATACAAATCAGCAGTTCCCCGTTCTTACCCGTGAGCAGCACGAAAAGCTGAATGAGAGCTTTGCCTCATCCTATTGGGGTCAGACAGAAAACGGCGGAATAATCGTAAGATTCTGCACAAGCTGGGCAACCGAAAGGGTAGCAGTAGAGGCCTTGGTCAAAGCGATTGACGAGCTGTAAAAATTTAATTGTTAAAGGGTCGTTTGTATTGACTTTTGGCACTAAATGTTATAAAATATCAACAAATGTTTATCTTTCAGGAGGAAATTATGAATTTAAAATCAATTATCGACAAAAAAGACAAATACGCTGATTATATGATTGAAGATATAACCCATATCTGTAACAATCTTCCCAAGCGTGGCCCCGGCAGTGAAGGTGAAAAGCTTTCATGCGAATATATGGGAGAAATTATGAAGGATCTCGGCTGTGTAGACGTTAAGGTTGAACCCTTCAAGGAAAATCCCGGTTCATTCTACGGTTGGATTTATTTCACAATCACATTCTGCTTTATCGCATTTGCAGCTTATTTCTTAAATCCCATTGTTTCAATTATTTGCATTATTCTCGGTCTCGGAATCTGTGTTCTTCAGTTCGGTCTTTACAAGAAGTTCGTTGACAAGGTTTTCAAGGAAAAGACAGGCCACAATGTCGCCGGCTTCAAGAAGCCCACAGGTGAAGTAAAGCGCAGAATTATCTTCAACGGACATCCCGATGCAGCTTGGGAATGGCCCTTCAAGTATAAGTTTACATATCTCGGATTTGATATTCATATGATAGTATGCTTTATCGGAGCCCTCTATGTTCTTGTTCTTTCAATTCTCAAGATCGCTCTCGGTGCAGAATACTACGGTGTTCTTACAACCTGCGGCAGATGGGGTCTCATCTTTGTTCCCTTCTGGTTCGGTCTCTACTTTATGTGGAACAAGAAGAGAGTTGTTGACGGTGCCAACGATAATCTTTCAGGCTGCTATATGGGTCTTGCAATTCTCAAGGCTCTCAAGGATGAAGGCATTGAGCTTGAAAACACAGAAATCGGTGTTGTTCTCACAGGCTCAGAGGAAGCAGGTCTTCGTGGTGCAAAGGCTTGGTGCGAAGCTCATAAGGATGAATTTAACGATGTTCCCACATTTGTTTATTCATACGATACAATCACACAGAATGAGCATCTCAGCGTAAACTACCGTGACCTTAATGCTACCGTTAAGACGGATAAGGAAGTGGGAGATCTGTTCTATGAGGCTTGTCAGGAGCTCGGTATTCCTTGCGGCAAGGGTATGGTTCCTCCTCTCGGCGGTGCAACAGATTCAGCAGCGTTTGCTCAGGCAGGTATGCGTTCAACAGGTATCACTGCACTTAACCACGCTCTTCCTGATTTCTATCACACAAGACTTGATACACCCGATGCACTCAACAAGTCATGTCTTGCAGATTGCTTCGCAGCAAGTGTAAAGGTTCTTGAAATGTTTGACAACGGTGCTAAGCAGTAAATTAAAAAGGGAGTCATCGAGGCGCACTCCGTAAGGAAGCGCGCCTCAGTTATATTCGCCTTACGGCGAGTGATATTGCTCCGCAGTGATATGATGCTATGCATCGTGATATTGTCCTTCGGACAGTTTTATAGGCGAATATAATACCACTAAACCCGAAAGGGTTTAATATAACTTTTGCCACTTGGCAAAAATATAACTGCAAACGATAGTTTGCAATATCACTTTACCTGCCGAAAAAGGTATTATTTGTTTTCGGCAAGTACTTATCTTTTTCAAAGTATGTAACCCACTATGACACTTTCACATTCTCTGTGTAAAGTGTCATTTGTTTGGTTGAAATATAAAGCAAGAGAGACAACTTCTTTATGAAGTGTCTCTCTCAGACTCCCTTTTATATTATGTATATTTAATTGGTGACATTATGAAAAACACTTTAATTGAAAATGCCCTTGAATTTGCCCGTAACGTATTCAGCAACGATTTCGGAGGACACGACTATTTTCATACGGAGAGGGTATATAAAACCGCAATCAGTATAGCTGAGAGGGAGGGAGCAGACCTTACGGTTGTTTCTCTTTCAGCAATACTTCACGATGTTGACGATGCGAAGCTGTCGCCCGGAACGAGTGAAAACAAAGATAATGCCCGAAGGTTTATGCGTGAAAACGGTGTTGATGACGCTGTTGCAGATAAGGTTTGCAGAATAATAGGTCAGATTTCCTTTTCGGGAACAGGGGAGAGCATACCTGAAAGTATTGAGGGCAGATGTGTTCAGGATGCCGACAGACTTGATGCCATCGGTGCAATCGGTATAGCACGGGCTTTTGCCTTTGGCGGCAGCCGTAACAGAGAGATGTATAATCCTGATATTCCTCCGAAAATGAATATGACAAAGGAAGAATACAGAAACAGCAATTCCACCTCTCTTAATCATTTCTATGAAAAGCTGTTTTTGCTGAAAAATCTTATGAATACACAAACAGCTAAGGAAATTGCGGAGCAAAGGGACAGCTTTATGAAAAGCTTTGTTGATGAGTTTCTCTGTGAATGGGACGGTAAAGCATAAATTTAAGATAGCGGCAGTCGAAACAACAAGGTTTAACACGGACTATTTCCGCCATATCTGCGTTAAAAGTCTCGCTAATACGCAAGTATTGGCTTCACCTTTTGCCTTGATATGACAAAAATATCCTCGTGTTAAACTTCGAAGAACCTGAAATACCCAAGTTTGCGGATATTCGGGGTTTTCTTCGACGAAGGAATACTGGCGTATTTTGAGGAGAAAAAGCCTCGAAGATGCGTGAAATTGCGGCATTTCAGGCTTGTTGTTTCGACTGCCGCTATCTTAAGAAAAGAAAAAAGACGGCTTACGCCGTCTTTTTCTGTATCAAGATTAAACTTAAGCCATAGCGGGCTCAGTTTCTGTCATTGCCATAAAGTCAATCTTTTCCATCTTTGTTCTGGGGAGACTTTCAAGGATTTCAACCTTTCTGGGAACTGAGAACTGGTCGAACTTGTCAGCACAGAACTGAATAAGCTCAGCCTTGATTTCTTCCTCTGACTTTTCTGTGGGATTGAGAGCTACACAAAGCTTTACGCAGGGCTTTGCGTTTTCGTCAAATGCCTGAACTGCACAGCATTCGCGGATGTAATCGATATTGTTAAGCTCCTGTTCCATATTGTAGGGATATACATTGTAGCCTGCAATAACGATAATTCTCTTCTGACGACTTGTGAAGTATAAGTAACCGTCTTCATCCATTGAACCGAGGTCGCCTGTGCGGATCCATGCAACACCGTTTTCGTCATACCAGATACCGTCATCGTGGATAACGTCATCGTGAAGGTAGCCGTTCATCATTGTGTCACCGCGGAGTGAAATTTCACCGAGTGTGCCGTAGGGAACGATTTTGCCGTCGTGGTCGCGGATTGCTGCCTCAATGAAGGGGAGAGTCATACCGATTGACTCAGCTCTGTAATATTCGGGAGTATTTGTTGAGCAGATTGCGCTCATTTCTGTAAGACCCCAGCCTCTGTTGAGAATAGCGTGACCGCCGTTCTTAGCAACTCTGCTGTTGAAAGCGTTAATGAAGTCTTCGCTTACGATGTCACCGCCGCTGAAGAGAAGATTGAGGTTCTTGAGACCTTCGTTATCGAAGTTGGGAGCGTCATACATTTTTCTGAACATAAGAGGTGCACCGAGGATTTCCTGAACGTTGTATCTCTTTATGTAATCGTTTGCCTTTTCGGGATCAAACTTGGGAATTACGATAGCTGTATATGCGTTACAGATTGCATAGTGCATCGCACCGCCGAGACCGAATGCATGGAAGCAGGGAAGAACACAGAGGTTATATGAGTTTCCGTATGCATGGTCTCTGTCAACGAGATAAAGAGAATGAGCAAGTGAATTGAGTGCAAAGGAGGAAAGCTGGATTGTCTTGCTCTTGCCGGTTGTTCCGCCGCCGTGCATATAGAGCATAGTTTCTTTTCCGAGATTTTTCAATGTTTCCACAGGCTCGTATTCGCCTGCCATAATTTCGCTGTATCTGTAAATTGTTTCACCCTCGGGCACCTTTGAGTTCTGAGCATCATCAGCAACCACATAGGGCTTCATGGGGCCGTAAACATAATCGCTTGTTGAGCAGACGATTGTGTGAGTAGTATTCATTACGGGACCGAAATATGCAGATGATCTGTCAAGGATAAACATACCCTTTGACTTTGTGTGAGCAAGGATCTTTGCAAGAGCATCGGGAGGAGTAAGAGGATGGATAAAGCTTGTGATGATACCGAGCTTGTTGAGAGCATAGAAAGCTACGAAAGCGTGGGCTGAGGTGGGAAGGAAGATGGAGAATACATCGCCCTTCTTAAAGCCCTGAGATGCAAGATATGCTGCAAGCTTTTCAACATCTGCAAAAAACTGTGACATCTTTGTTTCACTGTCAAGATTTACAAATGCGCCGTAATCACCGTGTTCAGCGCTGATTTTTGCGTGACACTCCTTAAGATATTCATAGCAGGACTGGTCGCCCGGCTTAACTAAGTATTTTTCTTTGGGTCCTTCATACATTGATTTCAACATACTTTTCGCCTTCCTTGAAATAGTTTATTTATTTGTACAAATTATACAATACCTTGCATCAGATTTTCAATAGCTATAAATTAAAGCATTTTTTAAATAAATGAATAACAGGTTATATTAATAAGTATTACGAGTGCTGTGAAAAATCGACTCTTATGCCGTGTAGGGCACAGAGTCGATTTAATAATTTATACGTTTGCGGGAGCGCCTTCGGGGGCTGCATCGGAGATGGCAAGGAAGTTGATTTTGTCAACCTTTGTTCTGGGAAGTGCATCAAGAATTTCAATTTTCCTGGGAACTGAGAAGTGGTCAAGATTTTCTTTGCAGAAATCAAGAACCTTTTCCTTGATTTCATCGTGATTCTCTTCGGGATTTTTGAGAACTATGCAAAGCTTTACGCAGGGCTTACCGTTTTCGTCATAGCCCTGAACAGCACAGGTTTCAAGGAGATAATCGAGCCTTGCCAGCTTTTGTTCGATAGTATGGGGATAAACATTATAGCCTGAAATAATGATAATTCTTTTCTTCCTGCCAAGGAAGTAAAGAAAACCTTCCTCGTCAAGCATACCCATATCACCGGTGCGTATCCATTTTACGCCGTCTTTATCTGTCCAGATGCCGTCATCCTTAACATAACCGTCAGGGAGATAGCCGTTCATCATCATTTCTCCTCTGAGGGTAATTTCACCGAGAACACCGTAATCAAGCTCGTTTCCGTCCTCGTCAACAATCTGAACCTCAACACTTTCAACAGGAACGCCGACACTGTTTGGCTTGGTATAAATCCAGCTGTTGGTTGTGCCTATGGCACACATTTCTGTCAGACCCCATCCTCTGCAGAGAGCTGCATTGCTTCCGTTATCGTGGAGAGCTTTAGTGAATTCCTCGATGAAGTGCTCACTGACGATATCGCCGCCGCAGGATACAAAGTTAAGATTTTTCAGTCCTTCATTTATAAAGTTGTCTGCCTCATACATTTTCTTGAACATATTGGGAACGCCGAGGATTTCCTGAACGTTGTATTTTCTGATTTTTTCATTTGCCTCATATGCATCGAACTTGGGCATTACGATTGCGCTGTATGCGTTGCAGAGGGCATAGTGCATAGCACCGCCGAGACCGTATGCATGGAAGCAGGGGAGTACGCAAAGATTATACGAGTTACCGTAATCGTGATCCTTATCAAGAAGAAAGAATGAATAGGCAAGGTAGTTCAGAGAATAGCTTGAATGCCGGATTGTCTTGCTTTTTCCCGTTGTACCGCCGCCGTGAAGATAAATCATAGTTTCCTTGTAGGGTTCGGTGACCGTGGGAACACTGACGTATTTGCCCTTCATAATATCGGCAAAACGGTGGATGTTTTTACCCTCGGGCACATCGGAAAGCTCTGCATCCTGAGCAGCGACGTATGCCTTGATCGGACCGTATGTATAGTCATTGGTCGAACAAACTATTGTATGTGTATTTTTCAGTATATCAGCATACGCAGCGGCAGCTCTGTCGAGAATGAAAATTCCCTTAGACTTCGTAAGCTCAAGTATGTCTTTGAGGCTTTCGGGGGGAGTAAGGGGGTGAACGATGTTTGCAATAATGCCCAGCTTGTTAAGAGCATAAAAGCTCGTAAAGGCGTGAGCTGAGGTTGGCAGAAGAATTGTATAAACGTCGCCCTTTCTGAAGCCTTCGGAAACGAGGAAGGCTGCCAGCTTTTCGATATCCTCAAATAGCTTTGATATTTTTGTTTCGCAGTCAACACTGACAAAGGCTGTATAGTCGCCTATATCTGCGCTGATACGTGCATAGCATTCCTGAAGATACTCATAGCAGGACTGCTTTTCGGGGGGGGAGCATATATTTCTTTTCGGGACCTTCGTAATTTACTTTTACCTTCATTATCTGACTCCTGATTTCGGTTATTTAACAAAACAAACACAAACTGTTCAGTTTGGAAATTTTGTCTTCATAAACTATATAATAAAGCTTAAAAACATTCAATAGCAATAAAAATATGACCGAAATATTAAATGGATAACGGGTATTTCCTTGACTTTGATTTGTTTATGTGGTATCGTAGGTAAAAGAAAACCACCTTGGAGGAAACAATATGTTTAACAATGTTCTGGAGCAGTTCTGTGTTGATGCCCTTCTTGATTTCTATAATAAGGGAAACGTCAGCTTTGCCGATTACCTGGATGATAATTTCGTCTGGTACGGCCCTATGACGGGGCAGAAAATTCAGGGAAAGGAAAATTTCATAAACGCATTTTCAAAGTTTAAAAATAAGCTCAGGTTCAACATCGAAAACCTTCACACCAAGCTTATTCCTCTGAAGGCTGAGGTTTTTCTCCTTATTGCAACATACGAATTATATACATACTATCCTGACGGCAAGGTGGTCAGATATGACCAGCATATGATAATTGTCAGCCGACGCAAAAAGGTGAACGGGGAGTATCAGTGGAAGTCACCTCTCATTCACGTTTCAGACGTGCTTTACGGAAAAGTGGGAGCAAAAAACCATCCTCTTGTTTCGGAAACAGCTGACCAAAGTCTTGCAGATTTATTCGGCAACAGAGTGAATGTCAAAAAGCTTGTTTTCTCAGGCAAGAACAATTCCAATTACTATATAGCCGAGGACAGCATACGTTACATAGAAGGCGGCAAGGGTGTCAGAAGCTATATTCACACAAAAGACGGGGTCTATACAGTTAACCACATCCTCAAGGACGTGGCAGAAAAGCTTCCCGATTATTATTACAGATGTCACTCCAGTTATATTGTAAACCTCAGATGCATAACCAAAATCAGTAACTATAAGATTTTTCTTGACGGCGGTGAGGAAATTCCTGTTCCTGTCAAAAGGTATTCTCAGGTCAGAAATGATATAAACTCCCTGATAGAAAAGCTGTGATTTATAAGTTTTTTATTTTTTTGTCAGATTATACAAAAATTTTTTCGCATCAGAAATAATATTAATCATATAAAAACTTGATTTCTTGTTTTTGTGGTGATAAAATAGGAAGGTATTAGTTCTGTGAATAAGGTGAGGTATTGTGCTTTAAAAGCGGAAAGCTTTGCTTTAATCTGAATTGATAATTTGATTTTAAGGGGTAATAAAAATGGAAAGAAGAACAGGCACTATTTCAAGAGGCATCCGTTGTCCCATTATCCGTGAGGGCGACGATCTTGCTAAGATAGTCGGAGACAGCGTTATAGAGGCTGCCGAAATCGACGGTTTTGAGCTTCGTGACAAGGACGTTGTTGCCGTAACAGAGTCGATTCTGGCAAGAAGTCAGGGCAACTACGCTTCCATTCATGCCATTGCTGCCGACGTAAAGGCTAAGCTTGGGGGAGAAACAGTTGGTGTAATATTCCCGATTTTATCAAGAAACCGTTTTGCCATATGTCTCAGAGGTATTGCAATGGGCTGCAAGAAGGTTGTGCTTATGCTCAGCTACCCCAGCGATGAGGTAGGTAATCATCTTCTGACCTATGATCAGCTTGACGATGCAGGCGTAAATCCTTACAGCGACGTTCTTTCACTTGAAAAATACAGAGAGCTCTTCGGTGAGAATAAGCATGAATTCACAGGTGTGGATTATGTTGAATATTATTCTCAGGTTGTAAGAGATGCAGGAGCAGAGTGTGAGGTTGTTTTTGCAAACCAGGCAAAGACTATTCTTGATTATACAGACTGCGTTCTCACCTGTGACATTCACACAAGAGCACGTACAAAGAGACTTCTCAAGGCAGCAGGAGCAAAGGTGGTATGCGGTCTTGACGATATACTTAACGCTTCAGTTGACGGAAGCGGCTTCAATGCTGATTTCGGCCTCCTCGGATCAAACAAGTCAACCGAGGATATGATAAAGCTCTTCCCCAAGGATTGCAATGAGTTTGTAAACAAGACTCAGGCATACCTTATTGAAAAGACAGGTAAGCACATTGAGGTTATGGTATACGGTGACGGTGCATTCAAGGATCCTCAGGGTAAAATCTGGGAGCTTGCCGACCCCT
>JAFSEP010000027.1 GCA_017435665.1 Clostridia bacterium | reverse complement strand
TGCATCCTCAACATCCAAAAATCCATCAAAAATTCGCACTTTTGGGTCGTAAGATTTTTTTCGGAACGGATTTTTGGCAAATCAAGGCACAAAACGCAGTAAATCCTGTCGGATTTACGAGTATTTTAACGATGAGTTGACTGAAATCCGCCCCGTAAAAAACGGGTTTGGATTACACCCGTCACCCTACCCTTAAACACTTATAAACCTCAAGCAAAAAGCTACACATTCAGAACTCGCTGAATGTGTAGCTTTTAAAATATAAGAGAGTTTACATTTCATTTGTTGCCACGATATCAACACCTGTATCACAGATATTGCTTATGAGCACCTCACCCATTTTTACGGGAGCGTCAACGCTTACGCTGTTAATGATCTCCATGCACTCAAACATCTTACCCTTAGGAATGGGCTTCGAGGTTTTAACGGGAATAACGGGAAGCTTTCCTCCCTCTACCTTCATAGTCGAAGTAAGCATTCTGACGGGATTTGTACATTCGTCAACCGCATACTGCTCGCCACGCTTGCAGGTGTTTCCGCTTACTGATATGACTTCGTTTTTATCGTTAAGCTCAACGCTGAGCATACAGCCGAGAGGACAAGAAACACAGATCATTTCTTTAGTCATAATCACACCTCCACCTTAACAACAATATCCTTTTTATCAAGTCCGTGAATTTCCTCGGCCTTGATAATCACATATTCCATTTCACCGGGACAAAGCTTGATTTTTTTCTTTGAATAAAGCACCTTATCTCCGCAGGTCACAACAATTTTTGCGTTTTTATATACGTCCGTAACTCTGAAATAGAGCTTAACGTCCTGATCCGTTGCCGAATTTATATTCTGAGGAACAACGTATCTTACGCCCTTGTCTGCCTTAGTTGCAATATACTTTATGCCTCTCTGCTTTGATTTGCTGAGAATATACTTTGCAGCACCGACACCTGCAAGCTGACTTTCGGCAGTTACGTAGTCAACAAGGTCATGAACCTGAAGAACATTACCGCAGGCAAATATACCCGGTCTGCTTGTCTGTCTGTATTCATCAACAACAGCACCGTTGGTTACGGGATCAATTATGATACCTGCCATTCTTGTAAGCTCGTTTTCGGGAATAAGACCGACTGAAAGCATAAGTGTATCACACTCAACATACTGCTCCGTTCCCGGTATAACCCTTCTGTTTTCGTCAACGTTTGCAATGGTTACACCCTCAAGTCTTTCAATACCGTGTGTTTTTATAACGGTACAGCTGAGCTTGAGAGGAATACCCAGGTCATCAAGACACTGAACTATGTTTCGGGTCAGACCGCCTGAATAGGGCATAAGCTCGCAAACCATTTCCACCTTTGCACCCTCAAGAGTCATTCTCCTTGCCATAATAAGACCGATATCGCCCGAGCCGAGAATTACTATTTTCTTACCGGGAATATAGCCGTCAATATTAACGTATTTCTGAGCCGTACCTGCAGTCATAATACCTGATGCACGTGAGCCGGGAATATCAAGAGCTCCTCTCGGTCTCTCACGGCAGCCCATTGCAAGAATGATTGCCGTAGCGTTGATTTCGATTATACCGTCGGTATTATTGGTTGCCACAACGACATTTCCCGTAAGAATATCTGTTACCATTGTATCAACCTTAACCTCAATATCCGTTTCCTCAAGCTCCTTTATAAAGCGGTATGCGTATTCGGGGCCCGAAAGCTCCTCGCCGAAATAGTGCAGACCGAAGCCTGTGTGGATACACTGCTCAAGAATTCCGCCGAGCGTGGCAGCTCTTTCAAGGATGATTATCTTCTTCACACCCTGCTTTTTTGCTTCCAATGCTGCAGCCATACCTGCCGGTCCGCCGCCGATTACAACCAGATCGTATTTCAACATCGTCTGCACCTCACTTTGTCTTGTTATAGAGTATCTTTGAGCGATTGCCGTGCTTTGTTATCTGATTCATAGGCACGTCAAGCTCACGGGCAAGTATCTCAACAACCTTTGAGCCGCAGAAGCCGCCCTGACATCTGCCCATACCTGCTCTTGTTCTTCTCTTTACACCGTCAACGTCTCTTGCACCGCAGGGGGCCTTTATTGCATCAACGATTTCTCCCTCGGTTATGCCTTCGCAACGGCAGATAATACGTCCGTAACGCTTATCCTTTTCTATAATTGCCTTTCTTTCCTCAACAGAAAGCTCGTTCATTCTCACGGGAGCCTTCCTTGTGGAAATAAAGTCCTCACGCTTCTTATACTCGGGTGCAATTTCATTGAATATCTTGCCAACATATCTGGCAATAGCAGGTGCTGCAGTAAGACCCGGAGACTCAATGCCTGCCACATTTATAAATCTTCCGTTCTTTTCGCTGGGTGCAATAACAAAATCGGCTTCATCGCTATCAATATGTGCACGCAGGCCGGCGAAGGATGTGATTGCATTTCTTGTTGTAAGGGCAGGGATAACGCTTCTTACGGCATCCTTAACCTCATCAAGACCTTCAATGGTCGTATCAACATCCAGCTTACTGTCAAAGTCAAGGTCGATAGCCGTGGGGCCCATAAGCACGTTGCCGTGTGCCGTAGGTGTTACCAATATACCCTTACCCATCTTTGAGGGACACATAAACAATACGTGATTGACCATTTTGTTTTCTGTTTTATCAAGAAGATAATATTCGCCTTTTCTGGGGATTATCTTAAAGGAATGGTCACCTATCATACGTGCTATCTGGTCAGCAAAAACACCTGCACAGTTAATTACGTATTTTGCCTTGATAACGCCTGAGGCCGTTGAAAGGAAAAACATTTCGTCCTTATATTCAATAGCAAAAACACCGCTGTTACGCTTTACTCTTGCACCGTTTACAACGGCGTTTTCCGTTGCGGCAATTGTCAGCTCATAAGGACTTACTATACCTGCTGTGGGTGCCCATAAAGCACCGATTGCCTTATCGCTTATATAGGGCTCCATTCTGCGCAGTCTTTCCTGACTTATGATTTCCATATTGGGAACACCGTTATTGAAGCCTCTTTCAAAAAGCACGTCAAGGGTTTTCATATCATCCCATGAGTAAGCAACAACGAGTGAACCGATATTTTTATAAGGTACCGAAAGCTTATTACAGTAATATGCCATAAGGGAAGCACCCTGAACGTTGAGCTTTGCCTTGAGGGTTCCGTTTTCAGCATCGAAGCCGGCGTGAACTATGGCGCTGTTAGCCTTTGATGTGCCCATGGCAACATCATTACACTTCTCAAGCATAACAACCTTCAGGTCATATTTTGATAATTCTCTTGTAATCATTGCACCGCATACGCCGGCACCGATTACAGCTACATCATATTGCATTGTATTACCTCCGTTTTCTTCATTATTTCTGTTATTACATAATAACATTTTTCTTATCCGCAGTCAACAAAAGTTATTATTTTAACGGTATTTTTCTCAGACAATTAACTCCGACATCAGTTATCGCTTTAGTTACTGTTTTCCTGACGGCAGATAACATAAAAAAGCCGCAAGACTATGCTTGCGGCCAATAAACTATTTCTCTGTTTATTATTCTTCTGTTGCTTCCTCTGCTTCAGCTGCAGCTTCTTCAACAACTGCTTCTTCAACAGCCTCAACAACTTCTTCTGCAGCCTCAACAACTGCTTCTTCAACAACTTCTTCTGCAGCCTCTTCAACTGCTTCTTCAGCAATTTCTTCTGCAGCTTCTTCTGCCTCAACCTCAATATCCTCATCCTTTTCGATGAGAGCACGGATTGAAAGGCTTACTCTTCTCTTTTCGAAGTCGATTTCAGTAATCTTAGCCTGAACTTCCTCGCCAACCTTGAGAACATCCTGCGGCTTAGCAATATGTCTGTCAGCAATCTGTGAAATATGGATAAGACCGTCAATGCCGGGGATAACTGTTGCGAAAGCACCGAATGTGGTCATACCTACAACCTTAGCTGTAACAACTGTATCAACGGGATAATCTCTCTTGAGGATTTCCCAGGGATTGTCTTCGATCTTCTTGTAGCCAAGAGAAATCTTCTTGTTTTCAAGATCAAGAGCCTTAACGTATACCTCGATAACGTCACCAACGTTTACAACATCTGAGGGGTGCTTGATTCTGCCCCATGAAAGCTCAGAAATATGTACCATACCGTCTACACCGCCGATGTCAACGAATGCACCGTAGTTTGTAAGAGACTTAACAGTACCTGTGTAAACCTGACCCTCTGCAATTTCTGCCCAGAAAGCTTCTCTTGCAGCCTTGCGTTCTTCTCTGAGAACAGAACGGATTGAACCGACTGCTCTTCTTCTCTGCTGGTTAACCTCAATAACTCTGAACTTAACCTTTGTCTTGAGTAATACATCAAGCTCCTCATCACGGCCGAGACCTGTGAGAGATGCAGGGATGAACACTCTTACGCCCATTGCGTAAACAAGTACGCCGCCACGGATAACCTCAGCAACTGTGCCTTCAAGAACAGTCTGCTCCTCCTGAGCCTTAATGATGTCATTCCATGCTGCGATTGAATCGTAACGACGCTTTGAAAGCATAATTGTACCTTCAACATCGTTAGTCTTCATGATGATGAGATTGAGCTCGTCGCCAATCTTCAACTCTTTTGACGGATCGGCAGTCGGGTCGTTGCTGTATTCCTCCACAGGGATGAAACCAGCGTATTTCCTGCCGATATCGACCTGTATTTCATTAGGTGCAATACCTACAACAACGCCAAGCACTTTCTGGTCTGTACTCATTGCCTTCAATGATTCTTCCAGTGCTGCCTCAAAGCTCATTTCTTCAGTATTTGTTGTCTGCTCGTTTAAAATTTCGGACATGGTAAAAAGTACCTCCTTTATAATACCTGCAGGTGTGGATGCACCTGCTGTTACCCCAATTAAATCTACGCCGCCAAAGTCGATGCCTTCAAGCTCACTTGCGGTTTCGATGAGATAGGTCGGACAGTTTTTCTCGCACACCGCCTTGAGCTTGGCTGTGTTTGAGCTTGTCCTTCCGCCGACGACAATCATGACATCGCATTCCTTGGATAAATGCTCAGCTTCTTTCTGTCTTTCATGCGTCGCACTGCATATTGTATCAAAAATTTTTGGGTTTGTACAGAGATTTTTGATAATTTTTGAACATTTTTCCCATTCTTTTATTGAAAAAGTGGTCTGTGCGACACAAATCGGCTCGTTTTTCGACATTTCATCGGTTCTGCACAACAAATTTTCCAGTTCCTCTGCGTTATTATACACAAAAAACTCACCCTTGCAATGACTGGAGAAGCCTTGCACCTCCGGATGCTCGGAGTTTCCTGCAATAAGCGTCACCGTTCCGGGAAGAGAGTTTTCCTTTATTATTCTGTGTATCTTCATTACAAAGGGGCAGGTTGCATTGATGTATTCAATGCCGAGACTTTCTATGCTGTCTATCATCTGTTGTGTGACGCCGTGGGTTCTTATGACGATTTTACTGCCCTCGGGAGTTTGTGACGGCTCATTTATGATACCCACTCCCCTGCCTTCAAGGTCGGCTATAAGCTGAGGGTTGTGAATAATGGGCCCCAGAGTGCATACCCTTTCGCCGTCCCTGACCATTTTGTAAAGCATATCAACGGCTCTGTTTACACCGAAACAGAAGCCTGCGGTTTCAGCAAGTCTGATTTCCATTTTTCCCGGGATAAGCCTCAGCCTATCTTCTCCTTTATAATATCCTTAATGGCCTTGACCGATTGCTCCAGTTCAAATCCGCTTGTGTCAAGTATAACAGAATCCTCAGCAGGCTTGAGAGGAGCAACAGCTCTGTGGGAATCGTTATAGTCACGCTTGATTATGTCGCTGAGAACGTCATCATAGTTAACCTCAACGCCCTTTTCTGTAAGCTCCTTATATCTTCTGTCTGCTCTGCATTCGGGTGATGCTGTAAGAAAAATCTTTACCTGAGCATCGGGAAGAACAACGGTGCCTATATCTCTGCCGTCCATAATGCAGTTGTTTTTTCTTGCAAGGTCACGCTGAAGGTCAAAGAGGAAGTCTCTTACTGCCGGAACGGCAGAAACTCTTGAAGCTGCCATTGAAGCCTCAGGAAGTCTGATTTCAACGGAAACGTCTTCACCGTTAAGATACATTTTCTGCTCACCGTCAACAAATTTCATCTCAACTTCAGTCTCAGGTAACACAGATGCAATAGCCTCATCGCTTTCCATATCAACCTTTTTCCTCAGAGCGCTGACACCTACCGTGCGGTAAAGTGCGCCCGTATCCACATAAATATAACCTAATTCCTTTGATACTCTTCTGGCTATTGTGCTTTTTCCTGCACCTGCAGGGCCGTCGATTGCAACGTTAATTTTACACATAATATCTTCTCCTTTTCTTATTCGGCTGCACTCTCTCCTGCAAGATGACCCGTTGAAAAGGCTATCTGCAGATTAAAGCCGCCCGTATACGCATCAACATCTATTACCTCACCTGCGAAGTAAAGTCCGTTTATGAGCTTGGATTCCATGGTTTTAGGATTGATTTCACTTGTCTTTATACCGCCCGAGGTAACTATCGCCTCATCAATAGGACGGAAGGCTATTGCCGTAACCTTCAGGGATTTCAGCAGATTCACAAGGGTATGTCTCTGCTCCTTTGTTACCTGATTGGTCTTTGTGGTGGGCTTTATTCCGCTGAGCTTCACTATTACGGGAATCAGCTTCTGCGGAAGCAGCTTACCGAGAGAATTAATAAGATTTTTATTGGCAAATTCGAGAAAATCCTTCTGGACCCTCTGGTCAAGCTGTTCAAAGCTGAGAGCAGGCTTCAGGTCAATATATATTTCGTATTGCTTTTTACCAAGGTCGTGCATATGGGTGCTTGCAGATAAAATCAGAGGCCCCGATACACCGTAATGCGTAAAAAGCATCTCACCGAATTCGCTGTAAACCTCTTTATAGCTCTCCTTATCATAAACGGTGATTTCAACGTTGCGCAGAGAAAGTCCCTGAGCATCGCTGCACCAGCCCTCGTGAGCAACAAGGGGTACAAGGGAGGGCTTGGGCTCAACAATGGTATGCCCCAAACTCTCTGCTAATATGTATCCGTCACCGGTGGAGCCTGTAACGCTGTAAGATTTTCCGCCCGTGGCAACGATTACCTTGTCACACTCAAGCTCACGTCCGTCCTCTGTTTTAACGGCGCAGACTCTGCCCTCAGAGGTAATAATATGCGTTACTCTTCCCTGAATACGCTTTGCTCCGCTTCTCTGGGAGGCGTTGTTGAGTGCATCAACAATATCAACTGCCTTATCCGAAACGGGGAACACTCTGTTGCCTCTTTCCACCTTCAGCTCAACGCCCTCATTTTCAAAAAACTCCATCGTATCAATGGGCATAAAGCGGGTAAATGCGCTGTATAAAAATCTTCCGTTTGTGGGCACATTGGCAATCAGGTCGTTTATCAGCGAGCAGTTGTTTGTAACGTTACATCTGCCCTTACCCGTAATCATAACCTTTCTTGCAGGTCTTTCGTTTCTCTCAATTATTGTTACGTCTGCTCCTGCCCGGGCTGCCGAAACAGATGCCATAAGACCCGCAGCACCTGCACCGATAATTATTACTTTATTGCTCATATAAAATCCTCTGTCCGTAGGGTGACGAGTATAATCCGAACCCTAAAATACTTATAACTTTTTAATTATAGCACAAGTTATATGTATTAGTAAATATAAATAATGAAATTTTACTGCAACAAAAAACAGCATATGGGCAGGCATATGCTGTAAAACAAATTTTTGTCAAAGCCTATTTGGTATATACGAGACTGTATACCGCTGTTTCGTCTATCTTTGCTCCGTCAACGCCCGTAGAGGCCATTTCACCGTTAATATAAAATGACCAATAGCTCATATCAACGGAATAGTCAGCAAGAATACCGTTTACTTTTTTGATATAAAGTCCGTATTCTCCCATATCACCTTCAACAAGGGAGTTTTCCGTAAGGGCTTCACCCACTGTTTCCTTGTCGGTCTTAACGGTAAAAGTAACCGTCTTTTCTTCGGCTTCAACCTTGACCGTTATGGTTTTGCTGCCTTCTCCCAGCTGAGTATCATTCTGATAAACAGCGTTTTCCCATAATCCCGTTGCAGAATTATCCGCACATCCTGCAAAAGAGAAAACAAGAGCCAATAACACAACAACTGCGATTGCCGGGTTCAGAAATCTTTTCATATTTTATACTATCCTTTCATTTTTCACAAAAAGATAAAATAAAAGCACCCTTCACGGGTGCTGTGAAAAGCCGGAATCCTGCCGTTTCCTAAAAGTACAGATAAAATGCTGAAAAAATATACTTTACACATCTCCCCGTTTTGCCCAAGAGACTTTTATGCGTCGCAAACAGGTGAGCATTCCGACTTGACTTGTCAAAAGCAAGAGTTACGGTAATGGCTGTTGCTGCGGATTTTCACCGCAATTTCCTCACCATCGGGCATAAAGCATACCCGATATCAAAACACAACTTGATTATCTGCGTTTATTTTTTGTGTAAACTAATAATACAGTCTTTTCTTTCTTTTTGCAATATCTTAATGTGATATTTTTCTTCTCTTTTTCATAGGATTTAGAGATAAGCCTTATGAAAGGAGAAAAGCCATGTATGATAACGCTGATGAAAGAGCAATTATTCTTGCGGAATATATCATAAAAAACAAATGCACCGTAAGGGATGCTGCTGCCTGGTCAGGTGTATCAAAATCCACAGTACATACAGACGTCACGGCAAGACTTAAAGGCATTGACAAGTGCCTGTTCACAGATGTACGGAAGGTGCTTGATGAAAACAAATCCGAAAGGCATATGCGTGGCGGTCTTGCGACCAGAGAGCTTTGGAAAAACCGTAAGTCATAATAAAAAAGATAGCAAAGCCGGAGATCATCCGCATTTGCTATCTTTTGGATTTTACTGTTCTTCTCTTGCGGTAACGCCCGTATCCTTGAAGAAAAGCGAGATACACCAGATACCTGCAAGGGCGATGATTGTGTAGATTATACGGCTGAAAATCGCATCCTGACCTCCGAATATCCAGGAAACCAGGTCAAACTGAAATAAGCCGATACAACCCCAGTTTACCGCACCGATAATTGTAAGTGCTAAAGAAATCTTATCAAGCATTCGTTTCAACTCCTTTTTTCATATTATCCGTTGAAACGAAGGAAATATACATCAGTCTGTTTCGGAAACCATAATTTTATTTCCGAAAAAGTTTCTGACAGACCTGAAGCCGTTTTTCTTATAAAATGCTATAACACCTTTATTATTTGCGCCCACGCTGAGCATTACGTAGGGTATGCCCTCCTCCTTGAGGTGAGCCTTCAGAGCAGAGATGAGCTTTCTTCCGTAGCCCTTGCCCTGATATTCGGGCATAATATCAATATGAAGATGTGCAGGATATTTTTTCTTTGCAATCTTATGAATAAACATTTCGGACCATGCCATAAAGTGATACTTTACACCAAGCTGAAC
This sequence comes from Clostridia bacterium, assembly GCA_017435665.1. GTDB lineage: Bacteria > Bacillota > Clostridia > Oscillospirales > Acutalibacteraceae > UBA6857. The sequence goes on along the minus strand of JAFSEP010000027.1, from coordinate 31,390 downwards.
AATTCTGGGCATATAGAACTTGTCAAAGCTTTCGCTGTATGTATCGAAATCCTTTGCACAAAGAATATATCCCACAGCCTCATCGTTATCATCAGCAAGCACAAAGCAGCTTTCAGGCTCAAATTCCGTGTAATAATCATTGTAAAGATAATAAAGAAAATTCTTCTGCTTCTGGGTATCAACGGGAAAGCTTGATGTTGCAAGACAGATTTCCCTGAGCTTCTTTGTATCCTTTACGTCAAATTTTCTTACTGTTGCCATATAATTTTACCTCCTTAGTCGAGCCTGAATTTACCAAAGATCGGCATCGCTTGTGGAAACGCCCTTTGCACCGCTTTCAAGAGCATTTTTTATATCATCCTTTTCACTGATAAGTCCGCCCACAATTACAGGTATATCCAGCTGTGAGCTGAGCTTCTTTGTTATCCTCGGCATTATACCGGGCATTATTTCAATAGCATCGGGATTTATTGAAACGGAAGCCTTTACCGTTGTTTCAATAGAAAGTGAGTCAATAATAAACAATCTCTGCACAGTCAGCAGCCCTAACTGCTTTGCAGTTTTAAGCTGACTGTTTTTGGTTGAGATTATGCCGTCGGGACGGATTTCCTCATATATATAGCTCAGTGCTGTTGCGTCCCTGGAAAAGCCGTCAATCAGGTCAATATGGATAAATATCATTTTGCCCATTTTTTTCGCTTTTTCAACAATTGCTTTGAGATTAAAAATATTTCCGCAAAGAAGAAATATTATCTCACAATCCGATTCAAGGGCACCGTCGAGCTTTTCAACATCCTTGACTGCTGCAATAACCGGATTAAATTTAAGTTTTTTAGTGAATGTCTCTTTCATTTCAAAACACCCTTTTCTGTTTATCCTAATGCCTTTTCAATCTGTTCTCTCACCTGAGCAACACCCGTTCCCTTCAGAGAGGAAAAGGGTATCACGTCAACATCGGCATATTTATGAATCTCCTGAGTGATGCTTTCAAGCATCTTAGCGGTTTCGGTCTTATTGAGCTTGTCGCACTTTGTCAGCACCACTATAAAATTATATCCCGTCTGCACAAGAAAGTCAATCATATCAAGATCATCCTGAGTAGGCTTATGGCGCATATCGAGAAGCTGCACCACCAGCCTTATGTCCCTGTCAGTTTTGAAATAGCTTTCCATAAGGTCAGCCCAACGGAGCTTTTCGTCTCTTGAAACCTTGGCATAGCCGTAGCCGGGAAGGTCAACGAAACGGCAGCAGTTAAGCCTGAAAAAATTTATGGTAACCGTCTTACCGGGCATTGAGCTTACCTTAGCAAGACTTTTTCTGTTAAGGATTTTGTTCAGCAAGGATGATTTGCCTACGTTGGATTTACCTGCGAAAGCTATCTCCGGCAAATCCGATTCTTTAAGCTGTGCAGAGGTGCCGAAGGAAGTCTCAAACTGAGCACTTTCATACTTAATCATATAATCCTCCTCAATTATTCCTCAATGCAATTGAGAAAACCTGCGAAAGACTGTCAACGGGAATAAACTCCACATTATCCCTGACAACCTGAGCAACCTCGCTGAGATCACTGACGTTTTCGCTTGGGATAATAACCGTCTTTATATTATTCTTATATGCAGCCATACTCTTTTCCTTCAGGCCGCCGATGGGCATTACCCGCCCTGTAAGTGAAATCTCACCCGTCATTGCAACGTCGCCTCTTACCTTCTTTCCCGAAAGAGCCGAAAGCAGTGCCGTTGACACCGTCACACCTGCTGAGGGACCGTCCTTGGGCACGGCACCCTGAGGAACGTGGATATGGATATCCTTGGTCTTATAGAAGTCTCCGTCAAGCTCATAATCCTTGCGGACACTTCTTATAACGCTGACTGCAAGCTTTGCCGATTCCGTCATAACGTCACCAAGATTACCCGTTATTTCAATCTTACCCGTACCGTCAAGAACCGCTGCTTCAACCTCAAGCATTTCACCGCCAACCGCCGTCCAGGCAAGTCCGTTTACTACGCCCACTCTGTCCTTATTGACAGTTTTTTCATTGTATCTGGGAGCTGAAAGGTATTCTTCTACATCCTTTGCGCTGACTGTGACCTTTTCGGCACCGTCAACAATTTTAACTGCAGCCTTGCGGCATACGGTTGCAATATGCTTCTCAAGAAGTCTTACCCCTGCTTCACGGGTATACTTTTCAATTATTACTTCAAGAGCTGATTTATTAAGCCTGAAATTCTTTGCAGTAAGAGCGTGGATTTTCATCTGCTTTTTCACAAGGTGCTTTGAGGCAATATTCATCTTTTCCTCAAAGGTATAGCTTCCCAGCTCTATTTTTTCCATTCTGTCATAAAGAGCCTGAGGTATTGCCGAAGCATCGTTTGCTGTTGTAATAAACAGAATCTTACTCAGATCAAAGGGTACCTCTATAAAGTGGTCAACGAAGCTATGGTTCTGCTCACCGTCAAGCACCTCAAGAAGTGCTGACGCAGGGTCGCCCTTATAGTCCTTTCCGAGCTTATCAACCTCATCGAGAAGGATGAGGGCATTGCTGCTTCCTGCCTGAGTTACGGCATTCATTATTCTGCCCGGCATTGAGCCGATGTATGTTTTTCTGTGGCCCCTGATTTCAGCCTCATCATTTACACCGCCGAGGGAAATTCTTGCAAAATTCCTTCCCATTGCCTTGGCAACACTTGCAGCTATTGAAGTTTTGCCAACACCCGGAGGTCCCACAAGGCAGATTATCTGACTGTTGGGATTTGCGCCCAGCTTCTGAACGCAGAGAAGCTCAATAAATCTCTCCTTGACCTTCTCAAGACCGTAGTGATCCTTATCAAGGATTTTTCTTGCTTTTTCTATATCGTCATTTTCGTCTGTAAACTTATTCCAGGGAAGCTCAAGACAGGTGTCAAGATATCCCCTGACAACATTAGCCTCAGGAGAAAGAGGCTGCATTTTAGGAAGCTTTTCACATTCCTTCAGAAGCTTTTCTTCAGTCTTTTCGGGAAGACAAAGGGAAAGTATTTTTTCTCTGTATTCATTCTCCTCGTTTTCTCCGCCTTCGTTAAGCTCGTCGGAAATAACACGCATTTCTTCACGAAGATAGTATTCCTTCTGCGCCTTATCCATTCTTTCCTGAACCTTGCGGTCAATATCGTCCTTGACCACGGTAAGCTCAATAAGCTCTCTGAGCATAACAAGAAGCTTTTGGGCACGGTAAACGGGATTGAGCTCATCGAGTATGCGCTGTCTTGATTCAATATCCTCCAGGGCATTGCTTGCAATAAGGTCTGCAAGTGAAGCCGGATCGTTGCAGTCTATTACCGAAAGAAGCACATCTCTTGCCATCTTATCGCTCAGAGAAATGTATTCCTCGTAATACTCCTTGAGGGTGTGAACGAGTCCCTTTACATAAACCTCGTCTGTCTCAAAGCTGCAATCATTTTCAACGGTTACAACGTCAGCTTCAAGGTAATCCTTATTTCTGCAATCTCTTATAACCTTAGCCCTGCTGATACCCTGAACGCAGGCACGTATAACGCTTCTGCCTCTTACCTTTATGACCTGTTCAATCTTTGCAATTACGCCTGTTTCAAAAAGCTCGTCAAAAGTCGGGTCCTCTGCACCGATATTCTTCTGGGTAATAAGCATTATCTTCTGGCCGTTTTCCATAGCCACATCAACTGCTTTTACTGATTTTGCCCTGCCGATTTCAAAATGGAGATTCATATCAGGGAAAACAACTATTCCCCTCAGAGCAATTACCGGCATTGAATTATATATTTCTGTCACTTAAATACACCGTTCCTGTAAAATAAATTCTATTAATTATACACCAAACGACAAATTAAATCAATAGCCCTTATGCATCAACAATAAATTTGATAATTTTTTGTCAATTATGAGCTAATTCCCCTGCCTTTCTATTGACTTTGCAGAAAATTAGGAATAAAATATTATTTAAAGTGTTATTGCACACACGTTTAAGGAGGATGAAATATGGCAATCAGATTAACTGCTGAACAGCAGGCTATACTCGACGGTAAAAAAGGCGAAACTATGGCGAAGGTTATGAAAACCCTCGTTATGTACGGTGAAGCCTTCGGTGCAACCGAAATGGTGCCCGTAACAGGCGAAAAGGGTCACCTTGTTACTTCATTCGGTCTCAAGGTTATGAACCCTGTTTACGACCTTATGGATCAGCTTATTGAGGCAGGTGCTTTAAGCTCACAGAAATTCTCTGTTGACCCCAAGCCCCTTGATAAGAATGTTCCCGCAAACTTCCTTCAGAAGCTTATCTTCAATAAGTTTATGTATTCAAAGCAGGCAAGCTATGACGAACAGCTCAGAAAGATGGGTCTTATGAATGACAACGCATATACCTGCGCCTGCTATCTTGATGAAATCAACAACACACCCAAGAAGGGCGACGTTCTCTCATGGGCAGAAAGCAGTGCCGTAGTATTCGTAAACAGCGTTCTCGGTGCAAGATGTAACCGTAACTCAGGTATCATCGAATTATTCGGCAGTATTGTAGGCTATGTTCCCAAGTTCGGTCTTCTTACAGACGAAGGCAGAAAGGCAACATGGATTGTCGAAGTAAAGACAACCTCAAAGCCTGAGGCTCAGGTTTTAGGCTCAGCTATCGGTATGAAGGTTATGGAAGATGTACCTTATATCAAGGGTCTTACAGACTTCATCGGCAACGAGCTTAACGACGATGCAAAGGCATACCTCAAGGACTTCGGCGCAGCTACCGCAAGTAACGGTGCAGTGGGTCTTTATCACATTGAAGGTCTTACACCCGAAGCTGTTGAGCAGGGCGAAGACATCATCGCAGAAAACCCGCAGGTTTACGTTATTGACGATGCTGAACTCAAGAGAGTCAAGGACAGCTACCCCTGCATCTGGAAGGACAAGAATGCCAAGCCCAAGCTTTGCTTCATCGGTTGTCCCCACCTTTCATATGCTCAGCTTATTCAGTGGACTCTCGACGTGGAAAACGCTCTCAAGGCAAGCGGCAAGAGCAAGGTTTGCATACCCACAGTATTCACAACTGCTCCCGACGTTATGGATAAGTTCAACAAGACAGAATATGCTCAGAGACTCAAGAACACAGGCGTTATTCTCAGCTACATCTGTCCGCTTATGTATATGAACAATCCGCTTTGCAAGAGTATGCCCGTTATCACAAACTCAAACAAGCTTCGTACATACACAACCTCAAGATATTACACAAGTGCTGAAATTCTTGAAAAGATTACTAAGGGGGTATAAGATAATGAAAACTTTCAAAGGCAGACCGGTAGTACCCGGCAAGGCAAAGGCATCAGCTCTGGTTTCTCACGGCGGTTTCAATACCCTCGCTTCTTTCCAGAATGCACTTCAGTTCGGTGACAAGACTGCTAAGTGCGGCGACCAGAACAACCCTGACATTTATCAGCAGCCTATGGTTGACACAGCTCTCTGCTTACCGCAGACAATCGGTTCAACAACAGGCGGTATGGTTCTTTACTGTGCAGCAGCTATGGAAAGAAATCCGGCTTGTATGCTCTTCTCAAAGCCCATCGACTCACTTGCAGCAGCAGGTGCAATCCTTGCAGACGTATGGACAGACAGAAATATGCCCGTTATTGATAATCTCGGTGATGAGTTCCTCGACTACGTCAAGACAGGCATGACAATTACCGTTGACGAAGACGGCACAGTTACAGTTGAATAATCGGCTACAAGCTGAAAATGCCCCCGTTGTGATAACGGGGGCAAAATTTATGCCGCATATGAGAATATGCGGCAATTAATTTTAAATCTTATCAGGCTTCTTCAAATCCTTCGAGAGCCTGAGCTTCTGCCTGAAATGCCATTTCTTCCTTCTTGCCGATATTATAAATAAATTTCATAGCAAGGAAAGCAATGAGTGAGCCGACTGCAAGAACGATGAAGTAGAGTGACTTAACCTTATCACCGAAGTCTGCAGCCTGAATTGCACCGTCACCTTCAACAAAGCCGATTGCAACAAGACCCCATGAAACAACAGCCTGACCGATACCCTGAGCGAGCTTACGGAAGAAGGAGTAAAGAGCGTAAAGTGAGCCTTCTTCGCTCTTACCTGTCTTTCTGTAACTGACTTCAATACAGTCTGCAACGATTGCCCAGACTGAAATCTGGAATACTGTGTTACCGAGATTAAGACCCATAAGGCAGACAATGTAAACAATCATACCTGTTCCGTCGGGAGTGATGGGTGCAAAGAGTGAAACTATACCTGAAATTGCGCCGATGAGCATTGTTGTAACAATAACATTCTTCTTACCGAACTTCTTGGTAAGCTTGCCGATGAATGCCATAAACACAATCATGGGAGCATAGCTGCCTATCATAGCAACGCCTACCTTACCTGCATCCTTGAAGAAATACTGGAATACCATATTGTTAAGAGACATTGTTGAGTTAAAGAGAGCAACTGATGCTACTGTTGCTACTGTTGCGCCGATCATTGCACGGTTTGTGAAGAATGACCTGACAGATGACATCATTGCCTTGAAGCCTGCAGCATTTTCAGATGTGTCACGGCTTACACGCTCCGTTACAAGCTTTGTTGTGCCCCAAAGAGTAACAAATGCAACAACAGATAAAACGAGAGCGACGGGAAGAAGTGAGCTGCCTATAAGATCCTGGAAGGGCTTGCCTGTTGAGGGATCAATTACAGGCTGACCGGCAGCATCAAGCTTGTCCTTGTAAACGATACCGGGAAGAACGATCATAATTACAACAGCCGGAAGAGCTGCACCGATTGAACGGAAGGTTGAAAGTGAAACTCTCTGCTGAGGATCGTCTGTGATAACTGAGTGAAGTGAGCCGTAGGGAACATTAACCATTGTGTATGCAATTGACCAGAGACAGTAGGAAACAAGACACCATGCATACTTACCCCAATACGGGAATGACTGAACGGGAGCGAAAATCATTACGTTGAAGATAACAAGTGTCACGCCGCCGAGTAAAATCCAGGGCATATACTTGCTCTTCTTGCCGATTCTCTTTGTGTCAACCAGGTTGCCGATAACGATATCGTTGATTGCGTCAAATGCCTTTGAAATAAGAATGATAACTGCGTAGTCGCCTGCGCTCAGACCGATATACTGAAGATAGAAAAGCTGCATAAAGGTTGAAACGAGCTGGAATGAGAAGCCGCATCCCATATCACCCATAGCATAACCGAGCTTATCCATCCAGCCAAAGGGTCTCAAGCCGTTTGCTGAAAGATTCTGTTTGCTCATAAGTATAATCTCCTTAATTTATATTTGGGGAGCGCTCCCCTTTTTTCCTTATCTCTGAACTCTGCCTGAAGCGTCTCCGCCTGCAAGCTTTTCAACTTCTGATACGGTAACTCTGTTATAGTCACCCTCGATTGAATGCTTGAGTGCAGATGCCGCAACTGCAAATTCAACTGCCTGCTGTGTTGTCTTACCGCTGAGAAGTGCATAGATAAGACCGCCGCCGAAGCTGTCACCGCCGCCAACACGGTCAACAATGTGAAGATGATATTCCTTAGAGAAACAATATTCCTCACCGTCATAAAGCATAGCTGCCCAATCGTTGTCGTTTGCTGAAATTGATGAACGGAGTGTAATGGCTACCTTTTCAAAGCCGAAGGTATCCATAAGCTGCTTTGCAACTGACTTATAGCCTTCCTTATCAAGCTTACCGCCGTAAATATCCGTGTTTTCTGCTTCAATTCCGAATACGTCCTTTGCATCCTCTTCGTTTGAAATGCAGACATCAACATACTTGCAAAGCTCTGTCATAGCCTTTCTTGCTTCCTCTCTTGTCCAGAGCTTACCTCTGTAATTAAGGTCACAGGAAATCTTGACACCCTTTGCCTTAGCAGCCTTGCAGGCATCAAGACAAATCTGAACAAGGTTTTCGCCCAGAGCCGGAGTGATACCTGTAAAATGGAACCAGTCTGCACCGTCGAAAATCTTATCCCAGTCAAAATCTGAAGGAGATGCCATCTGAATTGCTGAATATGCTCTGTCGTAGATACATACTGAGCCTCTCTGTGAAGCACCCTTTTCAAGATAATAGATGCCCACTCTTTCGCCGCCTCTTACGATATCGGATGTATCAACACCGAGAGCACGCAGTGAGTTAACAGCACCCTGACCGATTGCGTGTGTGGGGAGCTTTGTAACGAAGGAGGCATCCATACCGTAGTTTGCAAGTGAAACTGCAACATTTGCTTCACCGCCGCCGAAGGTTGCCTGCATACGGTCATTCTGGAAGAAACGGTAATATCCTTCCGGAGCAAGGCGAAGCATAAGCTCGCCGAATGTTACTATTTTAGCCATTTTCAAGTCTCCTTTTTATTTCTGTTCTATTACAACTGTAAGATTACCGATTTTGTTTTCAAGAGCGAAAGAAGAAATATTTCCCTTCTTATCGGTCACCACGCTGTTCTCGTTGACCTTTACGCCCATTCTGCCGAAGTATGCGTATGCACGGGGTGCTGTAAGGGTTGAAACCGTGACTGTTTCGCCGCCGAAGCTTGCGTTACCCCTGATACAGCCTGAGTTTACGTCAAAGCTGAAGCCGAGCATTGTTTCAACTGCTTCACGGCAGTTATTTTCAATAACGTCCCATTTCTCAGCTTCAATAACATCACCTTTAGCAATCCAGGTACCGCCGCAAGCGAGAATCTGACCGAATGAAAGGTAGTCGTTGAGATTTTTTGTTGTAACACCGCCCGTGGGCATCCAACGAAGATTTTTATAAGGGCCTGCAACTGCCTTGAGCTTTGCGATACCGCCGTTCTGCTCTGCAGGGAAGAACTTGACAGCATCAAGACCGAGGCTCATAGCCTGCTCCATTTCACCGGGAGTTGCAGTTCCGGGAAGCATGGGACAGCCCTTTGAAAGCACATACTTCACCATTTCGGGATTGAAGCCGGGGCTTACAATAAACTGTGCACCTGCGGCAATGGCTCTGTCTGCCTGTTCCTTTGTAAGAACCGTTCCGGCACCGATAAGCACATCGGGACATTCCTTTGCAATAAGCCTTATAGCTTCTTCCGCCGCTTCGGTTCTGAAGGTGATTTCAGCGGCAGGAAGTCCTCCTTTTGCAAGAGCCTTTGCAAGAGGAACTGCCTTCTGAGCATCATCAATTGCAACAACGGGAATAATACCCAGATCATATACTTTTTTCAATAAATCATTCATATGTCTTTGCCTCCGTGGAATTATACGCCTGAATATGATGAGAAACCGCCGTCAACAGGAAGAACCACACCTGTGATAAAGCCCGCTGCAGCATTGTTTACAAGGAAAAGAAGCGCTCCGTCAAGCTCCTCAGCTTCACCGAAACGTCCCATGGGAGTTGCGGCTAAAATCTTACCTGTTCTTGCAGTGGGTGTTCCGTCGGGATTAAATAAAAGTGCTGCATTCTGCTTTGTTGAGAAGAAGCCCGGAGCAATAGCATTTACTCTGATGCCTTCCCTTGAGAAGTGAACTGCAAGCCACTGTGTGAAGTTTGAAATTGCAGCCTTTGCACCTGAATATGCAGGAATCTTAGTAAGGGGTGTAAATGCGTTCATTGATGAAATATTGATGATATTACAGCCCTCTCTGCCAAGCATCTGCTTTGCAAAAGCCTGAGTGGGAATAAGTGTGCCGAGGAAGTTAAGACTGAATACAAAGTTTACACCGTCTGCATCGAGATTGAAGAAATTCTTGCAATCCTCATCAATATCACCGGGGAAATAGTATTCCTTATCGGTTGTTGCTCTGGGGTTATTTCCGCCTGCACCGTTAAGAAGTATATCGCAGGGACCGAAATCAGCCATAACAGCCTCAGCCACCTCTTCACAGCAAGCCTTATCAAGCACGTTGCATTTGTATCCCTTTGCAACACCGCCCTCTGCAACTATTTCATCTGCAAATGCACAAGCTGCTTCATCATTGATATCAAGTAAGGCAACCTTTGCGCCTGCTCTCGCAAGAGTCTTTGCAAATGCTGAGCAAAGAACTCCGCCTGCACCTGTTACAACAGCAACCTTTCCTGTTAAATCTGTGTTAAGAACGTTCTGTTTCATTGGTATTCCTCCTTATTTCTTATAAGTGTCGGTTTCAGATTTTATCCGTCATCCTAGCTTTTTCACAAGCCTCAAAGAGACCGTTGATATAAGTTGCACCTAAAGCTCTGTCGAACAAACCGTAGCCCGGTCTGCCCTGCTCGCCCCAGATCATTCTTCCGTGGTCGGGACGGACATAGCCGTCAAAGCCTGTGTCAACAAGAGCCTTTACTATTTCATATACGTCAAGGCTTCCGCATTCTGAAAGGTGTGCTCTTTCTTCAAAAGAGCCGTCTTCCATAATCTTGATATTACGGATATGCATAAATGCAATTCTGTCCATTGCCGAATACTTCCTGACCATCTTAACCACATCGTTGCTTGCGGCACAGCCCAAGCTGCCTGTGCAAAGGCAAAGGCTGTTTGCAGGAGAATCAACTATTTTAAGGAAACGGTCAAGGTTTTCCTCGCAGGTGATAATTCTCGGTAAGCCGAAAATGGGATATGGAGGATCGTCGGGATGAATTGCCATTCTCACGTCACATTCCTCTGCAACGGGAATAACCTTTTTAAGGAAATATTCAAGATTTTCCCAAAGACCGTCCTCGCCTATTTCTGCATAAGCCTTGAACAGCTCCTTGATTTCTTCCTTTGTATAGCTTGCATCCCAACCGGGGAGGTCGATATCGTCAACAAGAGGATCAAGTCCTCTCATCTGATCCCAATACATAACAAGGCTTGTTGAGCCGTCTGCGGCTTCCTTGTCGAGCTGAGTTCTTGTCCAGTCGAAAACCGGCATAAAGTTATAAGTTACACATTTAACACCGTACTTCGCACAGCGGCGGATGTTTTCACAGTAAACATCAATAAGCTCATCTCTGTTATCCTTGCCCAGCTTGATATCCTCAGAAACGGGGATTGATTCAACAACGTCGAAAACAAGTCCGTTTTCTTCACACTGCTTCTTCATTCTTTCAAGACTTTCTTCAGGCCATACCTGACCGGGCTTAACGTCATAAACAGCAGAAACTATTGAACGCATACCGGGAATCTGACTGATATTTCTGAGTGTTACAGGGTCGTCATTGCCGTACCATCTGAATGACATTTTCATATTTTATACCTCCGTACCGAAGAAATTTTTTGCATTGTTATATGATATGTTCTGTACCGTCTGACCGAGATATTCAATATCGGCAGGATACTCACCGTTTTCTACCCACTCACCGATGAGCTGACAGAGAATACGGCGGAAATACTCGTGTCTTGTATAGCTTAAAAAGCTGCGTGAATCTGTGAGCATACCTATAAAGTTACCGAGCAATCCCAGAGATGCAAGTGTCGTCATCTGCTCACGCATACCGTTTTTGGTATCGTTGAACCACCATGCACTTCCGTGCTGTAATGTTCCGGGATAGCCTGCCTGCTGGAAGGAGCCCGCCAGAGTATCAATAAAAGCATTGTCACCGCTGTCAAGGCTGTAAAGCACAAGACGGGGCATAGCATCATTATTATACATTGTATCAAGGAGCTTTGCAAGTTCACCTGAGCAGTTTCTCGGACCGATGCAGTCAAAGCCTGTGTCGGGGCCGAGCTTGTTAAACATAGCTGTATTGGGGTTTCTCAGGCAGTTATAATGTATCTGCATTACCCAGCCGTGCTTCTTATATTCACCTGCACAGTGAAGGACAAGGCTTGTCTGCACTGCCTCAAGCTCGCTTTCGCTTATTTTGCTTCCGCTTTTTGCAAGGGCAAATATTCTTTCACATTCTTCATCGCTGACCTCATTATATACCACGTAGTTCATACCGTGGTCACTTGCACGGCAGCCGTTTTTGTCAAAATATTCAATTCTCACAGAAAGAGCTTTTTTCAGGTCGGCAAATGAGTTAATCTCCATGCCCGCACTCTTTCCGAGAGCTGAAATGTAATCTTGCCAGAAGGAAGCATTGAAGGCAAGAGCCTTATCGGGTCTGAAGGAGGGCGCAACAACCGTCTCAAAGGTGTCATCCTCAGCAAGAAGCTTATGATACTCAAGGCTGTCGCAGGGGTCATCCGTTGTTCCGATAAAAGTCACACGGCTCTTACGGATAATATCACGTACACCCATATCGTCACCTGCAAGCACCTTTTCGGTATGCTCCCACACCTCCTCGGCAGTATCTTTATTAAGCACACCCTCATAGTCGAAATATGTCTTCAGCTCAAGGTGACACCAATGATACATAGGGTTACCGATTGCCTTGGGAAGAGCCTCTGCAAACTTCAGGAACTTCTCCTTGTCGCTTGCTCCGCCTGTTATATAATACTCATCAACGCCGTTAAGACGCATTATTCTCCATTTATAATGGTCACCTGAAAGCCAGAGCTGACTTATGTTCGTATATCTGACATTATCATAGATTTCCTTGGGATTTACATGACAGTGATAGTCAATTATCGGCATCTTTGATGCATAATCGTGATAAAGAGTTTTTGCAGTCTGAGTTGTAAGCAAAAAGTCCTTGGTCATAAACTGATTCAAAGAAAGTCCCCCTTTTCTTCATATTATACAATTATATAATATCACAACATATTAACAATAGAAATTGATAATATTGCTTGACTTATTGTTAATCTTGCGGTATTCTTTTATAGGAATATATTTTGTTAAAAAAGGTGGAAAAAAGATGCAGATTTTCGACCCCAGGCAGATAATGTCGTCACCTGATTTTGAGATTTTTCACTATAAGGATGCAAAGCTCGACGGTGTTGCTGTTCATCAGCACGACTTCTATGAAATATACTTTTTCATCAGCGGAAACGTTGAATACAACGTAGAGGGTCACACATATCATCTTCAATCGGGAGACATTCTTCTCATTAACCCCCTTGAGCTTCATCAACCGAGAATAAGACCGGGTCAGAGCCCTTATGAAAGAATAGTCCTCTGGATAAACAGAGGCTATCTGTCAAGGCTTTGCTCAAATCAGACAAGCCTTTCCCGATGCTTCGACAGCTCCGTCCCGGGACACACGAATCTTTTCCGTCTTGCAAAGCCACAGCAGGCTTATATTTACTCAAAGCTTCAGGAGCTTCTCAAGGAAAGCACAAACAATGATTACGGCAATGACCTTGTCTGTCAGGCTGAGCTTATAAGATTGCTCGTTGAGCTGAACAGACTTGCTACCGATATTACGGAAACAAAAAAAGAGAAGACGGTGTCTCCTCTTATTGAAAATGTTACGGAATATATTAACAATCATTACTGCGAAAAAATTACTCTTGACAGTATTGCCGAGGAATTCTTTGTCAGTAAGTATTATCTCTCTCACCTGTTCAACAAAACCGTAGGTACAAGCATACACAGATATATCATTCTCAAAAGGCTCGTTAATGCAAAGCAGATGCTTTCAAGCGGAATAAAGCCCACCACCGCCTCAGCAAACTGCGGCTTCAGCGATTACGCAGGCTTTTATCGGGCATTTACGTCAGAATACGGAATAACCCCCAAGCAGTATGCGCAGATATATAACGGCTGATCGGTTTAATTTTCTTTCCCCTGCAGATATCTTATTGCCACCCTGTATTTAACGGCAGAACGTACTCTCCTGCTATGAATTTCGTAATACTCTTTATCTGTAACAATAAGCAGATTCATTTTTGAGGCTGCGCTTACCCTTCTGATTTTTCCGACGGGTATGCTCAGCCTTTCATTTTTGTAAAGCATTTCAAAGCTGTCACCGTAAAGCCTGATTTTCCCATTGTCTCCGAGAAGCTGTCTGTTGCCGTTTTTCAGAGCATATATAACCTGCTCATCATCTCCGAAAAGAAAGCTGTCCGTTCCCCTCACCGTTTCGGTCAGCTTCTTCATCACAGCCTTCTGATGCTTATCCCACCTGACGATATCGTCAAAAGGCATAGCATCACTGTGCCAGAAGCCGTAATCGTCTGTTTCTGCCGAAAAGCCGCAGTCGCATCTTATTTTATCACCCGATGTGCTGAGTGTTCCGATTTGCTCACAGGCAGGGCATACATAAAGGATAATTTCTGCACTCTGAGCAGGATTGTCTGCAACATATCTGTGAGGATTCTTTCTCTGCTCCTCATAGGCGTTGACATAAATATCAGATACTATACTGTTATAGATATCCTCAAGAGACATACCGTCCAGCTCCGCCTTGGTATATATATTCACTATTTCCCCGAAAACCGGGCCCTTTCTTTTGTTATCAGCCCACCTGGGTGCTTTCAGATATCCTCCCTTGAGCCTGCATGTCACAAGGGCACAGCCGCAATCCCTGACAAGCTGTGCGTTTCGCCGTGAAATGAAGCCCGTTTCACCGTTATCGGACTTGCCTCCCTCAACATAAATTCCTATGCTGACACCTGCCTGACAGTTTTTCACAATTTCATCATAAAGCACATCAGAGCCTTTTTCCCTTTTATAAACAATGGGTGAAGCAAGGAAGCGGAACAGAAGTCTGAAAAATCTTTTTCTGGTAAGGTGGTCGCTCATTACAAAGCGCATATGTCTGCCTGTCAGCAAAACAGAATATATGGGGTCATAATTATCTGCGTGATTGGACATCATTATAAAGGTTTCTTCCTTGACCAAACGGGGCTTATAATGAAAATCCCTTACAAGAGTCAGAGGTATGCCGAGGAAGGTGGCCGCAAGGGAGTAGAAAAATTTGGCTCTTGCCACACCTTTTTTAGCGTCGCTGTTATTGTTTTGCATATTATCACCCGTATTTTCTGATAGTTTAGTTTATCCTTAAAAGGTGGGAATATAACAAAAAAGGCAGCAATTGCCGCCTTTTTTATATAGTTAGATTTCATCAAATATAGGTTATACCGAAATCGTGCGAAACATAGGTTTCGTATCCATATTCAACATCGATTGTATCTATGACACATTTTTTATAACCAACGCTTTTGCCTAGTGCCGTTGCCGCACTTTCACTAAGACAGTTTCTACAATAAAAAGCAATTTGACCAATATATGCATCTATATTATCAAAAGCTACACCGCTAGTTGTCTCTCGAGATATTATAACAATTTTATACTCTCCTTCAGGAACCATACCAAAACGGAAATCACCCCTTCCGTCAACTTCTGTTGAATAGATTCCATATTCTTCCTCCCAACTTGATGATGCTAAGAGCCATTTAATATACTCATCTTCTACAGACAATTCTAAAGATTTCGCTCTTCCGTCCATAGGAATGAGTATTACTTGTGCTCCCACATCAGCTACATGGCCTCTAAAATCGTTGTATTTGTATGTAACATTTCCTGCCACACTTCCGTATCTTACTTCTTTGACGTTAACTTTACAACTCTCTTTATATGTCTTACCCCCAATAGTAAACGAAGCGGTAATCTTAGCAGTACCTTCACCAATACCAGTTACCTTTCCGGTTGACGATACTTTTGCTACATTTTTATTGCTTGAACTCCATTTGATCTTAACATTCGTTGGCTTATACTCTGCTTTCAGATATGCCGAAGCTCCCTCGTACAAATCCATTTCATTGAAATCGAGGTTTATATATGTGCTTTTTACCACAACCTTATACTTATATGACTTTCCCTTATAAGTTGCGGTTATAGTAGCATTTCCTTTTTTTATCGCAGTCACTTTTCCATAATCAGAAACTTTTACTACGTTTTTGTTTGATGATTTCCAAGTTACATCTGTTGTAGCAATACTCTTACCCTTTGCATCCTTCAGCTTCTGCTTAAATGTTTCACCAACTCTTATAGTAATCTTTTCTTTAGCGAACTTCGCTTTCTTTACAACTACCGAAAAATTATATGTTTCACCTTTATATTTTGCGCTTAAAGTTACTTTCCCCGGTTTTATAGCGGTTACTTTGCCATTTTTATCAATCTTTGCAATTTTTTTGTTTTTAGATTTCCATGTTATATTTCTCGCAGTAATAGTTTCACCTTTTTTGTTGATAAGTTTTTGAGTATATGTTTCACCTACAGTAATTGTAATACTTTTCTTTTTCAGATGAATTTTTTTAGAAGCAGCTTCTGCGGTTATGGTTACAGATGAATTAAAGGGTATTCCTCCTACTTGAGATATGGGACCACAACTCAAGAACATCGCAACCACGCACAACGCTAAAATTGGTTTTATGAAGTAATTGTTCATATATTTCTCTCCAATGCGTTAAACAAAAGTATAAGATTCAAATCCAATATCACTAATAGACATATTAAGTGCTTCCAACATCATAAGGTTCCAAGAAGCAAAACCAGTATCAAGCAACAAATTGGCAATATCATTCCCCATTTCTCCCGCCAATGGAGTTGGATCATATCCCATTTCTTCAAGCACCGGATTTACAAAACCTAATTCTAACTCAAACAAAAGATCGGTTTCTGCGGCAAAAGTTGCAACATCCATCTCTGCATTACCACTCGCACTTGCACATATCCAATCGTTTGATTCGTGCCAAAGACTTGCACGTACAGTCACTGAAGAAGTGTTTTCATCAAACACAAAGTAAATCCACTGCGGCAACTCCGTTCCGTACATCAAAAGTTCTGCACTAAATTCTAGTTTTCCATCATCACGATATATAATCTTAGAGGTATATTTGTTCCTGTTAATAGTTTCTGTAGTTTGGATATACTTATCGTATTCTCCAACCTTCCCATTTTTTGATATATAGTTCTTCAAAGCAAGTATGTTTTCTGCAGGAGTAGGGGGTTTCTTATTTACAGTAACATAACAATTAGCAGTATAGTTTTTACCGTTAACCTCTGCAGTTGCCGTAATTGTTGCTTTTCCCGCACGCACCGCTTTAACCACGCCATAAGCATCAACAGTCGCTACCGAGCTATTGCTCGAACTCCATAAAACTTCAGTGCCAGAAGGTACAACAGTTTCGTAAAGCACTGACATATCTCCTTCGATCATCGTGAGACTAGTTTTATCAAGAATTATACTGGGTTTAATCACAGTAACATTAAATCGGTATTTTTTACCCTTGTATTTTCCTGTTATCTTAACAGTTCCTTCACTGACAGCAGTAACCTTACCTTTCTTATTTACCTTTGCAATACTTTTATCTGATGACCACCACGAAATTTTTGATGATTTTATCGTATCTCCGTCAGCGTCTCTTAATTTTTGTGTGAATGAAGAACCGACAATTAATGTCTTCTTTGAATATTTAAAAGTTGCATTTTTTACAGTAACGGTAAACTTGTACGTCTTTCCATTATACTTTGCTGTAATAGTTGTCTTACCCGCTTTAACTGCAGTTACCTTACCACTTTTGCTAACCTTAGCTATTTTTTTATTCTTGGATTTCCATGTGACTTTACTTCCATCGATTGTTTTCCCATTCTTATCAAGAAGCTTTTGACTGTAAGTCTCTCCAACGGTAAGTTTTATTTTCTTCTTTTTAAGTTGAATCTTCTTCGAAGCCGCCTCTGCCACAACGGCAATTGAGCTCACTACTTCATTTCCTGTTATCTGTGTTATTGGTGATGCACTTAAAAACATTACTGCAACCATTATAACAGATAATACTTTTTGGATTTTTTTCTGCATTGTGTTTCCTCCTCCGTTTTGTGTCCGGCTGACAAATTTTCAGGCTTTCTTGCCTATATGCGAATTATATACCTATAAATCCATCTTGTCAAGTATAAACATCATTTTGATGTTTATAACATACAGTTTAGCGTTTACTATATAATTAACGACACTAAATTTCAAAGAGGTGGAATAATGGTTTACGATATTGGTGATAAAATAAAAAATCTGAGAGAAAGAAATAATATGACCCAAACGGAAATGGCAAAAAAATTAGGCATTACACGCTCAAGTGTAAACGGTTGGGAAATGGGGATTTCAGCACCTTCAACTCAAAGCATTGTTGAATTGTCAAAACTTTTCGATGTTTCCACTGACTATTTGCTTGGAGCAGAAAAAACTGCGACCATAAGTATTTCCGGTCTTTCAAACAAAGATATCGAACTGATACACACTATTATTTCTCACCTTAGAAATATAAACAATCAATCTGAATAAAATCAGAACCACCGGCTCAGCCGGTGGTTTGCATTTCTAATATGTTTCTATGTTTCATCAATCAACAGTCTTTACAAGGTAGTTATAAACCGTCTCACCAACGGGGATTGATGTTGCAGCCTTTATAAGGAAGTGCTTGAGGGCTGCAAGGATGTTTCCGAAGTCATAGAAGAAGCCCTGCTTCTCAGCTTCGGGAGCACCGTCATAGCCGAGGGTGAATGCCTGAGTATAAAGCACACCACCTTCGCCGAAGGCCTCGGCTCTTACGTATGAGCCTATCTTGTCCGAATAATCGTCAAGGTCGATTGTGTTGCCCACAGCTATAACCTCGCCGTCTGCTATCCAATGAACCGTAAGTGCATTTTCAGTCTCAAGAGAGATAGTGTCTGCAGCTTCGTCAACAATAACATTTGTAACAACGGGTGCGGGAACTGCTCCGCTTCTGTCTTCCTGCTCAAAGCTTGTACCCCAGTCTCTGCCTGTTTCAAGAGAGAACTGAGCAAGCTCTTCAGCGTTCTTTATGTATCTGCTGACTGCAAAGAATGCACCTGTTTCAAGGCAGTTACGGATATTTTCGGCATTGTTTTCAGGCATACACAGAGATGTCCAAGCACAGCCTACCTTATCAAGCTGATGTGCATCTGTTGTAGCGATTGCAAACACGTTTCTGCCGGTGGGAACTACCTTCTGAAGAAGAATATCCCAGAGCTTTCTGTCATACTTTGTGCGTCCGTCCTTCTTTGAGTTTATATCAAGACCGATGCAGGAATCGTTATTAATGAGAAGATTAGTGAACTTCTTGATAACATACTGATACCAGGAGCTGTCGTTATATGCGTCAGCTTCACACTCCTCTTCCTTTGCCTTTGTGTATTCGCCCGGATGATTGATTACACTAAGACCGCCTGCAAGCTGAACACCTTCGATAACCTCAGCATAGTTACTTGTGCCTCCGACGAGACCGTCACCGTAATCGCAGAACCAGCTGTTTACGTGAGCGCTGTTGAGAGAGGTGGGGTTCTGTTCAATACCCATGGGAACCTCAATCATACCTCTGCCGTCTCTGCCCACACCGGTTGTTATTTCGTCATAACGCTCCTGTGTAAGCGGAGTAACAACTCTTGTCTTGAAATCGGCAATACTCATAGCTATCTTGAAATAGTTCTTTGTATTAACCTTTCTCCAGCCCTGACTGACAATTCCGTGGTCGGTAAGAGCAAGAGCGTCATAGCCCTGAGCATAATGCTCCTCAATCATAACGTCCATATCCACATCGCCGTCAGAGGCTGTGGTATGGCAATGAAGATCAGCCTTATACTGATCCCATGCGTCAAAGTCAACACTTTCATAGGGATTCTTAATTTCGTAATCAACACCGTTTACCGCAAAAGCTGTTACAGAACAGCTCAGAGCAATAATCAACGCCAATGTTACAGAGATAATCTTGTTAGCTTTTTTCATATTTTTACCTCGCTTAATAATTGATAGATAAATTTTAACTCAAAATTAATACATTGTCAATTATGGAAAAGATACATAATAAAAAATCAACAAACGCATAAAATTTGTTGTATAAGTAAAAAAACAAAAAACTTATGGAATTTTTTCTCCAATAATGCTATTATGGTTTAACAGGGTTTGAAGCCTTAGAAATTTGTCGGAGGACATTTATGGAATATTTGAATATTATAATCCCCTTTGCGGGGGGCTTGGGTATGTTCATCTACGGTATGCAGATTATGTCGCAAGGACTTGAAAATGCTGCCGGTGACAAAATGAAAGCCCTTCTTGAAATTCTCACCAAAAACAAAATCTTGGGAGTATTGTTAGGTGCGGTAATCACTGCAATCATTCAAAGCTCGTCTGCCACAACAGTTATGGTAGTCGGTTTTGTCAATGCCGGCATTATGAATCTTACGCAGGCAATGGGCGTTATTATGGGCGCTAACATCGGTACGACCATTACAGGCTGGCTTGTTTCAAGCTCGGAATGGGCAAACTTCCTTAAACCTGACACTCTTGCACCTGTTGCACTTGTGATCGGTGTTGTCACAATGCTTGTCGGCAAAAAGAGCCGCACAAAAGACATATCATCGATAATCGTGGGATTTGGTCTTTTGTTTATCGGTATATCTGCAATGTCAGACGGCGTTGCTCCTTTGAGAGAAATGGAATCTTTCACAAATCTCTTTGTGACTCTGGGCGGAAATCCCTTTTTAAGCATTCTTATCGGAGCGATTGTAACCGGTGTTATTCAGAGCTCTTCTGCATCTGTGGGTATTCTCCAGAGCTTGGCTGCAGCAGGTCTTGTGCCCTTTAATGCAGCAATTTACATCATTATGGGTCAGAATATAGGTACCTGTGTTACTGCTATGATTTCCTCAATGGGCGCAAAGAAAAATGCTAAAACTGCCGCACTGATGCACCTTCTGTTCAATGTTATCGGTACAGGTGTTTTCAGCATCGCCTCCATTGCTTTCTTTAAGATTGTTGACCCTGTATGGAGCCACGGTAATATTACCCAGACACAGATAAGCTTGGTCCACACGCTGTTTAACATTATAACAACAATACTTCTCTTCCCGTTTTCCAACCTCATCGTTAAGCTTGCCAAAAAGATCAGCGGTGTCAAAGAGGAAAAATACCGCACAGATTCAGTTCTTCTCGATGACCGTATGCTCCAGACTCCTCCCCTTGCACTCAGAGCCATCAATAACGAAATCTTCCGTATGGGTGAAGCTGTTATTGAAACTCTTGATATCACTAAAAATGTACTTTTCACAAAGTCGGATTCGGATATCGAAAAGATCCGTGAATGTGAAGAAAGGGTTGATACCCTCTGCGACGGTATTACTCAGTATGCCCTCAAAATCAGCGGTTTACAGATAAGTGAGAAAGAACATCAGCACATAGCCCGTATGCTTCAGGTCATTTCTGATATGGAAAGAATCAGCGACTACTGCGAAAACATTTCAGAATACGCCGAAACTATGAAGAAAAAGAATCTTGCTTTCTCAGATGGCGGAACAGCTGAGCTTAAAGAAATGCTCAACATATGTGCAGAATGCTTCACATTTGCTCTCAACGCCTTTGAAGATAACGACAAAGAAAAAGCATTTGTTGTAATTGAAAAAGAAACACGTGCCGATGAGCTTGAGATTTCTCTCAGAACAAAGCACATTAAACGTCTTGCTAAAAATCAGTGCGATATTGAATCGGGAATTGTGTTCCTCGATACGGTTGTAGCTCTCGAAAGAATCTCCGACCACGCAAGAAATATTGCTGAAGAAGTCCTTGAAGGAATCTGATAAACAACGGTACCGTATTTATTAATGGGGTATAAGCTATGATTTTAAGAATGCCTGAATATTGCAAAAATTTTCGTTGCATCGCAGATAAGTGCAAAGACAACTGCTGCATAGGCTGGGAAATTGACATTGACCGTGAAACTGCGGAATATTATAACAAGGTGGTTGGAGACTTAGGTAAACGGCTAAAGGAATGCATAAAAACCGAAGGCGATGTGTCCTCCTTCATTCTCAAAGGGGAGCGCTGTCCCTTCCTGAATAAAAGCAATCTTTGCGACATAATAATAAATGAAGGTGAGGAGCATCTTTGTCAGATATGCACCGACCACCCCAGATACTATGAGTGGTTCAACGGCTTAAAGGAAGGCGGAATCGGTCTTTGCTGTGAGGAAGCAGCCCGTATAGTTTTGTCGCAGACCTCTCCCCTCTCCTTTTGGGACAGAGAGCTTGCCGATGAGGACTGCGACGAATATGATGCTCAGCTTTATGCTTATCTTGTGAAATGCAGAGAGATAATCATTCACCTGTTTGAAGACAAATCGGTTTCACTTGAAAACTGCATCTCTGCTCTTGTTGACTTTGCTGATAATATTCAGAACCGCATTGATATCTGTGACTATACTGTTCCCCCTCTTAACACACAATTGCCTACGCTAAAAACTGATATAACCGAAATACTCAGACATCTGCTGTCCCTTGAGGCTATGGATGAAAAGTGGAAGCCGTATATTGAAAATGTTATAGGCAATCCTGAGCTTGACTCATTAAAGCCGTTTTCATCTGCAGACACAGAGCAATATCTGCGGAATATAGCCGTATATTTTATCTGGCGTTATTTTATGAAAGCAGTTTTTGACGAAGATATTATTTCAAAAATAAATCTCACTGTTATCAGCATAACCGTCATAGCTTATCTGTTTGAGCATAACCGCACAGCAGACGGAATTCTTACCCTTGAAAGCTGTGCCGAAACAGCCAAGGCTTATTCAAAGGAAATAGAATATAACGAAGAAAACGTTGATGCAGTGAGATATTTATAATTCATATAAAAACTCAAACGGGCGGATTATCCGCCCGTTTACTGTTCGTATTTAAGATTAATTACTTAACCTTTACGTTCTTTACCTTTGACCAATCTGAATAAATCTTCTTTCCGTTAACGGTCTTATAGGTTCTTACTCTTACGTAGTACTTCTTGCCCTTTGAAAGCTTCTTTACTGTTGTCTTCTTTGAAGACTTCTTAACCTTAACGGTCTTTGCCTTCTTCATCTTTGAGCTTGTTGAGTACTGTACTTCGTAGCCTGATGCACCTGAAATTGACTTCCATGATGCTGTAAGCTGCTTCTTACCTGCTTTAAGAGTAAGTGTGGGAGCCTTGGGAGCAACCTTTACCTTGAGAACATCGCTGTATGAGCCTGTGTAAGTCTTCTTTGACTCTTCAACAACTGCTCTTACTCTGAACTCGTAAGACTTGCCTGCCTTGAGAGCCTTCTTCTTACCGTCCTTCTTAACTGTGTAAGATGTCTTTGTGGTTGTTGTGAGCTTAACCCACTTGCTGCCGTTCTTGATGTAAACCTCATACTTGTCGGCGCCTGAAACCTTGCTCCAAGTGAGAGTGATCTGTGATGACTTGTCAACCTTGATTGACTTATCTTTAAGACCTGTTACCTTGCCGACAGTCTTCTTTGCAACAGTCTTCTGTGCAACGATAACTGCATTACATCTTGAGCAATGTGAGCCTTCTGTCTTACCTGCCTTGCCATATGTTGCGCTTACAGCCTTATCCTTAACAATGTTGTGACCTAAAGCGCCGATTGCTGCTGTCTTAACGTCACCGCAAGCTGAGCATGTCTGCTTCTTGCTGCCCGGTGTTGTACAGGTAGCTGCCTTTGTTGTTACCCAGTTGCCGTACTTGTGTGAGCAGGAAACCTTAACTGTGCCAAGCTCATATGTGCCTGCATAGTTGCCGATACCCTGAACGAGAACCTTTGTTGTGCCTACCTTACCGCCGTTAGCATAAACCACCTTATAGTCCGTGCCTTCCTTGAGTGTGTACTTACCGTACTTAACGGTAACGTTCTGAGCTGTTGAAGAAGCAAGGTTTACATCCTTTACACTGCCTGAAACTGTGATAACGTCGTCTTCAAGTAATGTGTTGTAGATATAATATACAAGAGGTAATAACTGATTCTTTCTTCCTTCGATACCTGCAAGAAGGTTTGCAACCACCTTACCAAGATTATCATCAGTCTTTGAACCACTCTTTAAGATAGCCTCAAAGTTTGTGAATGTTGCACTTGCAAATAACTGTGTGCCGAAGATTGACTTTGTAACATTATTGAGAATTGTATAAACAAAGTTGCAAGCCTTAAGACTCTTATACTCATCAATGATAGGCTTAACGTTATCTGTGAAGATTCCGCCGATATCAAGTGTAAGAACATTTTCTACAAGAGTAGGAATGAACTTGCTTGCCTTTTCATAACCGATTGAACCGAAGAGCATTGCCTGAAGTGCATCAAGCTTAGCAAATAAGTTCTGGCTCTTTGACATATTGAGACCGAGTAATGCATCAATATTAAGGTCAACAAGGAAATAGTTGAGTGCATAATTTGCAACATCGTAAACCGATGTGCCTGAACCTGCAACATATCTCTTTGTGTTGTTAGCATCTGTGTAAAGCGGGAAATACTGAGCGAGGAAGCTACCTGCGAAGTCGCCGAGGAATGCTTCTGCTGTTGTTGACTTAGCACCGATAACTGCAAATGCAAGAGATTTGTTGTCAGCAATAATCTGCTTGAGGAGAGATACAAGAGCGCCTTCAACTGTTGTCTGAGCATCAGCGATTGCTGAATATGCTGAGTTGGGCCAGCCTGCATTGACAACAAGCTTAACAAGTGAAAGGAGAGATGTATTAACATCCTTTACTGCTGCTTCGTTCCATGCTGCATACTTAGCTGCAACTTCTTCTGTCATTGCTGCTGTGTCAGCATTTGCAAGTACCCATGCAAGTGCATTAACAAGGTTTTCTGAAACAAGAGCGAGATCTGTGCCGTTCTTCCAACCTGTGTATGTGGGGAATACCTTAACTAAAACTGCGCCGAGTGCGTTGTTTACATCGTTGATTGTGTTAAGATTAATCTTAACGTCTTCAGCCTTAACATCGAAATTAACAAGAGCTGCGATAGGCTTTGTGTAAGCGTTGCTGCCGAAGCCTTCCTTGTATTCGTTAACCTTACCGATAAGACTGCCTGCATATGTATTCCAAACGCTGTTTACAAGGCCGAGGATAAGCTGTTCTGTTGTTGTGTTAGCATCCATCTTGAAGCCGGGAACATATTCCTGAAGCTTCTTGCCTACGATACCCATGTAAACGATGGTATCAAGGTTGCTCTTTGCATATTCAGGTGTGCCTGCCCAGTTAGCAAGTGTATCCTTAAGCCAATCTGAAAGATAAGCGTATGCATTGCCGTTTGCATCCTTGAGAACGCCAAGTCTCCAAAGAAGTGTCTTGCCTTCATCAGGATCAATACCGAGAACATCGTTAACTGTTGCACCGATATCAATCAAACCGCCGTTTGCACATGTGAAAGAACCGTCAACAACCGCCTGAACAAGACCTCTGTTGTCATAAATAAACTTAACGAGATTCTTTAAGATATCCTCATCAGATGTGTTCTGTCTTGTCTGACCGTTTTTCCAGTTTTTGCAGTTAAGCTTCTTGAGTGAACCGAAACCGTTAACTAAGCCTGATACTGATTTAACAAGATCGATTGTACCGAGAAGACCGTTAACGCTTGTTGCATCAATGGCAATCTTTGTTACCTTAAGGTCGATTTCTTCCTTAAAATTAACCTCTGCTAAAACTTCATCAAGGAAGTCAAGAAGAACTGTTGCGTTTGTATCGTTGGCGTTGCCGTTATCTGTAACGCTGCCCTGCCAGATACCTGTTGTCTGATTGTTTAATAACTTGTCTGCGCTTACGTTGATTTCAACTGCGCTTGCTATGAGTGAAAGTGACATCGCACTTAACATCATAATAAGCACCATGCACAGAGCAGTTACTCTTTTGAATATTTGCATATTTCTACCTCCCGACAGGGTTGGATTTTCAGCTTGAATACCCTGCCAATATGAGAAAATTATATACTTTTGCACAAAAGTAGTCAAGGCTAATTCTAATTTTTATTAAAATTTCCAAACTCGTAACAAGTCGGTCAAATGTTAAACAAAAAGAAACAAAAATTATGTAACGTAATTATTTACTATAAGACAATTATAAAAGCCTGTGTCGGATTTCGTTGACACAGGCTTTTTGAGTGCTTCTATATCTTGTATTTATCAGTCGAGAATTTCGCCATATGTGCCGGGAGCAACACAAGCAGCGTTTGACTCATCTGTGTCAATATGCATAGCAAGTGCATAGCTGTCATTTGCACGGACAACAACATCACCGAAAACAAGTGAACGTCCGTCAGATTCAATCTTAACAGACACTACCTGCTTGTCCTTGAGACCGTAAGCAGCAGCGTCAGCTGTTGTCATATGGATGTGTCTCTTTGCTACGATAACGCCCTTGTCAAGCTCAACCTCACCGCAGGGACCCACGAGCTTGCATGCACCGCTGCCTTCAACGTCACCTGACTCACGGATGGGAGCCTTTACGCCGATTGAACGTGCATCGCCTGCTGAAAGCTCAACCTGTGTTTCAGGACGTGTGGGACCGAGGATTGATACTGCAGGGAAGCTGCCCTTTGCGCCGATAACCTGGACTCTTTCTTCGCAGGCATACTGACCCGGCTGTGAAAGGTCCTTCTTCTTTGTAAGCTCATAGCCTTCACCGAAGAGAACTGCAAGGTCTTCCTTTGAAACGTGAACGTGACGTGCTGATGTTTCAACCAATACTGTTTTTGCCATTTTTTATTCCTCCAAAACATAAAATACTGAAAATAATTAAGCAATCTGTGATTACCAAAGTATTTTACAACATTTTTTTTGAAAATTCAACACAAGAGCGAAAAAATATGATATAATTGCATTTATTATATAGCTATGACAGACATGAAGTTGATTTTTAATGCAGAACGCAGAATGCAAGACCCCTCAGTCAGCTTCGCTGACAGCTCCCCTTTCAGGGAGAGCCGCTGCAGAATTGTTGGCCCTGCGGTGGGCATTTTTATCCGATTTCGTAATGTTTATACCATTAAATTTCTAACCGCCAACCAAAGCCACTGTAACCGCAAACTAACTCGGCGGAGTAACATCTTTGTTTCTGCACAGTGCAAAGCCGGTTATAATTCGGAGCTTCGCTCCACTCAATTCTGCACTCTGAATTTTATTGTGAATTCAGTATCAACCGATTGTTTGTGCATAGCCGAAATGATTAATTTATCTTATATAATGCTAAACAAATTGACTGTGAGGTGCATCTGATGTATAATTCATGGGAAGAGCTTGAGCTTAATTGCAGAAAATGCGAAAAATGTGCTCTTGCGAAACACAGAACAAATCTTGTCTTCGGTTACGGCAACAAGAACGCCGAGGTGCTTTTCGTAGGGGAAGGCCCCGGAGAAAATGAGGATTTACAGGGAAAGCCCTTCGTGGGCAGAAGCGGTAAGCTGCTTGATATGTATCTTCATTCAATCGATCTTGACCGTGACAAGAATATATATATTGCAAATATGGTCAAATGCCGTCCGCCTCAGAACAGGGACCCGAAGCCCGAGGAGCAGGACATATGCATTGACTGGCTCCGTGAGCAGGTAAGAATTATGAGACCGAAAATCATCGTCTGCCTCGGCAGAATTGCGGCTCAGAGACTTATCCACCCCGATTTCAAGGTGACAAAGCAGCACGGTGAGTTTATTGATAAAAACGGCACTCTTATGATGGGTACCTTCCACCCTGCCGCTTTACTCAGAAATCCCAACAACAAGGGTGATGCTCTTGATGATTTTATGGCTCTTCAGGAAAAGATAAAGCAGGTATGCAAGCATACCTATGACGAGGTGTGATATGGGTAATATTATCCGTATGCCCGACCAGGAATACAAGGCCTGGGTCAATCTGAACAAAAAGATGCTGGATAACATTATTGAAACCAACAGAATTGATCCCTACTGGATGGCAAAGGGCAAAAACAAGGAATATCTTGTAAGATATTTAGGTGAACTCGGTTATAAGCTTAATATATAACCGTCACAATATATTATTATGTTTCTGTTTTGAAAGGAGTAAAAAACAAAATGGACGACCCCGGTGCGGCCGGCGTAATTATGGATATAATTATAAAGCTGGTGCTACTACTTATTCTCATTGTGGTAAATGCCTATTTCGCAATGAGTGAAATTGCCATTATTTCCCTTAACGACAATCTTATGGAAAAAATGGCTGAAGACGGCAACAAAAAAGCAAAACAAATAGTAAAGCTTACGAGTAATGCAAGCAACTTTCTGTCAACAATACAGATAGGCGTTACCCTTGCAGGATTTATGACATCTGCATCTGCTTCCCAATCCTTCGCAACAATGCTTACGGACTGGATAATGAAGCTCGGTGTCAGCCCAAGCTATGAAGGACTTGTGAATTCGGTTTCCGTTATCATTATCACAATTATCATTTCATACTTTTCGCTTGTTCTCGGTGAGCTTGCTCCCAAGCGTATGGCTATGCAGAAGCCTGAAAAGATTGCGTTTCTTATCGTTGGCTCTCTGAGTGCGTTTGCAAAGGTTGCCAGACCCTTCGTAAGGTTTCTTTCCTTCTCAACAAATGTTGTTGTTAAGCTTTTCGGCTTTGATCCCAACATTGACGAAGAAAATGTTACGGAAGAAGAAATCAGGATGATGGTGGATGTAGGTCAGGAAAAAGGCGTTATTGAGGATATGCAGAAAGAGATGATTAATAACATCTTTGAATTTGACGATATCAATGTTGCCGACATTATGACCCACAGAACCGATATGGTTGCCGTGGAAGACACCGACACACTTGAAACCGCTGTTGAGCTGTCAATAAAATATGGCTTCTCACGTCTCCCCGTCTTTCACGAGGATCAGGATGATATTATCGGTATCATCTATATAAAAGACCTTCTCAGGTACATTGACAACGAGCTGCCCAAGGATAAGGGCCCTGCAGAAATTATGCGCCCTGCATACTATGTTCCCACAACGAAAAACTGCGGTGACCTCTTTGCTGAAATGACAGAGAAAAGAACACAGTTTGCTGTTGTTGTTGACGAATACGGCGGTACAGCCGGCATTGTCACACTTGAAGACCTTATTGAGTCAATCGTCGGTAACATTCAGGACGAGTATGACCAGGAGGACGAGGACATCGTTGCAATGAACGAAAATCTCTTCACCGTTGACGGCACAACCCCCATTGAAGAAGTGAACGAGCTTGTCAATGACATAATTCCCGACGGTGATTATGAAACAATCGGCGGATTTGTGATAAGTCTTCTGGGATACCTTCCTCAGAACGGAAAAAATGACGAGGTTGATTTTGAAAATCTCCACTTCACCGTGCTCAACGTTGAAGAAAGAAGAATAGGTAAAATCAGAATTGAAATCACACCTATACAGAAACAGGAAGAAGAAATATAAATTATTCTGATATTTTCGTTTATTTCTATTGCGAAACGACAAAAAATCAGTTATAATATCAGGCGGTAAATTTTACAAATAAAGTTTTGAAAGGAAAATGGTTATGAACTATTCTCACGAAGTTGAAAAAATGTGCGTAGTTGCCAAGGGTCCCAACCACGGTCCCGCACCCATT
The DNA here is from genome assembly GCA_017435665.1 of Clostridia bacterium. GTDB lineage: Bacteria > Bacillota > Clostridia > Oscillospirales > Acutalibacteraceae > UBA6857. The sequence goes on along the minus strand of JAFSEP010000027.1, from coordinate 2,204 downwards.
CCCGAAGAAGGCAAGTGGGTTAAGGCATACGAAATCAAGGACATCTCAGCTTTCACACACGGTGTAGGCTGGTGTGCTCCCCAGCAGGGCGCTTGTAAGCTCTCTCTCAATGTTAAAAACGGCATTATCGAAGAAGCTCTTGTTGAGACAATCGGTTGCTCAGGTATGACTCACTCAGCTGCTATGGCAAGTGAAATCCTCCCCGGCAAGACTCTCCTTGAGGCTCTCAACACTGACCTTGTTTGCGATGCTATCAACACAGCTATGCGTGAACTCTTCCTTCAGATTGTATACGGACGTTCACAGTCTGCTTTCTCAGAAGACGGTCTTTCAATCGGTGCAGGTCTTGAAGACTTAGGTAAGGGCCTCCGTTCACAGGTTGGTACAATGTACGGCACAAAGGTTAAGGGTGTTCGTTATCTTGAAATGGCTGAAGGCTACGTTACAAGAATGGCTCTTGATGCTGACGATCAGGTTATCGGCTATGAATTCGTTTCACTCGGCAAGATGACTGACTTCATGAAGAAGGGCGACGATGCAAACACCGCATACGAAAAGGCTAAGGGCACTTACGGCAGATTTGCAGACGCTGCTAAGTACATCGATCCCCGTGAAGAATAAGAGTAAGGAGGTAACGCAACATGGCATTATTTGAAAGTTATGAAAGAAGAGCAGACAAAATTCTTGCTGTTCTTAAAGAATACGGCATTTCTTCAATTGAAGAATGCAAGGACATCTGCGCTGCTAAGGGTATTGACCCTTACAAGATCGTAGAAGAAACACAGCCCATCGCATTTGAAAACGCAAAGTGGGCTTACACAGTAGGCTGCGCTATCGCTCTCAAGAAGGGCTGCACAAAGGCTGCCGATGCTGCTGCAGCTATCGGTGAAGGTCTCCAGGCTTTCTGTATCCCCGGTTCAGTTGCTGACAACCGTCAGGTTGGTCTCGGCCACGGTAACCTCGGCAAGATGCTCCTTTCAGAAGAAACAGAGTGCTTCTGCTTCCTTGCAGGTCACGAAAGCTTTGCTGCTGCTGAAGGCGCTATCAAGATTGCTCTTAACGCTAACAAGGTAAGAACTCAGCCCCTCAGAGTTATCCTTAACGGTCTGGGCAAGGACGCTGCTATGATTATCTCAAGAATCAACGGCTTCACATACGTTCAGACTGAGTTTGATCCCTATTCAGAAACAGTTAAGGTTGTTAATGAAACAGCATATTCAAACGGTGACAGAGCAAAGGTTCGCTGCTACGGTGCAGACAATGTACCCGAAGGCGTTGCTATCATGAAGCTTGAAAATGTTGGTGTTTCTATCACAGGTAACTCAACTAACCCCACAAGATTCCAGCACCCCGTTGCAGGCACATACAAGAAGTGGTGCATGCAGAACGGCGTTAACTACTTCTCAGTTGCTTCAGGCGGCGGTACAGGCCGTACACTTCACCCGGACAACATGGCTGCAGGTCCCGCTTCATACGGTATGACAGATACAATGGGCCGTATGCACTCAGACGCTCAGTTTGCAGGTTCTTCATCAGTTCCTGCTCACGTTGAAATGATGGGCCTTATCGGCGCAGGTAACAACCCCATGGTTGGTATGACTGTTGCATGTGCAGTTGCTATTGAAGAGGCTTGTAAGTAAGAACAAAATCCCAAGGTTTTAAAAAGATTTTTAAAATAGAGGATGTATAAAGTAGTCCCCCTGTTCGATGAACAGGGGGATGTTTTTGCCATAAGCAATACCGCCCTCTTTCGAGGGCGGTATATTATTTTATTTAACCTTAACATTCTTAACCGTTGACCAGCCTGAATATACCTTCTTGCCGTTTACGGTCTTGTATGTCCTTACTCTTACGTAGTACTTCTTACCCTTTGTAAGCTTCTTGATAGTTGTTTTCTTTGATGACTTCTTGACCTTAACGGTCTTGGTTGTCTTCTTTGTAAACTTCTTTGAGGTTGAGTACTGCACTTCGTAGCCTGAAATATCAGATACTGACTTCCAAGTTGCCGTAAGCTGCTTTGAGCCTGCTTTGAGCTTGAGTGTTGCTGTTGAAGGGATAGTTTCAACCTTGAGCGTTGAGCTGTATTTGCCCTTGATATCATCAACAACTGCTCTTACTCTGAACTGATATTCCTTATCAGCCTTCAGATACTTCTTCTTGCCGTCCTTCTTGACTGTGTAAGAGGTCTTGCTTGTTGTTGTCAG
>JAFSEP010000026.1 GCA_017435665.1 Clostridia bacterium | reverse complement strand
TAAAACAAGCGAAGAGGTACTCAAGCGAAGAACAAATATGATGTATGAGGCCTTCAAAGAAATCTTTCAGGATTTTGCAATGAAGGACTTCTATGAAACTGAAATCGCATCAATGGGTATTATGAGAGCGTATATGACCGTTCCTTGCGATATGTATTTTACCATTGATGCAAAAGCAAAAAGACTTGTGATAATGCTTCTGCGGCTTTACAGGGCTGATGAAGAAAAAATCACCGAGGCGCTTGAGTTTATTGAAAAGATTGACTTTGAAGCCGTAGCAAAGCGTGCGGTGCAAAGTGTTTTCGATGAACTCGATATAAAAACGCAGAACGCAGAGTGAAATTAGTATTTAAAAAAGCAAATTTAAACTCCCTCAGTCACTTCGTGACAGCTCCCTCAGAGAGGGAGCCGAGACTTGCCTCCCTCCGTGAGGGAGGTGGCAAAACCGCAGGTTTTGGCGGAGGGAGTCATAATAAACTTTCCCGAAAGGAGACAAACAAATGAACAAAACCTTAAAGAAAACCCTATCAATCATTCTCTCAATCTTAATGATTGTGACAAGCATACCGTTTGCACTGGCGGCAGGTGACGGTGTACCGCTTACCATTGACATAACCGACAAGTCTAATGTGAGTATCGGCAATGGTAAAACTTACTATGACGAAGACGGCTATATTATTACAGGCACAAACAAAGATCTTATCGTCTATGTTTATGAAGAAGGCAATTTTGTTTTCCGCAATGCTTCATTCAAATCTTTTATGTTAAACGGTGGAGATTATGAGGTTACCATAACTCTTGAAGGTGACAACTATCTCGGTGCCACCGAAGATTACTATTGCGGAATCAGCTTTAGTTATCAGCATCTGATCATTGAAGGCGGAGAGAATGATACATTGAATTTTAACTGTAAAGCTTCCGCTATCGACACAGGTGGAAACCCCGGTACTTGTACCGTCAACGGCGGAAAAATCAATGCAGTTACCGAAACAGACCAGAATTATTCTACTCTCCGGTCTTTTGGCGGCTTCATTATGAACGGCGGCGAGGTTACACTGTCGAATAATCATTATGATGTGGTGGGCTGTCCGGTTACACTTAACGGCGGTGTGCTTAATGTTATAGGCACATCGACTGACTGTGCTGCTGTCAACCAAAAAATAACAGTAGAAAAAGGTGCTTTGCTTACTGTAAGTTCTGCATGCGGTATTTTTTCTGATTGGTACGGCACGGATATTGTTGTTGCCGATGATGCGGAAGAAAACACACTATTATTTGCAAAATATAACACAGAAGACGAATTTGCTCCTGTATACGATATAAAATCGGCTCTTGACGGCAAAACTTATGCAGAAATCAAAGCTGATACCCATAACCATTCATTTACAAACGATGAGTGTGCTTGCGGTTTTGTCTGCGAACATACAGACCGTGAAGACGGATTTTGTACGGTTTGTAAGAGATATATCTATGAAATCACACATCAGCCCACATTGGAAGCGCCTTATGTTAAGCTCAACAACGATGCAGATGCGCTTTATCAGTGGTACACTGCAACGGATAAGGTAGCGGAAGTTATTGACGGTAATGAAATAGTCGATAAAAAAGAAAATACCTACTACGAAGAAGAAACAGGTTGGAACGGTACATGGTATGACGGCGTATATGTTGAATATTTTGACATATACCTTAAAGCAGGACAGAAGCTCACATTGATTCCGGATGCATATTGTATGGAACTGACGATCTATAGTTTGGTAGAGTTTACAACTGTTGAAAGTCAAGAATGTGAAGCCGGTACGGAGCTTACATATATAGCTGAAAATGATGGCTGGTATAGTATTTTTGCTTATGCTGATTCTGATTCTTCTGACAAGCCAAGACTCAGAGCTTATGCTGACGCATATGACTACACCAAAATTGAAAACGAGACATCTGCAAGGCTTGAAATTGTAGAAATCGGCAAAAAATATGCTTGTAAAGTAACTTACGGTGACGGTAAAACCGAGATGTCTGATGTGTTTGAATATGCCTATGCAATCACGCATCAGCCAACATCAGGCGAGCCTTATGTTGAACTCAACGACGATACAGATGCTTCTTATCAGTGGTACGAAGTTGAGCGCAGCGGCTCAGAAATTACCGATGAAAATGCCGATACTGTTGTTTATGATTGGGGCGAAAGCTCTTATGATAAGGAAACAGGTTGGACGGGTGTCGCATATGACGAAAACATTCCGGGGCAGGATTTCTTTACTGTTGCACTTAAAGCAGGAGAAACAGTAACTGTCGAGCTTACCGGTGATTTTACCGAGGGTGTAGGACTTTGGAATTACAATATCAATGACGGCATCTGGATAGATGCTGAAGAAGGCGTTTCATCTTATGAAATAACTGTCGGTGCAGACGGAGACTACACATTCTATACAGGTGTAAACAGCGGAGTAGTTACCGTAAAAGCATACTCAGGAGCTACAAATTATACCGCAATTGAGGGCGAAGCCTCAGCAGAGATCAAGAACCCTGAAAGCGGTAAAAGATATGCTTGCGAAGTAACATTCGCTGACGGTAAAACCGAGATGTCTGATGTGTTTGAATATGCCTATGTAATCACACATCAGCCAACATCAGGCGAGCCTTATGTTGAACTCAACGACGATACAGATGCTTCTTATCAGTGGTACGAAGTTGAGCGCAGAGGCCCAGAAATTACCGATGAAAATGCCGATACTGTTGTTTATGATTGGGGCGAAAGCTCTTATGATAAGGAAACAGGTTGGACGGGTGTCGCATATGAAGAAAACATTACGGGGCAGGATTTCTTTACTGTTGCACTTAAAGCAGGCGAAACAGTAATTGTCGAGCTTACCGGTGATTTTACCGAGGGTGTAGGACTTTGGGATTACAATACCAATTACGGCGTCTTGATAGAAGCTGAAGAAGGCGTTTCATCTTATGAAATAACTGTCGGTGCAGACGGAGACTACACATTCTATACATTTGTAAACAGCGGAGTAGTTACCGTAAAAGCATACACAGGAGTTACAAATTATATCGCAATCGAGGGCGAAGCCTCAGCAGAGATCAAGAATCCTGAAATCGGTAAAAGATATGTTTGCGAAGTAACCTACGGCAACGGCACAACAGAGATGACCGATGTATTGAAATATTCTTACGCAATTACACATCAGCCTACATCAGAAGAGCCCTATGTTGAAACCAATGACAGCAAGGCAGCTTATCAGTGGTACACAGTTGAAGATGATGCTGAAGAAATCACAGATGAAAATGCAAAAACTTCCACCGGCACTTACAGTGCGGAATATGGTTGGTCACCGATGATTGAAGCTTCATCAAGCACTCAGTATTATTTCTCTTTTGATCTTAAAGCCGGTGACAAGGTTACCTTTGAATTCAGCTCTGTTCCCGAAATAATAAGGTTTAGTGATTTTATAGTTCGTCCGGAAGAGACAACCTTCTCCTATGTAGCAGATCTGGACAGAAATTGTGAGCTTATTGCTTCCTATGACGGAACTGAAATTACCGTAAGAGCATATTTAGGTGATGCAACCTACACTGCAATTGAGGGCGAAATCTCAGCAGAGCTTAAAAATGCTGATATCGGCAAAATGTATGCTTGCGAAGTAACATTCGCTGACGGTAAAACCGAAATGTCAGATACATTTGAGGTTACAAATCTCCATGAATGCGACTTCAGCGGTGAATGGAAATATGATGCAGATAAGCACTGGAAGGAATGTACTTGCGGTGAAACAGGCGAAGAAGCAGAGCATACCTACACAGACGGTAAGTGCGAATGTGGCTATGAATGTCCACACGAGTGGGGCGAAGGCGTACTCACAAGACCCACCTTTGAAACAGACGGCTATTACACCTACACCTGTACTCTTTGCGGCCACTCATACACAGAGCCCACTAAGAAAGCAAATGCTACAGCCTTAAACGATGCTTCCATGAAGGTTATGGAATACATCGATAATAATACTCTTACACAGGAAGCAAGAGACGAAATCTATAAGAGCTATAGAGATATTCAGAAGAATAACGGTAATATTTTTGACGAGCTTGGCTTTGTCCGCAATGATTTGATTGAAGAGGATCAGCCTGCTATTAATGCGGTAACCGAAGAACTTCAGAAGATTATTGATGAAGCCGAAGAAAAAATCGCAAGCGGCGAATATGTTAAGATTGACGGCATGAAGGAATACAATAAAATTGCCGATGCTCTTGATGCAGAGCTTATGGAAAACTATTCACAGGAAGAAATTGCTGCTTTAGCAGAAAAGGCAGGCGATGAGATTAATGCCCGTTTTGGTGAGATTATTGAAAAAGCCGAGGCTCTCACCGGTACAGTAGCCGAAAATAAAGATGCTCTTGCTGAAATTGAGTCTGAACTGAGTGCATTGTACGCAGAAATGAAAAACTGCCTTGACGGTGTACACAACGGTCTCGTTTACGAAGTAACTGAAGAAGCAAAGTGCGAAGTGAATGCAATCGAATCAGCCACCTGCACACTCTGCGGCGAAACAGACGAAAGAGAAGTCGAAGGCTCGGCTCTCAAGCACTCCTTCACAAAGTACGAAGAAACAGAAGCTCCCAAGTGTGGTGTTGCAGGTAAGGAAGTAGCTTATTGTGACCACGGCTGTCAGACAACAGATGAAAAGGAAATTCCTGCACTCAAGCACTCCTTCACAAAGTACGAAGTAACTGAAGAAGCAGAATGCGGCAAGGCAGGTAAGGAAGTTGCTTACTGTGACCACGGCTGTCAGACAACAGATGAAAAGGAAATTCCTGCTCTCAAGCACTCCTTCACAAAGTATGAGGTAACTGAAGAAGCCGAGTGCGGCAAGGCAGGTAAGGAAGTTGCTCACTGTGACCACGGCTGCGGTGCAACAGACGAAAATGAAATTCCTGCACTCAAGCACAGCTTCGTAAACTATGTTTACAACAATGATGCAACCTGCACAGCAGACGGCACAAAGACAGCAAAGTGTGCTAACGGCTGCGGAGCAACGAATAAGATTAAGGCAGAGGGCACAAAGCTCGACCACGTTGACGGCGACGGAGATTACATCTGCGATTATGGCTGCGGACACATCTTCGAGCAACCC
>JAFSEP010000025.1 GCA_017435665.1 Clostridia bacterium | reverse complement strand
TATATCAAATGCAGGGTTATCGGAAGGACGGGAAAGAGTATGGACTACATTGTTTACTACCTTGCCTTTCTTTTTTCGGACAAGTGAAAGTTCTCTTGAACCTGTTTCAATGGTGAACACTCGCTTACCATCGGGAATTGTTGTGAGTAGTGCATTAAGCAGTGTTGTTTTACCTGAACTTGTTGCACCCGCAACAACCATAGAAACACCGTAACGCATACACATACAAAGGAAATCAATCATCTTTTCAGTTGCATTACCGGAAGAAATAATCTGCTTTCTGTTAATTCTTGACGGATGCAAAAGACGGATAGAAACACTAACACCCACTTCATCGTCAACAAGAGGTTCTTTGAGTGCCGTAATACGGGTATTATTAGGCAAATGACCTTGTGACATGGGAGTGGAGTTATCAATAATCATACCTGAATGATGAAGCAAACGCTTAACAATATCGACAGCGTGTGAGGGAGAATAGAAATGCTCCTTTGCTTTTATTGTTCTACCCGAAGTATAGGTAATAGCAATATCATTCCAAGCATTGATGTTGATTTCTTCAATGTTATCTCTGCCGAGATATTTAGTAAGAATGGAGTATTCAGCCATTTCAGAATAAAGTTTATTGCTCAGTTCGGTTTGTGTAAGTCCTTCAACTACATAACCGGTGTCAAGAAGATATTTGTCTATATATGACCTGAGCTGTGGCAATTTACTTGAATCGGAAAGTGCCGCCGCATAACGAGAGGAGATATGCTCCTGAATCATCGATAACAGCGGCACAAAATCAATGATTTTCTGCATTACTTAATCTCCGTTCACTTTGATTTTGTTTTCTTAATCTTTTTACCCTTTACAACGCAATATGCAAGAGCAATACCGGACACGATGAAAGTAGCAATAGCAGGGAAAAACTTTCTTTTATCTCCTGTCTGCGGAATTTCGGGGACTTCATCATTTACCGCTTCACTATCATCTTCCACGGTTTCGCCGTCCTCAAGAACTTCAAAAGTAGCACTTTCAACTTCCTCATTGCTTTCGCTATCTGTATTGTCGGAACCTTCAGCTCCTTCGGAAGATTCAGGCATTGTTGTTTCATCTGCTTCGGTAGATGTTTCCACATCAGTAGTTGCAGTTTCGGCATTATCACTCACTTCCTCGGCTGTTGTTTCTTCGGGGATTGTTGTATCTTTTTCGGTTGTTCCCGTTTCGGGAATATTGGGAGTTTCTTCGTTATTTGTAGCAGAAGCTACAACAGAAGATGCAGTTGCAATAACTGCCATAGCAATAAGGACACCAATAATCTTTTTCATTCTGAATTCTTCCTTTCTCTTACATAATCTTGTTTATAATCTTTGAAAGCTCTGTGCGATATTTCTTATCCTTTGCTCTTTCGTAAAGCAGACCGTCAAGGTGCTGACCTCTTATCTGCTTACTGTAAGGCAAGATATATGAAATGTTCTTCACATTGGTTCTTACATCATCAACAGGTGAATAAAGTTCATTCTCATTCACATTAAGAATTCTCATTGCTCTTTCAGCATTGTTTCCGAAAAGTTCCTCGTTTGATGCAAGATAGACCATACTTTTAAGGTCAGGTGAAAGCACCATAATAACCTCGTGTGCATTTCTCAATGCAATCTGTGAGATAAGGTCATTTTCTTCATCTGTGCAATCAACAAAGACATATCCTGCCATTTTGTGAAGCACTTCAAAAAGTGCATTTACCTTATCTTCCGTCAGTGTTGCAAAGTCGTATTTGTTTTCTCCCGCCTTGTAGCCAAGACAACCGAAGTTGTTCATCGCCTTAACTGTTACAAGGTGATTAAGAACATCCTCCTCATAGATGTCTGTCTTATCAAACATCGTACCGAGAGAGAATATACTATCAGGCGTGTAGTTCGGGAAAAGAACACCTAAAGCAGGGACTTTCAATGAAGGTGAAAGATAAATTACCGCTCCGCTTGTAGTGGCGCAGTAAAGCTCCTGTGCCAATTTGAGGGTAACGGTTGTTTTACCGCTACCGGGTGAACCGATTACAGCAATAATCTTAGCCATTCTTATCAGCCTCACTTACAATCTTTTTTGTGAAGTAATCATCCTGTGCTTTAAGGAACTTATCAGCAGTAGCATCGTCACCTCTGTAAACGAGAGCAACGTGCATTATTGCACTTTCCTCGTAGTTTGCAAGGATTTTTGCCTGTTCAACAGACACAAGAACCGTAATTGTTGTAGGAAGCTCAAAGCTGCCGTCCTCATTTTCAACAACATCGTTTTCGTCAATGCCGCCTGATGTGGTTGTTGTGATTACTTTAACATATTTAAGGGATGCCGGGACTTCTGTGTGGTTATCTTTATCGGTAACATAAATGCTTACAATATCACCGTTTTCAAGCTTACCTGAAAGACCGCCCGCAAATGAGTTTATAGTTATACTCATAGCAACCTTATCACCTTTAAGTGAAGCCATAACATCATTAGCTGTATTTGCATTATCAGTTACCTTGCTTTCGGTTGCAAAGTCGCCTTTGAATATATCTGCTGTTGCGAATTTACCGACAACTGATTTCTTGTCCTTAATTACCTTTTCGGGGAGTGCTGAATTTGAGATTTTTACAATCTCAACATCTGTGTCTTTAATCGCTGTTCCGTGAGATACATCAGCTACAAAGCGGACTACCTCAGTTTTCTTATCAGAGATGTTGTTTACAAGGGGTGACACAACAAAGGTTACTGCCACCGCAAGAATAATACAGACGATACCTATCGCTGTTCTGTTTTTCATTGTGATTTTCCTCCTTATATGAAGTACAAAGCCATAAAGCCTATTGACAAATACGGCACAAGCGGAAAAGCTTTGCCTTTTGTTTTGTTTTTATGGCTGAAATATATATTGCAAATTATCGCAAGGAAAAGACCGATAACAAGACCTGCTATACTCTTTGAAAAGCCAAGCAAGAAAGCACAGGCAGCAGATAACTTAACATCTGCTCCGCCAAGTCTGTTTCCGCTTACCATAGCACAGATTAACAACACTCCTCCGATAGCCAAGCCACTGAAAAGCATCATTGGAATATCTGAAAGTGTTACACCTATGAAGCCTGTAATGAATATCAAAACTGAAATGAAATCTTTAACCTCGTGTGTCTGAATATCTGATACCGAAGCATAGAGTAATATTTGCAAAAGAATAATGCCTTTGAGAAGTTCTATTGACCAACCGAAGGCAATTAGCAGACTTGACACAAGAACAATACTGATGCAATGATATATTGGGATTTTTTTGCTTTCTTTGTTGTAACCGGGTGTTTTACTGATTACAACTTTTGAAATCTTGTGAACTGCCAAGTAGAAAAGAAAAATACAAGCGAGCTTCACAATGGTGGTTATTACTTCTTCAGGATTGAGTTCCATTAACCTTTCAGGTGAAATCGGTCTTATCGGTCCTATTGGTTGTATATATTTAGTCATAGTTATCAGTCCTCACAAATATGGGCGAAGCAGTTTTTCTGCTCCGCCCGTTTAAATTATTTAGCCTGCGTAGTTAAAAAGACCTTCGACCTTTTCGGTTACGGTAGGCATGATTGTGTCGTTGAAGAGTGCATAGAGAAGTGTGAGAAGAAGAGCACCGATTACAACGGCGATGAGAATCTTAACGCCTGTGTCAACATAGGCTTCTGCAACAGTACCGTCAAGAACTGCGTGTGCCTTTGCCATCATTTCTGTTTCCTTTGCAGAAACGAAACCCTTTACCTTGTTTGCAACACCTGTTGCGATTGACTTAATCTTGTTAAACATAATTTTTTACCTCGTTCTTTCTTATTTTTGTTTTCGCTTAACCTGCGTAGTTGAAAAGTCCCTGAATCTTGCTTGTGACTGTGGGCATAATGGTTGTGTTGAAGAGAGCGTAAAGACCGCCGAGAAGAAGAGCACCGATTACAACGGCGATGAGAATCTTAACGCCTGTGTCCACATAGGCTTCAGCAACAGTACCGTCAAGAACTGCGTGAGCCTTTGCTGCCATTTCTGTTTCCTTTGCTGAAACGAAACCCTTTACCTTGTTTGCAACACCTGTTGCGATTGACTTAATCTTGTTAAACATAATTTTTTACCTCATTCTTTCTTAAAAATTTAGAGCACCCGTATTTTTTTCGGATGCTCTTTTGTGATAGATTGTTTTGTTTTATTGAGCTTTAACCTGCGTAGTTGAAAAGCTCTATGATTTTGCTTGTGACTGTAGGCATAATGGTTGAATTGAAGAGAGCGTAAAGACCGCCGAGAAGAAGAGCACCGATAACTACGGCAATGAGAATCTTAACACCGGTATCTACATACGCTTCTGCGATTGTACCATCGAGAACTTCGTGAGCCTTCTGAGAAACCTTTTCTGCACAGAAGTCCTTTACTGCCTGAACCTTTGTCTGAATGAATGTCTTTGCTTTGTTAAACATATTTTTTTACCTCGTTCTTTCTTAAAATTTAGTTGTTTTTGTTGATTTCCTGCTCATAGGCAGAGAAGAGTGCTTCTTCAAGTTCTTTACGAGCCGAAGAAGAAATTGGATGGCATACGGGTCTTGTTACTTCTTCACCCTTGGCTGTCTTCCAACTTGTCATGGGCATAGACATATATCTGCCTTTTTCGTTTTCGACAACGCCAACACCGTGAATTACGACTGCATCATCGATAACAATGTTTGCATAAGCCTTTGTAGGCTTATCACCTTTGAGGATTTTCTTGATTTCTACTTTGATATTCATTTTGCATTTTCCTTTCTTGTAGTTACTAACAGAGTTAATATTTCTTATTCTCGGTTAGTACAGTTAGTATTTAATAAAGGGGAGAGTGTGAGAGGGGGAAAGAAAAAAGCTATCGAGCTTCTCTTTCCCGACGTTTTTGCAACATTCGGTTATAGTAGTCGATAGCTTTTAATACATATTCGCACTGTTTTTCTTTTGGAATTGATTTTGGAATTGCATTTGATATACGATTGTCCCTGAACGGAGATTTTTCCTTTTGGTTCGGTTTTTCTTCATCCATAATCGCAGTTATAACATCTTCTGACAATCTGCCTTGTTCTGCGAATTTTCTCATTCGCAGAGTTTGTGCGTGGGAAGGTGTTGCATCTGCTGCACCAATAGCATCGTAAAGCCACTTTTGTGCTTCAGGTGCAAAATATGAGATTTCAACTGCGGGTCGCATAGCAATCAGTTTTTCATCAACAAGGTCAAGAATTTCAGGAATTAGGTTAGTAAGACGAATATATCGCTGAACTTGCCGTTCACTTTCGCCAACTGCTTCTCCTAATATTTCGCCAGCTCTTTTGTTGTCTGACTTGTCGCCCATTGGTCGAGAAGTTAAATCTGTACGATAACCTTGTCTTTTCATAGCATCAAGTCGCATCTTGAAAGCGAAGGCTTTTTCTGAGGGGAGTATTTCATCTCGTTGCAGATTACTGTCCACCATTGAAAGTATTGCTTCATCCTTTGTAAGTTCCTGAACTCTTGCAGGTATCTTTTCGATATTCGCAAGTTCAAATGCTCTTTTTCTTCTGTGTCCGGACACCATTTCGTATGTCCCGTCATCAAGTGGTCTTACAAGTACGGGTTGAATTAACCCTCTTGTCTTTATACTTTCAACAAGTTCAAACATATTTTCATCGTCTTTAACCTTGTACGGATGGTCAGGGAAATCGTGAATTAAAGAAATGGGGATTTCCATAAGCCTTTCTCTCTTTAAGTCTTCACGACTTTCATCTGTTTGAAACAAATCATCGAATGAGCTCAGATGAACTTTTGACACGCTGTCTTGTTTTGCCATCATTCATTACCTCCTTCGTAAAATTTGCATAGGCTTCAGCCACTTTACCGTTTTTATCGTGAAGATAAATGCTTTTGCCTTCTGCTGCTGTTTAAACAGCTCTTATTGAACGGGGAATAACAGTGTTAAAAACAGTTGGGTATTTACCGTACTGTTGTCTTATAAGGCTTTCTAAACCTCTGCCGAACCTTGTACGATTATCGACCATAGTTATAAGAATGCCGTCAATTTTAAGGTCGGGGTTTATACGCCTTTTTACTCTGTTTATTGTTCCGAGAAGCTGTTCAAGTCCCTTTGCCGATAAAAACTCCGGTGTTGTAGGAATAATGACGCTATCTGCCGAACAAAGAGCATTAAAGGTCATCATACCGAGTGAGGGCATACAATCTATGAGGATATAGTCGTATTTGTCCCTTACTGTATCAACATAAGATTTCAATACTCTTTCTCGGCTCATTTCATTAACTAATCGGACTTCAATGCCTGATAATTCGATATTTGAAGGCATTAAATCAATTCCTTCTTCTGTCCTTAAAAGAGCAAATCCCGATTTAAACTCTTTATCGTCAACAATCCTCTCCATAACATTTGCGAGTGTTGAATCGAGTTCGTCTGGATTTTTAACACCTAATGAGAGCGTAAGACTTCCTTGTGGGTCGGCATCAATCAACAAAACTTTTTTGCCTTGTCGTACAAGTCCTGCTCCCAAGTTTGCTGCAGTTGTAGTTTTACCTACACCGCCTTTTTGATTTGCGATTGCAATTACTTTGCAATTATTCAAGTGCATACCTCCTAAAGTTAATTGCTAATATTCATGTGCAAATATCTGCGACATTACATTCCTCCTTTTCAAAGAAATGTTTCTTCTCAACCAAACTAAATGCCGATAATCTGATTGAACACATACCAAAGAGGAAGCACAACATTAAATGCCAAACCTCTACCGATGTTATAAATGATTGCTGTTGTAATCATTCGGTTTACCTCCTTTACTAAAAAAGCCGTTACTTTTTTTCGTAACAGCTATGTAACTTTGTTGATATGAGGTAGGGGTTTTAAGGCATAAAAAAAAGACCTATTTTTTCAGAAGTTAATCTTCCTTAAAAATAGGTCTTATGTAAGAAAATATTAAACTTTAGTGATTTCACCGGTTCAAATCCGAGTTGTTAATAAAATGGTAATTTTAAGACTTTTGGTCTAAATTAAGACCTCACCTGTGTTTACAACTTGTTTTTGTCAAAAATTGAAATCACTCAAAACAGCCCGATAAATTTGAATTTGTCAAATAAAATCAGTTTAATTCTTTAGCATACAGGCGGTCTATACCGTTTCCGTAATTAACGATATCCCTAACATAAGAATATCCGAATTTTTCATATAAGCCGATATATTCTGTTGGAATATATGTTTTGTCAAAACCAATCTCTTTTGCATACTGATTTGCGAAATTAATAAGTTTTTCGCTGATTCTATTACCACGATATTCTTCGCTTACGAACAAAGTTGATATCCACGGAAATATTTCCGGTAACGGATAATAGTCAGATTTCATGATAGTTACCATTCCAACAATACAGTCGTCAACCATTGCGACAAAAGGAGTTTCCCACGCCTCAAATTCCCAATTTTCAATTGTACGCATAGTATGTTCTTTAACTTCTAACCATGAGAAATTTTTAATGAAGTCCAACAAGCGTTTTGCAAGTTCAGTATCTCTATTAACTTTTTGAATCACCAATGATTGTTTCTCTTTTATATCCATCTCTTCATACTCCATCAAATTCTTATTTGTCGGGCTGATTATAGCACAACAATTGTTATTTTACAAGGGTATGCGTTTGGTAATAAAAAAGATCTATTTTTTAGAAGCTTAACTTCTTTAAAAATAGGTCTTATGTATGGAAATATTCAATTTTTAGTTAATTCCCCAGTTCAAAACCGAGTGGTCTTAAAAAATGGCGATTTTGGTTCTATCGGTAAAAGGTCAAAAAATTGTCCTTAAAAATGCTGAAAACCCTTGATTTCTCAAGGGTTTTCGGGGAGAGGTTCTAAAGTGAGACCTCATCATGGAGGTACCACCCGGATTTGAACCGGGGAATAACGGTTTTGCAGACCGTGGCCTTACCACTTGGCTATGGTACCATATTTAACTGGAGCGGATGACGGGGCTCGAACCCGCTACCTCCACCTTGGCAAGGTGGCGCTCTACCAGATGAGCTACATCCGCATAAGAATGGCGACCCGGAACGGGCTCGAACCGTCGACCTCTAGCGTGACAGGCTAGCGTTCTAACCAACTGAACTACCGGGCCATCCTTGGTGGGAACAATAGGGCTCGAACCTATGACCCTCTGCTTGTAAGGCAGATGCTCTCCCAGCTGAGCTATGCTCCCATTTGTTACACACGTATTCCGTAGTGCTTGAATACTATATCAAAAACCAAGGCGTTTGTCAAGAGAATTTCCGAAATTTTTTATTTTATTTTTTGACATACAGCGCAAACTCCCGACAGCAATATTTTACTCTCAAAATGACGAATTTATGCCCTTGTAACAGCAAAAAAATCGGTCTCCGTTGGCTTGCGAAGACCGATAAAAATCCCTTTATTTAAGAAGCTTCAGCGCACCTGTGGGACAAACATCTACGCACTTGTGACAATCAGCACAAACGTGTATCGTCTCAGGCTTATTGAACTCGGGACGAATGACCGTACCGAAGCCTCTGCCCACAAGTCCCAGTATGCCCTGCTTTGCATCCTCACGGCACGCACGTACACAAAGATTACAAAGTATGCACTTGCCCTGGTCTCTTTCAATAACCTCGAGCCTTTTTTCCGTGAAGCATTGGTGCTTTTCACCTGCAAGCTTACAGGTATCAACCCTGTATCTGTCGGCATATCTGATGAGCTTGCAGTCAGCATAGTCGTGGCAGCCGCACTCAAGGCATCTTGCAGCCTCAGCACGTGCTTTTTCTTCCTCAAAGCCCAGGTTGATTTCCTTGAAATCGTGCTTGCGTTCTTCAGCAGGTCTGACGGGCATCTTAATGCGTTCAGCCTTTTCAAACTGCTCGAAATAGCTGTCCTCCGGCTCTCTCTTTGACAGTACGGGTGCAACATAAGGTGTGTCCATACCGTTGAGATAGCCGTCAATAACGCTAGCTGCCTTGTTTGCTTCACCGATTGCATCAATGGCAATGGATGCGCCCTTGTTTGTGGCATCGCCTACTGCGAACACACCTTCAAGAGATGTGGTGAAATATTTTTCATCTGCAGAGATAATTCCCCAACGGTTAAGCTCAATTTCTTCAAATCCTGCTACATTGACCTTCTGGCCGATAGCACAGATAACATTATCAACCTCAAGTGTCTCAAACTTACCTTCAACAGCAACAGGAGAACGTCTTCCGCTTGCATCGGGCTCCCCAAGCTCCATAACCTGAAGCTTAACTGAAGTAACTTTTCCGTTTTCATCGATAATTTCAGCAGGGTTTGTGAGGAATTTGAACTCAACGCCCTCTTCCATAGCCTCGCTGATTTCTATTTTTTCAGCAGGCATTTCATCTCTTGTTCTTCTGTAAATCACATAAACCTTCTCTGCACCGAGACGAACTGCCGTTCTGCAGGCGTCCATAGCGGTGTTACCGCCGCCGACTACTGCAACCTTGTTGCCGATTTTTGCATCTTCACCGAGTGCAACGTGACGGAGAAATTCTATACCGCCCATTACGCCGTCAAGTTCTTCGCCTTTACAGCGTAAGCCTGTGTTTTTCCATGCACCGATAGCAACAAGAACAGCACAATTTTCCTCCCGAAGCTGAGCAAGAGTAATATCAGCACCGATTTTCACATTGTTTATCATCTCAACGCCAACAGATGCTATTTCTGCGATTTCAGCATCAAGAACCTTCTTGGGAAGACGGTATTCGGGAATACCGTAACGGAGCATACCGCCCATTTTAGGCATAGTATCGTAAATCTTAACAGCGTGACCCTTGAGTGCAAGGAAATATGCAGCAGTAAGACCAGCAGGACCGCCGCCGATTATTGCAACGCTTTTGCCGCTTGACTTCTCAGGCTGAGGAATATATGGGTTATCTGCAAGAACTCTGTCGGCTGCAAAGTATTTAAGATATGCAATCGAGATAGGCTCTTCAACCTTTGTTCTTCTGCAGGCTGTTTCACAGGGGTGAGGACACACTCTGCCGATTGAAGCAGGAAGAGGAAGCTTATCCTTTATGATTTTTACTGCTTCTCTATCGTTGCCCAGAGCAATCTGCTTTACATAGCCCTGACAGTCGGTTCCGGCAGGACAGTTGAGCGTGCAGGGACCCTTGCAATCGCCTTCGTGGTCACTCATAAGCAGCTCAAGCGCAACTGCACGAACCTTCTTCACTCTTTCGGAATCTGTATAAAGCACCATTCCGTCTGAAGCAACCGTTGAACAGGCACGCATAAGCTTGGGCATATTTTCTCCCTCAACGAGACAGATTCCGCAGGCACCGTAAAGCTTCACACTTTCGTGGTGGCAGAGAGTGGGAATTTCTATACCGTTTGCCTTGGCTATATCAAGAATGGTCTGTCCCTTCTGACCGACACATTCCTTTGAATTAATTTTAATCTTTATCATTTCCATCTTTTTCCGCCTCCTTATCTTACAAATACTGCATCAAATCGGCATACAGACTTACACTGACCGCACTTGATACACTTATCCATATCAATAATATGAGGCTGTTTCACATCACCGCTTATTGCCGAAACGGGACACTTTTTGGAGCAGAGCGTGCAACCCTTGCACTTCTCAGCTTCAATATAATATGTCACAAGGTCAGCGCATTCGCAGGTGGGACATCTCTTTTCGTTTATGTGAGCTTCGTATTCGTCACGGAAGTATCTGATAGTTGAAAGCACAGGGTTGGGTGCAGTCTGACCCAGACCGCAGAGAGCTCCGTCCTTAACTGCAACACACAGCTCTTCAAGAAGCTCTATATCTCCGTCCTTGCCCTCGCCCTTTGTTATTCTGTCAAGGATTTCAAGAAGGCGCTTTGTACCTATACGGCAATGAACGCACTTACCGCAGGATTCCTTTGCAGTAAAATCAAGGAAGAATTTAGCCATACCTACCATACAGGTAGTGTCATCCATAACAACCATACCGCCTGAGCCCATGATTGCGCCCGTTGCGGCAAGCTCTTTATAATCAATAAGCGTATCGAACTTGTCTGAGGGAATACAGCCTCCTGAGGGACCGCCCAGCTGAACAGCCTTGCATTCACGGTCACCACGGATACCTCCGCCTATATCATAAATTATGTCTCTGATGGTCATTCCCATAGGTACTTCCACAAGACCGCCTCGGCGTATTTTGCCTGTCAGAGCAAACACCTTTGTGCCCTTGCTGTTTTCCGTACCCATAGCGGCAAAGGCTTCACCGCCGTTATTGATTATCCAGGCAACGTTTGCGAAGGTTTCAACATTGTTTATATTAGAAGGCTCGTCATTATAACCTCTCTGCGCAGGGAAGGGAGGCTTGAGTCTCGGCATACCACGCTTGCCTTCAAGAGATTCAATAAGTGCAGTTTCCTCACCGCATACGAAAGCACCTGCACCTGCCTTGATTCTCATATGGCAGGAGAAACCGCTTCCAAGGATATTTTCACCCAGATATCCCTTCTCCTCAGCCTGTCTGATTGCTTCTTCAAGTCTGACGATTGCAAGGGGATACTCAGCTCTTACATAAACCACAGCTTCCTTTGCACCGATAGCATATGCACCTATAAGCATACCTTCAATAAGATTATGGGGGTCGCTTTCGATAACAGCTCTGTCCATAAATGCACCCGGGTCTCCCTCGTCTGCATTACAGATAAGATACTTCGTATCTGAAACTGACTGACGGGCGGCATTCCACTTGAACCAGGTGGGGAAACCGGCACCGCCACGACCTGCAAGACCTGAAATTTTGATTTCATCGATAACCTGCTCGGGTGTCATTTTAAGCACCTTACCCAGCGCCGAATATCCGCCACGGCTTATATATGCATCAATATCCGTCGGGTCTATAACACCGCAGTTGCGAAGTGCTATTCTTGTCTGCTTTTCAAGAAAAGCGCTGTCATCTGCAGAAATCGTGATACTGTCAAGCAGAGAAAGCTCGCCGTTTTTTACTGCGGTGACTATCTTTTCCGCATCCCCTGCCGTTACTCTGACAAGTCTGCGCACAAGCTCACCGTTTTCACCGTAAATATCAACAATGGGCTCAAGGAAGCACATACCGATACAGCCGGTTACATCGGGCTTTATCCCCAGCTTTTCAATAGCTTCATATACCTTATGAGCACCTGCGGCAATACCGCAGCTGCCTTCACCTATAACTATTCTCATTCTGTGCTCTCCTTTCTCAGCTCTTCAAGAACGGATATTGCCTTATCGGGAGTAAGGCTTCCGTAGGTTTCGCCGTTTATCATCATAACAGGAGAAAGGCTGCAGCAGCCGAGACAGGCCACGTTCTTGAGCGTGAACAGACCGTCCTGAGTTGTTTCTCCGTCCTTTATTCCGAGATGCTCACAGATTGCAGTTTCTATTCTCTCCGAGCCGTCTACGTGGCAGGCGGTACCCTGGCAAAGCATTATCAGATACTTGCCCACGGGTTGCAGTCTGAACTGAGTATAGAATGTGGCAACGCCCATAACCTCTGCAGGTGTTGTTCCTACTGCAGCAGCTATGTGATACATAACGTCAACGGGAAGATAACCGTATATATCCTGAGCCTTCTGAAGAATAGTGATAAGGCTTCCCTTCACGGAAGCATACTTATTAAGCACGTCTTCAAGAAGGGTAAGATCGCTGTTTTCACAATTACATTTACACATACTTCTTCTCCTTTGTTTTATAGTTTTATATAGGAATTATAACTTATATATTTTATAACAATATGACAAAGTTGTCAATTATATATGCACCCGAATCGCCTATATCTGACATTTTATATCTGCCGAACAAGGTTTTCCTTCCCCTTTTTGCAGGAATATGGGTCTTTAACAAATTTATACACAAGTTCACCACATTTATTTGTTAAGATATTAATAATTCGTTTATTGACTTAGTTTTTCGATAGTTGTATAATTCTGTTTGGAATAATGAAAAATGATTTAGTATGGAGTGAAATGCGTGAAAAAAGCAATTATAATTATGCTTGTGCTTTCCCTTGCTGTATGCTTTTCAGCCTGCGGCGGCGGGGACGATGTAATCTCCTATACCGGTGACTTCCCCGAAGACAGTTCAACAACTACCACGTCTCCCTCAAATGCACCGATAGACCTTAACAGCACAAGCTCAACCACGGCTCCCACAACAGAGTCAAATACGGCAACAACCGTGCTCATCCCCCTCACAACCGTTCCCGGCGGAACAGTTCCCACAGTTGTCACAACTGGAAATACAACGGAGTTTTCAACAGTTGACTATACTCCTCTGGATATATCCACTACGAAGCCTCCCGTTCACACTACATATGTCAACCCGCCTCAGAACTATGTTCCTACCCAGTCTACGCAGGGCGGAAATAACAGCACAACAAAGAAGGAAGAGGTTGAGACAACAAGAAAAACCTCTTATGTAAGTGTTGATCCGGGAGATACCTCTACTAGTGTCGATACTGAAACAAATACGATTGTTGTTACAGTACCGGCGGACGATTTCGGTAAAAAAATGAAAAAGTCATCTGGAAACACAGACATCCAGATATACAACGAGTTTACTGGTGAAATAAAGCATCTAAAAGCTAGTTATACCGTTTCAGAAGAACTCGATACTGACAAATGCATAGTTATAACCGTAGAGCCTCATGGCAATGTTTCTTATACATCTGGTGATCAAATATCAGCCAAAATACCCAAGGGAGCTTTGGTCAGCACGATTAACGTTGTAAATTATGAATTCCAAAGTTTAACAGGATATGTAGATTAAACACACAAACCCCACCGAAAAAATCGGTGGGGTACTTTTTATCCGTTCACCACGTTTATCGGTTCGCCCGAAATAAACGCCTGAAGATTATGGCAGACCATTGAAATGAGTCTGTTTCTGGCATCAAGGGAGCCCCAACCGATATGGGGTGTAATTATGCAATTCCTTGCATTTCTCAGAGGACAGTCCTCTGCCATGGGCTCGGCAGTAAGCACGTCAAGAGCCGCACCTGCTATTCCGCCTGAGTTCAGGGCTTCTGCAAGTGCTTCTTCATCAATCACACCGCCTCTTGCGGTATTGATAATAAAGGCTGTGGGCTTCATAAGGGACAATGTCCTTTCATTCACACGACTTGCAGTTTCATCGGTAAGAGGACAGTGAATTGAAAGGAAGTCGCTTCTTTCAAAAAGCTCTTTTTCTGTAACGAATTCAACACCGTCAGCCTCCTTAGGCGTTCTTGAATAAGCTATAACCCTCATGCCTAAGGCAAGCGCAATTTTTGCAACTGCGGAGCCTATGGCTCCAAGACCGTATATACCGATAGTTTTGCCTGAAATTTCGGTTATGGGGTATTTGAAATATTCGACCTTGCCGTTTTTCATCCAACCGCCGTCAGCAACCATTGAGGAATACCTTGATGTTTTTCCCGCAAGCTCAAGCAGCAGGGAAATTGTAAGCTGTGCAACAGAATCCGTTGAATAACCCGGCACATTGCAGACGGGTATCCCCTTTTCTTTTGCATAATCAATATCGATTATGTTGTAGCCCGTTGCAAAAAGCCCGATGAATTTAAGCTGAGTTTTATCTATAATTTCCCTGTCGATAACAGCCTTATTGCAGATAACCGCATCTGCACCCTGAAGAACCCTGATGATTTCGTCCTTAGGGAGAATATCGTAATATTCCACCTGACCGAAC
This sequence comes from Clostridia bacterium, assembly GCA_017435665.1. Lineage (GTDB taxonomy): Bacteria > Bacillota > Clostridia > Oscillospirales > Acutalibacteraceae > UBA6857. The sequence goes on along the minus strand of JAFSEP010000025.1, from coordinate 47,845 downwards.
TTTTCAATGGGACTTAAATCTACATCTCCGTTTGTAACGGTGCATTTATCAAGAACTACAATTTTCATATTTACACATCCACACGTACATATTTAACCGCATAAGGCTCGAGCAAACAGCCTTGGCTCAGGTTGATTTCCTCACCTGAAATCAGGTCAACACCCTTTTCCGCCTTAGCATCAAAGTATGCGGTATATTCGTTTTCATCAATGTTTATCATAACAAGCACACGATCATTCTCATATCTGCGCTCGAAAATGAGCTGCTTGTTGGTGGTGTGAAGCACATAAAGAGAGCCCATAGAAAGCGCCCTGCTGTCCTGACGGATTTTTGACAAGGCTGATATATACTCACTTATTTCGTTGAATACAGGCTTATCGATTTCAGGACGGAGAGCATAGTCTCCGTCTTCCTTTCTGCCCTCTATCCCCCACTCGCTTCCGTAATAAATGCAGGGAATTCCCGGCATACCGAACAGCAATCCGTAGGCAGAGTAAATATGCTTCTTATTCGTGAGAATTGATGCAATTCGGCTCACATCGTGATTGTCAACAAAAGAAATCAACTGCTTTCCTCTGTAAAGACACCAATTCTCAGGGCCGAACTGTCTGTTCAGCGAATAGCCTATTTCAAACATATTCATACAGTTCAGGGAAGAATAAATTCCCTTGTAGCACTCATAATTCGTTGCGCTGTGAAGCATATCCTCACGGACAATCTCGTTATAATCTCCGTGTATCATTTCACCTGCAAGGAAAAAGTCATTTTTCTTTGAAAGGCAGAAAGCGGAAAGCTCATGCATAAACTGACGGTTGACCATATACGCTACATCAAGCCTCAGTCCGTCAATACCGAAATAATCAATCCACTCACCGACACACTCAAGAAGATAGCTTCTGACCTGAGAGTTATCAAGATTCAGCTTCACAAGCTCATAATGACCTTCCCAACCTTCGTACCAGAAACCGTCGTTATATCCGCTGTTTCCGTCAAAGCTTATTCTGAACCAATCCTTATACTGAGAATCCCACTTCTTTTCCCTCACGTCTTTAAACGCCCAAAAATCACGGCCAACGTGGTTGAACACACCGTCGAGAATAACTCTTATGCCGTTTTCGTGAAGCTTATTGCAAAGCTCTCTGAATTCCTCGTTACTGCCAAGTCTTACGTCAATTTTTGAGAAGTCAGCCGTATCGTATCCGTGGGTTGAGCTTTCAAAAACAGGGCAGAAATAAACCGCACCTACGTTCAGCTTTACAAGGTGAGGTATTGCATCTGCAATTCTTTTAATGCGTGAGACCGCTATTCCGTCATTGGCCTTAGGCGCACCGCAGTAGCCTAAGGGATATATCTGATAAATCGTGCTGTTGTTGTACCACATAGTCTGCTCCTTGGGGAAAGTGTATTTTGCTTTATTATATTATATCACAAACGGTGAAGATTTTCAATGATATATCGCTTGTGCGATATGGTGCTATATAGTTTTAAAAAGCCTCTTTTATCCGATAGACAAAAGAGGCTTTTTATATTCAGAGGGTAATAGGGGTAAATTGTGTGTAGCCGGGAAATGAACAACATAAAGTAATGTTAAAGTCAGAAGCAACTGTAAACAAAATGCCACCAATATGGATATATAACTTCAGATGCACTTCCCGAGGCAGACCAGATTGTCCGCCATGATATCTCTGTCCAAGTGTCACTTTTGTTCTCGAATGTCAAGACGTTGGCATCTGTCATTTCTTTGCTGACATAGTAAACTTCAGCCGTGCTTCCGTTGCAATTTAATACTTTGAAACACTCCATTTCTCCAAGCATTGTGTTTTGTGTATATGCCTGCTCAAAATCATCAAAATATTTTTGAGTAAGTATCTCGCATTTGATCAACGATGATACCCAAAATATGATTGGTATCAAAATAACAATAACAGCAATTGTTATTATCCGCTTTGATTTCATTTTGTATTCTCCTTTGCAGTTCTGCAGGATGCGATCAACATTGCTCTTAGGGAAGTGCATTTGGATGAAAGGGCTTTGAACGTTTGCTCATCAATATATTTCGTCCTGTACAAGAGTTCAAGCCAATACCCTGTTTCGCTCGCTTCTTTCAAGGCGATTTCAAGTTTGGAAATAAAATCCTTTTTGCCTTGTGCATACTGCGCTTCGTGGATATTGGCACCAATACTTGTACCGCTTCTGCCGATTTGATTGGAGATGATAGACTCCTTGGCGGATTTTAGATTCTTTACCAATTCAATAATATCGACGGAGAATTCCATAGAAAGATTTTTAAGTTTCGATTCCGACATAATACACACCTCACTTTTTAATATTATATCATAAATTAAACTCGTTTGCAAATACGTGATAAGTGATGCAGCTGCGCTGTGATAGGTGATGCGATGCGTTCCACCCACGCGCCGAAAGCGTGCATCACAGGCGAAGCCTGCATCACGCACAAAGTGTGCATCTCGTTCCGAAGGAACGCATCACTCAAAAAAGTCTCTTTTGTCCGGTAGACAAAAGAGACTTTTTTGTTGGTGCCGGTGGCGGGGGTCGAACCCGCACGGTATTGCTACCAACGGATTTTGAGTCCGTCTCGTCTGCCAATTCCAACACACCGGCTTATATAATTTCAGCCCGATAATTGTATCACAATATCGGGCTGAATGTCAATATTATACGTTTACTTTTTTCTCATCGGCTTCTTCTTTCTTTTTATTCATAATCTTATTATAGATTATTCCGCCAATGATACCAACCAGGAAGGTTACAATGAAAACTATTGCCGCAAATATATAGTTCTGCTCTGCAAGATAGTATCCGCACCAGGTGGATGAAATAATTGAGGGTATTCTTGCAATGGACGTTACAATAAGAAAGGCCGTGGAGTTGATAGGCGTAAGTCCCACAAGATACGTAAAGCCGTCCTTGGGCGAGCCCGGAATAAGGTAGAGAATGAAAAGAAGAGAGTAAACCTTACTCTGGTCTCTGAATATCCTCATATCGTCAATTTTACTTGAAGAATAGAAAATATCAACAAACTTTCTGCCGAACTTCCTGGTCAGGGCAAGTATAGCTATGGAACCGATAATATTACCCAGAAGGCAATACAGCGTACCGCCGAAAATACCGTATGCGTAGCCTGCACCTATTTCAAGAGGCTCTGCCGGTACAATTTTAACTACCGTCTGCACAGCTCTTATCAGGATATAAACCAAATCGTCAAAACCGCCTGCACGGTCAAGCCATTGTTTGAAAATAACGGGATCTTTTACGATTTCCCAAAGTGCGCCGCCGAATCTGAAATATACAAACAGCAGACAAGCCCACACAACTGCACCAACAGAAAGCACAACCTTCTGCTGCTTGTTCAGCTTTGTAATGTTGAGAAATGCCTTTGCCTGCTTCTTCAGCTTGCCCTTAGGAGCAGGTCCCTTGTTTTCAACGGGGGGATAAAGCTCATCAAGTATACCCTTGTAGCCCTCGTTCCAAGGCTTATACTTACCATTATAATGAACTATAACGGTGTTTTCCTTAACATAATCCAGGTCAACCTTATGACGCTTTACGGTTTTTTCGTCCATATTGTAAAGTCTTTCGTCAATATTGAAGGTCTTTGCCCAGAAAATAGCGTTCATAGCATCCTGATCGCCGAGATAAAGCTTCTGAATATTATCATTTACATAAGTGATGATTTCTTCAACAGTTCTGTATTCACGCATACGCTTGATATCCATAAGCATAATGCCTGAATTGATATACTCAGCCTTCTTGCCCATTCCGAGACGCTTCTGGTTAAGGGGTGTCATAAAGCTGTAAACGTGGCTTGATGCTCCGATAATATTTCCGTTCATCTCCATTGAGAAAAGCCCATCAAGAGGACGGAGGATATATGTATCGGGATCAAGATAGATACACCTTTCCACCTCCTCGGGAAGGTATGCAAAAGCAAGAAGTCTGTAAAAAGACTCCTTGGGAAGTCTTTCAATTACCGGGGTATCGTGGAACAATTCATCCCCCACCCTTGTGGGATGAATTATGATATTCTTATATTCATCTATGGCAGCCTGAATTTTATCAAAATCCTCCTGCTCAAGAGCTGAATGAGCAACATAAACGTGAAGCTCATTATAATCGTCGGACTGACCGATTGACACAAGCATCGTAATTAACGGTGGCAGATAATTTCTGTCAATGGTAGCCAATAAATTTATTCTCATTTTGCCTCCTACATCTGTACGATGTCTAATTTATAAAAATTCAAGTTGTTTTCTGTTATTGTTCCGTGTTATGTGATTAAATCTTATTTCATCTGATTCCCCCTTTTGATTTATTCTCTCTTCTTTGAAATCGGGTTTGATGTATCTGTTTCACTTTTCTCTTTCTTCTGTCATCATAATTACTGACTGCTGTAAAATATATCACCCTAACCCAATTTTCCGTATACATTATACACAAAAAAGAAGACCTTTGCAATAGTAAAAGTCTTCTTTTAGTAATTATTACTTTTCAGAAATCATCCTGCCTTTTCGATTTCTCTTTTCAGCTTGGCTATTATTCTTTTTTCAAGTCTTGAAATGTAGCTTTGCGAAATACCGAGAATATCCGCAACCTGCTTTTGCGTATACTCTCTTGTCCCTTCAAGACCGAAGCGCATGGTCATAATTACCCTTTCTCTTTCGCTGAGCTTTTCCACGGATGAAAGAAGTATGCTCCTCTCGTCCTCCGATTCTATCCCCCTGTTTATTTCATCGGCATCACTTCCCAGAACATCGGAAAGCAGAAGCTCGTTTCCGTCCCAGTCCACATTAAGCGGTTCATCAATAGAAACCTCATTCTTTTGTTGGGAATTCTTTCTCAGGTACATTAAAATTTCATTTTCAATGCACCTTGAAGCATAAGTGGCCAGCTTGATATTCTTTGACGGACAGAAGGTATTGACAGCCTTGATGAGACCGATTGTACCTATGGAAATCAAATCCTCAATGCCTATTCCCGTATTTTCAAACTTTTTAGATATGTATACCACCAGACGCAGATTGTGTATTATCAGCTTTTCTCTCTCTGCATCGTTTCCTCTTTCAATTTCGTCAAGAATTCTTGTTTCTTCCTCCTTTGTCAATGGCGGAGGCAAATTTTCGGGGCCGTTTATATAATAAACGCTCTCCCCCTTCAGCGCCGATATCCATCTCTTAATTCTTTGCAATAAATCTGTCTTCATTAATCTTTCCCTCCTGTAATACATCGCAAGGCAAAATCGCTTCAAACTCACCGTTCTTGATTCTTGTTCTGCTCTGACCTATAAGCACATCCGACGTTTCAAAATCGGAGCTGACGGAATATATTCTTACCCTGTCAGGTCTGAAAACGGGAACGAGCCCTTCTCCGCCGATTGTAGAAAAAGGTATGTACCTTACCTTCAGCTTTTCTCTTGTAATATCATCCTGTATAAGCTCCCTCAGCTTTTCCTCGCTGACAAGTATAACGGGCAAGGAGGTGAAATAATCCCTGAGATTGTTTCCGCTGTCAAGGAGAGCTCTGCAGCTTATCACTTTATCAAGAAAATAAATTTCAATGTTGAACAGACTCGCCTTGGCTGTACGCTTTTCTATAAAGAAATAAATCAGTCTTAACAAGCCGTAGCAAACCGTTGCCGTAACAAGAAGTGTCATTGTATCAAAGCCGAAATAAACCTCCCCGTTATTATACATCATTGTATCAGGTGAGACAAAAATCCATAGTGCGAGCATTAATCCGGCAAAAACAAAGCTGACGGTATAAAACGAGAGAAAGCATCTGAGAAAATATCTTATGCCATGTTGCCTGAAGCTGATAATCACAATCAAAGCAGACACGGCTATTTTAAGAATAACCGACACACCCCGAGGCATTCCGTCTGCAAGAATAACAAGCGAATAAACCCCTCCTGCCAATGCCCCTGAAAATAACCTTAACCGATTTATTTCGGCACCGACAAAATATCCACTCAGCCTGAGAAGGATAAAATTTATATATGTATTCAGAATAATAAGTACATCAGCATAAATCACCATCAGCAACACCCCATACGCCTATTATAATTATGAAGCGGAGCAATTATTGTCGTATTCGGGAAGGAAAAAGAAAAAAACCGGGCGGCACTTACCAAAAGTGCCGCCGCAAATTTGCTTTTATTCAATTACATAAACCTCACAGCCGTGTTTTTCCGGCTCACAGATTATCCTCTTTGCATCAAAATGTCTGTTTTCCCAACAATCGTGAACGTGATATTTATCCTTCTTTTTAACATTGATGCCTGAAAGGTTGATTATCTTATCAATCTCCAGCTCAAGCTTTCTTTCCTTTGAGTCCTTATTGAACACGCATACAGCAACCCTTGCGTTGTCAAGGGGCTTGACAAGAACATCAACAAGCAGTGAGTTTGACAGACTTCTTTCCCTGCGGCAGGCTATACCGAGGGAGTCCTGATTGATTGCTATAAGATGTTTATTGGTGAGAATCTGATAAACCTTGCTGTCTGTGTCTACTGTTCCGTCAGCCTTGATAAACTTTCTTATGTCATTTCCCAGAATAAGCGGAGCACACATCATACACCAGAGTGAAAAGTGGCTCTTGTTTTCGTCATATGTAAGCTTTCCGTTTCCGACCTCAAGCATATCGGGGTCATTCCATCCGCCGGGTACAGAATACTTATTAAGCTTCACGTTATGCTCATAAATACCCATTATACTTGCCCAGTTTTCAACTATATCAGGTGTGGTTCTCCAGAGATTGCCTGCCTCTGCACCCCACTTATAAGGCTTGTTCCAGCCCCACTCACATATTGAATATACAATAGGCTTCTCGGGAACCCCGTTCTTCTCGGCATATTCCTTTGTTGCTCTTTTAAGCTCAAGTCCCATATTCTTATACTGCATAAAGGTGCTGTCCATCTTTGAGCCGATAGGATTATAAATCTTAATGGTGTTTTCACCTTTTCTGAGCTTCACGATTGTCTGCACTCTGCCCAGAAGGCTGAAGCCTCTTGTAAGCGGAGCTTTTATTTCAAAAGCCTCGTCACCGTTGACAACTGCAAGAGCAAACTTTTCGTATTTACCGTCCTTTTTGATTGTGAGGGTAAGAACATACTCGCCGTCCTCGGGAGCTTCTATACCCGTGAAGGTTGCGGTACCGCTATAACTCGAAAGACCTTTGATGTAATATCCGCCATCCATTTTAGGCTCCTTAACAAGCCTTGCGTTTCCGTCAAGCTTTGCATCGGCTGCAAAGGCTGTATAGAAATCCTTTTCACCCTTCTTGCCGACAGAAACTGTTGATATCAACGGTGCCTTTGTGGAAATATAAACGTGGTGGCAGAAATCATATTTGAAATAGCCTACGCCCCACTCGGCAAAGGTATCTGCATCAATAGCCTCATATCCGAGGGAACCGGGATATTCTTCGCAGGTAAGGGTTCCGTTTGAAGAATAGATACCCAGCTCAAGCCCCATATCATTCATATCGGAAGCCAGCTTTTTCATACCCGATGGGAAGGTTATAAAATCAGCCTGCAGTCTTCCGTCTTTATCCCTCTGTGAGCTCTGCCAGCAGTCATCAATATTAACATATTTATATCCTGCATCCCTGAGTCCGCTTTTAACCATTGCCTCGGCAATTTCTCTGAAAAGCTGTTCGTTTATCTTATATCTGAACAAATTCCAGCTTGACCAGCCCATAGGCGGAGTAATGGCAACACCGTTGTTATACGGCTGTGTTGCAGTCTTGTTCAGCTTGAAGGCATGCACAACCTTTTTAGCTGCACAAACAGGACAATACTTAACATTTTTCATAATAAGCTTCTCCTTTTTATAAACTAAGAGGCCGCATATATGCGACCTCTAAATTATATATCAATCGTATTCTTTTTTCAAGCCCTGCTCATCGAAAATAAAGAGAGACTGAATAGCAGTATCAATACCAAATCTGATTGACTTGGGAACGAGGGCATCGGGATTATCAAGTCTTGTATGATAATATCTGGGCGGGTTGGGGTTCATACCTGCAAGAGTTGCTGCGGGTATACCCTCTCTTGAAACAGCAGCTGCGTCAGATGCACCGAGGAATACGGCTTCATATTTAAGGTCTCTGCCTGCCTTCTTTGCACCTGCCTTCATAAGTGCGCATACTCTTTCATCGTTCTTAACCATGAAGGTCATATCACGCTTATAAATAGCGAAATCATCATAATCTGTAAAGGTTTCAAGACCATAGAAAACTGAGGGGATTTCCAGAAGTTCTTCCTTGTGTCTTCTTGCATAAGCTGTTGAGCCTCTGAGACCTGCTTCTTCGCAGCCTGAAGTCATAGCTATAACTTCAGTATTTTCAAAGCGAATATCGTTTTCTTCAAGATACTTCAGAATTGCTACAGATGATGCGCAGCCTGTAAGGTTATCGTTTGCACCGGGAACGATTTCATCCCATTTAACAAAACCGAATAATCCCAAGAAGAAAGGAAGGAAGGCTAACTGAACATAACCCAAAACCTTTGCAAAGCCCTCTGTGGGAAGTGCCGTAGGACCTGCTGTGATAACTGCTGCAAGTGATGCTGCCGTTACAACAAAGAGACCGACAACAGCAGGAATAAGCATAAGCTTGAGGAAAATGTGTGTTCCGAGATATGTAAAATGCCATTCCCATGATGAGTCTGTATGACCGCTGAAGATAATTCTCTGCTTAACTTCACCGGTAGGTGCTCTTCTGCCTATAACATTACATGATGTCTTTTTCTTAAAAAGAGGATCAAGAAACGGCCTATAGAAAAGGAACTCAGCAACCAATAAAACAAAACATATTATTGTTGCAATAAGTGTTATAACAGGTAACTTCAGGAAATAAAATACCAGACCGATAAGAACAAGAACTGCGTCAATAACAACCCATGACATAAATGCGTGGGGATGTACATCAAATTCCTCCATTTCAACCTTGTCAGCATATTTCTTCATTTCGTTTGCCCAATATTCCTGAGCCTTTCTTTCTGCCGCACTACCGGATTCACGAGGTCCGATTTTCTCACAGATTTCTGTGATAGTTTTAACAGAATACTCGGTGCAAGAATCGAGCATCTGATCATGGTTCTGTGCTAATTTTTTCATCAATGTATTTCCTCCGTATTGCCAAAAATATAAAGTAATTCTAACATAAAGAAATATAAAAGTATAGTCATAAAAACAAGTTTAACAAAAGATTAACAAATGTAATCAACGCTTGCTCTTGCTTCTCTTACCAATGAGACATAACTTGAAATCTGCTTATGATCGGGATGCACTCTGTAACGGTTTACATCCTCAAGTGAATCAAACTCGCTGATTAAAACAGCATCAAAATTACTGCCGTTAAAATTGGCGTTAAGCTGTACCTCCATATGTCTTATAAAGTCAATTTTCTCAGGCAATGCCTCAAGCATAGCCTTTACCTTCATAAGATTTTCTTCTCTTGTGAGTCCCTCTGCCTCATCCTTGAATTTCCACATTACAATATGTTTTACCATAACAATTCTCCTTTTTTACATTATAAAGCAAACAGCGTGTTCCCACGCTGTTACTTATTTGCATATTTTATTCAACGTATCCATAAGGATCTCGTTTCTTGTGGCCGATACATTATTTATGAAAATAATATCCGTTGCGCCCTTTACTTCTGCCAGCTTTGAAAGACTGCCCTCCCAATAGCGATAATCTATAACATATACATATTTATAATTACCTGCAATAAACGGTATCATAGCGTTTCCGAAGCTTTCCTTTACGACTATGCAGGAACCCTTTGCCCCCTCGGTCAGATTGTGAACACGGGTGTATTTGTTATCGCCGCCTGCAAAGGCACTGTATTTATATCCGATGGGATATGATGAAACGTCATAAACCAGAGGCCAGATTATCTTATCACCGTCAGATTCATAGTAATACATTTCCGTCTTGAATTCCGGAACATATGCAATCAGTTCATCAGGCTTCTTTTCGAGCTTCTTGTTTTTATTTGTATCGGTATAAAATGAGCCAAGGAAATCGCCGTAGCTCTTTTCCGTGAAATCGGCTTTAAGGTCTAAGGGCTCAGCTCCTTTTGCCCTCATCAGTTCAGCATAAGCATAGTATGCACCCAGAGCTGTCCAATGGTGATCGGTTCTGTAATAGATATATTCGTCTGAGTGGCTTCTGAGAACAGGCAATATATCCACCTTTCTGATGCTGCTGTCCATTGAGGCATACATATAATTAATTGCCTTCTGCTGGTCAGAGCTTTGCACGGATTTGCGTGTGCTCTCATCAAGAATTACGTCTATGCTTGTAGGAACAATCATATCGTAAACCTGTACCCCGGTACCGTTCAGGGCTTTTGCCACTCTGTTAATACTCTTCGCATATAAATCCGCAGCCGTCTGACTGAAGTTATAATACTCATAAGCCTTGTTACCTACAACAAGTATGCCTCCGAGGGACTGTGTTTTTTTCGGAGGTGCCGTTGTCCCCTCAGTTGAAGGCTCGGTTGGTGATAAGGAGGTAGGCGGATCTGTTATCTCTGTGGTTTCCGAAGTGCTCTCCTCGGCATCTTGGGTTGACGGCTCGTCCGTTACAGGAGGCATAGTTGTGCTCTCGGGCTCGGTTGTTGTCGGAGCGTCGGGAATTTCATCTGCTACAATGCTGTTGAGAGAAGATACTCTGTCACCGAAGCCGTACCATGAGGTCAGCTTACTGTTTGCATTTGTAAGGAACTCTCTGAAGGGAAATGTATCTGCAAACCAGGTATCTATCTGAGCAAAATATTCACCTTCAAGTAAGGCTTCAACTCTGAATTCAGGGAACTTTGCAAGCTCTCTTTTCTCAGATTCGGAAAATGTCGGTCTCAAGGGAATGAGCAAAGACACAATAAAGCCTATTGCCAGAACAACAAAAAATGATGCAGTTTCGATTTTTCGCTTATTGGTATGATACCAACGCTTTTCAGGCTGACCAACAAGGTTCACATAGCGCATTTTATCCTTACGCATTTTGTTTCTCCTTGTTTTTTTCATCTTTACTCACATCCTTTCGTTAATAGCTTTAATCTTTTATCAGAACTGGAAATAAAGGAAGGGATTATAGCTGTCTCCCACAAGTCCGAGAGTTGAAACAAGCAGCAGAATAATCGGCAGAATTATCTGCAGAACTCCCTGAATATTGGCAAATCTGATTTCGTTATCAGCATTCTTGCTGAGAATTTCTCCCATCCTTCTGACAAGAGGTGTGCAAGCAATAACAGCAACAATGAGGAAGAATATATTATTCTGAAGCATAGCTGTTGCTTCAAAGTTTGTGAAGCTGTTACCGTTAAGTCCGAACATACCTTTAAGCACCGTAAAGCACATAGGCAGGGACTGGAATTTGAATATAACCCATCCGAAGAATACAACCATAAGAAGGTATATCCTTGAAAATACGGAGGGCAGCTTCTCAAGAAGCTTTGCAAGGAACAATCTTTCAATCACAAGGAATACGAAGAAATAAAGTCCCCATAAAACAAAGTTCCAGCTTGCACCGTGCCACAAGCCCGTAAGCGCCCAGACAACGAACATATTGAGAAACATTCTTGCCTTTCCCTTGCGGTTACCTCCGAGAGGTATATAGACGTAATCTCTGAAAAATGAACCGAGTGACATATGCCACCTGCGCCAGAACTCGCTGACTGTTTTTGACATATAGGGATAGTCGAAGTTTTCTTTATAATGGAAGCCTATCATCTGGCCCATACCGATTGCCATATCGGAATAGGCTGAGAAGTCAAGGTAAATCTGAAGCATATAAAACAGCATACCAAGCCAGAGTGCAAGAGCAGGTCTTGATGCCAGAACCTCCATATTTTCTGCAAACAAGGATGCATCATTTGCCGTAGCATCGCTGAGCAGAAGTCCGTCACAAAGGCTGCCGCATACGTTTGCAAAAAGAACCTTCTTTGCAAGACCCACAGTAAATCTGTTTATGCCCTTACCCGTTTCCACTACATCCGTTGAACGGCAGGCAATCTCCTCGCTTACATCCTTATAGCGGACAATGGGACCTGCGATACACTGGTGGAACAGGCTGGCGTAAAGCAGAACCCTTGTGAATTTGTCCTGAGCCTGAACATCCCCTCTGTATACGTCAACAACATAAGACAGAAGCTGGAAGGTATAAAATGAAATACCGATAGGCAAAGCAATATTCGGTATACTTTCAGGGAACCCGAAGGCAGAATTAAGGTTTGCGCATACGAAAGTACCGTATTTGAACACGCCGATAAGTCCTATGCTGACAACAGCCGCCGCAAGCATAGCTGCCTTAGCCTTGCCCGTTCCCCGATGCTTCTCAATCTGCTTTGCGAAAAACCAATCCGCAAGGCACATACCTATAAGCAGAAGCACATAAACAGGCTCTCCCCAGGTATAGAAAATCAAAGAAAAAATGAGCAGAACCGCATTCTTTATCTTTATATCTTTAGCCAGAAAATAACAGGCCAGATTAAGCGGTAAAAATATGTATATGAATAACAAGTTTGAAAAAACCACAGTCTGACCTCCCTTTCTGATGCAAAATTATCATTATATTTCTTCGCACTTTTACGCATTACATAGTATACACTAATCCATCATGCTTATCAACAATTTATTTGACGATTTTTTCCGACTTTTTTCTTTCTGCTTTGTGCAAGATTTTTTGCAAGAAAAACTTCTGTCTACACATCAAGAAAAAAGAATACAAAAAACAACAGCACCGATTTTTTCAATCGATGCTGCCCTTTTTATCTGTTCGGTTTTACATATGACAATGATCGTCTTCACAGTCATCAATCTTGCCGACTATGGGCTCGGGGTCAATGCCCTGACGCTTATAGTAATCGGCAATAGCTGCCTTGATTGCCTGCTCTGCAAGAACCGAGCAGTGAATCTTTACTGCAGGAAGTCCGTCAAGAGCTTCAACAACAGCCTTATTTGTCAGCTTGAGAGCTTCGCTTATAGGCTGACCGATAATCATGTCTGTTGCGATTGACGATGTTGCAATAGCTGAAGCGCAGCCGTAGGTATTGAACTTTGCATCAACAATGATGTCGTTCTCTATCTTGAGATACATCTTCATAATATCTCCGCACTTTGCGTTGCCGATTTCACCGATTGCATTAGCATCGTCAAGCTTACCAACATTATGAGGGTTGGCAAAATGTTCCATTACTTTTTCGCTGTATTCCATTTATGTTTCATCCTTTCAGTTATATATCAGGCTTTATTTTCATTTTCCATAATGTGTTCCCAGAGGGGTGACATATTACGGAGTCTTTCAACAATACCGGGAAGCACCTGAAGAATGTGGTCAACATCCTCCTGAGTGTTTTCTTCGCCCAATGACAGTCTCAGCGAACCGTGGGCTACCTCATGCTTGAGGCCTATTGCAAGAAGCACATGGCTGGGGTCAAGTGAGCCCGATGTGCAGGCAGAACCGCTTGAAGCGCATACACCCTGCATATCAAGATAAAGCAGAAGGCTTTCGCCCTCAACGCCCTCGAAGCACATACTGAAGTTGCCGGGCAGTCTTTTCTCCGTGTCACCGTTAATGCGTGAATGAGAAATTTTGCTTGCGCCCTCAAAAAGTCTGTCACGAAGTGCGCTGACCTTTTCAGCGTTTTCTTCCATATGCTCAGCCATTTCGGTAATCGCAACGCCAAGTCCCACAATGCCGGGTACATTCTCAGTACCGGCTCTTCTTCCGCTTTCCTGAGAGCCGCCCTCAATAAGATTTTCAAGGCGGATACCCTTCCTGCAATATAAGGCACCTGTGCCCTTAACAGCGTGGAATTTATGTCCCGAAAGAGACAGCATATCAATATTTTCAGCCTTTACGTCAATTTTAACGTGACCTACTGCCTGAACTGCATCTGTGTGGAAGAGAACACCCTTCTCCTTGCAGAGAGCACCGATTTCCTTAATCGGCTGAATTGTGCCGATTTCATTATTGGCATACATAACGGTTACGAGACAGGTCTCATCTGTAATTGCCTTTTCCACGTCCTCAACCTTAACGATACCGTTTTCATAAACATCAAGATAAGTTACCGTGAAGCCTTCCTTCTCCAGCTTTGAAAGAGTGTGAAGAACTGCGTGATGCTCAATCTTTGATGTGATAATGTGCTTCTTACCCTTCTTTGCACCTAAGATTGCCGCACCCCTGATTGCCCAGTTATCAGCCTCGGAGCCGCCGGAGGTGAAGTAAACCTCACCCTTGTCACAGCCGAGAACATCAGCAACCTGCTGTCTGGCATTTTCTATTGCCCTGTGAGCCTTCTGACCGAAGGCATAAAGGCTTGAGGGGTTACCGTAGCCCTCTGTCATATATGGAATCATAGCTTCAACAACCTTGGGAGATACCTTTGTTGTAGCTGCATTGTCCGCATAAACAAATCTCATATATTTTCATCCTTTCCGTATTTTCCTATATTACATATTACAATTAACACAAGCACCGCCGTTTGTTCTTTCAACAAGATCCTCCAGCGTGATGTTTCTCACCACACCCACAACGGCTGTGTAAATCTCTGCCCATATTACCGATGTTGCGCAATCACAGAATTTTTCACAGCTATCGTTGTTTTCCGCACAGGCAACGGGAGCAAGACTGCCTTCTGTTGCCATAAGAATATCCTCAACGGTGATTTTGTCCGGTTCTTTTGTCAGAAGGTAACCGCCTCTGGCACCTCTCACACTTTTAACCAGTCCGTACTTGCTGAGAAGATTGATTATCTGTTCCAGATACTTGTCCGAAAGATTTCCACGCTCGGCAATATCCTTTATTGAAACGGGATTTTCTTTGCCGTTTATTGCAAGGTCGATCATAATACGCAAACCGTATCTGCCTTTAGTTGAAATTTTCAAATCAATCACCTCCGATAGTTATTGCAGTATTATAATACCACAGTTCCTAAATCATAGCAAGTTAATATGAATTATTATGTGTAGAAATTACCATAGGTTTTCTTGGTAAAATTAGGTAAAGTCTACAAAATTAGTGGGAAATAGGATTGAATGCAGAATACAGAGGACAAGACCCCTCAGTCAGCTTCGCTGACAGCTCCCCTTTCAGGGAGAGCCGCTGCAGAATTGCGGGACCTGCGGTCAGCAATTTATATCCGATTTGGTGTATGCAGATTTCAAGTCTGATACCACCGATAAAAGGCATCCATTCATACTCCCTCAGTCAAAATCGCAATCCGATTTTGCCGGCTTCCTCAGGGAGGGAGCCTTATACCTTCCTCACTGAGGAAGGGGGACCGCTTGCGGTGGAAGGAGTTTTTAAAATGCAGAAAGCAAAATGCAGAGTGCAGAATTGCGGGACCTGCGGTCAGCAATTTATATCCGATTTGGTTGATACTGACAAAAGCCTCTCCTGAAAGGAGAGGTGGATGCGACCAACGGGAGCAGACGGAGAGGTCGCCTAAGCAACGCCAAGGGCGTTGGGGGAAATAGTACATTCCTACGTTTTATCTCAGCACCTTTCGGTGCTGTTGGAGCACCCATCCGCCCTATCGGGCACCTTCCCTTTCAGAGAAGGCTTTGTGCCCCCTGCGGACGAAAAGGCTTGTTTTGCGTCTTGCACTTAAAAGCCCCTTCAGTCACAGAGCGACAGCATCCCCTAAAAGGGACGCCTTTTAAATGCAGAACGCAGAATGCAGAGTGCAGAATTGCGGGACCTGCGGTCGGCAAATTGTATCCGATTTGGTGTATACGGATTTCAAGTCCGATACCGCCGATAAAACGCATCCGTTCACACTCCCTCAGTCAAAATCGCTATCCGATTTTGCCAGCTCCCTCAGGGAGGGAGCCTTATACCTTCCTCACTGAGAAAGGGAGGACCGCTTGCGGTGGAAGGAGTAAAATGCTTCCCCCTTCAGGGGGAAGTGGCAAATGCGCAGCATTTGACGATAGGGGCGTATAAAAACAGCAAAGCCCACGAATTACTTCATGGACTTTACCGTTGTTTAGGAGATATCTCTCGGATAGAGATTTTATGAAAGGAACTTATAATTTAACCCATTATATTACCGAGACCCTCAAGGCTCATATTGCTGAAAAAATCACCAATCTGCTGAATGAATGCCTTGAGCTTTGCAATAAGATTCTGAATGAGATTAACAAAATCAAACTTGTGTGAGCCGTCAAAATCAAGGTCAAGGTCGATGTCTGTGTCTTCGTCGCCCTCATCATCTCCGCCGGGGATAATGGGATTTTCAGGTTCAAGAACGTCGAGTTCAAATTCTTCTGTAAGAAGTGTTCCGGTGAACTCAACATAATCTGTTTCAGCAGGAATATATTCAAGTGTTGCTGTGAACTTTCCACTTGTGTCTGTTACAAATGAATATGTTGTTGCTGTTGGAACAATGTTGTCAACAACCGTTTCACCATTTACCTTGAGAACACAATGTCCGTTTACGCCCTTTGTATTGTGGAACTTATAATAAATGCTTGCTGTTGACTGTCCTTCACCGTTGGTTGTGCCTGCGATATCAAGGATACCGAAATCTGATGTTGTTGTTTTCTTTGTGATAATAAGAGGAATATTATCAATAAACTTAGGACTGTTATAGAACTGTATTTTTCCGATACCGTCAACGTTAATAGGTTCAACACTCAGAAAAACTCTTGCGGTATATTCACCGGGAGCAAGATAATAGTCCTGTGTATCAACCGGATTCCCGTCCTTATCAACTGCCGAAGCAATGCCTGCAGTTACTTTAATGTCAGAGGGAATATCTGTTGCGATCCCGAAGATTGAAGGATCGCCATTTATCTTACCTAGATATTTTGAGCCGTATTCATAAGTGTAAACGAAGTCAGGATCAATTGTTGCTGTAAAATCTTCAGTTGTTACAGCAACTTTGTACTCTATTGCTTTAACAGTACTTGATAACATTTCAACTTTCGGGTTATCAGGTGTAAATTCCAATCTCACACTGTTTTCTCCCGGAACAACAAGTGTATCGGCAGACGTTAATATTGAGAATTTACCTGCTACCGTTGCTTCACCGCCTGCAAGTGTCAAATCTGCAACTGTCATACCAACTTTCCACTCTGTCTCAGCTATTGTTGGCCAGGAGTTAATCTTGCCCGTAATAACCATATCTTCAGGTATTTCAGGCTCAGATGTGTCGCCTATTACATTAACTAATGCGTAGAAGAATACGGGGTCATTGTCATAAACCGAACTATTATCAGCAACAAAATATCCTAAAAAATAACCATTTTTTGTTACTACTGTACTGCGTCTGTCCCAAACCCAATCGCCGGAAACTTCTTCTCCGGTATTAGGATCAATTGCCACACCGCCGGATAAAGTTGATTTGCGAAGTGTACTGTTTGCTTCTACCGCACTTGCAACAGGCACTACTGAAATTACAGGAACTATAGGTTCTGCCGCACTTGCAAACATAGGCACAACGGATAAAATCATCATAACTGATAATAATATTGCTAATGTTTTCTTTGTTTTCATTATTAATGTTTTCCTTTCTGTATACTATAATATTTTCTTTCCGATTCATCTTGTGCACAAACAAATCTAAGTGGATTATACATCAATAGTTATACTTTGTCAATATCTATTGATGATTTTTATAATCAATAGTTTAGGATATACTATATCGAAAGGAGTGGTCGTATGAACGCAGATAATCAAATTATAGGAAAAAGAATAAGAGATTTCCGTGAGTTTCAGAAGCTGAGCCGTGAGGCTTTGGCAGAAAAATCAAACATATCCACTCAGTTTCTTGCAGACATTGAATACGGCAAAAAAGGAATGACAGTCACCACTCTGAGGAAAATATGCAACGGACTGCATGTTTCTGCCGACAGTATTGTTTTCGGAAAAGAGGCTTCCCTTGAAGATTCTTTGGTGGAAGCAATGCTCAAATCCGTTCCGGAGGACAAGCAAGAGGAAATCACAGAAATAGTTCAAAGAATAATTAAGTTAATATAACCGGCTTACTTAAAGGCTTTTAATCCTCCCGATTAAAAGCCTTTACAAGTTCTTCAGGCTGTGGTATAATAAGATGATATTTTTAAACAAGGGGTGTTCCTTATGTCAGATTACAAAATTGAAACCAAATGTATTCAGTCCGGCTACAAGCCCGGAAACGGTGAACCCAGAGTTCTCCCCATTTATCAGAGTACAACATATAAATATGACAGTTCAACTCATTTAGGAGATCTGTTTGACCTTAAAGCTCCCGGTCATATGTATACAAGAATTTCCAACCCCACGGTTGAACAGGTTGAAAACAAAATTGCCGACCTTGAAGGCGGTACAGGTGCAGTTCTCTGCTCCTCAGGACAGGCTGCAAACCTTCTTGCCATTCTCAACATCACAAGCGCAGGTCAGAACATTATAAGTATGTCTTCAATCTATGGCGGTACAATAAACCTTTTTGCTGTTACTCTCAAGAAAATAGGCGTTGAGGTAAGATTTGTAACTCCCGAAATGACTGATGAAGAAATCAGCGCAATGATTGATGAAAACACAAGACTCTTCTTCGGTGAGACAATCGCAAACCCTGCCCTTGTAGTTTTTGATATTGAAAGGTATGCAAAGCTCGCTCACTCACATAACATTCCTCTGGTTATAGATAATACCTTTGCAACTCCCGTTCTCTGCAGACCCTTTGAGCACGGTGCAGACATTGTTGTTCACTCAACAACAAAGTATATGGACGGTCACGCTCAGGTTGTCGGCGGCGTTGTTGTTGACGGCGGTAAGTTCGACTGGACAAACGGCAAATATCCCGAGCTTACAGAGGTTGACGAAAGCTATCACGGCGTAAGATACACAAAGGACTTCGGTCTTGAGCATGCTTATTACACAAAGCTCCGTGTTCAGCTTATGCGTGACTTCGGTGTACCTCTCACACCGATGAGCTCATATCTTCTCAACCTTGGTCTTGAGACACTTCATCTTCGTATGGAGCGTCATTGTGAAAACGCACTCAAGGTTGCAAAATATCTTGAAAGCAACGAAAACGTATCATGGGTCAATTACCCCCTTCTTGAAGGAAACGACCAGTATGAGCTTGCTAAGAAATATCTGCCCAAGGGTGCCTGCGGTGTTATCTCCTTCGGCGTAAAGGGCGGCAGAGAGGCTGCTGTCAAGTTTATGGACAGCCTAAAGCTTGCTGCAATCGTTGTTCACGTTGCTGATGCAAGAACATCAGTCCTTCACCCCGCAAGCACAACTCACAGACAGCTTACGGACGAACAGCTTATTGATGCAGGCATCACACCTGACCTTGTCCGTTTCTCAGTAGGTATTGAGAACGCAGAGGATATCATCGCAGATATCGAACAGGCTCTTGAAGCAAGCCAGAAATAAGAAACGGAGGCGATATAATGCCCATAAAAATACCCGATTTGCTTCCGGCAACACAGACCTTGCTTGATGAAAACATCTTTGTTATGACGGAAACCCGTGCAATCACTCAGGATATCCGTCCTCTTAAAATACTGATGCTCAATCTGATGCCGAAAAAAATTGAAACCGAAACACAGATTGCAAGACTTATCGGAAACACGCCTTTGCAGGTTGAGCTGGAGCTTCTTCAGACTGCAACCCACAAGCCTAAGCATACATCTGCCGACCATATGCTTGCTTTCTATAAGACCTTCGATGAAATCAAGCACAACAAATATGACGGTATGATTATAACGGGTGCCCCCGTTGAGCTTCTTGAATTTGAAGAGGTTGAATACTGGGATGAGCTTTGTGAAATAATGGAATGGAGCAAGACCCACGTGACAAGCACCCTTCATATCTGCTGGAGTGCTCAGGCAGCTCTTTACTATTACTTCGGCGTGAAAAAATATACCCTTGAAAAAAAGCTTTTCGGCGTGTTTGAACACACTCTTGACCGTAAGCAGGCAATTTTGTTCAGAGGCTTTGACGACACCTTCCTTATCCCCCACTCAAGGCACACAACCTGCAGGAGAGAGGATATTGAGGCTGTACCCGAGCTGAAAATTCTTGCCAGCAGCCAGGAAGCAGGAGTTTTTGTTTGCGCAACGGAAAAGGGTAAGCAGATTTTCGTAACCGGCCATTCGGAGTACGATGCCGATACTCTCAAAAAGGAATATCTCAGGGATAAGGAGGCCGGACGTCCCATTGACGTGCCGAAGAACTATTTCCCCGATGACGACGATACAAAGGAACCCCTTGTTAAGTGGAGAAGCTGTGCAAACCTTTTCTTCTCCAACTGGCTGAACTATTTTGTTTATCAGACCACACCGTATAAAATAGAAGAAATCCGATAAAGAAAAACCGATGTGAAATCAAACCTTCACATCGGTTTATTTTTATGCTTTATAGGCTTCGAAACGTCCCTTCAACCTGTAAAAAATAAGACTTGCCTTTTTCTTCAGAAACGTCAGCAACTTTGACGTGACAAAGGTTACTGCAAAAAGCCAGAGAAAAATCAATGGCGTATATCGGGGAGCATAAATAACCTTAGGGAAAATATAAAAGCAGAAAAAGCTGTGCATCAGCCACATATTTGTGCTTTCTTTTCCGATTTTGTTCAGAAGCGTATGCACGTATCCTCCGACCCTGCTGTCAAGCGCAACTGTTGCCGACGGAACAAAAAGCATCACCAGAAGATAGTCAAGACTGTCTCCCGTGAAGCCTCTCACCACAACAAGCACGCAGACAATAATAAGGGCACCTAAGCTGTATCCGGTGTTTGACGAAAAACGTCTTTTGATTTTTGTCAGAAGGTCGTGTTTGGCAAAAACACATCCTCCGAGAAAACCGGGGAGGATTTTAACCGTGTTTCTTACAAGAACATATATGAGACTTTTTTCATATTCAACCAATCCCGACACCTCTGTAAGATAAGGAAAGGCAAATTCCGAAAACAAGGCCACGGCGCAGACCATACCGATGTCTATGATAAGACCCTTACTTTTGTCAACAAGCTTCTTTATCAGAGGTATGAGTGCAACCAAAATCAGATACGGCGCAAAAAACCACCATTCTCTGTTGTAATTAGTCTTAATTCCCAGAAAATTCAGAAGCAGATCGTCATAATTTTCCGTTACCCTCTTAACGTCAAAAGCAATGCAAAGAGGAATAAATATCACAAAGACGCCCCAGAGAGAATCGTACATTCGGCGGGCTCTTTTTATTATTACTCTTTTGAAGTCTGTGCGTGTGCAGGAAATATACGTGCCGTAGCCACCGAGAAAAACAAAGATTGCAACGCAGATTTTGCCGATTACCGCAAGAGCATACGCCGAAGAAATGCCCGAAATCTCAAACAATGCCTCAAACCTTATACCCTTGGGAAGCCTTTCGGGGAAAGCGAAAAGGTGATGATAAAGCATCAGAATTACAGCAAGCCCCTTCAATGCGTTGGTATCAGCAAGGGTGAAGAAGGTTCTGCCCTCTCCACCCTTTTTTATACTGCTCATCTCTTGATTTCGGGAAGGCTTGCTGCTGCTACCGACTGACCTACACGACGAGCTTTTTCGTCGGGGATATGAAGCTCAGTCTTAGCGGCAACCTCAGGGAATTCGGCTGAGAGAACCTCATTTGCCTTTTCGAGAATGATAACGCCGCCGTCTCCGCTTGTAACTCTGCCCATAATAAGTACGTGCTTTATATCATAAAACATTGAATAGTATGCAATCGCATAGCCGAAGTAAACACCGATTGTTTCATAGATGTCTGCTGCTCTCTTGTCGCCCTCAGCCATAAGACCCTGAACTATCTTCAGCTTTTCGGCAGGTGAAAGGCTTTCGTCAAGCTCAATTCCTGCTGCAGGAGCAAGCTTGATAACTGCGTCCTGTGAGAAATACTTAACACCGCAGCCATAGTCACCACTCCATTCGTCTACCATTGAATCCTTGCAATAATCAACGGGAACGAATGCAAGTTCATTGAGCCAGCCGGTAATGTTACCGTCACCGTCAACGTAGCCTGCAGCTTCACTTGTACCCATAGCGATACCGAGAATATTGTTGTCCTCAAGGCTCATTGCACCTGCAAGAGCAGTAACGTCTCCGTCATTTGCAACCTCAACGGGAACATCACCGATTTCTTTTGCTACGTTGAGATACATATCCTTAACGTATTTATCGCAATCTTCCTCGGAAACGTTGATAAACAGAGAAGCCGCCATAATTCTGTTGTTGATATAGATACCTGCTGAAGAAATACCGATAGCATCAACTCTGGGCATCTTTGATGCAGCTGTCTTCATAGCCTCAAGAATTCCGTTATAATGATACATGGGATCGGACTGAAGCTTGGGGAACCATACTACCTCCTCTGAGTATACGGTTTCACCGTCAATAACAGCACTTACCTTTCTGTCGCTTCCGCCTGCATCAAAGCCAATACGGCAACCGTCAAGATGTCTGCCGATAGGCTTTGCAGATGAAATCTCCTTGGGCATATCCTCTGCATTTTCAACATATACAACCTCAAATTCTTTTTCATAGGTTTTTCTCATATGATTAGCATCGAAGGCTCTTGCTCCGCCCTTGCTGTATGCTGCCTTTATGCCCTCATAAATTTTCTCTGAGCCCGAAACGTAAACCTTCCAGCCGCCCTTGAGCCACACAAGTGTCTTGATGATACGCTCAACTATACCGTAGTTTTCCTCATCGTGACCTGTTCCGTCAGGGAAGATATCCATACTGTATGTGGCGATATATCCGTTTTCTCTTTCAAGAGCGATTGTAAGCAGAGTGCTTTCGGTCTCAGCAACTCTTGCCTTATAATCGTTGATAACCTTAATCATAGGTTGAAACTGTGAATCAAGCTTTGCATTAATCATTGTTTTTTCCTCCGTTTATCTGTTATATCTTATTTCGCCGTCAATGATTGTTGAAATGATTTCAAACTCACCGTCAGCAATTATTATATCTGCCTTTTTGCCCACCTCTATGGAGCCGATTTCCCTGTCTGACTTTATTGCTTTTGCAGGATTGAGGGAAGCACAGTTAACTGCCTGACTTACACTTAAATCCGTATTTGCCAAAAGATTGTATACGCCCTTATTGAGCGTCAGCACGCTACCTGCGATAGTTCCGTCAGCAAGTCTGCACTCAATGCCCTTCTTGGTTATGGGCTGACCGCCTAAGGTGTAGTCACCGTCAGGCATACCTCCTGAACGAAGACAGTCTGTTATAATACAGAGCTTATCTCCCTTTATCTTGCTTACAAGACTGAATAAGCCCTTGTTTACGTGGAAGGTATCCGCAATAAGCTCACAGCTTACGTTGTCATCGGAAAGTGCTGCGCCTACAACACCGGGATTTCTGTGCATAAGAGCAGTCATTGCATTGAAAAGATGTGTTGCGTGTGTCACGCCCCAGCTGATACCTGCGTTTGCCTCCTCATAGGTTGCATCCGTGTGACCCATTGAAACGGTAATATCCGAGTTTGCTCTTACCTTCTCAACGCATTCCTTTGCACCGTCAACCTCCGGAGCCACCGTGAAGAGCTTTACTATATCCTTATTATCAAGAATAAAATCTGCATCGGGACGGAGAATATGCTCCTCAGCCTGAGCGCCCTTCTTTGAAGGATTAATAAAGGGACCTTCGCTGTTTACACCGAGGATTTTTGCTCCGTAGTATTCTCCTGAATTCTTTACTGCACGGATACAGTCATATGCCTTCAGGATATCCTCCTTGGCAATGGTCATTGTGGTGGGGCACCAGGAGGTAACGCCGTTTGCCACAAGACCCTCAGCCATTTTTCTGAGTCCCTCTGCATCTGCGTCCGAGGCATCCTCGCCCATATATCCGTGAATATGTATATCGATAAGTCCCGGAGCAACGTAGTTCCCCTTGGCATCGATAACCTCATAGTCCGACAGACTTATCTCATTCGCCGGAATAATCTTTTCGATTTTGTCTGAAAATATAACTGCAAGATTATCTGCCACGCAATCGGGCAGAACAACTCTTCCGTTAATAATACATTTCATAGCAATACCTCCGATTATCTGAACAGCCTTACTCTGTAAAGATAAGGCTCGTTTCTGCATTTATCTGTATAAAGCACAATCTCGCTGCATTTTACAGCTTTTTTCAGGTTGCAGATTTTCTTGAAGCCTACTGTTGTACCTGAATAAACAGCTTCCCCGTTTGCGGTGAGTCTGAATTTTTCTATTCTCTGACTTCGGGTTACGTCCTCACATATGACCACCGTCTTGATCTCTGACTCCAGAAAGGTTATGCGAAAGCTGTTTCCGTCCTGAGAAATTTTCACTCCCTCAACCTCGTTGGCAAACTGCCTGTCAAGCCTTGCCCTGAACTGCATAAGCCTTTTCACATACCGTTCGGGAAGCTCTCCTTTATTGTTCGGCGCAACGTTAAGAAGCAGTGTGGCGTTATTGCCTACTGATTCGTAATAGCACTGCATAAGATTATCAACCGAGCGTAGTTTAAACAGCTCAAATGATTTTCTCCAGAACCAGCCCTGCTCCGTAACGGATATATCCATCTCGGCAGGATACCAGCAAAGCTCCTCGCCTATAAGCTGTTCCCGTTCTCCGAGACTCTTATCTCTCTCGGCAGGCATACGGCTCATAACAGCTGCGCCTTCCTTCTGCTGAGACATTTCGGCTATTTTCAGTCTGTCCCTGAGCCTTGTGCTGACAACGCTGTATTCGCTGACACGCCCCTTGCCCTGTTCGTTTCCTATCCAGCGCACATCAGGACCGCAGTTTGCAATTACTGCGTCAGGCTGAAGTCTGTTAATTATTTCAAAATATCTTTCCCAATCATAGCTTTGCTTTTTGCCGTTGGGGCCTTCACCGCAGGCACCGTCAAACCAGAAACAGAAAATATCTCCGTATGAAGTGCAAAGCTCCGTAAGCTGATTGCAGAAGTAATCGTTATACTCCTGAGTGCCGTAGGTACTTTCGTGCCTGTCCCAGGGTGAAAGATATATTCCCAGCTTCATACCGTGCCTTTTGCAGGCTTCGGCAAGGTCCCTCACAAGGTCCCCTTTGCCATCCTTGTATGCGGTTTTTCTTATATTATAATCAGTATATTCACTTGCAAAAAGGCAAAAGCCGTCGTGGTGCTTTGCAGTAAAAATTATGCCCTTACTGCCCGTTGCTTTAAGCTGAAGCACCCATTTATCAGTGTTAATTTCCTTCACGGTAAAAACTGAAGGGTCGGTCTTTCCGTCTCCCCACTCTTTTCCCGTAAAGGTATTAAGACCGAAATGTATGAAATTATAATATTCCATATTCTGAAATTCTATCTGCTTTCCGGAAGGAACAACAGATGTAATCCTGTCAAGGAATTCCTTTGAATTAATTTCATCGAGCATATGAATTCACTCCAATCCGACCCATTATTATTTTAATATATAAATTAATCAAATGCAAGGACTTTATCAAGAAAATTAAGCGGCAAATAGCCTGTTTTCTATTGACAAAGTCTTGGGGTAAATGGTAAAATGTAGCCTGCTACACTTTAAAGGAGATGAAAAGGTTGGAAAAGAAAGATACAGGCCATATGTTCAAGCTGATATCAGACGGCATCAGGGCAAAAATTGACACAAACGTCAAAGAACACGACCTTACCTGCTCACAGCTTCGCATACTCGGCTATCTTAATAAAAACGGCGGAAGCATCACGCAAAAAAAGATTGAGGACTTCCTCGGCGTTTCACATCCTACGGTTGTAGGGCTGATAAACAGACTCGAAAAAAACGGCTTTATCAAAACACATTTTGATAAGGGCGACAAGCGCCGAAAGATTATCAGTGAAGACGAAAAAGCCGTGGCTCTTTCCATACAGATGGAAAACCAGCGCAGGCAGATTGAGGAGCTACTGCTGAAGGGCCTTACGGAAAGCGAAATAAACGAGCTTGAAAGAATGCTGAATATTGTGTATAACAATGTTAAAAGATAAATTGTGAGGTGGATTAAATGATTAAAGAATTATCAAAGTCAATCAGAGAATACAAAAAAGTTTCTATCCTCACCCCTATACTGATGATAGGTGAAGTTATCCTGGAGGTAACAATTCCTTTTATCATCGCCCAGCTTGTAAACAGAATAAGTGAAGGCTGTGAGATAGAGGTTATTCTCAAATACGGCGGTGTGCTTTTTATCTGTGCCTGCATTTCCCTTTTCTTCGGCGGCCTGGGCGGTTTTACATCTGCAAAGGCAAGCGGAGGATTTGCAAAAAATCTCAGAAAAGATTTATACTATCGCATTCAGGATTACTCCTTTGAAAACATTGATAAGTTTTCATCCTCATCATTGGTTACAAGAATGACAACCGACATAAACAATGTTCAGATGGCATATATGATGCTTATTCGTATCGCTATCCGTGCGCCTCTTATGATGATTTTTGCCGTTATTATGGCATTTATTATGGGCGGCAAGCTGGCTTTCCTTTTTGTTATTGTTATGCCCATATTGGCATTCGGACTTATCATAATCGGCTTGAACGCATTACCCTCTTTCAAAAGAGTTTTCAAAAAATACGATAAGCTCAATGAATCCATTGAGGAAAACGTAATGTCCATAAGAGCTGTCAAGGGCTTTGCAAGAGAGGGCTATGAAAAGAAAAAATTCAAAAAGGCTTCCGTTGATATTCAGGCGGACTTTACAAGAGCAGAAAGAATAGTTTCCTGTATTGCCCCCGTATTCCAATTCTGCCTTTATACTGTTATGGTTGTGGTTCTCCTTTTCGGCTCAAAAATAACCATTGAGACTATGGGTGTTGAGCTGAATGTGGGTCAGATTTCCGCCCTGCTCACTTACGGTATGCAGATTCTTATGTCTCTTAATATGCTTTCAATGATATTCGTTATGCTTACAATGAGTATGGAATCTGCAAAGAGAATTGTTGAGGTTCTCAGGGAGAAGCCTTCTGTAACCAACCCCGAAAACCCCGTATACGACGTCAAGGACGGCTCAATCGACTTCGAAAATGTCAGCTTCAAATATTCAAAGGATGCCGAGGCTTTTGCTCTCTCAGACATCAATCTTCACATTGATTCAGGCGAGACAATAGGTATTCTCGGAGGAACCGGTTCATCAAAAACCACCCTTATTCAGCTTCTCTCCCGTCTCTACGATACAACACAAGGCAGCGTGAAGGTGGGCGGTCTTGATGTAAGAGATTATGATATAAAGTCACTTCGTGACGAGGTTTCCGTTGTTTTGCAGAAAAATGTTCTTTTTGCAGGAACGATAAAGGATAATCTTCGCTGGGGTAATAAAGATGCCTCAGACGCTGAAATTGAGGAAGCCTGCAGACTTGCTCAGGCTGATGAATTCATTCAGCAGTTCCCCGATAAATACAACACATGGATTGAGCAGGGCGGCACAAACGTATCCGGCGGTCAGAAGCAGAGACTCTGCATAGCAAGAGCTCTCCTCAAGAAGCCTAAGATTCTCATACTTGACGACTCAACAAGTGCCGTTGATATGAAAACGGATGCGCTCATCAGACAGGGCTTTAAAAAATTCATTCCCGAAACAACAAAAATTATTATTGCACAGCGTGTTGCTTCGGTTCAGGACGCAGACAAGATAATTGTTATGCAATCAGGTAAAATCAATGCAATCGGCACTCACGAGCAGCTTATGCAGAGCAATGAGATTTACCGTGAAATTTATGAGCAGCAGACAAAGGGAGGTGCCGCAGTTGAGTAAGAACAAAAAAATGCCTGAAGGAATGCCGGGAGGTCCCAAGGAAAGACCGAGAGCAAAAAAGGGCACACTCAAAAGAATTATAAAGCTTTTATTCAGCTATTATCCCCGGCTTGTACCTCTTACGATAGTCTGCATACTATTCTCGTCAATCGTTTCGTCTATTCCCTCTCTTTTCATTCAGAATGTAACCGCAGTAATTGAAAAGTATATCCGTTCAGGTGACTGGACAGGTGCAAAAGAAGAAATCATCCCCCTTATCGGAATACTTGTGGGACTTTACGTTCTCTCTCTTATATCCATTACAGTCTATCATCAGCTTATGGCGGTTATTACGCAGGGCTTCCTGAGTAAGCTCCGTCAGCAGATGTTTAACGGTATGCAGAATCTTCCTATCAAGTTCTTTGACACCCATAAGCACGGCGACATTATGAGCCACTACACAAACGATATTGACACCATACGTCAGCTTGTTTCTCAGTCATTACCCAACCTTCTTATGGCAGGTGTAATTGTTATAACGGTATTCTCCATTATGATTTATTTCAGCGTGTGGCTTACCCTGCTTGTTGTGACCGGTGTTATCCTTATGATATTCGTTGCCAAGACAATCGGCGGCGGCTCAGCAAAATATTTCGTCAAGCAGCAGATTGCAACAGGTAAGACCGAGGGCTTCATTCAGGAAATGATGAACGGACAGAAGGTTGTTAAGGTTTTCAACCACGAGGAGGAAAGCAAGAAGGATTTCGATGAAATCAATGAGGCTCTTTTCCGTGACAGCTATAAGGCTCACGCATACGCAAATATGATGGGTCCGATTATTATGAATATAGGTAATATTCTTTACGTTCTTGTTGCACTTTTCGGCGGTATTCTTCTCTACTTCGAAGTTCCGAACCTTTCTCTTTCTGGTATGGCTCTGGGAATAAGCATAGTTGTCCCCTTCCTCAATATGACCAAGCAATTCACGGGTAACGTCAATCAGGTTTCACAGCAGGCAAGCTCAATCGTTATGGCTCTTGCAGGCGCAAGCCGTGTGTTCGAGCTTATGGATCAGCAGCCCGAGGCTGATGACGGCTACGTAACTCTGGTCAATGCAGAAATTGCCGAGGATGGCACAATCACCGAAACCGATAAGCGTACAGGACATTGGGCATGGAAGCATCCTCACAAGGCCGACGGCACAGTTACCTACACCCTTCTTCGTGGTGACCTGAGAATGACGGAGGTTGACTTCGCATATGAAGAAGGCAAAACCATTCTTCACGATGTTTCCGTATTTGCAGAGCCGGGACAGAAGGTCGCCTTTGTAGGTGCAACAGGTGCAGGCAAAACAACAATCACAAACCTTGTTAACCGCTTCTATGACATTGAGGACGGAAAAATCAGATATGACGGTATCAATATAAACAAGATTAAGAAGTCTGACCTGAGACGCTCTCTGGGTCTTGTTCTTCAGGAAACCACCCTCTTCACAGGTACGGTTATGGATAACATCCGTTACGGAAGACTTGATGCAACAGACGAAGAATGCATTGAAGCTGCAAAGCTCACGGGCGCTGACGACTTCATAACAAGACTTCCCGACGGATATAATACTCAGCTTAAAAACAACGGTTCAAATCTTTCTCAGGGACAGCGTCAGCTTATTGCTATTTCAAGAGCCGCAGTTGCCGATCCTCCCTGCCTTATACTTGATGAAGCAACCTCATCAATCGATACCAGAACCGAGGCTATCGTTTCAAGAGGCATGGATAAGCTCATGGAAGGCAGGACAGTATTCGTTATCGCTCACAGGCTTTCAACTATTATGAATTCCGATGTTATTATGGTGCTCGACCACGGAAGAATTATAGAAAGAGGCAACCACGAAAAGCTGATTGCAGAAAAAGGCGTATATTATCAGCTTTACACAGGTGCTTTTGAGCTTGAATAAAAATCATATACGGTAAAAATTATATAAAGTTCACACTCCCTTAATTGAATTATTAAGGGAGTTATTCTATAATGGTAATAACTATGGAAGATAGGAGATAAAACAATGTACTTACTTAACGCAAAGTTAAATTTAGGCGGATGTATCGTCCCCTGCACAGATTATGACAACGATTATTTCACCCTCACATTAAAGGAAAAGAAGGGTTCACTCAAGGCAACCCTCACAGCAAAGAAGGCTATCACAATGAAGGCTCTCGAGCTTACAACAGAAAGAGCCTTTGACCGGAATGACCTTTTCTTTGCTAACGGCTATCAGTCATGGTCAACAACAAAGGAATACGCAAGATACGAAAAAACAAATGACCTTATGCCCATCAGCAACATAGGAAAGTTTGCCCGCTTCTGCACAGGTGCTATGAGCGATTACAGCTTCGGTCTCACAGAATACGGCAAAACCGGCATTTTCCACTCCTACACCTATACATATTTCAGAAAAAAGGGCGACCGCAAGATTACTCTTTACGGTTCAAAGTCCGAAAGAAAGGGCTACACTATCTTCAAGGTTGATATGAATAAAAACATCTTTTCAATCGTAAAGGATGTTGAAGGTCTTATGCTCAAGAAGGACGAGGAATATGACCTTTTCGATATTGCAGTAATTGAGGCTGAATACAACAAGGCTTTTGATAAGTATTTCTTCGACTTTATGGGTCTTGAAAAACCCAGAATTCAGCACCTTGCAGGCTATACCTCATGGTACAACTACTTTGCAAACATCAACGAGGAAATCCTCCTGCGTGACCTTGCAGGTATCGGCAGAGCAAAGGAATGCACAGACATCTTCCAGATTGATGACGGTTATCAGACAGCAACAGGCGACTGGCTTTCAATCGACAAGAAGAAGTTCCCCCACGGTGTTAAGTATATTGCAGATAAAATCCACGGTGAAGGCTATAAGGCAGGTATATGGCTTGCTCCCTTCTGTGTTCAGCTCACTTCAAAAATCGTAAGAGAACATCCCGATTGGCTCATCAAGGACGAAAAGGGCAGAAACTTCTTCGTTCACCTTGGTTGGGGCGGCTCATATGCACTTGATATCTACAACCCTGAGGTAAGAGAATACCTCAAGACCGTTTTCCACACCATTCTCAACGAATGGGGCTTCGATATGGTTAAGCTCGACTTCCTTTACACAGAATGTATCAAGCCCAGAAACGGCAAGACAAGAGGCGAAATTATGTGTGACGGTGTTGACCTTCTCCGTGAGGTCTGCGGTGACAAGCTCATCCTCGGTTGCGGTGTACCTCTCGGTGCATGTATGGGTATCTTCGATGCCTGCCGTATCGGCTGTGACGTTAACCCTGTATTCGAGGGTGACTTCCCCAACAAGATCAAGGTTAACAACGAAATCCCCTCTGCACAGAACTCAATGAAGAATGCCATCTTCCGTTCACATCTTGACGGCAGAGCATTCTGTAATGACCCTGATGTATTCTTCCTCAGAGACATCAACCTCAAGTTCACATGGCCCCAGAAGCTTCTTCTCGGTAAGATCAACGCAATCTGCGGCAATGTTCTCTTCGTATCAGACAACGCTGAATGGTACACGGACAACGAGCTTAAATATCTCAAGGATTTCTTTGAAAACAAGGAATACGAAATTCTCTCAGCGGAGCAGCTTGATGAAGAGGTTATCGAGCTTATCTATAAAGAAAACGGCGAAGAGAAAAACCTCACATTCAACCTCAACACAGGCGAAAGCACAATTTTTGACTGCATCTGAGTTTAACAAAAGCATAGAAAGACCGCAGTATCGGATAACCGGTACTGCGGTTTAAATTTAATCACCATTGAAGAATTGATCTACTTTGTTCCAAAAGTCTCCGTTTTGCTTAACATAATCATCTTCTGATATCACAACTTCTGTTCTACCCAAGAGCCCTACGTTTTGCACTTCTTTTTGGTATTTCAAGCCATATCTGTCAATCAACTCTACAATAAATTCCGAATACTTGGCATAAGCAACCGGTATTTTTATTGAGAAACTTGTTTCATCTGGATTTTCTTTTTCCATGCTTTCAATTTCTGTTCCTTCTCCAACATAAACGTGTACTTCATTAATCACTTGCTCAGTTTTGTTAATAATTGTAAGATAACGACCTGCCGTGTCTTTTTCCGCCTTTTCATTTGTTTTTGAAGAACAGGCAGTTAAACTAAACCCGACTGTCAAAACCACAATTATCGCAAAAACGCAAGAACATATCTTTTTCACTTCTAGCACACCCTTTCTTGTCATTCTTTTTTATCTTCTTTATCTTCTGCATTTTGTTCAAGTACTTTTTCTTTGTTAACAACACCAGTAACTTTAATGCCTGACAATTGACTTTTGGCTATCGCAACATCGTTAGATAAAAATTTCATACCACTTGATGCAGTTAATTTAAGCGCTGAGAATGTTTCGGAAATCGCCGGTTCTATTGAAAAATTCATTCCCAATCCAATAAAAGCACACAAAACATAAACTATCCCCCAAATTGCCATAGCATCACTAAGTTGAATCATTTGAGATGCGGCAAACATTCCAAGAATAGCAAACGCTAGTACACTAGCTAGTTTTACACCCAGCACAGAAAGAAGCAACGCAAAAATTAGTATTATCATTGGGTTGATATCAAAGGAAACTAAGCCAAATAAATTTATTTTTGCAGGCAATGTAATAGCCTTAACAAAGGTTGACACCAACAATGTCAAAAATACAACTGATGTCACGTCTATCCAAGAATCAAAGGTTTGCTTAATTCCTTTAAAACGCAAAAAATATGCACAATAAAATGCCACTGAATATAATAGCGAAAACACGTCAGGTCGAATTGATACAGGCTCATGTGTGCCTTCAATGAACCAAGGAATAAATGAAATCACTATTGCTATTGCCATTAAAACAAATGAAACAATAGCCTTCTTTGTTCTCATTTTCGGTTTTGAGCTAACTGGCTCACCCACTATGTAATACTCATCATTGAACCTTTGTGTAGCAATCAATTGAGCATTTCCCTCTGATGAGGAATTTATGACATAAGTTTTGTTTTTCCTAGATGCCACCTCACCGCTAACTTCCACTAGGTATTGCATTTTATTCATCTCCTTTTGTTTTCTCAAATACAAATTGCAATTTTCGTAGCAAAACTACATTATCATACTGATTGTAACACATATTCACAAAACATTCAATGCTTTAGTTACACGTCAAAACCGGCAAAAAAATAAAGCTATCTGAAAATTCAGATAGCTTCTCTTATCACTTAGCCTGCTTTGAATACTTGAGTCTGTAAACAATATTCATAAGGTGGCTTTCAATTGCGTTGATAGGCTTAACATTACCGAAGAGCTCAGCACCTGCATATGTTTTGCAGTTCTTCTCAACAACCATTTCCGTTGCCTGAGCATTAAACTGATCGGGACCGCAGCAGAGCGCACTGTTGTCCTTGAGCATAACGGCATTTCTTCCACCCCTGAGAGCCTTCTGAACCTGCTTGAGACTCTTTGCACAGTCTGTTGCATACTTGACACACTTGACTGTGGGGCCGGCTATCTGAGCAAAATCATCAAGAAGAGGCTTCATAGTCTTGCCCATAGCGGAAGCAGCCTGAACCTCGCCTATATCTGAATGGATAATATAATTGACGTCTTTTCTCTTGTTATAAACAGCCATATGGAGCTTTGCTTCTGCGGGAATCTCTCCCTTTGCGCAGCCGCACATTACGTTTACTGTTGCAACGTCCTTGCCCTGCTTATCCATCATAGTCATAACAGTACCTTCACGCTTACTGTCATACTTATCAATTTCTTCGCAGATATCGCCTGTTCTGAACATATCTGAAATGTAGTTAGCAACGTCAAGGATGCTTTCGCCAACCTTGCCTGATGCTTCCTTATACTTACGAAGCACATACTTTTCACAAATGATTTCAACCTCATTTGCAACCGAAAATGCTTCCTCGTAATCCTTACCCATGCAGACTGCACCGTGGTGAGCCATAATAACTGCATTTGAGCTTGTTCTTTCAAGAGCAGCAATAACGCCCTTTCTGAGAGTCTTGGTGCCGGGGAGACCGTATCCTGCAATAACAAGCTCATTGCCTACGATTTCAGCTGAACGTCCTTCAATACCTGTGATGTCTGCACCGAGAGCACTTACAATAGAAGCGTTCATCTGGTGTGTGTGAATAACAAAGTTAACGTCGGGACGGTGCTTATAGCACTCAGCGTGAACACCCTTTTCGCTTGAGGGCTTGATATCGCCTTCATATTCAAGGTCTGCAATATTAACTGTAACAATATCATCAGCAGTAAGGCTTTCATAAGGCTTACCTGAGGGTGTGATAACAAACTGTGTGTCACTGATTCTGCAGCTTACGTTGCCCCAGGTTCTTGCAATGAGTCCGTATTTTACAAGCTGTTTACCTGCTTCAACAACGGTTTCTTTTGCTGTTAAAATATCCATTGTTTTTTCTCCTTTTATAGAGTTACAAAATATCCGAAAAGGGCGGAGAGTTTCCGCCCTGTGGAATTTTAATAATTATCAGTCTTCAACAACTGCGATCTGTGAGAATACCTTATCGAAGCGAGAAAGTGCATCGTCGATCATTTCTTCATTGTATGCAGCTGATGTGTAAAGTCTTGAACCTGCGAGAGTTACGAGACCTTCTGCCATATAAGCAGCACCCATATGAGTCATAGCTGTCTTTCTCTTGCTTGTCTGTGAAAGAACGTGAGGTACTGTCCAGAGCTTTGACCAGTCGATAGCGAACTGAAGAGTTGCAACTGTTTCCATATGAACGATTGAGCCCTGGTTGAATGCTACGAAGGGAAGGTTTCTTCTCTGGATGATTTCGTTAAGACCTGCTGTAAGTCTGTCACCCATAAGACCTGCCTTCTGGCAAGCGTTCTGCTTATCGATTTCTTCAAGAGTATAGTAACCTGCAACACAGCTGAGGGGGTTAGCGCTCATTGTACCGCCGCAGAATGCCTTCTTGATCTTTTCGCCTGTTGCGTCAAGACCTGCACCGAGGTACTTCATATATTCTCTCTTACCGCCTACGCCGCCTGCACCGGGATAACCGCCTGCGATAACCTTACCGAAGATTGTAAGGTCGGGTTCAACACCGAAGTAGCCCTGAGCACCTGCCATACCTACACGGAAGCCTGTAACAACCTCATCAAATACGAGGAGTGCGCCGTACTTACGGCAAAGTCTTTCAACGCCCTTGCAGAAATCTGCATCAACGGGACGAGAACCGCTTTCGGGACCGAGGGGTTCAAGATAAACAGCAGCTGTGCCGCCCTTGAACTGGTTCATTCTGAGAACTCTTTCAAGTGAATCGAGGTCATTGGGGAAGAATTCCTGAGTATCTCTCATAATACGACCGGGAACACCAACAGCCTGAGTGCCCTTTGAGCCGGGGATACGGATACCGTAGCCCATCTGATCTGACCAACCGTGGTATGCGCCACCCATTTTAACTATGTTCTTCTTCTTTGTTGCAAGACGTGCAATACGTGCAGCGCACATACATGCTTCTGTACCTGAACCTAACATTCTGAACATATCAACTGTGGGAACGCTGTCAGCGATCTTCTTTGCGAGCTTATATTCAAATTCGTGGAAAAGACCTGTTGAGGGACCGCAAGTATTGAGAAGGTCGATAACCTGTTCACGGACTTCTATGGGGTTTGAGCCGAGAACTGTGGGGCCGCCTGCCTGTAAGAAGTCATAGTATTCGTTTCCGTCAACGTCATAAAGCTTTGCGCCTTCAGCCTTAACGAAAGCAAGAGGGAACGGATAGTTGAAAGCAAGGTTATGCTGAACACCGCCGGGGATGATCTTCTTTGCTTCTGTAACCATTTCCTTTGACTTAGCACACTTCTTATCGAAGTATTCTGCCTCATATTTTGCCAATGCATCGGGAGCGATTGAGTGAATGGGCTTCTTGATAAGCTCACTAAGCTGAGCATCAATAGCTCTTGCGTCGGGATAGTTTGATATTGCGAATCTTGTATCCATCATCTTTTTCCTCCATAATTATAATTTTTCAGATTTACGGTAAGTAACCGTTCACTATCTGTATAAGTATATCTCAATTGGAAACTATTGTCAACGATTTATCGAGAATGTTAATAGTTTTTATATAAATTCAGGTTTGCAGGGCGGCGAAGCCGCCACTACGCCCGAGGCGTAGCCTCGGCATCTTTCTGCTTCGCAGAAAGATGCCCCGGCGCTGCGCGCCGGGGCTTTGCCAATCCGTATCAGATTAAATTTCTTTAAGCATTGCCGGAAGCTTCTTGAGCGCACCGCCAAGACCCTTGACAATCTTACCGAAGCCCTTGCCTGCGCTGTCTCCGTTAAGAATCATCATAAGACCGTCTGCCATTTCAGTTGACATAACGCCGCCACTCATTGTAACAAAGTTACGTACAGGAATCTGAAGTGCCATAGCCTTCATCATACCTGTTGTTGAACCGCCTGCAACAAAGTTAAGACCCATAACCTTGTCAATAAGGCCGTTGATTCTCTTGCCCCACTTTGAATTAACTGCATCCTCAAGTGAACAGGTATAATCAAGGGGTACTGCCGGATTACGGTTGAGCTCGGGAAGCTCCTTGCCGAGAACAGCTACAAACTGGCTGTCTTCAATTTCCATAATATCAGCCGTGTAATACTTGGGAGCTGAAATTCTGTAATCGGGAATTTCTGCCTCAACCGTGCTTTCAACGTTAACTGTGCCTTCAAGTCTGATATCCTGAGATGAAGCACCTACAAGAATACCGAAGTCACCGCTTTCAACGTGCCAATCAGCAATGTTGATATTGTAATAAGCGAAAGCTCTCTTTGAAAGCTCAACAGATACTTCCTTTTCTTCGCCCGGCTCAAGCCATACCTTTGTAAAGCCCTTGAGCTCCTTCTTGGGACGGTAGATTGTGCTTTCCTTGTCGGCAACGTAAACCTGTGCTATTTCTGCACCTGCTACTGCGCCTGTGTTCTTGATCTTGAAAGAAACCGTAAGAGTATCTGTATCCTTTATGCTGTCAGCACTGAGCTTGAGGTCTGAATATTCATAGCTTGTGTATGAAAGACCGAAGCCGAAGGGGAAGAGAACTTCCTTTTCTGCTGTGTCATAATATCTGTAACCGATATAGATACTTTCATTATAGCGAACTGACTTTGTTCCGCCGGGGAAGAAGTTGTAGCTGGGGTTGGTATCAAGTGAAACGGGATATGTTTCGGCAAGCTTACCTGAGGGATTAACCTTACCTGTGATGATATCAACGACTGCACTTCCGCCTGCCTGACCGCCGAGATATGAGTTAAGAACACCCTTAACCTTGCCGAGCCAGGGCATAGCAACGGGAGAACCGCCTGCAAGAACGATAACCACGTTTTCATTTGCACCGCAGACTGCATCAATAAGCTCGTTGTGAGAAGCGGGAATATCCATATGCTCTCTGTCGTAGCCTTCTGATTCGTATTCTGATGTAAGACCTGCAAAAACAAATACAACGTCTGCACTCTCTGCTGCCTTAACTGCATCAGCAATAAGAGCATAATCGGGCTTATCTGACTTGCCGTTATATCCGGGAGCATAAACAGGAGCAAAGCCTGCTTCCACAAATGCATCATAAGCACAGTCAAGCTTGTTGGGATTGATGTTAGATGAACCTGC
The DNA here is from genome assembly GCA_017435665.1 of Clostridia bacterium. Classification (GTDB taxonomy): domain Bacteria; phylum Bacillota; class Clostridia; order Oscillospirales; family Acutalibacteraceae; genus UBA6857. The sequence continues at coordinate 10,472 of JAFSEP010000025.1, read as the reverse complement.
ACCCTGATATCTGGGAGCCTTTGCCATATCGCCGATAACAGCAATCTTCTTGTCTGCAGAAACGGGAAGGATGCCTCCCTCGTTCTTCATAAGCACCATTGAAGCGCCTGCAATCTTTCTTGCAAGGTCATGGTGTGCCTGCTTGTCATATGTATAGTCGCAAAGACTTTCCTTTGACTTCATAATGAGATCAAGGAGTCTGTCAACAACCTTATCAAGATCTGCTTCATCAAGCTCACCTGATGTTACTGCCTTATAAAGCTTATCTGAGTTATAGCCGCCTGATGAGGGCATTTCAAGATCGTTACCTGCATAAACGCCTCTTGCTCTTTCGTTTGCTGCACCCCAGTCGCTTACAACTATGCCTTCAAAGCCCCATTCGTCACGAAGCACCTTTGTCTGAAGCCAATGGCTGTCTGAGCAGTATTCACCGTTAAGCCTGTTGTATGCATTCATTACCGTCCAGGGCTGAGCCTTCTTAACAGCAATCTCAAAGCCTGTAAGATAGATTTCACGGAGAGTTCTTTCGTCAACAATTGTGTCTATCTTCATTCTTCTTGCTTCCTGGTTGTTGGCTGCAAAATGTTTAAGTGATGTGCCTATGCCCTTTGACTGAACGCCGTTGATAAGACCTGCGGCAACCTCACCTGCAAGAAGGGGATCCTCTGAGAAATACTCAAAGTTTCTTCCGCAAAGAGGCGAACGCTTCATATTAACGCCGGGGCCGAGGATAACACTTACCTTTTCCTGTAAGCATTCCTCACCGAGTGCAACACCCATTTCATAAAGAAGCTCGGGGTCCCAGCTACATGCAGTTGTAACTGCTGTGGGGAAGCAGGTTGACGGAACTGAGTTGTCAAGGGAGCTGCCCTTTGCATCGGGGTTCTTCTTACGCAGACCGTGAGGTCCGTCTGTAAGGCAGATTTCGGGAATGCCAAGGCGTTCAACGCCGTTCATGCTCCAGAAATTCTTACCTGAACAGAGCTTGATTTTTTCTTCTAAGGTTAACTGGTCGATTATTTCCTGATATTTCATCACAATTCCTCCTATTGCAATAAATATTTATCTCGTCAATTATACACTATATATACAAAGTTTTGCAAGTATTTTCAGTTATTTTTATAACCCGTAAAGCCGAATGCAACGGATTTGCACAACAAAACAGGAAAAACAAAAAGGGAATGCACCCTCAGAGGACACATTCCCTTGGTTTTATATGCTCTTCTCATCAAAATTGATAATCAGATTCTTTCTGTCAAGCTTCAGCTGAGTGTATTCAACTCCTGCCGAATCAAACATTCTCTTTGAGGCTCTGGTGGAAGCGGAGGATGCATACTTATCGCTGAGATAAACGACCTTTCTTATTCCACTCTGGATAATCGCCTTTGCGCACTCGTTACACGGGAAAAGAGCAACGTATATTCTGCAGCCCTCAAGAGAAGCTCCCGCATTGTTAAGTATTGCATTAAGCTCTGCATGGCAGACATAGGGGTACTTTGTGTTAAAGGAATCCCCGTCTCTCTCCCAAGGATACTCGTCATCGCTGCAACCCATAGGCAGGCCGTTATAGCCAACGCTCATAATGTGGTTGCGGTCATTTACGATGCAGGCTCCCACCTGAGTATTGGGATCCTTGCTTCTGTATGCTGACAGAATTGCAACCCCCATAAAGTATTCGTCCCATGTCAGATAATCTTCTCTTTTCGGCATATTCACATCTCCTTTTTGTTTCGTGCTTTAATTCTAACACAAACAAAAGACTAAAGCAAGATGTCAGTAATACATTTTGAGGGTTATATATGCAGGAAGAACAATCGAGTTCGTGTCAGGATCACGCTTCATACTGTCAAAGCCTGCATCAAATACGGTGAAATCGTTGCTTTCCTCAAAGACTTCAAGAGCAATGGTAAAGCGTGTCAGAAGCTCTGAGGGGTCACGTCTTTCTGCTTTGTGCAGACTTATTCCAACGGTATATCTGACAACCTTGGAATATGTTGAGCCTTCCTCAGTATTTTCCTCTACTGTCATTTTAACCGGCTTCACCACCGTATAAAGAGACCTGAGAGGATTCGGGAGAGTTCGGGGAACGAAGCCGAGGGTCACAATGTTGCTTCCGGCAAACTCCTCGTTTGCGGCAAGAACGTCCCTGATTCTTCTTGTTATATTTTCAAAGCTTTCCATTTATGCCTCCTGACTGTCGGTCACCACAGGACGTATTATCGCCCAGGTATATGTATTCCCGTTTCCGATATAATGCTTCTCTGTTCTGTCAACCATATAGCTTGTGCCGTTTATGGTAAGCATTCTTTCAGCTCCGTCCACATTGCTGACGTCTATATCCGCCGGGCCGATATAAAGATAATAGTCCTGTTGATTTTTTCCCAGCTCCGTATATGTGCCCCTCAGATAAATTTTATTTTTATATCTCAGAGCCTGAACGAATGCCCTGAAGCTGACGGAAACGGCACCGTCTCCCGAATAATCACGCAGAACTGCATCCTGCCCGTATTTTTCAAATATTCTGTCGGTATTCATACATTCCACGCTCCGAACGAGGTATCCTCAAGAATATCGGCTATGGCATCAAGGCGTGACCTTTTTATTTTCTCTGCCACAAGAATATCCTCCTGAATTTTCTTCTGGACGGTAACATCCCCTGCCTTGAAATATCTCGGGTCTCCTGAATCTGTCAGCTTACTCATCGCATAGTCATAATAAGCTATGCCTGCTGCCGCCTGACTTATTCTGATATCGTCACGGCTTATCTCCCTTTTTACGTGCTTCATAACCCAGTCCAGACCGTTTTTGCAAAGAGACACAATTATCTGTGTCTCTTTGTCATCTGCGGGCTGAGTAATGAGAAGAAACTGTGTGTAAACGTCTGACGGTGTCAGCATTATTTTTCTTCACTCCTTATGATGCGAGAACCTTTGCTGCATCGGGATAAATTTTTGCAAAGCCTGCAATAGTGCTGATAGCTGCTCTTTCAAGCTGTCTGTCAATGAGCTTGTCGAAGTCGGTAATGATTTCACCGGCCTGAACCTTTTCAAGAGCACAGCTCTTATCAAGAGCAATAATCTTACCTGCAGGTACGCTGTCACAACGGATGATTTCAGCACCCATGGGAGTAATGCACTTGCCCGTGCCGTGGAAGGTAAGACCTGCTGAAGCATCTCTGAATTCGGGCATATTGAGGAGCTTGCTCATCATATCTGCACCGACGATCATAGTTGTCATCTGGTGGGGCTCAAAGCTTGTCCAGAGGCTGATAAGATCAGCATATGTAAGAACACCTGAGGATGCTGTTTCAATAACTGCAGCCTCGTTGTTGTTGCCGTCACCGTTAATGATAACGTCAACTGCATCCTTGAGCTGTGAACGGGCAATATATGCACCGATCTGACGGAGTGTTACCGTAAAGAGATCAAGTCTCTGGAACTTGACAGCCTCATATGATGCCACAAGCATACGGCCTCTCTTGTGAAGCTTCACAAGGTTTTCCTGGGTCTTGATTGTTGTTGCGGGAATAGCCGCACCCTCGTTCACAACCTTGAGCTCCTTGCTTTCGTCATCCTCGAGAGATGTGATTGAACGGTAGTCGAGACCGTCAATCTTAGTAGTTGTTGCAACAATGCTGTCAACCTTATTCACGCTTTCAGCACCCTTCTTTACTGCTCTGTTTATATATTCAGGAAAAAGTGCTGCACTGTCTGATGACTTGAAGAACTTTTCAACCGTATCGCTGTTCTTGCCGTTCACGTGAATACCGAAGCGCTTGAGCTGTCTCTGGTATGCATCAAGTCCCTCAAGAGCTGTGCCTGCATAGTTTTCTGACGGGTCAAGGCTTTCAAGTGCCTGAGTGAAGCTCTTGCCTGTTGTGTAAAGACCCTTTTCAAGTTTGATGTTTTCGTAGTTAGACATTGTTTTTCCTCCTTATAAAATGAAGCCGACTGTTCTTCCGGGAATATCAATGTCAACAACAAGCACCTTTCTTGCAGTTGTTGAAGAAATAATTTCCTGGTTTGCATTTGTTGTAAGCGAAGTATAGCCGAGGGCCACGCCGTCGCCTGAGCCGAGTGTTGCCTTGATATAGCCCTGTGTCTGAACGGTTACATAGTCACCGTCAACATCTGCACAGTAGCCGATGATATCACCGTTTGCGGCAGCAACGGTAACCGTACCGTTTGCAGAAACAGCAACAAAGTCGCCCTTCTTGATTGCCGAACCTTCTGCCTTGTTGAATGTGAGGCTGTTTTCGTTATAGCCTTCAAATGAAATCTTACTCATTGTTTTTCCTCCTTAAATTCTGTATTCACTGTTGTTATGAGCAGAGTTGTTTTCTTTGCCTGTGAAAAGCTGAGGTGTTACGGGTAAAACCGTGCTTTTCTTCTTTTCAAGGCCTGTTCTGAACTGCTTGAGAGTTTCAATGCTCATATCCTCACAAACAGCCTCAAACGCCTTCTGCGGCACTTCGGGAAGTGTTAAGGCAGCAAGAGTCTTAACCTCTTTTATAAGCTCCTGTCGGTAGCTTTCACCAAGACTTGCCTTTTCCTCGAGCTGTTCAATATATCTGAGAATATTATCGCTCTGCGCCTTGGAAATTACCATATCTTCCTTTGCCGACTTGAATAATTCCTTGGGATTTTCCAAAAGATTTCTCTCCTTTGCTTTAAATGATTTTGTTACGCCTGCTTCTCTCTGGGCGGGAACTGCAACAAAAGACCATTCATATGCGTCTGTCACTCCCGAAAGGATGTGATAACAGGTTTTGCCGTTATACACTTTCCCCCTCAGGTGGTTGCAGCCACCCTTGCCTGCGGGCTTTCCGCAGACCGAGCAGATGTGCTCGCTGACCGCACAGCCTACGCTGACTTCCTTTTTGATGCCTCCATCTATCTCCTTTATGAGATCCTCGTTTTTAGAGGTGCGTACCATATATGCGGATGCTCTCAGTGCTGTATAGCTTTCACCGTAGGTTGTTTTTCTGCTGAAATCGGTTTCCACCCACGCATTATAAATTCTCGCTGCCTGGTCGCTGCTTCTCATACTGTGGTCAGATATACCCGTCTTGCCTACGAACAGCTTGCCCATCTCCTCCAGAGCTTTTATGCTGAAAGCCTCGTAATCACGGTCAACCTCATTGTCACAGAGAGTTATGTTGAAGGTGTAAACCTCATCCTCGGTCAGCTGTTTTCTTGAAAGCCTGTTTATAAGCTCCATTTTATTCTGCATCCTTCTCACCTCCCGTTTCTCTTTCTGTTTTTTCAGCCTGAGCATTATGATATCTTGCCTGAGCAAGCTGAAGCTCATCCTGAAGCGTTATGTTGTTCCACACGATTTCCGTGTCACATTCACAGCCCTTGAGTCTCAGATAAAGACTGCAGATTTTTCTGATTACGGGATTGAGAATTTCTCTGTAATGCTCAATTTCGCTTGTGAGGATATCAGCCTGCTGGGATGACATACGCTCTGTTGATGACCAGCTTATTCCTAAGATATAGGGCGGTACACCCAGCTTTGCAATAATCTGTTCAAGCATCTGTCTTACGGGAATTTCGCTATCCATAATCTGATTGTCTGCACCGATTACCCTGATATTCACGTCGCCGACAGCAACAAAATCCTTTACGGGGCCTGAGCTTTGCATAACCTTGCCCCATTGCTCAGCGACCTGCTGAGCTCTCTGCTTGGCAAAGGCTCTGTCGTTACCGTCATTCTGCGGTTTATACGTAACCGCATACCTGATATTGCCCGTTCTCTCCCAATTTGTTCCGATAGTGTTATAGATTTTCAGCAGTATATCGCATACAAAGGGCAGTCCCTTCAGCAACGAATTACCATAAACGCTGTCGGGCTCGGGGTTCAGGGTGCTGAGAAGAATGAGTTCGGGGTATTTCACAGGCACAAAGGCTCCGCCCCCGTTATCACAGGAAACCACAATATCAAGAGGTGATCTCCCGTGGGACAGCTCAACGCTGTTCAGGTCGGCGTTATAAAGAGAAACTATTCTGTCTCCGTCAACGACTATCTCGCCCACAGCCGTACCGTAGGTCATAAGCTGATTGAGATACGAGCTGAGAAAAACGCTGATACCCTTTGACATAGAGCCTACGTTCACGTTTTTCAGGAAGGTGTTAATATCCTTCTCTGTCCCGGCATCACCACATTTAATCTCAAAGGTTCCCGTGAGTCTTATGAGCTTTGAAATTGAAGCATCAATTATGGGTATAGCTTCCTTGAGCGAGGCATAGAGCTTCATATTCGCCTTTTCGCTTCCCTTGAAAGAAAGCAAAGAAGCATAAGGGTGTCTGTCAGTATACGTCTGGGGTACAGCAAAAACTTCTTCAACACTTTCCGTGTTTTTCTTTTTACCGAAAGCCAAGATTTTCTCCTTTCTTACGATTTTCTTTTTGTCGCCATGGCAAAAAACTCATCCTCGTTTCCGTAAAGAACTGTTGAAACGAAGTAGCGCATATCGTCCATAGCGTGGTCATTTTCTTTTTTCGGGGTATCCTTTTGTGCTGAACGATCCCAGCGGTAAAGTCCGAATTCTCTGAGAATGTCTCTGCAGTCGGGAGAGATTTTTATTCTTCCCATTCTCATTGCATCGCTCACCTTTCTGATACCGTCCATAACATCGTTTCTGGCAGGTATGACCTTGTATCTGCCGTGCCGTCTGATGCATTCCATAAATGAAGCAGCCGAAGGGTCAACGATAACTGCTGTTATTGGTATGCCCTCTGAGAGGTAACAAAGCTCCTCGTAATACTCTTCGTCTGTTTTCTGTCTTCCCTCTTTTCTTGAGGAAAAATAATATTCCCTTATACGGTACCAGCAATCATCATATCTGCCCCATAACCCCATTGAAGTGGGGTTGACTGTACCGTAATCGCAGGAAACATAAAATTCGGAAGCATCCTTTTCCGGGGGCTCGCAGACATATTTCCCGTTGGCCGCCTCCGGATAAACCAGACCGTCAACGGCAACCCATTTTCCAAGAACAAAGCGCTCATAGAAAGCACCGCTGTAAAGGCTCTCATACCTTGAAATAACCTTTGCCGATAATGACGGATTGTCCTTCATAAGGAAGTGGAGGTACAAACAGTTCTTATCGTTGGCTTTGCTTATCCACTCCTTATAAAACCAATGCTGCGGATTTTCGGGATTACAGTTGAACCAGAATTTTGCCTTTTCCAGAGAGCATCTGGCAAGTGCCTGCTCCACAAAGGAACGGGGCATCAGGGCAACCTCATCAAGAAGCACGCCTCCCAATGTGATACCCTGAATAAGAGAAGCAGAGCTCTCGTCTCTGCCTCCGAAAAGGTAATATCTGTTCATTCTGCCGCCATAGCTGATTTCGATGAGATTTTTTGAAAGCTTTTCGTTACACACAAAGCCCAGCTTACGCAAAGCAGGCAACAGAGAAGTAATAACGTTTCTTCTCAGGGAGGCTACCGTTTTTCCGCAAAGAGCAAAGTTTGTATCGTTAAAATTCTGTATACTCCAGACTGCAAAGCCCAAAGACATACATGTTGTTTTGCCGCTTCTCACAGCACCGTCGCAGATTATTGCATCCTTATTGCTGAAGGGGGAGCTGTTATGCCACCAGGTCATTGCAATAAGCTGTTTTTCGCTGAAGGGACAAAACCCGTTTTTCCTATTCAACTGCATCACTTCTGTATCTCAATGCTTCCGCACCCTCTTCAATAGCTCTGAAAATATCGCTCCTGCCTTCATCATCTTTTCTTTCGGCAATTCCCGAAAGCTTTTCAAGGGCTTTGATTCTGTCGAAAAATTTTATTTCCACACCCTTGCCCTTGTTTACCTTTATTTCGGAAATAGCAAAGAGATCCATTTCTTTCAGCTCTGAGATATCAATATTTTCCTCGAAAGCAAGCCTTAACGCATCACCTATACAGCCGAAGGCAAGTCTCCTCAGCCCTGCAACCACCTCATCTGTACTGCTCTTCCTTACGGCGGTCAGCCCGGAAATATATTCGTTTATACTTTCCCTTCTCAGCAGTTTTATGGCAGCTCTTTCAGGTGCGATTGTATATCCTGCCTTATACGCCGATTCAACGGCATTTACCGTGACGCTGTAATATGTGCAAAAAAGCTTTTCTTTCTCACTCAGGGGTTTATCTTTCATTTTCTCATCTCCTTCTTTAGCTTTGGTCTGCCCGTGCGGCTTCGCCGCACACCGCCCACGACTGCGGGCGGCTCCCCACACTTACCCGTAACACCTGACTTTGTTGTCTCTTTCCCGCAACAAAAACTCCGTAAATTTGTTTTATTAACAAAAAATTCATATTTAACCACTTTTAGACAACAATTTAATTAAGTTTTTATGGATAAATTGTTTTTAGCTATTGATATTGACGAAAGAAAATAGCATAATAGAATAGCTTAGGGTGACAAGTGTAATCAGAACCCGCCTGAAAGCGTGAATTTCAGCGGCTTTCCGGCGTTTCAGATTTGAAAGGCGTTAGCCTGTCGGCATCCTCGACATCCAAAAATCCATCTGAAATTCGCACTTTCAGGTCGAAGATTTTTTATGAGACGGATTTTTGGTCAGTCAAGGCAAAAGCGCAAGTTAATCCTGTCGGATTAACGAGCATTTTAACGAAGGATGAGCAAAAATGCGCTCATAAAAAACGGATTCGGATTATACTTGCCACCCTAAGAATGTTTTATAGGAGGAAACACAAATGAAAGTCTTTATGATTGGCGGAACAGGTCTCCTTGGCTGTGAAGCAGCAAGAATCTTCATTGAAAGAGGACATCAGGTAAAGAGCGTTGCTCTCCCCCCTCTTCCCGAAGGAGCTCCCATCCCCGAAGAAATGGAACTTGAATTCTGCAACATTTATGAAAAGTCAGATGAAGAAATCAAGGCTATGATGGAAGGCTACGATTGCTTTGTTTTCGCTGCAGGTATTGACGAAAGAGTTGAATTCCCTGCTCCCGTTTACGATGCTTATGACAAGTACAACATCCAGCCTCTCAAGAGAATTCTTCCCCTTTGTAAGGAAGCCGGCATGAAGAATGCCGTTATTCTCGGTTCTTACTTCTCATATCTTGCAAAGCAGCGTCCTGAAATGAAGCTCACAGAAAAGCATCCCTACATAAGAAGCCGTATCGATCAGGAAGAGGTTGCATTATCATATGCTGATGACAACTTTGATGTAGCAGTTCTTGAACTGCCCTACATTTTCGGTACTCAGCCGGGCAGAAAGCCTGTTTGGGTTATCCTTATCGAGCAGATCAAGAGAATGGACAAGCTCCCGTTCACAATGTATCCGGGCGGCGGCACAGCAATGCTTACAGTCCGTCAGGTTGGCGAAGTTATCGTTGGTGCAGCTGAAAAGTCAAAGGGTGCAAGATGCTGGCCCATCAGTATGTATAACCAGACATGGAAGGAATTCCTCAAGATCGTTTATGCTGCAAGAGGTATGGGTGAAAACAGAACTATCATCAGCGTTGCTCCCTGGATGATGAGAATGGGTCTCGGCGGCGTTAAGAAGGAATATGCTGAAAAGGGCATTGAAAGCGGTATTGACGTTGACGGACTTGCAGATATTATGGATATCAACCTCTTCATCGACAGAAGATTCGCAGTTGAACTCGGTGCAACAGAGGACGATATCAAGTCAGCTATCACAGATTCAATCAAGGTAAGCCAGGCTGTTTTTGACGGCAGAGCAAAGCTCCTTGAAATGAAGGGTGAATAATCAATTTCAAAAGTTTAAGGCAGTTACCGACGTAACTGCCTTATTTTTTTCAGTTTATTACTGCTATGGCAATATTGAGATATGTTGCAAACGCAACCCACGCAAGATAGGACAAATTCAGATAGGCTGCCAACGGGCGGATTTTCCTGAAGCTTATAATCATTGATATAATAAGTGCAAGCAAAAGAAGAATTGCCGCAACCGCAGCCCAGAGCAGCTCAAATCTGAAAAATATAATGCTCCATGAAAAGTTCACCGCAAGCTGTCCCCAATATAAGGTCATGGCGTTTTTCCGGCTTATGCTGTCAGTCTCTGCCGTGTGAATAAGATATGCAGAAACGCCCATTATCGCATAAAGAATTACCCACACCACCGGAAACAGCCATTGAGGCGGTTGAAGTGGCGGCTGCTCATATTTGTCAAAGAAATCTTTGAAGTCGCCCGACAGTAACGCCGATAACCCACCTACCAATTCAGCCGAAATAACATAAAAAGCCAGGGTGAATACATCCTGTTTTTTTATTTTTTTCATAAAATCTCCTCCCGTTTCATATAAGTCATTTTATCTTATGTGAAATCAGGAGGATTTATTCAATATATCATTTAGGGTGACGGGTGTAATCCGAACCCGTTTTTTACGGGGCGGATTTCCGTCAACTCATCGTTAAAATACTCGTAAATCCGACAGGATTTACTGCGTTTTGTGCCTTGATTTGCCAAAAATCCGTTCCGAAAAAAATCTTA
>JAFSEP010000002.1 GCA_017435665.1 Clostridia bacterium | reverse complement strand
GTAAGATTTTTTGCGGATCGGATTTTTGGCATATCAAGGCACAAAACGCAGTAAATCCTGCCGGATTTACGAGTATTTTAACGAAGAGATGGCGGAAATACGCCCCGCAAAAAACGGGTTCGGATTATACTCGCCACCTTACAGCTGAAAAACTGCTTGATGAGCTTCAAAAGAGCATATTTTCTCTTGAAGCAATGCCGAAAAGAGTGGCACTTATGGATGAAGAGCCGTGGAAAAGTCACGGCATACATAAAATGCCTGTGAAAAACTTCATTGTTTACTTCTGGATAAATGATGAATTAAAGTAAGTGCATATAATTGCAGTAATTTACGGCAGACGAGACCAATTAGAGCAACTGAAACAGATGGATATATAACCTGAAATCCGCCACATAAATGTGACGACTGTATCGTATAGCAAAAACGGCTCTTTATCCCAACTATTGACAAAGAGCCATAAAAAAACACAGGTCTGTTTGGCAGACCTGTGTTTTTTATGTTTACAGCTCAATTTAGCAACAACCTAAAAAAATTGAACTTTATCGAATTGATTGTACCCACTTATCATCTTAATTTTCTTTTTATCAAAAATACACAAACTGCTGCAATAACAATATATGGCAAGAATTTCATACCTGTATATAAAAAATCATACATGGCGGTATATCGACTAATATTGAATTCTTCCATAATCATATCAGGATAAAAGCCATAAAGTGTTTCATTATGAATATAAAAGCACACTTCGTAATACTTGTCTTCCTTTTCAAAAACATATTTGACGGCACTGAAGCTTTCCCATTCATCCTCTTCAGAATGTTTTACCTTTTTTTCATACATCCTTTTCACGCCGATATTGCCGTTTATTTCAATTGTTTCCTCAGAAATAATATCTGATGCATAACCATAAACATCGTCATGTAAAATATGACATTGATAATGTGGTTCATCAGGATGCTTGTCCATAAATTCGCTTTCGGGAAATTCAGTATCAATAAGTATCATTTCAATCCCGTAATCTTCAGTATGCCAGTAATCTACATATCCGTATTTTTCAGCCCACTCGGTATCCTTAATGAAATCATCATTCGGATAAATCTGAAAGCCTTTGTTGTTATACTGCTCTACGGCAGCACTTACAGATACCGTCAGACTGCACAGCATAACAACAACTGTAACAATGGCTACAATAGCTTTTTTCATATTTTTATTCTCCTCTTTTTTTCTTTTCCGATAGCATATCACATAATAAGTAAAAAGTCAATCCGTTTGCCCGAAGGGCAGCTTCGTTGTGCTGAAGGCACACTATTATTCATTATTCATCAGCGAAGCGACTTCAATATTCATTATTCATTTGAAAATCCGTTCTGCAGTAATGAATAATGAATGATGAATATTGAAAAATGAATAATACAAACAAAAATCCGCCCACTTTCGTGAACGGATTTTCGTTTGGTCGGAGTGTCGGGATTCGAACCCGAGGCCTCTTGGTCCCGAACCAAGCGCGATACCAAGCTTCGCCACACCCCGATAGGACTGATTCATTATATATGATGAGCTGACAAAAGTCAAGTGTTTTTTTGATTAAGGCGAGAAATGTTTAAAAAGAAATGATTTAATCCGTTCCCCCTTTGCAACATCTGATAATTATGCTATAATACACCCATAAGTATATACGATTCAGGAGGGGAACAATGTGAAAAAATACATAATAAAACACAAAAAATTTCTGATATCCCTTGTGGCAGTTATTCTTACTGCTGTTCTTGTGTTCGGCGGATATGTCGGTTACAGAATGTTTGCCGCAGCACCCGAAGCACAGCATAGCTACGGGGAGATTTATGAGCAGAAGCAGGTGGTTATCAATACCGACGAAAAGGGCCTGCTGAGAGTGCTCAAGATTAACGATACCCATTTCTTTGACGGCACTTGCAGCAGCGATAAAAAGACACTTGATGACCTGAAGGTTATCCTTGATAAAACGCCCTGCGACTTCATTGTTCTTGACGGTGATATTGTTGACGGCTTTAATCTTAAATTAAGCTATGATAAATACACAGCCATAGATTTGCTGGCTCAGCTTATCGAAAGCTACAATACCCCCTGGACTTTTGCACCGGGAAACAATGACAGCGAAATCGACGGTGAAAATGAAGATGTTATTGCTTTTATGATGCAGTATGAAAACTTTGTCTGCGGTAACGAAAAGGGTGTTGACGGAGATATGCAGTTTTTTGCCGACGTAATGCATAACGGAGAGCTTGTGCATACTATTGCAATAATGGACTCGGGCGCAAGAACTGTCAAGGCTATCGGCAAATACGATTACATAAAGGAAAGTCAGATTAATTGGCTTCTTGACGGAATTGAGGAAAGAAGGGTCAAGACAAGCATATTTTTTCATATGGCAACACCTGCATTCAAAGCGGCTTACGAAAACGGTGAAGACTATGACGGTATGCCGAGGGAAGAGCTGTTTCCCTTTGATGAAATCCCGAAAAACGTTCTGTTTGACGATATGACAAAGGGTAATGAATATATTTCCTTGATTTCAACAGGTCACATTCACAGCAATAATCTGTGCAGCTTTTATAAGGGCAGATACTATCAGCTCAGCAGTGTCAGCGGATACAGTGCAATGCGTATGCCCGGGTCAGTTCCGAGCTGTACCCTGACCGTCATTGATACAAATCAGACCGATACACAGAAGATGTACAGCTTTGAAAAAATTGAAGCCTGATAAAATAATATCAGCCACCTTTATCCTTAGATAAAAGTGGCTGTTTTTCTTACACTTCCGCTTCATAAATCCCGATGCACTCTCTGCCCGTGAGGGTGCTTGAGGTGTCTCTTGCGTTGAAGTAAAGCCGGAGCTTTCCCTTATAATATGTAAGGTTGCAGGCGTAAACATATTGCGCCATCCAGTTATTGTCCCCGCACATCTGCGGAATAAGGAAGGGTCTTACAAATTCAAAGCTTTCACCGTCATCGGAGCGAAGAAGCATAATGGCAGAATGGCTTATTCCGTCCTTCTCAAATATACCGTTCTGCAGACCTATGTAGCAGTCGGAAAGCTTGTATACCTTGATACAGCCTGAGCAGAGATTAAGGTATTCTTTATTTTTATCGGGACTGATTATGGGCTTTTCTCTGGCAATATAGCCCTCTGCAATGCTTTCGCTTTCAGCAAAGCTGATATGTCTGGGCTCACAGAAGCCGCAATCCTTGATAAAGGTCTGACCGCAGGAATAATAAAGACGGTAGCCTTTGTCTGTGCTGATAAGGAAGGGGTTTGATAAAGCTCTTGCCCTCTCGTCCTCCTCGTAATCCCTTGTTTTACCAAGAGCAAGCCTGGGCTGAGTCCAGCTTTCAAGGTCATCGGACTCGGTTACATATATTTCCGATTTCCACTTCAAGCCAAGGGAGCAAAGAGCGTTATAGACGGGAGACTTTGTTCTTTCGTAAAAAAGATAATATCTTCCGTCAATATAGTTGATATCGGGGCGCATAGCCTTGCTTACGATTTTGCCCTTGGGTACAAAGTCGATGCCGTTTTCGCTTTCATATCTGTATACACCGAAAAATGTGTGGCAGAATAACTGCCATTTTCCGTTGTGGGACTCATCGGGGGTCAGCATACTAGGGTCAGCTACCACAAAGCTGTTGAAAGGATTACGGATAATGGGATTGCCCTCGTAAAGTCTGAATTGTGCGTTATTGATATCATTAAAGGTTAAATTCTGCATAAAGGTCACCTCTGTAGAATTATAGCATTTATGCAGGCTGAATACAAGTGCTGATTTTAAAAGAAAAAAGTCGTTTATGAGATTTACTTTTCAGCAAATATGTGATAATATAATTTTATATATCAGGCAGGGAAGGCCTGCTGTTATCGGAGGAAATTTTGATGAATTATGATGTGATTATTATCGGCGCAGGTCCCGGCGGTATTTTTGCCGCCTATGAGCTTATGCAGCATAAGCCTCATATGAAGGTGGCTGTCTTTGAAAGCGGTCACGCCCTGAGTAAGCGTCATTGTCCCATAGACGGTGTTAAGGTGAAAACCTGTATCGGCTGCAAGAGCTGTTCTATAATGAGTGGTTTCGGAGGTGCCGGTGCTTTTTCAGACGGTAAGTATAATATCACAAACGATTTCGGCGGTGTGCTTTATGAATACGTGGGTAAGAAGGAAGCTCTTGACCTTATGCACTATGTTGACGAAATCAACCTGAAGTTCGGCGGAGAGGGCACGAAGCTTTATACAACCTCAGGAAGCCGTTTCAAGACTCTTTGCATACAGAATGATCTGCATTTGCTTGACGCTTCGGTAAGACATCTGGGTACTGATATCAACTATGTTGTTCTTGAAAACATCTACGAGTATCTCAAGGATAAGGTTGAATTCTTCTTCGATACCCCCGTCAGAAATATAAAGATTATTCCCGGCGGTTATTCTGTGGTATGCGATGAGACTGCTTATACCTGCAAAAACTGCATTGTTTCCGTCGGCAGAAGCGGCAGCAAGTGGATGGAGAAGGTCTGCAGAGACCTTGATATTCCTACAAGGTCAAACAGGGTAGATATCGGCGTCCGTGTAGAGCTTCCCGCAAGCGTGTTTGCACATCTTACGGACGAGCTTTATGAAAGCAAGATCGTTTACCGTACCAAGCAGTACGGTGACAAGGTGCGTACCTTCTGTATGAATCCCAAGGGTGCAGTTGTCAACGAAAATACAAACGGTATTATTACCGTAAACGGTCACAGCTATGAAGACCCTGCAAAGCAGACGGAAAATACAAACTTTGCCCTGCTTGTTTCCAAGGAATTCTCAGAGCCCTTCAGAGACTCAAACGGCTACGGCGAATCCATTGCCCGTCTGAGTAATATGCTGGGAGGAGGAGTTATCGTTCAGCGCTTCGGTGATCTTATCCGTGGCAGACGCTCCACACCGGGACGTATGACCGATGCCTTCATCACGCCCACTCTTAACGCCACACCGGGCGATCTGAGTCTGGTTCTGCCAAAGAGAATACTTGACGGTGTTATTGAAATGATTTATGCCCTTGATAAGGTTGCACCGGGTACGGCAAATGACGATACTCTGCTTTACGGTGTTGAGGTCAAGTTCTATAATATGGAGGTCAAGGTTGACAGCCGCCTTGAGACCTGCTTCCCGGGCTTATATATAATCGGTGACGGAAGCGGTATCACTCATTCATTATCCCACGCATCCGCAAGCGGTGTTCACGTGGCAAGAAATATTACGGAATAATCAAGGGGAGGACAAGCAAAATGAACTTTTTAGAGGAAAGAATCGTTAAAGACGGTGTAGTAAAATCAGGTAACGTATTAAAGGTTGACAGCTTTCTCAATCATCAGATGGATATTTCACTTATGGAGGAAATCGGACGTGAATTCAAGCGCCGCTTCGGTCATAAGCAGGTTGATAAGGTTGTCACAATTGAGGCTTCGGGAATAGGTATTGCAGCTTTCGTTGCAAAGGAATTCGGTGTACCCCTTGTTTTTGCAAAGAAGTCAAAGTCAATCAATATTGACGGAGATATGTTTGTGGCAGAGGTTGAGTCCTTTACACATAAGAATAAAAATCAGGTAATTGTTTCAAGAAAGTTTCTCCACGAGGGTGAGCATATTCTCATTATTGACGATTTCCTTGCAAACGGCTGTGCTCTTCAGGGTCTTATTTCAATCGCAGATTCGGCAGGAGCAATAGTCGAGGGCTGCGGAATTGTTATTGAAAAGGGCTTCCAGATAGGCGGACGTGTTATCAGAAATATGGGCTATCACGTTGAGTCCCTTGCAATTATTGATGCCATGGATGCCGAAACAGGCAACATCACCTTCAGAGAGCAGTAAAATATAATAACTGAATTTAAAAAGACTATCTTCTCAACTGAAGATAGTCTTTGATATTATCTGCTGTTTTCATCATACAGCATATAGTAGTTATGCACCCCTTCGCCCTTGCAATAGATATGCTCTATTGTTCTGAAGCCAAGCCTTTCATAGAAGGGGACATTGTCGGGATTTTGTGTTTCCAGTCCGATTTTATATCCCTTTGCCGTAAGCTCCTCAATGCCCTCGTTTATAAGCCTTGTGGCAATACCCTTACCCTGATGAGCCTTGTCAACGAAAACAGGGGAGATGAGATAGGTGTCCTTTGTGAATATCTTTTTCGGCTTCAGATGGCTGAAAAACTTGAGGGTCTTTATTGTCGAAACCGCATAAATATAAAGGAAAACCCAATGGGGGCAAAGAAGAAAATCGAAAACGGTGTAATCGTTGTGTGCCCGTCTGAAAATACAGATGCCTCTGTTCTCCTCGTCCACGTAAATCAGGTCGTCCTGACGGTTTGAGGTTGCAAGTCTTTCTAGCAGAAAGTGATAAAGAAACCTCTTTCTCAGGTTTTCGTTTTTGGTTGCATATACGTGAACAGGGTCGTTTACGTAGCTTTCAGCAGCCATTTTTGCAAAGTATTTAACTGTCTTGTTGCTTAATTTTTTATCTGCTTTCATATTATACACCCTCCAAAAAGAACGGACACATTATACACCAAATCACCCTGATAGTCAATCACTGACTAAATATACAAAATATACAGCACTTATTCACATTGTTGCAATAATTGACTGATATAAATATATCAGCTTTTTAGGAGAGGAAAATGTAGGCGGCTTTAAAACTGCCTCAGGTGTTCGGAATGAAAAGATTTGCGGCGTTTGTATTTGCCCTTGTTGCTCTGCTTTCGGCTTTTGTGCCGGAGCTTTATGCATCGGCATTATCTGTTGATGAAAGCTATACAGTAACCGATGAGATTATTTCCCTTGACGGAAAAACGGTTATGGTTATAGGCAATTCAATGGTCTATTACGGAAACTGTGTAATCAGCGGCGATGAAAAGGAGAGGGATTACGGTTATCTTCATCAGATTATCGCTTCCGGTAACGAGGATGCAACCGTACTGGACTATACCTTCCCCGGCAGAACCCTTGAATACATATATGAAAACCATCTTATGGGACTTGAGCCTGATATATGTAACAGCGTTGATTTCATCGTTATGTCTGAGTCAACTCAGGATAACCCTGACCTTTTTTCAGACTGTATGCAGATAATTGATCTGTTTCCCAATGCTGAGGAGTCAGCGTTTATGTGTCACCCGATTATGTATGAAAAGGAGCTTGAGGGCTCTCTTGCAGGTGTACGGGCGCTGAGGGATGCAGGAGTAAGAATTGCCGATTGGGGAAAAATCGTATATGACGTTTACACAGGTGCGGTGAATGTTCCCTTTTCGCTTATGAAATATGACAGGTGCAGCTTCATAAAGGATAACGTGGGCTATGATAACGGCAACGGCTATGTGGGCGGCAGCAAGGAGGGTGACGATAAGCATCCTAATCCGCTTTCGGGTTATATATCTGCTCTGACGGTTTATACAGCCCTGACAAACCGTTCCGCACTTTTTGCCGATTACAGCTTCTGCAATGACAGGGATATAAACAAATTTTTTTATTTTGATAATTTCATCAAGGCTCATTATAACGGCGACAAGGATACAAATTTTGACAGAATTTTTGCATCTGCACCCGATATGACAGGGCTTCAGACCCTTATTAACAGATATAACGAAAACGAAGGCAGGCATTGTCTTGCCGTTTCCCACGGCACCTCCGTAAGCTGTGTGACGGGAGGTCTTACAGACGGTATTTACTGTGAGGTCTGCAACAGAATAGTTGTACCGCAGACCGTAATTCCCGCAACGGGCAGACACACGGTTGTTTATGATGCCGCCGAAGCCCCCGACTGTATTAACGAGGGCAAAACCTCGGGTGCTCATTGCTCGGTTTGTGAAGCTGTGCTTATTCCTCAGCTTACGGTTGCTGCAAAGGGTCACAGCTTTAATAAAATCACCCTTGCCGCAACAACGGATAAGAACGGAGCAAAAATCAAAAGGTGCTCCGTCTGCGGATATGAGGAAACCGATTCCGTTATTTCAAAGGTAGCCTCGGTTACCCTTTCTGAAACAGGCTATAAATACAGCTCAAAATCAACCCGTACTCCCACCGTAACGGTGAAGGACAGCAAGGGCAAAACACTTAAAAAGAATACCGATTACACGGTGAAATATCTTCAGTCAAAGAGAACAGAGCCGGGTATTTATCAGGTTCAGGTGAAGCTCAGAGGAGATTACAGCGGTAGTGAAACCGTGAACTTCGCCATAGCTCCCAGAAAAACTCAGGGGCTTGAAATGACAAAAAATTCATCAAGCTCAGTCACTCTTTCGTGGAATAAGATGTCGGGCGCAACGGGATATGCGGTTTATCAGTATTCTCCCTCAAAAAAGACCTATAAGAAAATAAAAGACCTGAAGGGTACTTCATATACGGTTAAGGACAAAAGCTCTGCAACAACCTATTATTATGCCGTAAGAGCATACGTTGAAACAGAGCACGGCAAAACCTACGGTAATTACAGCGAGGTTCTCAAGGTTACAACAAGACCCAAGACGCCTTCCGTAACCGTAACTGCAGGCAACAATACGGCAACCGTTTCCTGGAAGCAGGTAACAAGAGCTTCGGGCTATAACGTCTATATGAGCACCTCAAAGAACGGAACCTACTCAAAGGTCGGCTCAACCTCAGGCAAGAGCAGCACAAAGCTCACCGTAAGAAAGCTTACCGACGGAAAGAAGTATTACTTCAAGGTCAAGGCGTATAAAACCGTCAGCAAGAAGAAGGTATATTCTGTTTATTCAAGTGCAAAGAGCTGTCGGGTGAAATAAGCATAAAAAATATCGGATGTTCAGACGAACATCCGATTTCTTCTTTTATACATCATACATTGTTAAATCCTCGATTGTCTCCCTTCTTACTGCAACGTAGCTTTTGCCTTCGTTGAGCATTACAATGGGGGGACGGGGGATTTTGTTATAGTTTGAAGCCATTGAATAGTTGTAAGCACCTGTTGTCAGACAAGCTAAAATATCTCCTCTGCAGATGCTTTCGGGCATCATAACATTTTCCTGAATTATGTCACCGCTTTCACAGCATCTTCCCACAACGCTGCACTCCATATCGGCCTTTTCGTTAAGCTTTTCTGCGGCGAAAAGGGTGTAGGGTGCACCGTACATAGCAAAACGGACATTGTCCGTCATACCGCCGTCAACGGAGACATAGTTAATGAATTCGGGGATTTTCTTTACGGTACCTACCGTGTAAAGAGTCATACCTGCATCGGCAACAATGCTTCTGCCCGGCTCAAGGGAAATCTCAGGCATATCAATGCCCAGCTTTGCAACCTTTTCCTTAACGAAAGCACCCACCTGCAGAATGTTATCGTATATATCAATGTGGGGGTCCTCAGCCTTATAGCGTACACCGTAGCCGCCGCCAAGGTCGAGCTTTTCGGGTGAGAAGCCGAATTTTTCCTTTATATCTGCAATGAAGTCAAGCATAACGTCTGCGGCTCTGAGGAAAACATCGGAGTCGAACACCTGAGAGCCTACGTGGCAATGAAAGCCCGAAAGGGTGATATTCTCAAGGCTCAGGGCAATTTTCACCATTTCCTCAGCCTGACCCGTTTCAATGGCAGAGCCGAATTTTGAATCAACCTTACCCGTTGCAACCTCTGCAAAGGTGTGGGGGTCAATGCCGGGAGTTATTCTCAGCATAATCCTCTGACGGATTCCCTGATTTTCGGCTTCCTTATCAATAGCATAAAGCTCCTCACGGTTATCAACAACAAAGTGTCCTATACCGTTTTTTATGGCGTAGGCTATATCTGCATCGGTTTTGTTGTTTGAGTGGAAGTATGCCTTACTGAGGGGGAAGCCTGCCTTCAGAGCCGTGCAGATTTCACCCGATGATACAACATCAATGCCCATTCCTTCCTCACGCATAATTTCATAAATACGCTTGAAGGATGCCGCCTTTGAAGCAAAAAGAGCCTGTCCCTTGTCACCGAAGGCATCTTTCAGTCCTTTTATATAGGTTCTGCAGCGTTCCCTGATTCTCTCCTCATCCATAAGATAAAGGGGAGTGCCGTATTCCCTTGCAAGTGCAGCCGTATCCTGACCTGCAAACAACAGATGTCCGTTTTCATCGGCGGAAACATTACCGCATAAGAAGTCAATGTTATCTGTGTGACTCATTTTTTTCGTTCCTTTGCTGGGGTGTTTTATGGAAAAAGACTCTCCCTGAAAGGGGAGCTGTCAGCCTAAATGCTGACTGAGGGTCAGATTTCAATACCGTTCTGTCTCATAAGACCGAGGAGCTTTTCTTCGTTCTGAGGCTCCATTGATGTAAGCGGTAATCTGAGCGAGTTTTCGCAATAGCCCATAGCAGCAAGACCTGCCTTGACGGGAATGGGGTTAACCTCGCAGAACAGAGCATCAACGAGTGAAAGATACTTCAGCTGAAGCTTTGCAGCTTCGCTTGTCTTTCCTTCGAAATAGAGCTTGCACATATCTGCAGTCTCCTTGGGCATAACATTTGAAAGAACAGAGATAACGCCCTTGCCGCCGAGAGAGAGAATAGGAATAATCTGGTCATCGTTACCTGAATAAATATCGATGCTGTCACCGCAGAGAGCAGCAACCTGAGCAATCTGTGAAATGTTACCGCTTGCTTCCTTGATAGCAACGATGTTCGGATGCTTTGCAAGCTCTGCAACAGTTGCAGGTAAGAGGTTACAGCCTGTACGGCTGGGCACATTATAAAGAATACAGGGCTTTGTTGAAGCATCGGCAATAGCTGTGAATGAAGCGATAAGACCCTTCTGTGTAGCCTTATTATAATAGGGGGTAACAACAAGCATTGCATCAGCACCTGCTTCACAGGCGAATTTTGTAAGGTCGATAGCGTATGAGGTATTGTTTGAGCCTGTACCTGCAATAACGGGAACTCTGCCCTTTACCTGATCAACGCAGAACTTGATAACGTCTCTGTGCTCTTCATCGGTAAGAGTTGAGCCTTCACCGGTAGTACCTGCGGCAACAATAGCATCAACGCCCTGTTCAATCTGCCATTCGATTAATCTTGCAAAGCTCTCGTAATCGATTTCTTCGCCCTTGAAGGGAGTGACGATAGCTGTTGCAACGCCCTTGAAAATAGTGTTTTTCATGTCAGTAGTCTCCTTGCATTTTTGATATACAATTAAAAAAGATAGTCACCGCAAAGCGACCATCATCCAAAAATTACAGCACAGTATAAATATAAAGATATTGTGTGTTATAAATTTTGTATGATAGCTCTCCGCATTTCTGCGACAGCAACCGGAATCTTATTTCCGGCAGCCGGACTAAGATTCACCACGTCTTATCCTCGGCATCCATCCCTTTCACTGCCACGCTTTCGGTAAGCTTTTATGCGGCAAATACTGATGATAAGATGCGCCTCTATCAATTTTTGATAATTTTATCACAATATATATCCTTGTGTCAAGAGGTTTAATGAAAATCTGAGAAGGAACTTTGCAGAATGCAGAATTTACTCCCTCAGTCAAAATCGCAATCCGATTTTGCCAGCTCCCTCAGGGAGGGAGCCGTATGCCTGCACCTTCAGGGGAAGGGGGGCCGCTTGCGGTGGAAGGGGCTTTCAAAACGACAAAACAGTAAAACAAATGTTCGATAACTATTTACATTTAAAATTATTTGGTGTATAATGTAGCGGATAAAAAGGGGGAATTTAAATGGAACTTGTTAATGATAAAGAAAAAGCTCCAGGATTTTCTGAAACCGACAAGCTTATCAATCACCTTGTTGACGGTATTGCAGGAAAAGAAAGCGAAATCCCCACAGAAAAGGAAACGGAAACACGCCGACGTCTTGCAGGCAGGGCTTGGGAATATCTGATGTTTGCAGATGATGAAGACTGATTAAACAAATTTATTACAAACAGAAAGGAGCGAGACCGTGTTGGATAAATTCATCTTACACTCAAAATTCAACCCCACAGGGGATCAGCCTCAGGCTATCGACAGCCTTGTTGAAGGCATTGAAAAGGGATATCAGGAGCAGACACTTCTCGGTGTCACCGGCTCAGGTAAAACCTTCACTATGGCAAACGTAATTGCCCGTCTCAACCGTCCCACACTTGTTCTCGCTCACAATAAAACCCTTGCGGCTCAGCTTTGCTCCGAGTTCAAGGAGTTCTTCCCCGAAAATGCTGTGGAGTATTTTGTTTCCTACTACGATTACTATCAGCCCGAAGCATATATTCCCCATACAGATACTTATATAGAGAAGGACTCTGCCATAAACGATGAAATCGATAAGCTCCGTCACTCTGCAACCTCGGCTCTTTCCGAGCGCAGAGACGTCATCATCGTGGCAAGTGTGTCCTGCATCTATTCTCTGGGCGACCCCATTGATTACAGAAGTATGGTTATTTCTCTCAGACAGGGTATGGAGAAAAGCCGTGAAGAGCTGATTGAAAAGCTGGTCGAAATCCAGTATGACAGAAACGATATAAATTTCACAAGAAATAAGTTCAGGGTCAGGGGTGACACCGTTGAAATCTTCCCCGTTTATTCAAACGATAACGCTATCCGTGTTGAATTCTTCGGTGACGAGGTTGACCGTATATGCGAAATCAACGCTCTTACGGGTGACGTAAAGGGTACACTTTCACACGTTGCAATCTATCCTGCTTCCCATTACGTTGTAGCTCCCGATAAAATGGAGAGAGCCATTGAGGAAATCAAAACCGAAATGGAAGAAAGATACAACGAATTCATTTCTCAGGGTAAGCTTCTGGAGGCAGAAAGAATAAAGCAGAGAACAATATACGATATGGAAATGCTCAGGGAAACGGGCTTCTGCAAGGGAATAGAAAACTATTCAAGGATAATGTCGGGCAGAAGGGCAGGAGAGCCTCCCTTTACGCTTATTGACTATTTCCCCGATGACTTTGTGCTTTTCGTTGATGAATCCCACGTAACTCTCCCTCAGGTCAGAGCTATGTTTGCAGGGGACAAGGCGAGAAAGGACAACCTTATTGAATTCGGCTTCAGACTGCCCTCTGCCTATGATAACAGACCTCTGCAGTTTGATGAGTTTTATGACAAGGTGCATCAGAAGGTCTTTGTCAGCGCAACACCCGGTCCCTTTGAAAAGGAAAAAAGCGCAAATATAGTTGAACAGGTTATCAGACCCACGGGACTTCTTGACCCCGAGGTTATAGTCAAGCCCACACAGGGGCAGATAGACGACCTTGTTTCAGAGATAAATGTCCGTGCCGGGAAGGGGGAAAGAGTGCTTGTCACCACTCTGACAAAGAAGATGGCAGAGGACCTTACCGCCTATATGGAAAACCTTGATATCAAGGTCAGATATATGCATTATGATATTGACACAATGGAAAGAATGGAGATTATCCGTGATCTTCGTCTGGGCAAATTTGACGTGCTTGTGGGCATCAACCTTCTGCGTGAGGGTCTTGATATCCCCGAGGTTTCCCTTGTGGCAATTCTTGATGCGGATAAGGAGGGCTTTTTGCGCTCGGAAACATCCCTTGTGCAGACAATCGGACGTGCCGCACGAAACGCTGAGGGTCAGGTTATTATGTATGCCGATGAGGTCACTCCCTCTATGGAAAGAGCCATAAATGAAACCTACCGCCGCCGTCAGATACAGATGAGGTATAACGAGGAAAACGGAATTGTTCCTCAGACAATCAGGAAGGATGTTTACGATATCCTTGAAATTTCCACTCACGAGGACGTGCAGAAGGACGAAAAGAACCTTTCAAAGAAGGAAAGAGAAGAGCTTATTGTGAAGCTCACAAAGGAAATGAAGGCTGCCGCAAAGCTGCTTGAGTTTGAGTATGCGGCATACCTGAGAGACAGAATAGAAAAATTAAGGTGACGGTCTCGGATTATACTCGCCACCTTAAAAAGAAGGTAAGCTATGTCACAGAAAGAAATTATCGTAAGGGGTGCAAGAGAGCACAACCTTAAAAATATCGACCTTAAAATACCAAGGGATAAGTTTGTGGTTTTCACGGGACTTTCAGGCTCGGGAAAATCCTCACTTGCCTTTGATACCATATATGCCGAGGGACAGAGAAGATATGTTGAATCTCTGTCATCCTATGCCCGTCAGTTTTTAGGTCAGATGGAAAAGCCTGACCTTGACAGCATTGAGGGCATTTCTCCCGCCATATCCATTGACCAGAAAACAACCTCAAAGAACCCCCGTTCAACCGTTGGTACTATTACGGAAATCTATGACTATTTCCGTCTGCTTTATGCCCGTGCAGGAATACCTCACTGTCCCGTCTGCGGCAGAGAGATAAAAAGACAGACCGTTGACGATATCGTAAACCGCATAATGACCCTTGAAGCAGGCACAAAGCTGCAGATTCTTGCCCCCGTTGTAAGAGGCAGAAAGGGCGAATACGTCAAGGAGCTTGCAGATATCAAGAAATCAGGCTTTGTCCGTGTCCGTGTTGACGGAAGCATCTATGATTTAAGTGAGCAAATTAAGCTTGATAAGAATAAAAAGCACAATATTGAGGTTATTGTTGACCGTCTTGTAATGAAGGATGAAATACGATCAAGAGTGGTTGACTCCGTTGAAACTGCATTGAAGCTGGCTGAAGGCCTTGTCAGCGTTGATGTTATCGGAGGCGAAGAACAGCTCTATTCACAGAACTATTCCTGTCCCGACCACGGTGTGAGCATCGGTGAGATTTCACCTCGGCTTTTCTCCTTCAATAACCCCTTCGGTGCCTGCAAGACCTGTTCGGGTCTTGGTGTATATATGGAATTCAGCCCTCAGCTTATTATTCCCGATTGGCGTCTTTCCATAAATCAGGGGGCAATCAAGGCTTTCGGCTGGCAAAAAACCGACGGCGGCACTATTGCAAATATGTATTATCAGGGACTTGCCGATAAATACGGCTTCTCTCTTGATACACCTATGGGCGACCTGCCCGATGAAGCCATTGATGCTATTCTTTACGGCACAAAGGGTGAAAAGATGAAGATGAAGAGACTTACCTCCTTCGGCGGCGGAATCTATGAAACTGCCTTTGAGGGTATCATAAATAACCTTGACAGACGCTATAAGGAAACAACAAGCGAAATTTCAAAGGCAGAGCTTGAATCCCTTATGGTTGTCAATGAATGTCACGACTGTCACGGTGCAAGGCTCAATAAGGAGGCTCTCAGCGTAACCGTCGGCGGAAAGAATATAGACGAGGTCTGCCGTATGTCCATAGCTGAGGAATATGACTTTGTTTCATCTCTTGAGGATAAGCTCACTCCGACTGAAAGGATAATTGCCAAGCCCATTATCAAGGAAATCAAGGAAAGGCTGAATTTCCTTAACAGCGTCGGTCTTAACTATCTTTCACTTTCCCGTTCATCAGGCACTCTTTCGGGAGGTGAAAGTCAGAGAATACGTCTTGCAACGCAGATAGGCTCATCCCTTATGGGCGTTCTTTATATTCTCGACGAGCCCAGCATCGGTCTGCATCAGAAGGATAACGCAAGGCTTCTTGAAACATTGAAGCATCTCAGGGATATCGGCAACACACTTATTGTTGTTGAGCACGATGAGGACACAATGTATGCCGCTGACTATATCGTCGATATCGGCCCCGGTGCAGGTATCCACGGCGGCGAAATTGTCTGTGCAGGCAGCGTAGAAGATATCAAAAACTGCGAAAAATCCGTCACGGGACAGTATCTCAGCGGAAGAAAGCAGATTCCCGTACCCGAAAAAAGACGTGAGGGTAACGGCAAATTCCTTGAAATAACCGGGGCAAAGCAGAACAACCTTAAAAATATCAACGTGAAAATTCCTCTCGGAAAGTTTGTTTGTGTAACAGGTGTTTCGGGCTCAGGCAAGTCTTCGCTTGTGAATGAAATTCTCTTTAAGGAGCTTTCAAACAAGCTGAACCGTTCAAGAAAGGTGTCGGGCAATTTTGATGAAATGCTGGGCCTTGAGCATCTTGATAAGGTTATCAATATTGACCAGTCTCCCATAGGCAGAACGCCCCGTTCAAACCCTGCCACATATACGGGTGTGTTTGACGATATCCGTGCCCTCTTTGCTTCAACTCAGGATGCCAAGATGAAGGGCTATACTGCAGGCAGATTTTCCTTCAACGTGAAGGGTGGCAGATGCGAGGCCTGTCAGGGTGACGGTATTCTGAAAATCAAAATGCACTTCCTTGCCGATGTTTACGTGCCCTGCGAGGTGTGCGGAGGAGCAAGATATAACAGCGAAACCCTCAGCGTAAAGTATAAGGGTAAATCAATTTACGACGTGCTTGAAATGACCGTTGAGGAGGGTATGAACTTCTTCAGCGCCATACCTAAAATCCATAAAAAGCTGAAAACCCTCTATGAGGTAGGTCTGGGCTATGTTAAAATCGGTCAGCCTGCAACCACTCTTTCAGGTGGTGAGGCTCAGCGTGTGAAGCTCTCAACAGAGCTTTCAAAGAGGTCAACAGGCAGAACGATCTATGTCCTTGATGAACCCACAACAGGTCTGCACACAGCAGACGTACACAGGCTGATAAATGTTTTGCAGAAGCTCGTTGATGCAGGAAACAGCATAGTTGTTATTGAGCATAATCTTGATGTTATCAAGACTGCCGACCATATTATTGACTTAGGCCCCGAGGGCGGTGACAAGGGCGGCTTTATCGTCGCTGAGGGTACACCCGAGGAGGTGGCAGAAATAAAGGAATCATACACCGGTCAGTATCTTAAAAGGCTGCTGAAATGAGGAAGAAAATGGATAATCTGAAAATAAGAGCTGCCCGCCCCGAGGATGCGGAAAGGCTCCTTGAAATCTATTCTTACTATGTGCTGAATACCGCAATCACATTTGAGATTGATGTGCCTTCCCTTGATGAATTCAGGGGAAGGATAGAGAATACGTTGAAAAAGTATCCCTATTTCGTTGCGGAAATTGACGGTGTACCCGTGGGCTATGCCTATGCGGGAGCGTTTGTGGGCAGAGCAGCTTATTGTTACAGCGTTGAAACCTCGGTCTATGTCCGCAAGGATTTGCGTGGACAGGGGATAGGTAAAATTCTCTATAACACCCTTGAAGACGCTCTCAGGGAAATGGGTATCACAAATATGATTGCCCGTGTTTCCTGTCCTGAGGAGGATGATGAATACCTCACACGAAACAGCGTGAACTTCCATAAGGCAATGGGCTTCCGTCTTGTGGGCGAGCTTCATAAGTGTGGATACAAATTCGGCAGATGGTATAACTCAGCCTGCATGGAGAAAATCATAAATGAGCACAGGGAAAATCCCGACCCGTTGAAGCCGTTTGTGGATAACTTGTAACCTGTGGAAAACCCGTTTATAAGCTATGTGGAAAATTCTTCCCTTTTGTGAATAACTTATAGCAAAACCCATAGGAAAACTTATAGCAAAAGTGTATGAACGGATGTAAGCCGTTGACCGATTTTCCGATGACGGGATTTCCGACGACGGGATTTCCGATGACGGGAAATCGGACACAATAAAATACTTAGATAATAAAATACTTAAATATAAAATACTTATACATCAATAACTAAGATAGAGCGCAAGCGCAGAAAACACAGGAAAAAACAAAGGGAAATGTGGAAAAGTCAAGGGGAATAATTGCCTTACAGAAGGAAATTACTATTGACAACCTATATAAAAGAGAGTAAAATAAAACTGTTAGCTTAATATTCAATGCTTTGACGGAGAATTAACGGAAATCCCCATAAAAGAGAGCAAGGCACATCGGCTGAAATGCTTTGCAATGAAAGGCTCCCTTATGCTGCTCCCGAGCAACTGTCCGAAAGGACGGCGTAATTCTGCGATAAAGAAAATCAAGAGGTGCGTTTGCACAATTTGGGTGGTACCACGGAGAAATTCGTCCCATGCGATTGTGTAGAAGCATCTATTTTTGTTTGAAAGGAAAATGATTATGCAGTGGACAGGTCTTAACGAAATTCGTGAAAAGTATCTCGAGTTCTTCGAGAGCAAGGAGCATCTGCGCTTACCCAGCTTCTCTCTTGTTCCTCAGGGTGACAAGAGTATTCTGCTTATAAACGCAGGTATGACACCGATGAAAAAATATTTTACAGGTGAGGTAACACCTCCTGCAAAGAGGGTTACAACCTGTCAGAAATGTATCCGTACACCGGACATTGAAAACGTAGGCAAAACTGCCCGTCACGGCACATATTTTGAAATGCTCGGTAACTTCTCCTTCGGTGATTACTTCAAGCGTGAGGCAACGGCATGGGCTTGGGAATTCTTTACAAAGGTTCTCGAAATTCCCGAGGAATTGCTTTACGTCAGCGTTTATCTTGAGGATGACGAGGCTTACGATATCTGGACAAAAGAGGTGGGTGTTGACCCGTCACATATGGTTCGCTTCGGCAAGGAGGATAACTTCTGGGAGCACGGTGCAGGTCCCTGCGGACCCTGCTCTGAGATTTACTTTGACAGAGGCCCCTCAAAGGGCTGCGGCAGTCCCGATTGTAAGGTAGGCTGTGAGTGTGACAGATTTATCGAGGTATGGAACCTTGTTTTCACTCAGTTTGAAAACGACGGTAACAATAACTATACAAGACTTGCACACCCCAATATTGATACAGGTATGGGTCTTGAAAGACTTGCCTGCGTTATGCAGGATGTTGACAATCTTTTCGAGGTTGACACGGTGCGCAACATAATGAAGCACATTATTGAAATTGCAGGCATCAATTATCACGATGACGAAAAGAAGGATATCTCCCTGCGAGTTATTACCGACCACATCAGAAGCACAACCTTTATGGTCGGTGACGGTGTTATGCCCTCAAACAGCGGCAGAGGCTATGTTCTTCGCCGACTTCTCCGCAGAGCCGCAAGACACGGCAGACTTATCGGCATTGACAGACCCTTCCTTGCAGAAGTATGCGATACGGTTATTGCCGAAAATGCAAACGCATATCCCGCACTTGTTGAAAAGAAGGATTATATAAAGAACGTTATTTCAATGGAGGAAGAAAGCTTCTATAAGACTATTGACTCAGGTCTCGGTCTCCTTAACGAGATGATGGCTAAAACTCAGAGCAACGTGCTTTCGGGCGAGGATGCCTTCAAGCTTCAGGATACCTACGGCTTCCCCATTGACCTTACAAAGGAAATTGCAGAAGAAAAGAATATGACAGTTGACGAAGAAGGCTTCAGAAAGCTGGTTGAGGAAGCAAGACTCAAGGCAAAGAATGCCAAGAGAGATGCCGCCGATACAGACTGGAGAAGTTCAGGCGTATCCTTTAAGGATATTGCCGCAACGGAATTCCTCGGATATACGGAGAATAACGTTGAAGCAACCGTTCTTGCACTTGTTTCTGAGGGTGAGAGAAAGGACTGCGTAGGCTGCGGCGAGGATGCAATCGTTGTTCTTGACAGAAGCTCCTTCTATGCCGAAGGCGGCGGTCAGGTAGGCGACAAGGGTATTATCACAATAGGCGGGGCTGTTTTCGAGGTTGCAAAGACCACAAAGACTCCCGAAGGTGTTATCCTTCATCACGGAACACTTACCGTTGACGGCGTGAAGGTAGGAGATAAGGCTGTTGCTTCTTATGATGAAGAAACCAGAAGGGCTACTATGAGAAACCATACCTCTGCACATCTTCTTCAGGCAGCTCTGCGTCAGGTGCTCGGCAGTCACGTTGAGCAAGCAGGTCAGCTTGTTGACTCAAACGTAGTACGCTTTGACTTTACTCATTTCTCAGCCCTTACCGGTGATGAGCTTAAACAGGTTGAAGAGCTTGTAAACAGAGAAATCCTTTCAGCCGTTAAGGTTGACAAGATGGAAATGCCCATTGAGGAAGCAAAGAAAATGGGTGCTATGGCTCTCTTCGGAGAAAAATACGGTGACGTTGTAAGAGTTGTTAAGGCAGGAGAGTTCTCCACAGAGCTCTGCGGCGGTACACACGTTGATTCAACAGGTGAAATCGGTCTGTTCAAGATTATTTCCGAGTCCTCAGTTGCAGCTGGCGTAAGAAGAATTGAGGGTATTACAGGCGCAAATGTGCTTGAATATATCAATAAAAACATTTCGGTTATCAGAAACGTTGCCGCAACTCTCAAGGTTGCAAATCCGGCTGACCTTGAAAACAAGGCAACGGCTGTTGCAAATGAGCTGAGAAGCAAGGATAAGGAAATCGAAAAGCTCAGCGCAGTTATTGCAAATATAAAGACACAGTCGCTTCTCGACAATGCAACAGAGGTTGACGGTGTGAAGATAGTGACAGCCTTCATTGACGACACAACACCCGATGAGCTTCGTAAGATGTGCGATATGTTCAAGAGCAAGGGCGACGATTATATCGGCGTTATTGCAGGCGTGCAGAAGGCTAAGGGCTCAGGTAATATCTGCGTTGTCTGCGGTAAGGATGCAGTTGCAAAGGGCGCACACGCAGGAAATATTGCAAGAGAAACTGCAAAGCTTGCAGGGGGCTCAGGCGGCGGCAAGCCCGACAGCGCAATGGCAGGTGCAAAGGAAATCGAAAAGCTGCCCTCAGCAGTTGAGCAGGCTGTTGAGATAGTAAAGTCAATGCTTAAATAAGTGGTGAATGCTATGAAAAAAACTGTTTCAGTATTTCTGACGGTAATAATACTGTTTTCTGTCCTGCTGTTACCCGTTTCGGCGGCAGGAGAATATACAAACGGTCAGGTGAAATTCAGCATTCCCGATGTTCTCATTCAGGACACTGAGTGGGCAGGGGAGAACGGCTATCTTGACTATTGGCACACAGAGGATTACGGGTTTGAGTTCTGTCTCTGGAGAGAAAACATTACAGTTGCCATTCATCCCACAGATAAAGAAGGCTCATTCATTTGTCACGACATCAGATGGGAAACGGACTATGAGGCTACAAGGAATGGTGCCGTTGATACGGTCATCAACGGGCACAAATTTGTTGATGATAATATAGAGGTCAGATATGACGGAAAATCCGTTAACTTACACCTGTATATATTCAACGACGGTGAATCATACGCAGGTAAAGAGTATTACTATATGACATTTTACGTTCACGATGAAAGCTATAGCAGCTATGTGGATGAAATTATGAACAGCTTTGATGCAACGTATCTGTTTTACGTTGAAGAGTGGAGCGAATTTATATGGACAGGCATTTTCATTCTGGTTATCGGCACTGTCCTTGTTGTAAAAAAGATAAAAAGAAAAAAGGAGAAATAATCATGGATTGTATTTTTTGTAAAATCGTAAACGGTGAAATTCCCTCAGCAAAGGTTTATGAGGACGACACAGTTGTTGCTTTCAACGACCTTTCACCTCAGGCACCCGTTCACGTTCTCATTATTCCCAAGGAGCATATTGCTTCCTGTGATGAGGTTAACGAGGAAAACTGTGCTGTTGTAGGTCATATTTTTGCTGTTGCTGCAAAAATCGCAAAGGAAAAGGGTCTTTCAAACGGTTACAGAATCGTAAACAACTGCGGTGATGAAGGCGGTCAGACCGTAAAGCACCTTCATTTCCACCTTATGGGCGGAAGACAGTTCACTTGGCCTGCAGGCTGATAAAGAAAGGAAGAAAGTAAAATGGAAACTTACAGATTAAATGTTGCAGGATTGGAAAGAGATTTGGCAATTTGCCCCGTAAACGATAAGCTCGATATAGCCGCATTCATCATTTTCGGTGATGTGGAGCTTACGGTAAAATCAGCAGAAGCACTTCTCAAAAAGTGCCCCGAATTTGACTATATCGTAACACCCGAAGCAAAGAGCATACCCCTCGCATACGAAATGTCAAGACAAAGCGGCAAGCAGTATTTTGTCTGCCGCAAGGGTGCAAAGCTCTATATGAAGGAGCCCGTTTCCGTTGAGGTTAAGTCTATCACCACAGCTAAGGTGCAGACCTTGTTCCTTGACGGTCTTGAGGGCGAAAAGATGAGAGGTAAGAGGGTTCTTATTATTGATGACGTTATCAGTACGGGTGAGTCGCTTCTTGCTGTTAAGGCTCTGCTCGAAAAGTTCGATGCAAACGTTGTGGCTCAGGCAGCTATCCTTGCAGAAGGCGATGCAGCAGACCGTGATGATATCATCTTCCTTGAAAAGCTTCCCTTATTCTTCAAGTAATGGCAAAAATTGACGAAAACGGACTGAAGGCACAAATCAGGAGCAAGGCATTCAGTAACCTTTATCTCTTTTACGGAGAGGAAAGCTATCTCAAGCAGCTTTACGTAAGCCGTATTACCGATAAAACGGTGAACCCTTCCTTCAGCTCGTTCAACCTGCATAATATCGAAGGTAAAGACGCAACACTCGACATAATTGCCGAGTGCTGCGAAGCATTGCCTATGATGGATGATTACACGGTGGTTGTGGTTCACGATATGCCCCTTAACAAGCTGGATGAAACCGAAAGCAATAAGCTGAAGGCTCTGGTCAGCGATATGTCGCCCTCAGCAATCCTGATTTTCTGGCAGGATACAGTTGAGGTTGACGGCAAGGACAGAAAGTGGGCACCCGTGCTTTCTCTTTTTGACAAGCACGGATGCTGTGTGAACTTCTCAAAGAAAACCACAGCCGACCTTGTGAAAATCCTCGTAAACGGTGCAACCAAGCGTGAATGTACTCTGTCACCTGACGATGCAAAATACCTGATTTCCGTTGTGGGGGATGATATGAACGTTCTTCTCAACGAGCTTGATAAGGTCTGCTTCTTTGCGGATAAAACACAGATTACCCGTAAGCATATTGATGCTGTTGCAATAAAGAGCGCCGAGGCCACTACCTTTATGCTTTCAAAGGCTCTTCTTTCGGGAAATCTCGATAAGGCATACGAGCATCTTGACGTTCTTTATTTCAGAAAGACGGAGCCCACGCTGATAATGGGCACTCTCATCAGCGCATACGTGGATATGTACAGAGCTAAGGTTTCTCTCACAAACGGCGGAACGGCAACGGCTCTTGCAGAATTTTTCAATTACAGAAACAAGGAGTTCCGACTGACAAATGCAGCAAGAGATGCCTCAAAGCTGAGCATAAATCAGCTCAGGGAATGTCTTGAAATTCTTGCTCAGGCTGACGAAAAGCTCAAGCTTAATTTTGAAGAAAGCAAAACAAGGCTTATCATTGAACAGGTAATGGTAAAGCTTGTCAGAGTGTGAATATGATTAAAATAAATCAGGCAGTTATCGTTGAGGGCAGATATGACAAAATCAAGCTGTCCTCAATTATTGACGGACTTATTATTGAAACAAACGGCTTTTCAATTTTCAAGGATAAGGAAAAGCAGAGGCTTATCCGCCGTCTTGCCGATGAAAAGGGAATACTGATTATGACCGACAGCGACTCTGCCGGCTTTAAAATCAGGTCATTTCTCGGTGGAAGCATACCGAACGATAAAATTTACCACGCCTATATTCCCGATATTTTCGGCAAGGAAAAGAGAAAAACCGAATATTCAAAGGAAGGTAAGCTGGGTGTTGAGGGTGTTTCCGTTCAGGTCATCACCGAGGCTCTTGAAAGGGCAGGGGTCCTTTACGAAAGCAGAGAGGATACACAAAGACGTGAAATCACAAACGTAGACCTTTACGAATACGGTCTTTCAGGTACGCCCGACTGCAAGCAGAGAAAGGAAAAGCTGCTGCGGTTTCTCGATTTGCCCGTCAGGCTTTCCACGTCATCCCTCGTTAAACTGCTTAACACCTTTATGACATATGAAGATTTTATCTCAAGCGTTGAAAAATGCTTTGAAGATAGCGGCATTTCAGGCTTAAAGGAGGAAGAAAAATGAGAATAGGTCACGGCTATGACGTCCACAGGCTTTGCGAAGGCAGAGACCTGATAATGGGCGGAGTGAAAATTGAACACGAAAAGGGGCTTCTCGGCCACTCGGATGCAGATGTGCTTCTTCACGCTGTCTCAGATGCACTTCTCGGTGCGGCGGCTCTTGGGGATATAGGCTGTCTTTTTCCTGATAACGACCCTCAGTATAAGGGTGCAGACAGTCTTGTTCTGTTGAAAAAAGTTGTAGACACAATCAGGGAAAATGGCTACAAAATTATAAATATTGATGCAACAATTCTTGCTCAGGCACCTAAAATGAAGCCTCATATTCCTCAGATGAGGGAAAATATTGCTTCTGCCTGCGATATTGATGTGAGCTGTGTAAGCGTAAAGGCAACAACCGAGGAAGGCTTAGGCTTCACAGGGGAAAAGCTTGGAATTGCTGCCCATTGTGTTTGTCTTATTGATTGACACAATGGGACGTTTTTTTGTTATAAACAGACGTTTTGCATATAATGTATGTTTGAATTTACATTTGTTACAATTTGTTCACAAAGCTACAAGAATTAAAATATATTAAGATGTATAATTATATTTGGTTATTAAAGAATGGGGAGTGTTATATCTTTGGATAAACAGATTGAAACGGTGAAGCAGCTTGCTGCCTTTGCCGCCGATACCTATGGTGACAAAGATTTCTGCAGATTTATCCGTGAGGGTGAAATCTGCGTTAAAAGCTATAAAAGATTTTATGAGGACTGCCTTGCAGTCAGCCGATATATCCGTTCGGTAAAGCGTGACAGAATGCACATTGCCTTTATCGGAAAGACAAGCTATGAATATATAGTCTGCCTTACGGGTATGATATTCAGCGGAAATGTGGTTGTGCCATTTTCGCCCGATATCAGCGTTGAGGAGGGTGTTGAGCTTTTCACTGACGCTGACATTGAAATGGTATTCTGTGAGGAGGAGCTTTGTCACAGAGCAGGAGAAATCAGCGACAGAATTGACGGTATAAGTCAGGTTGTATCTCTCGGTAACTGGCAATGGTTTGAGCAGATTTATGAGGAATATTCCTCTGATACGAAATTTGCCGGACTTTCCGATATAAAGGAGAAGCCCGATGAATGCTCGCTGATTATTTATACTTCGGGAACAACGGGGGAGAGAAAGGGCGTTATGCTCTCAAACCGCAATCTTGCGGCAAACTCATCATATGATGCTTATAATATGGATGATGATGACGTGAGCTTCTCAATCCTTCCTATGCATCACGTTTTCTGCTATGCCTGCGACGTGCTGAAAACCCTTTATGACGGCGGTACCCTCTGCCTTAACGGAGCACTTGCCGACCTTTATACCAATATACTCAGATTTGAGCCTACAATTATGAGAATTGTTCCCTCAATCTGCAAGTCAATGCTCACAAGGATAAAGATTGCAGAAAGAAGACATCCTGAGCTTTCAAAGAGAGAAGCGGCAGAGCTTGTTGTGGGCAAAAACTTCAGAAGAATGATTGCGGGAAGTGCATTTTTAAGCGGTGCACTCATAGATGAATTTGAAAAATACGGCATAACTGCAAGACAGGGCTACGGTATGAGCGAATGCAGTCCCAGAATTTCCACCTCGGATTTCTCGGAGGTGTGCAAGTATTCAAACGGAAAGCTTCTCGGTATTGACCGGGTGAGAACCGTTGACGGTGAAATTCAGGTTAAGGGTCCCTCGGTTATGCTCGGTTACTATAAGAAGCCCGAAAGAACAGCCGAAGCCTTTACCGAGGACGGCTTCCTTCACACAGGGGACCTTGGCTATCTTGACGGTGACCACATTTATCTTGTGGGCAGAAAGAAGAATCTTATTATTCTTTCAAACGGAGAAAATATCTCTCCCGAGGAAATCGAAAACTGCTTTGTTGATGACGGTATAGTTAAGGAAATAGTTGTTTTTGCAGAAAAGGACAGTATTATTGCGGAAATATATCCCGATGAGCTTCTTGCTCAGTCTATGGGGATTGATGATGTTGAAGGTGAGATTTCAAAAATCGTGGACAGAGTCAATATTTCCCTTAATTCCGACAGACAGATAAGCTCCTTCAGAATAAGAAATAAGCCCTTTGAGAGAACCTCAACGGGTAAGATAAAAAGAACAGCGTTTTATTTTTGAGTGTTTACTATTGCCATTTTAACAAAAGGAAGTGATTGAATGCAGGAATTTATATTACCTGACGGAAAAAAGGTTGAGGCATACCCCATAACCAGCTCACAGCAGATGATGTATCTTATGTCCCTGAAATACGGCGCAGGCTATCCGGTAAACAATATCGGAATGGGTCTTTACTGGAAGGGCGAAATGGATAAGGCTGTTATGAAGGAAGCAATATACGAAGCAATTTCCCGTTGCGACACAATGCGCCTTCGCTTCATAATGGGCAAAAAGCTTCAGCTTCATCAATACGTTGTTGAAGACAGCGGCATAAAGGTTGAATATTGGGATTACAGAAGAATGACTGTTGATGAGGCTTACGATAAGCTCCTTGCTTTCTCAAGAGTAAATATTCCTATGTATAACTGCAAGCTGCACAGAATAATCCTGGTTGACTTCGCAGACGGATATACGGGTATATTTATGAGAATTCAGCATCTTGCAATGGACGCCTATTCCCTGAAGGTGTTTCTCAATGACGTTATGGAGATATATCTTCATAAGACAAAGGGTACACCGTATCCCAAGCCTATGAGACCCTATATTCCCACTCTTGAGAAGGACCTTGCCTATGAAGAATCGGAAGAAAAGGAAGCAGACAAGCAGTATTGGTTTGACTCTCTTGCAAAGGCAACAGAGCCGATTTTCACCGACTTTATGCTTGAAAGCAGACTCAAGGAGCAGCAGAAGGAAAAGCCGGGTCAGCGTTATGCAGACATTCACTCAGGGCTTCCCGATGCAAATATGATGAAATTCCATATGGGTGCAGAGGAAAGCAAAAAGCTTTTTGAAATGTGCGAGGATAGAAATCTGTCCGTATTCGCGGCAATTTCAATGGGCGTCAGAACGGGTCTTTCATGTTTCAACGATAATCAGCAGGATGTTTCCTTCAAGATGATTATCAACCGCAGAGGCACTATTGCGGAAAAGAAATCAGGCGGACTTCGTATAAACTTCCTGCCCATGAGAAGCATTATCGCTCCCGAAGAAACCTTCTGCCGGGGTGTAGAAAAGATTTCTCAGGTGCAGGGGGAAATGTATGCTCACTCAAGGCTTTCCTTCCTTGAAACACTTAAGGAAAGACATAAGTCAATGCCCAAGGAAGCAAAGTTTGACTCTACATATGACAGCTTCGGACTTTCATATCAGCCTCCCGTAAAGATTACCTGCATTGATGAAGAGATGGAGAAATCTTTAAGAAGCATCTGGTATAACAACGGAGCTATAATGATACCTCTTTACGTAACTGTTCTTCATAGGACAAACGACGGAGGTCTCGATTTTATATTTGAATACAGACAGGAACCTGAGGCTGAATATGACCTTAGAGTTCTTTATTCAAAGATTGAGAAAGCGCTTATTCTCGGTGCGGAAAATCCCGATATAACTGTGGGAGAAATTCTTGAAAAAATTGCATTGACAGATGCGGAAAGGAACGGAAAACCTCAATGTTTACAATCGAAAAGCTTATTGAAATCCTTGAAAACTACGTGGAAGTTGACGAAATCAAGAGTGAAGACAATTTTAAGTCTGATCTCGGCCTGAGTTCCTTTGACACGGTCTGTCTTATGACTGAAATCAAGAATGAAACGGGCGTCGAGCTTGAGGCTGCCGATTTTATCAGATATAAAACCGTCGGCGAAATGGCTGAACACATAGCTTCAAAATAAAATATTGTTGATGTCGGGTATCTCAGGATGCCCGATATTTTTTGTTTCTCCCTTTAATTCCCCTGCATAGAATATATTGATTAAATAAAATTCAGGGGTGTTTACAATGTATACAAAAGCATATATAAAATTCTCCTCCGTAACTCACGCTCAGCTGGCTCGGGAAGCACTTTTACGGCAGGGTATACGCAGCGTTATGGGGAGAAACACAAATCCTGCAAGAAAGCAAGGCTGTAACTATGCTCTCTACGTTGACAGAGCCGTTATTGAGAAGGCTTATTCCGTGGTCAGCCTTAACAGGATAAAGAATATGGGCTATGAAAAGGGGGAGGGCTGATGGTTTATCTGGATAATGCCGCCACAACCTT
The DNA here is from genome assembly GCA_017435665.1 of Clostridia bacterium. Taxonomy (GTDB): domain Bacteria; phylum Bacillota; class Clostridia; order Oscillospirales; family Acutalibacteraceae; genus UBA6857. Next base: position 8,192 of record JAFSEP010000002.1, on the reverse strand, counting down.
TCCTAAGCCTGAGTGCGTAACGCAGGCAGTTCTCAGGGGTATGCGGCTGAGTGCAAATCCGGGCAGAAGCGGTCACCTTATGTCCCGCAGAGCATCTGAGGAGGTTTTTGCCGTCAGGAAAAAGGCGGCTGAATTCTTCGGCGCAAGTCCGGACAGAGTAATTTTTACTCAGAACTGTACCCAGAGCCTCAACACAGCCATAAACGGTCTTGTCCGTCAGGGCGACCACGTGATTACCTCATCCCTTGAGCATAACAGCGTTATGAGGGTGCTTCACAGACTGCAGAAGGACGGGGTTATAACCTACGATACGGCTCAGGTATATGAGGGTGATGATGAGAGAACATTAGCCTCCTTTGAGGAAAAAATCAGAAAAAATACGTCGGTGATTGTCTGCACTCACGCCTCAAATGTTTTCGGCTCGGTACTGCCCGTTGAAAAAATCGGTATGCTTGCCAAGGGCTACGGGCTGAAATTCATAGTTGACGGCGCTCAGAGTGCAGGGGTTCTTCCGATTGATATCAAGAAAATGAATATTGACGCCCTGTGCATTCCCGGTCATAAGGGACTTTACGGTGCAATGGGTACAGGCTTGCTTATATTATCCGAGAGATGCAGTATGAGACCGCTGATTTTCGGAGGAACGGGTAGCGAGTCATTGAATCCCGATCAGCCCGATATCTATCCTGACAGACTTGAATCGGGTACTCTGAACCTTCCGGGGATTATGAGCATAGGAGCAGGAATTGATTTTGTTGAGGGCAGAGAAATAAAGCAAATCCACAATTATGAAGCACAGCTTTGCCGTGAGCTTTATTCTTACCTCCGGAATATTAAGGGCGTGAGCCTTCTTTCCTCTGCAGACAGCCTGCGCACGGTTCCTCTTATTGCCTTTAACTGCAAAGGCCTTCACAGCGAGGAGGTCGCCGAAAGGCTTGACAGACACGGAATCTGCGTAAGAGCAGGCTATCATTGTGCTTTTCAGGCCCATAAATACCGAAAAACCTCTGAGCAGGGAGCAGTCCGTGTCAGCTTGGGTGTGTTCAATACGAAAAATGATGTAAAAAAATTTATAAATTGTATCAATAAAATTGAAAAAGCCTGAAATATATGTTATTATAATTATATATAACTATTCAGGGGAGGGAATACAAAGATGCAGGAATTTTTCTCAGGCGTATTCGAGAATATCGTCAGCCTGATTTCGGCCTTTACTGTTTTTGATTTCCTTGACATCTGCCTTGTTGCCTTTATTGTTTACAATGCAATAAAGTTTCTCAGACAGACACGTTCTTTTCAGCTTGTCAAGGGTATAGTGCTGCTTCTTTTGATTTATCTTGTCATAAGTGCGTTGAATATGCAGGCAAGCACCTATTTTATGAGCCGTATATTTGACGATGTGGTTCTTGTGGTTCTTGTTTTGTTCCATCCCGAAATCAGACACATTCTTGAAAGCGTGGGAAGAAGAAAGCTCAGCATTAACAAGGATGTCAGAAAATCAGAGAAAATGTCACAGACCATCACCACCGTATGCCGTGCCTGCTCAGAGCTCAGCGATAAAAAGGTGGGTGCTCTCATTGTTCTTGAAAGAGACTCCATTCTCGGTGAGATAATAAACACGGGCAGCAGAATTGATGCTGTTGTCAGTGAGGAAATGATTGGTAATATTTTCTATCCCAAGGCTCCGCTTCACGACGGTGCCATAGTCATAAGCGATAACCGTATCGTATCTGCCGGCTGTATTCTTCCTCTTACACAAAGCTCACTTTCAAGCGAGCTGGGCACAAGACACCGTGCCGCCGTGGGTATGAGCGAGCAGGGCGATGCCGTTGTGGTTGTTGTCAGTGAGGAAACCGGTGCAATCTCTCTTGCAAGTCACGGAATGCTCAAGAGAAACATATCTCCCGGTGAGCTTCGTGAGCTTCTTACCAATTATTTCGTCAAGGAGCAGAACGATGCACCTCTGATTAAAAAGTATTTCGGAGGTAAGAAGAATGACAGATAAAAAAATAACGCTTCACGGCATTTTTATGAATAACAAGTTTGTTCTTGTTTTTTCAATTATTGTTTCAATCGTCATCTGGGGGGCAGTCACGATGACCGTCAGCCCTGAAGAAACCAGGGTTATAGAGGATGTCAAGGTTGTTCTTGAGCAGAACGAGGACTCCGATTATCAGGCTTTCGGCTTTGACGACACAAGGGTTGACGTTACCGTTAAGGGAAGAAAGTATCTTATTTCACCCGGTGCGTTTTCCGAGGAGGACCTTACTGTTGTTGTAAAGAGCAACTATGTTGATTCGGCAGGAAGTCAGACCCTTAACATAAACGCTTCGGTAAACAATAATCCCGACGTTGTTGTAACAGGTCTCTCACAAAAGAATGTTACAGTTTATTTTGATACCCTGAAAACATCAAAGGTGCCCCTTCAGGTTAAGCTCAGCACCGACGATATCGTACCTGAGGGCTACGTTCACGAGCCTGCAATCGCCTCATACAGCACGGTTAACGTTTCGGGCCCTGCAAGTGAGGTCAATAAAATCGAAAAGGTTATAGCCGAGGTTGAGATAGGGGATAAAATAACGGAAACAACTGCATATAAGGCTGAAATTTCAGCGGTTACCGCAAGCGGAAAGAACGCAAGATATATTGAAATCCTTGATGATATGGATAATTTTACCGTAACGGTTCCCGTTGCAAAGATTGAGGAAAAGGCAATCAGCGTAAGATACGTCAACATGCCCGAGCATTACGCCGAGAATATGCCTGAGGTGAATATTTATCCCGAAAAGGTAAAGGTTTCCGCTGCCCGCAGCGTGCTTGACGGAATGGACAGCCTTATTATCGGAACTGTTGATTTTAATACTCTGAAAAACGAAAACAACAAGTTTACCTTCTCTCTGAGCGATATTGATGAGGTTAAAATCCTTGATGACGTGACTCAGGTTCAGGTGGCTGTCAACTGCTATCCTATGGATATGAAGAAGCTGAAGGTGCCGGGTGAAAACATCACATTGCTGAATACGGGGGATGAATATACGGCAACTCTTGTCAGCAAGAGCATAAAGAATGTCAGAATCGTCGGTCCTGCAGCGGATATTGCAGCTCTTGATGAAGAAACTCAGCTTTTTGCAAAGGTTGACCTTACCTCCCTTCAGGTGGGAACAAAGGAATATACCGCCGATATTTATATTCAGAATAACGATACCTGCTGGGTATACGGAAAATATACAGTTAAAGTAAACGTAACAAGAAATTAACAAAATGTACTGCAACAGATGTTAAAATACTGTTGCAGTATTATTTTAAGGGGATTTTGAAAATGAAAAAGAAAATTGCGGTTATTGTTCTTTCTCTTGTTCTTATGCTCAGCCTTGTGCAGACGGCCTTTGCTGCCGGACAGACACATCAGCTTGCTTTTGATGAAAACGGTGAATTCACAATTCTTCACGTCTGCGACATTCAGGACGGTTATCCCGTAAGCAAGAGCTGTGCTCAGTATTTAAGAGAAACCTTGAACGTATATAAGCCCGATCTTGTTGTGCTCGGCGGTGACAATACAATTGCTTCCGAGGAGGATAAGGAGCTTGCCATTAAGGAAATCTGTGAAATCTTTGTTGAAGCACAAACATATTTCACTCTTGTTTTCGGCAACCACGATGCTGAAAATAATATGAGCCGTGAGGAGCAGTTTGTCTTTTATAAGCTTTACGGCGGCGAATACTGTCTCGCATACGATGCCGATGAGTCTCTCACGGGTGTTGGAACTCACAATCTTACCGTTCTCAGCTCAGACAGAACAAGGATTGCCTATAACATCTATATGTTCGACTCAAATATGTACGTCTATGACGAAAAGGGTGAGGAGCTGGGCTATGACTGTGTAAATCCCGACCAGATAGACTGGTACAAGGGTGTTTCTGCTTCCCTCAGGGAGCAGAACGGCGGTGAGCCTGTTCCCGCAATGGCTTTCCAGCACATTGCACCTCAGGAAGCAAACGAGGTTCTTTTCGTTGAAAGCCCCATACCTCTCGGCTTGCTCGGTCAGGATAAGGACGGCATAACATATACTTATCTTCCCGAGTTCTGGAAAATCAAGGAAGGTCTTATGCTCGAGCATCCCGGTTCAGGCTATTATAATTACGGTCAGTTTGACGCTATGGCAGAAGCAGGTGACGTTGAGGCGGTGCTCTTCGGCCACGACCACGTAAATGATTACGTTATCGAAAAGGACGGCATTGAGATGATAAACACGCCCTCCTGCACCTTCAATTCCTACGCCGACACCTCAAGCTGGGGCACACGTCTTATCACAATTAACGAAAACGACGTTCATAACTATAAAACCGAAATCATCCTTGTGGGTGCTATGGCACTCAGGGAGGGCTCGGAAATTCTCAGCTACGGTGAAATCACCGCTGACGAGGCAAGAGCATCTGTTTTTGCAAGATGGTTAGGTCAGCTTTTCATCAAGGTAACACGCTATATCGCTTATGAGGTTGCTCCCAAAGTAATGGAGTTAATCGGAGGTCTTGTATAAAAGTCAGGCGTTTGCTGAAAAATGAGAGGTAATACGGATATTTGAACCGTGTTACCTCTTTTTGTTTGTGCATAGCACAATACAACTGCGAAGCAATAAAACTTGCATTATGGCGAATAAAACTGCGTAAGCTCAGTTTGCTCTGTCAATGAGAAGCTCCATTACTCCGTCGGCAATACTGCTGAAAACGGGGCCGCAGTCCTTGCCGCCGCTGACACCGTTTTCGTTGACCACGGCAACCACGTATAAGGGGTCGCTTGCAGGAAAGAAGCCCACAAACCAGGTGCGCAGGATTTCCTCGTGATTATAGTTATAGCTGCCGCTTTGCGCCGTTCCCGTTTTTCCTCCGCAGGTACAGCTCAGGGCTTCACCGTAATAAGCGTTACCCTCGGTCACAACAGATTCAAGAAGCTGACGCATTTTTCTGCTTGTGCTTTCGCTGAGAATTTTACTGTGGGGCTTTCTTTTTGTCTGTGTCAGCTTGCCCTCAGCGTCAACAGTCCCCGCAATAAGATAAGGATATTTGTAATACCCGCCGTTGACAAGTGCGTTGTATGCCGCAGCCATTTGCAGGGGAGTGGCTGTCAGCTTTCCCTGACCGAAGGAAAAATTTGCTCTGCTTCCGCTGTTTTCAAGCTCCTTGGCATCAGGCAGATAACCGTCAGCGGCGTAAATACCGTCAGCCAGAGTAATTCCCGTGCCAAAGGAGAAATTTGAACAGAAGGAGCTGAGCCTTTCCGGATCGATATCCTTAGTCAGATTGATATAAAAGCTGTTACAGGACACCTGAAGGCTTTCGGCAAGACCGATTTTTCCGTGAGGATTTCTGTTAATGCAACCGAAAACCGTATCGCTTACCCTGATTGAGCCCTTGCACTCAAACTCCTCAATATTCATATTGTTTTCAAGTGCATAGGCGGTAAGTATAGGCTTGAAAACCGAGCCTACGCTGTATGCACTCAGTGCTTTGTTTACAAAGGGCTTGTTTATGTCCGTAAGACTTTCGGCAAGGTTATCCGGATTAAGAGCAGGGGTGCTGACCATAGCGGAAATCCTGCCGTCGGAGCAGTCAAGCACAACACAGCCGCCGCTTCCGATTTTCTGCATTGCTTTTTCCGCAACAAGCTGAATATCCTTATCGATAGTCAGCACAACACCCTCAGGCGAGGAGAAATTATTGTTATTGATAACGGGAGAGATACCGCCCAGCATTTTACCGTTGGCATCAACGGTAACCGTTACGGAAAGCTCACCCTGAGCATCGCTGAGAATACTGTCAAAGGCCTTTTCTATTCCGAAGGCACCCTTACCCTCATTGTCAAGATAGCCTATTATATTTGAGGCAGGCTGATTATCGCTGTATCTCACGGGTACGTCAAATACCTCTATTTCCTCGCAGTCTGAGCTTGTCTCCGTTTCAAACATACACGGAAAGCCGTCGGAAAGAGTGGAAATAATATTATCGGCATTTTCCTCGTCAGTCATTTTTTCGATTGCGGCAATCGAGTCTGCACCGGGCAGAGCAACAGCGATTTTCTTTTCTGTATCATTGACCAGCTTTTTCATATTCACATCATAAATAATACCTCTGCTTGAGCCGACGGTAAGTGTGCGTGTGGCATTACCGCCGTCAGCCGTGGAATAATCGGAATAGTTCAGAGATATAATTCTGTATATGACAAATGAGAAGGTCAGGCACAAAGCCGTAAACAAGCAAACAGTTCTTTTATACATATTTTCACCCTGAATTATCATTACCTTTGCAGATGAAAATATTATATAAGTTTCATTTAAATTATTATTTTTGTTTAAAACTCTTGATTTTTTTGTAAAATGGTCTATAATAGTAATTAGCACTTGAACAACAAGAGTGCTAAAACAAACAAAGCAATTAATTTTGGAGGTATATATTATGACACTCAGACCGGTTGCAGACAGAGTGGTTATCAAGTCTGTGGAAGTTGAAGAAACAACCAAAAGCGGTATTATCCTTGCAGCAGCAGCTCAGGAGAAGCCCCAGATTGCCGAAGTTGTGGCAGTAGGCCCCGGCGGTATCGTAAACGGCAAGGAAATCAAAATGTACATCAATGTGGGTGATAAGGTTATCATCGACAAGTATTCAGGCAAGCAGGTTAAGCTTGACAATATCGAATACACAATCGTCCGTCAGGATGAGATTTTAGCAATAGTTGAATAAATATCGGAGGGAAAATTATGGCAAAACAGATTATTTACGGTGAAGAAGCCAGAAAGGCTCTTCAGGCAGGTATCGACAAGCTTGCCGATACAGTTAAAATCACACTCGGCCCCAAGGGCAGAAACGTTGTTCTTGATAAGAAGTACGGCTCACCCCTTATCACAAATGACGGTGTTACAATCGCAAAGGAAATCGAGCTTGAGGATGCTTTTGAGAATATGGGCGCACAGCTTATTAAGGAAGTATCAATCAAGACAAACGATGTTGCAGGCGACGGTACAACAACAGCAACACTTCTCGCTCAGGCACTTGTCCGTGAAGGTATGAAGAATGTTGCCGCAGGTGCAAACCCCATGGTTGTAAAGAAGGGTATCAAGTCAGCCGTTGACGCAGCTATTTCCGCTGTCAAGGCAAACTCAAGCCCCGTTACAACAAGTGAGGATATTGCAAGAATTGCAACTATTTCCTCAGCTGACAGCGCAGTAGGTGAGCTTATTGCAGAAGCTATGGCTGTTGTTTCAACAGACGGTGTTATCACAGTTGAAGAATCAAAGACTGCAGAAACCTGCAAGGAAGTTGTTGAGGGCATGCAGTTTGACAGAGGTTATATCTCACCCTATATGGTAACAGATACAGATAAGATGGAAGCAGTTATTGATGACGCATACCTTCTTATCACAGATAAGAAAATCTCAAACATTCAGGACGTTCTTCCTCTCCTTGAGCAGGTGCTTCAGGCAGGTAAGAAGCTTGTTATCATTGCAGAGGATGTTGAAGGCGAAGCTCTTGCAACACTTCTTCTCAATAAGCTCAGAGGCACATTTACCTGCGTTGCAGTAAAGGCTCCCGGCTTCGGTGACAGAAGAAAGGAAATGCTCCGTGATATCGCTATTCTCACAGGCGGTGAGGTTATCACAGAGGATCTCGGTCTTGATATCAAGGAAACAAGCATCAACCAGCTTGGCCGTGCACGTCAGGTCAAGATCACAAAGGAAAACACAATTATCGTTGACGGTGCAGGTGATAAGGCTGAAATCAGCGCAAGAGTTAATCAGATAAAGGCTCAGATTGAGACAACAACATCTGAATTCGATAAGGAAAAGCTTCAGGAAAGACTTGCAAAGCTTGCAGGCGGTGTTGCAGTTATCAAGGTCGGTGCCGCAACAGAAACAGAAATGAAGGAAAAGAAGCTTCGTATTGACGATGCTCTTGCTGCAACAAAGGCTGCCGTTGAGGAAGGCTCGGTTGCAGGCGGCGGTGTTGCACTTCTCAACGCTATTCCCGCAGTTCAGGCTCTTCTCGAAGCAACAGAGGATGCTGACGAAAAGACAGGTATCAAGATTGTTCTCAAGGCTCTCGAAGAACCCGTCCGTCTGATTTCAAAGAACGCAGGTATTGAAGTCTCAGTTATCGTATAAGCTATCGTTTCATCAGGTAAGGTGGGCTACGGCTTCGACT
>JAFSEP010000024.1 GCA_017435665.1 Clostridia bacterium | reverse complement strand
TGCGGATGTAGCTCATCTGGTAGAGCGCCACCTTGCCAAGGTGGAGGTAGCGGGTTCGAGCCCCGTCATCCGCTCCAGAAAAGAAACACCCTTTGTCTACCGGACAAAGGGTGTTTCTTTTCAACTAAATCCGTCCTATCGGACGGGATAAATCCACCTGCGGTGGATGAAATCACTTCGTGATGAAATCCGACTTCGTCGGGAGATTGGACGGATTTAATTTCATCTGCGGAGCAGATTTCATCCGAGCGAAACGAGAATTTCATCGTGCTTTGCGCGATTTCATTGAAATATCCGATGATTTATGATATAATCAGTTCGACAAATAAGAATTTGACAGTATTTATGCCAATGTTAACTTGCGTTGCTTGCAGCAACTGTGCTTCTGTGGCAAAATAAAAGTAGCCAAGAACGAGGAGGTACAACTATGCTTAACGAAAACATTAAAGCCTTGCGTAAAACAAAAGGACTCACGCAAGATGAATTGGCAATCAGATTGAATGTAGTTCGACAAACTATTTCAAAGTGGGAGAAAGGCCTTTCTGTACCAGACGCAGAAATGCTTCAAAAAATAGCTGAAGTATTTGAGGTCAATGTTAGCCAATTGTTAGGCTCACCCATTAATCAAAACGAAAATGTAGATATCATTGCAGAGCAGCTATCCAGAATTAATGAGCAGTTGGTTGTGAAAAACAACCGAAGCCGCAAAATATGGAAAACCATTGGAATCATTCTTGCTATTATCATTGTAGGACAACTGCTCTTAGTTGCTCTAGGTTTTACAGCATATGAGAGTTACGAAGTAAATACGGATACCTATGAAGAGTATGTAGAAGAATTTGTCGATGACTAAACGGTTAGCCAAATTCCAATTTATCGAACAGTGCAGCTACAATACTTTTGGTGGTTCTTACCCCCACTTATACACCGTTTTGTCGCTCTTTCGCAGAACAAAAAAGCAAGTCGGAAGACTTGCTTTTTTTGTTCTGGAGCAACTAAGTGTGCCTTACGGCACGATAAGTGATGCTAATGCATCGTGAAGTTGCTTCGTAGTGAAGTGCCTGCGGGCGTGGGTGGCACACTAAACTTCACTCGTGCGTGAGCACGGTACTTCACAGCGGCAACGCCGCTGCTTCACTTGGCGCAAGCCAAACTTCACTGAATATTGCACTGTGCTGTTTTCTGTGATATAATGACCGCAAAGGAGAATCCGAAATGAAACGCTTATTTGTTATTTTTATGATTTTCACAGTTTTGCTATCTTTTTCTGCTTGTAAAGGAATGTCTGTGTCGGACGAAATGTATAACGAAATCTCTGACTACGTTTTGCAGAACAACCATATTGTTTCCACGGATACTGAAACCGAGTTTTTTGAATATGAAACAAACGGGCTCAGTATCGGCGGGGTATATTACGGATATTATTACACTGCCGGTAATGAAATTTTGCTTCCCGATTTTTACTCAGGAAACGATATTGATATAATCAGAAACGATAAGTCTGAGGCGGATGGCGGTACGTATTTCGGCAAACCGAATAACGGAACTGATTGGTGCTACGTAAAGCAAATTGCAGATCGATGGTATTACTACGAACTGCATTGGGCTTAATATATACTCTGCTCGGAAATAATAATCCTAAAAAGGAAGTGACAATATGAAAAACACAAAAATCTGCCCTAAATGTCAATCTGCAGACCTTGTCAGAATTGACGGTTATTCGGGGCCCTACGGTTCAGGCAACAATGTGATGACAGGTATGTCTGTCTTTTCTGCAGTAAATGTGAACAGATACATATGCTGCAAATGCGGCTTTACCGAGGAATGGATCGATAAAGAAGATATTGAAAAAATAGTGAAAAGCAGGAAGGCAAAGCGCTGAGCCTTAATTTGCCTGAAACGGATATGAATTTTTTATTTGTACAAAGGTTCTGTGTTGAAAAACACGGAACCTTTTGTTATAATGGAATAAAATACAAAGGAGAAGATGCTTTATGGAAAATATTGAACTCATAAAAGAACAAATCTGTGATGTCTGCCATAAAATGTGGCAGTTAGGCTGGGTTGCGGCAAATGACGGTAACGTCAGCGCAAGACTTTCTGACGGACGTGTTATTGCTACCCCCACAGGCATAAGCAAGTCATTTATTACTCCCGATAAGCTTATCATTCTGGATAAAGACGGAAATGTGCTTGAGGCTCAGGAGGGCTACCGTCCTTCAAGCGAAATCAAAATGCACCTTCGCTGTTACGATAAGCGTGAGGATGTATTCAGCGTAATTCACGCTCATCCTCCCGGAGCAACAGGCTTTGCTGTGGCTCACAAGCCTATGGATATGTATAATATGATTGAAGACGTTGCCGCAATCGGTGCAGTGCCTCTCACACCCTACGGTACACCCTCAACCTCTGAGGTTCCCGATTCAATCGAGCCCTATCTTGAAGAACACGATGTTATGCTCCTTGAAAACCACGGTGCTCTTGCTGTGGGCAGTGACGTTATCACAGCGTTTTACAGAATGGAAAGCCTTGAGCTTTGGGCAAAGATTACAATCAATGCAGTTATCCTTGGCGGAAGCTTCGATATAAGCAATGAAAACGTGCAGAAGCTTATTGATCTTCGCAGCTATTACAGAATTACAGGCAGACATCCGGGACACAAGGTGTTCAATCCCGATGACAATCTGCTTCACAAGAAAGATTAAGGGGTGACACTATGCTTAAAGGTATATCTCCGATTATATCGCCTGAGCTTCTCAAGGCTCTTGCCCAAATGGGACACGGTGACGAGCTTGTTATTGCAGACGGTAATTTTCCCTGCCACAGCGTAGGTAAGAACGCAACCGTTATCCGTGCCGACGGACACGGTGTTCCTGAAATCCTTGATGCGGTACTGAAGCTTATTCCTCTTGATACATACACGGAAAAGCCGGTTGCTCTTATGGAGGTTGTGCCGGGAGACACCTGCGGTACTCCTGAAATCTGGCAGACCTATGAGGAAATACTTAACAAATACGAGCCTGACCACCACGAAATCGACTATACAGAGCGTTTTGCTTTTTATGAAAGAGCCGAAAAGGCATACCTTATAATCGCAACAGGCGAAAAGGCAATTTATGCCAACATTCTGCTGAAGAAGGGTGTGGTCAAGTGAAAACGGTACTCGCATTTGACTTCGGTGCTTCAACAGGCAGAGCCATAAAGGCTGTCTATGATAAGGGGACTGTCAGCTACGAGGAGGTTCACCGATTCGATAACATACCCAAGACCGTTGACGGTCACGTATGCCACGATGTGGATATGATTTTCGGCGAAATTGTGAAGGCGATTGATAAGGCAGGGGATATTGACTCCATAGCCTTCGATACGTGGGGCGTTGACTATGCGCTGCTCAGTGCTGACGGCAGACTTCTTCACGAGCCCTTCCATTACCGTGACGGACGTACTGCTGATGCACTTGAAAAAGTTTTTGAAAAAATCACTCCCGATGAGCTTTACGGTGAGACGGGAAATCAGATAATGAACATAAACACTCTTTTCCAGCTTGTGTGCGATGAGAATGTTCAGAAGGCTGATAAGCTCCTGTTTATGCCCGACCTGTTTGCATATCTTCTTACCGGTAAAAAGGTGTGTGAGATGTCTATTGCATCCACCTCGCAGATGCTCGATATGAAAGCAAAGAATTGGAGCAAAAAGGTGCTTGACAAATTCGGTATCACGGAAAGATTATTCCCCGAACTTTGTGAAAGTGCAACCGTAAACGGTGAGTATAAGGGTATCCCCGTAATAAGCGTTGCAGGTCACGATACACAGTGTGCTGTTGCGGCTATGCCTGCGAAAACGGAAAATCCTGCTTTTCTTTCCTGCGGAACCTGGTCCCTTATCGGCTGTGAGCTTGATGAGCCTGTTATGACAAAGCAGAGCAACGCACTTGAGCTTTCCAATGAGCTGGGTGCCAACGGAAAAATCAATTTCCTTAAAAACATAAGCGGTCTGTGGCTTATTCAGGAAACAAGGCGTAATCTTTCGGAAACTGACCGTAAGTATTCATATAACGAGCTTGAAATGATGGCAAGGGACAGCGAAAGATTCAGAAGCTTCATTGATCCTGACGATGCTTCACTTTCAGCTCACGGCAATCTTCCTGATAAGATAAGAGCCTACTGCGAAAGAACAGGTCAGCCCGTACCCGAAACAACGGGACAGCTCGTCAGATGCATTTATGAAAGCCTTGCTCTTAAATACAGACTTGCTCTTGAACAGATTTCACAATGCACAGGCAAGGAATTTGATGTGCTTCATCTTATGGGTGGGGGAACAAAGGACGGCTTCCTCTGTGAGCTGACGGCTCAGAGTCTGGGCATACCTGTTATTGCTGGCCCCATAGAAGCAACTGCTCTTGGCAATATTGTTCTTCAGCTTATTGCTCTTGGTGAAATCAAGAGCATTGATGAGGGCAGAAGGATAATCGCAGAAACACAAAGTGTCAGAACCTTTGAAGAAGCTCACACACCCGATTGGGATGAGGCTTATGAAAGATTCTGTCAGATAATAAAGAAATAATTTATAAGGAGAAAATAATATGTTATATCCCAAAATTGGTATAAGACCCGTAATTGACGGACGCTGGGGCGGAGTAAGAGAAAGCCTCGAAAATCAGACAATGGGTATGGCTGAGGCTGCTGCAAAGCTTATCAGCGAAAATCTCAGATACCCTGACGGAACACCCGTTCAGTGTGTTATTTCAGATACCACTATCGGCGGCGGTGCAGAGGCTGCAAAGTGTGAGGACCAGTTCTCAAAGGAAAACGTTGTGGCAACTCTTTCTGTTACTCCCTGCTGGTGCTACGGTTCAGAGACCTTTGATATGAATCCCAATACAATCAAGGCTGTATGGGGCTTCAACGGTACAGAGAGACCGGGTGCTGTTTATCTTGCTGCAGTTATGGCTGCTTACGCACAGAAGGGACTTCCCGCATTCTCGATTTACGGAAGAAATGTTCAGGATATGGACGACAGAACTATTCCCGAGGATGTTGCCGAAAAAATTCTCCGTTTTGCAAGAGGCTCAATTGCTGTGGGCTGGATGAAGAATAAGGCATATGTAAATCTCGGCGGTATTTCAATGGGTATTGCAGGAAGCTACTGTGATGCATCAATGTTCCAGAAATACTTCGGCATCCGTGCAGAATGGGTTGATATGAGTGATATCATCAGACGAATTACTCTTGAAATATATGACCACGATGAATACGAAAAGGCTCTTGCCTGGATCAAGGCTAACTGCAAGGAAGGCTTCGACGTAAATGCAGGTAAGGATCTTCCTGAAATCATAAGAAAATCAAAGGTTGTTCCTGCTGATAAGGATTGGGAATTCATTGCAAAGTTTTCAATTATCGTAAAGGATATACTTTACGGAAACAAGAAGCTCGATGAAATGGGCTGGCACGAGGAAGCACTCGGTAAGAACGCTGTTGCAGGCGGCTTCCAGGGACAGAGAAACTGGACAGACTGGCTTCCAAACGCTGACTTCACAGAAGCTATTATGGCTTCTACATTTGACTGGAACGGTCCCAAGGCTCCCACGCCCTTTGCAACGGAAAACGATACCCTCAACGGTGTTGCAATGATGCTCGGTACTCTCGTTTCAGGCAGTGCTCCCTGCTTCCACGATGTACGTACATACTGGAGCCCCGAGGCTTGTGAAAGAGTTACGGGCATCAGACCTGAAGGTAAGGCTAAGGACGGATTTATCCACCTTATTAACTCAGGTGCAACAGCACTTGACGGCAGCGGTGCTGCAAAGAATACTCAGGGCGAAGGCTGCATGAAGCCCTTCTGGGAAATCACAGAGGCTGATATGAAGGCTTGCCTTGAGGCAACAGACTGGTGCAGAGCAAACTATGAATATTTCAGAGGCGGCGGATTCTCAAGCCATTTCCGTTGCAGAGCTGAAATGCCTGTCACAATGCTCAGAGTTAATATAATCGAGGGTATAGGCCCCGTTATGCAGATTGCTGAGGGTTATACCGCTGACCTTCCCGATACAGCTCATACCACAATTGACGTGAGAACAGACCGCACATGGCCTACAACCTGGTTTGTTCCCAATCTTACAGGTGAGGGCGCATTCAAGGATGTTTACTCAGTTATGGCTAACTGGGGTGCAAACCACGGTGTTACAGTTTACGGCCACGTTGGTGCAGATCTTATCACTCTTGCATCAATGCTCCGTATTCCCGTTAATATGCACAATATTGATGCTGATAAGATTTTCCGTCCCCACTCATGGGCAGCCTTCGGTACAGAGGACAGTCAGAGTGCTGATTACAGAGCTTGTCAGACATACGGTCCGATTTACGGTTAAGAGTCAGGGCCGCCCGCAGTCGTGGGCGGCGTGCGGCGAAGCCGCACAGGTAAACCGGAAAAAAGAAGAAAAAAGGAGATGTATCCGAGGATACATCTCCTTTATGTTTTCTGATAAATTACTCTTCGTCGTCAGCTTCCCAGTTGTGCCATACACCCTGAACGTCGTCATTTTCTTCCATCATATCAAGAAGTCTTTCCATCATCTTGATATCATCTTCGCTTTCAAGCTTTGTATATGTTGAAGGAACATAGCCAACCTCAGCCTCAAGGAACTTATAGCCCTTAGCTGAAAGGTCGTTACAGACAAGAGTGAAGTCGTTGGGCTCTGTGCGAATTTCGAAAACGTCGCCGTCTGAGATAAAGTCGGCGGCACCTGCCTCAAGTGCATCCTCCATAAGCTTCTCTTCGTCGATATCCTCCTGCTCAATTGTGATGATACCGTAGCGGGTAAACATAAATGAAACGCAGCCACTCTGACCCATATTGCCCTTGTTCTTATCAAAGTAATGTCTCATTTCACCTGCAGTTCTGTTACGGTTGTTTGTGAGTGTTTCAACGATAACAGCAACACCTGAGGGACCGTAGCCTTCATATGTGATTTCTTCGTAGCTTGAGGTATCACCTTCACCGGCGGCCTTCTTGATAATTCTTTCAATGTTATCGTTGGGTACGTTGTTAGCCTTTGCCTTAGCGATAACGTCCTTGAGCTTTGTGTTTACCGTGGGGTCTGCACTTCCGCCCTCTCTTACTGCAATAGTAAGCTCACGTCCGATTTTTGTGAAAACCTTAGCTCTTGCGCTGTCGATTTTTTCTTTCTTTCTTTTGATTGTACTCCATTTTGAGTGTCCTGACATAAGTAAACCACCATTCTGTATATTTTATTCTATTGCATTTTAAACCAATATATTTTAACATATATTTCGCTATATATCAATGGTTATTGTAAAAGATTTCTGAAATAAAGGGAATAATTTTGTGACCGAGGTTGGGGATTTGTTAAGACGGTATTAAATAATTTTTTTGCCTTTGCGTATGGTTGACTTTGAAAAAAACTGATGATATTATTATCGTGTATATATGTATCCTTATATGATATCAAAGGAGGAAGTAAATGTGATAAAGAGAATTTTGAGCGTTATTATGGTTGTTCTTCTTGCCTTCGGTACGGCAGCTCCCATAATGACAGCAAATCCCATGGAGGCAGCCGCTGCTGATACAGGCGAATGGGTAGCAGCGTGGGGCACAGGTATGACCGAGGCTTCTTTGGATACGATAAGCAATCTGCTTACGTCCTCAGGTGACTGCACCGTAAGAATAGTGGTAAAGCCCACCGTAAGCGGCAATAAAGTAAGATTTAAACTGTCAAATAAGTTTGGCGATACTTCACTTACGGTTAACCGTATGACTGTTGCAAAGGTAAGCACGGGCAGCAGTATTTCAACCGGAACCATAAAACAGGTAACGTATAATAACGGAAGAATTCACGATATGATTATTCCTGCAGGTCAGGAAGTATATACCGATGCGATGAATTTCACCGTAAAGGCCAACGAGGAAATTGCACTCAGCCTGTATTTTTCTAAGTCTGAGATTGGTGAGATGCCCAATATAACAACTTCAGGCTTTTCAGGCGGTTCGGCATATGTGGCAATCGGTAACAAGACCCACGAGGAGGTTATCAACACGTCTCTGGGACCCATCACCTTGCCTTCAGAGCCGATTGGAATCGGTACTGCAAAAGCTGTTCCTCTGCTTTCAGATGTTGATGTTTATTCAAATGAGAGCGATCCTTATTCGGTGGTTGTTGTAGGTGACGAAACTGTTGCGAACAATCTTAACGGATACCTGGGCAGACTTGTTTACGCCGAGGGTGCAGACGGAATAGGTGTTATAGGCAAGGGTGTTATCGGTAACTGCCTTATTGCAGATGCTGGTGCTGTATCCGGCGACATTTACGGCAAGTCACTTCTTAACCGTATGTGGGATGATGTTGTAAATGTAGAAAATGTCAGGTATGCGATTGTGAAGATCGGTGTCAATGACATAGTGCTTGGCGGCTATAATACAGAAGAAATGATAAGGGGCTTTGAGACCTTCATTAAACGCTGTCACGAAAACGATATTAAGGTTATTGCTTGCTCAATAACTCCATGGAAGAACGCTGAAAGAAACTATTTCGGAATAAGCGGTGAGCCTCAGTATGTTTGGAGAGAGGCTGATTGGAAAACTGCCGAAGATGTAAACAGATGGCTGGCTTCAACAGATATGCTTGACGGCTATGTTGACCTTAACGATGTAACGGCAAGTCTTCGTGACCCTCAGAAATTCAGGGACGAGAAAACAGATGACTATATCCGTCCTAACGAAACAACTCAGCAGGAATGGGCAAAGGAAATCCCCCTTCATCTTATCGGCGTTGAGTATTCTCCCGCAAATATAAGACTCAGCAAAAGCTCCATAACTCTCACAAAGGGCGGAAGCTTTAATCTCAGATACACAGTGACACCCTCTGCAGCTCAGGGCGCAGAGGTTGAATGGTCAACGAGCAATTCCGCAGTAGCATCGGTAAGCAGCAGCGGTAAGGTTACGGCAAAGGGTAACGGTACTGCAATAATAACCTGTGAAACCTATAACGGAAGAAAAGATACCTGTACCGTAAAGGTTACAACTCTTACAAATAAAATTGAGCTGAGCGATACGTCTCTCAAGATGTATACCACTCAGAAAAAAACACTCAAGGCAACAGTTAAACCCTCATCGGCAAGCAATAAGGAGCTTGTCTGGTCTTCAAACAATACCAATGTTGCAACCGTAAGCTCGAGTGGTAAGATAACGGCTGTGGGTAAGGGCTCTGCAACCATAACCTGCAAAACAAAGGACGGCGGCGCAGTCGCAACCTGCATAGTTACCGTCACAAAGAAGATAAGCGTTAAGGATATAGAGCTGAATAAATCAAGCAAGACGGTATATAAAGGAAACACGTATCAGCTTGTTGCTGAAATTACTCCCGTAAATGCAAGCAACAAGAAGGTGACCTGGAAATCAAGCAACACTTCCGTTGCAACTGTTTCTTCCTCAGGTAAGGTTACAGCAAAGAAAAACGGTACTGCAAAGATAATGGCCACAACTGATGACGGAAACCTTGTAGCAACCTGCAAAATCAAGGTTAAGACAAAGGTAACGGGTGTAAGCCTTCCTTCAAGTGCAAAGGCATATATCGGCAAGACAACAAAGCTGACCGCTTCAATCAAGCCTTCCTCTGCAAGTAATAAGGAAGTCACGTGGAAATCAAGCAATAAAAGTATTGCAACGGTAAGCTCCAAGGGCGTTGTTACAGGTAAAAAGGCCGGCACTGTTACAATCACCGTCACAACAAAGGACGGAAGCTACAAGGATACCTGCAAGGTAACGGTCTCCAAGTATATTAAGGTGAAGGACGTTGATCTTAACGTATCCTCAAAGAAGCTTAACGTGGGTGAAAAGTATACGCTCAAGGCAACAGTAAGTCCCTCAAATGCAAGCGTTAAGAGCGTGACATGGAAGTCAAGCGACACATCCGTTGCAAAGGTAAGCTCAAGCGGTAAGATAACAGCTGTTGGCAAGGGCACGGCAACCATAACCTGCACCACAAAGGACGGCAAGGTTAAGGATAAGTGCAAGGTTACCGTTAAGACTGTGAAGGTTAAGTCCCTGAAACTCAGCGAATCGACTCTCAGACTTATGGTCGGTGATTCAGACAGACTTACGGCAACAATCAAGCCGACAAATGCCACAAATAAAAACGTGACATGGAAGTCAAGCAATACGGCTGTTGCAAAGGTAAGCTCCAAGGGTAAGGTTACAGGTATGGGCAGAGGTACTGCTACAATCACCTGCACCACAAAGGACGGTAAATTCAAGAAAACCTGCAAAGTGACAGTTTACGGAGTTCCCACGGATGACGACCAGAAGGTAATGGGCGTAAAGCTCAACAAGAGTGCACTTACGCTCAAAGCAGGAAAGACACAGACACTTTATGCAACCGTGCTTCCTCAGAATGCTGCAAACCAGATGGTCACCTGGTCATCAAGCAACAAGTCTGTTGCAACCGTAAGCAAGAACGGTAAGGTTACGGCTGTCAAGCCCGGTAAGGCTCTTATTTCCGTTAAAACGGCAGATGGCGGTTGGAAAACCTCCTGCGTTGTGACTGTTGAATAAATAAAGCAAAATGGGACTGTGAATGCAGTCCCATTTTAAAAGGATGATATAAATGGCAGAGAAAATTAAGGAAAAGAATTACAATTGGATAATAGTTGTGCTTTGCGTGATACTTGTGGTATGTCTCGCCGTGCTTTTCGGACTTATAAAGCGCAATCAGGGCAATACGGTAAATGCTACACAGACCACTGTTCAGCAGAGCACCGTTGATGCTGCTGCAACGACTGACAAGACAGCGGACGAGAGTACAACGGAGGAACCTTCCACGGAGGAAACTTCAACCGATAATATCACCGACAGGTACACCGAAAAAGAAGAAACGGTCTATGCAAAAAGCGATGTCAACATAAGAAAGGGGCCCTCAGCGGAAAGTGAGAAGGCAGGGCTTCTTAAAATGGGTAAAAGCATAAAAAGAACGGCAATTGGTGAAAACGGCTGGAGCAAGGTTGAATACAAGGGCGAAATCTGCTATATAAGCAGTAAATATCTTGTGACAGAGAAGCCTACGACAGAGGAGGCAACAACGGTGAACAGAGTCAAGGTTGACCCCACTCAGGGAGACTGGAAGCTGGTTGTTGTCAACGCATACCGTGAATACGACAAGAGCTACGTGCCTGAGCTGAAAAAGGTGCTGCCGGATACCGGTTATAATATCTATATGGATCACAGAGTTGCCGACAGCTTTACCGAAATGTATAAGGCGGCAAAGAAGGACGGTATAACCCTCACACCCATATCAGGTTACAGAAGCTACGAGAGACAGGAGACCAACCATAAAAACCGTATAGCCTTATGGCAGAGCAAGGGTTACAGCTATAATGAGGCTGTGGCTAAGACGTCTGCGGTAATTCTTCCGCCGGGCACAAGCGAGCATAACTTAGGTCTTGCTATGGATATCTGCTCTCTTGATTATGATTTTGATCAGACAAAAGAATATAAGTGGCTTGACGAAAACGCTCATAAATACGGATTTATTCTCAGATATAAGGAAGAATGGAAGGGTAAGACGGGTATCGTCGGTGAGCCTTGGCATTGGAGATATGTAGGCAAGGAAAACGCAAAGAAGATAAAGGACAGCGGTCTTTGTCTTGAAGAGTATCTGGGGATAGAGCGATAGACCGCCCGCAGTCGTGGGCGGGGCGGAGCGAAGCTCCGCAGACAAAGCCAAAAAACAGAAGAAATCAAAATAATTTCCGAAAAACTCTTGACATCCGTTCCGATAGGTGGTAATATACTGCTACAACAAAGTAGAGCAGTATGTGTGTTCTCACCTTCGGGGTTCGCTCGACGGGGGTCAATACTTAGTTTTAAGGATAACTGTGTATTGATGCGTGAACACCTGTGTGTTCACGCTTTGATTTTTAATGCAAATTTGGAGGTGCATGAACATCGCTATCAAAGAAATGCAGATCAACGAGGAAATCAATGACAAGGAGCTTCGTGTAATTGCCGGTGACGGTGAACAGCTCGGTATTATGAGCGCAGAGGAGGCTCTGGCAGAAGCTGATAAGAGAGGTCTTGATCTTGTTAAGATTGCTCCCCACGCTACTCCGCCCGTATGTAAGATTATGGATTACAGCAAGTACCGTTTCGAGCAGGCTAAAAAAGAAAAAGAAAACAGAAAAAATCAGCGTGTTATTGAAATCAAGGAAGTCAGACTGTCACTTAACATTGACAAGCACGATTTTGACACAAAGGTAAACCACGCCAGAAAGTTCCTTACACAGGGCAATAAGGTTAAGGTTACAATCCGCTTCAGAGGCAGAGAAATGGCTCACCCTGAAAACGGTCTTGTAATTATGAGTAACTTCTCAGAAGCCTGTCAGGAATTCAGCAATGTGGAAAAGCCGGCTAAACTCGAAGGTCGCTCAATGATGATGTTCCTGGCACCGAAATCAACAAAGTAAAAAACAAGGAGGATACTACAATGCCTAAAATTAAAACTCACAGTGGTGCAAAGAAGCGCTTCAAGCTTTCAAAGAACGGAAAGCCCATCCGTGCTCATGCAAATAAGTCACACATCCTTACAAAGAAGTCAACAAAGCGTAAGAGAGGCTTACGTAAGACATCTGTTGCAGATACAACAAATGTTAAGCAGATCAAGCGTTTGATTCCTTACAAATAAGAAATAACCTAAAACAAAAGTATAATAAAATAAGAATAACGGAGGAACTTTATCATGGCACGTATTAAGGGCGCAATGATGACTCGCAAGAGAAGAAATAAAGTATTAAAGCTCGCTAAGGGCTACTACGGCTCAAAGCACAGCCTTTTCAAGACAGCTAAGCAGGCTGTAATGAAGTCAGGTCAGTATGCATACATCGGCAGAAAGCAGAAGAAGAGAGACTTCCGCCGTCTTTGGATCACAAGAATCTCAGCTGCTTGCAAGGCTAACGGTATGAACTACTCAACATTCATTAACGGTCTCAAGAAGGCAGACATCAACCTCAACAGAAAGATGCTCTCAGAAATTGCTATTGCAGACCCCGCTGCATTCACAGCTCTCTGCGAACAGGCAAAGGCAGCTCTCTAATTAAAAAAACATACGTCCGAGATTTTTTCTCGGGCGTATTTGTCATTTTTTATCTGTGTCAAAAACAGGGGAAAGATGGCAAAACAGACTGTTTATGTGGAGAAAATCTATGATAATAGCTATCGAAAGTCGCTCAAATGAAAAGATAAAAACAGCCCAGAAGCTGGCTTCAAACGGTAAATTCCGTAAAGAAAAAAACGAATTTTTTCTTGAAGGTCTCCGTCTTTGCTCCGATGCATTTGAAAGCGGAGTAAGAGTCTGTCAATGCTTCTTCACGGAAAAAGCAAGAGAGAAATACGGTGAAAGACTGGAAAGAATAATTCAGGGTGCGGATAACTCATATATTATCAGCGACGATATTGCAGATAAGCTGTCTGAAACTCAGTCATCGCAAGGCGTTTTTGCCGTGTGCGGTATGAGGGAAAACAAGGGTGATGTTTCGGAAGACGGAAAGTATATTGCTCTTGAAAACATACAGGATCCTGCGAACTTGGGTGCAGTCATAAGAACAGCTGAAGCGCTGGGACTTGACGGAGCAATTCTGTCGGGCTGCTGTGACTGCTATAATCCCAAGGCACTCAGAGCCTCTATGGGCTCTCTCCTCAGATTGCCGCTTATCTTCACCGATGATGCCAAAGGTTATCTGTCCGGCTGTATGGCAAGGGGGATGACGGTGCTTGCCACCACACCCGATGCAGCTGCGGAAAGGATAACGGAGCTTGATCTCAGCGGCGGAGTTATAAGCGTTGTGGGCAACGAGGGTAACGGTGTAAGCGAGGATGTATTGAAAATATGCAGAAACGTGACGATACCTATGCAGGGCAGGGCGGAAAGTCTTAATGCCTCAATGGCTGCGGCGATAGTTATGTGGGAAATGATGAGATAAAGGGGCGGTTGTGTGCAGAACGACAGATATTGGATATGGCTTCAGAACGTTATGGGTTATGCTTCAAGAACATATGATGTACTGAGCGTATGGCACAGCGCAAAAGAGATATATAATGCAGATAAGGATTTGCTCAGAGCATCTCAGCTGTTTTCCGATATACAGCTCAGAAAAATGGAAATCACAGACCTGAGCATAGCCGATAAAGTTA
Organism: Clostridia bacterium; assembly: GCA_017435665.1. GTDB lineage: Bacteria > Bacillota > Clostridia > Oscillospirales > Acutalibacteraceae > UBA6857. The sequence continues at coordinate 45,253 of JAFSEP010000024.1, read as the reverse complement.
TATCTGACTGTGAGGAAAAGGGTTGGAAAATTGTCAATTATGAGGATGGAGAATATCCTCCTCAGCTAAGACAGATATTTGATTTTCCTTTGGTGCTTTATGTCAGCGGTGACGTGAAGTGTCTCACACACGAAATGCCCATAGGAGTGATCGGGACAAGAAAGCCCAGTCAGTATGCAATAGATGTTGCAGAAACAATATCTATTGAGCTTGCAAAAAGAAATGCGCTGATTGTCAGCGGCGGAGCCCAGGGGATTGACAGCGTTGCTCATAATTCAGCTATGGATGCAGGCGGCAAAACCGTCGTGATAATGGGCTGCGGTCTCGGCTATGACTATCTTTCCGTTAATGAACCGATGAGAAACAGGGCTGAGCATAACGGTGCAGTAATAACCGAATATCCCCCTTATACCTCTGCAAAGAGCTTTCAGTTTGTTCAGAGAAACCGTATTACGGCAGCATTCTGTAAGGGCGTCCTTGTGGTTGAAGCCGGAGAAAAAAGCGGCTCTCTCAGCACGGCAAACAGAGTTCTTAAATATAACAAAGACCTTTTTGTTGTAACGGGCGATGCCAGAGGCAAGGGCTTTGTGGGTGCAAATAAGCTCGCTCAGAACGGTGCAAGAGTAGTGTTTTCTGCAGATGACATCCTGACTCTCTACGGATTTGAAATCAGAAACAGGGACTCATTTTATTTCAGCGGTACGGGTAAGGCAGTTTTCGAGGGAATCGATGACTATCCCGAGGGAAAGAATGAGAAACCGAAAAAGAGAAAAAATAAAAACATAATCAAGGCAGAAAAATCTGAAAAAACAGAAGGAGAAAAAGAAAAATCCGGAATTAATACTGACTTACTCAGTCAGGAAGCAAAAACGGTTTATAAAGCAATTTCGGAGGGTGAAGCGTATCTTGATGATATTGCAAAGAAAACCCGTATTCAGATAAGAGATGTACTTGTTGCCCTGACAGAACTTGAGTTCGAAGGAATAGTCGAGTGCGGGGCAGGAAATGAATATAGAATTAGATAGGTGATATAACAAATGTCAAAATTAGTTATTGTTGAGTCTCCGTCAAAGGCGAAGACACTTAAAAATTATCTTGGTGCAGATTATGAAATCGCAGCTTCAATGGGTCACGTCCGTGACCTGCCGGCAGCAAGACTTTGCGTTGATGTAAAAAATGATTTTGCTCCCAAGTATGCGATTGTTAAGGGCAAGGAAAAACTTGTCAAGGAGCTTAAACAGAAGGTCAAGGAAAGCGATTATGTTTATCTTGCAACTGACCCTGACCGTGAAGGAGAAGCAATTTCCTGGCATCTGGCTTCAATTCTTGACCTTGACCTTAATCAGCCTAACCGTGTGACCTTTAACGAAATCACAAGGACCGGCGTAAAGAACGGTATGGCAAATCCCAGGCAGGTTGATATGAACGTTGTTAATGCTCAGCAGGGCAGACGTATTCTTGACAGACTTGTGGGATACAGACTCAGCCCCTTTGTTTCTCAGAAAATCAGAAGAGGTCTTTCCGCAGGCAGAGTGCAGAGCGTGGCTGTGAGAATTATTGTTGACAGAGAAAATGAAATCAGAGCCTTCAATCCGGAAGAATACTGGACAATAGATGCAAAGTTTATGCACAAGACCAAGACCTTTGATGCTTCCTTCTATGGCGACGAAAACGGCAAGAAGGAGCTGAAGAATGAGACGGAGGCAAACGCATACCTTGAAAGAATTGACGGCGCAGACTTCGAGATAACCTCTCTTAAAAAAGGTACAAGAAAGAAAAGCCCTGCACCTCCCTTTATTACCTCAACCCTTCAGCAGGATGCTTCAAGAAAGCTGGGCTATCATCCCGACAAAACAATGAGAATTGCTCAGTCTCTTTATGAAGGTGTAAATATCAAGGGCATGGGCTCTGTGGGTCTTATCACGTATATGAGAACGGACTCGCTTCGTATTTCCGAAGAAGCAAGACAGGCTGTAAGGGAATATGTTGCCGAAAACTACGGTGACAGCTATAACCCCGAAAAGCCCAGATATTTTAAGACAAAGAACAAGGCTCAGGACGGTCACGAAGCCATCCGTCCCTCTACCGTAGGTCTTACTCCCGATATGGTAAAGGGCAGTCTTACTGCAGAGCAGCATAAGCTTTATACCCTTATCTGGAACAGATTTGTGGCTTCACTTATGGCTGACTGTGTTCAGAATACGGCAAAGCTGGAAATCACTGCAACAAAGCAGGGCGTTGACGGATACTGTACCTTTACTGCAAATGGTTACAGCGTGAAGTTTGACGGTTACACCGTCCTTTACGATAACAATACAGATGATGAAGCCAAGGCACTTCCTTCAGAGATAAAGAACGGTGACAAGGTAAAGAATAAGAAGATTACAGGCAATCAGCACTTCACTCAGCCACCTGCACGCTTCACAGAGGATACCCTCATCAAGACACTTGAAGAAAACGGTGTAGGCAGACCGAGCACATACGCAACAATCGTTTCCACCATAATCAAGCGTGAATATGTCACAAGACAGAAGAAGCAGCTTGTTCCCACAGAGCTTGGTGAAGCAATCGTAGGTCTTCTCAAGGATAAATTCTCAAAGATTGTAAACGTAAAGTTCACAGCCCAGATGGAAACAAACCTTGACCGTGTAGGTGAAGGAGAGGAAAATTACATCAGTATGCTCCACGAGTTCTATGACGATTTTGAGGTCAGTCTCAAGAAGGCAAAGGACGAAATGGACGGTGTGAAGATACAGCTTAAAGAGGATATCACCGATATTCCCTGCGAAAAGTGCGGAAGAATGATGGTGGTCAAATCAGGACGCTTCGGCAAATTCCTTGCCTGTCCCGGATATCCCGAATGTAAAAACACAAAGCCCTTTGTTCAGCAGACAGAGGCAACCTGTCCCAAGTGCGGAGGCAAGGTAATATCAAGAAAGAGCAAAAAGGGATATGCCTTCTTCGGTTGCGAAAAGTGGCCTGAGTGTGATTTTGCAACATGGGATAAGCCTACGGATGAAAAGTGTCCCAACTGCGGAAAGAGCCTTTTCAAGGGTAAGGGCGGTATGCTCAGCTGCCTTGATGAAAAGTGCGGTTACACTGCAAAGGCAACAAGAAAATCAGCAAAATAATCAAAGGATAAAAAGCAATGGAAAGAACAGTAACGGTTATCGGCGGCGGTATGGCAGGAGTTGAAGCCGCATGGCAGTTAGCAAAGAGAAAAATTAAGGTTAATCTTTACGAGATGAAGCCTGTTAAATTTTCACCTGCCCATAAAAATGAAAATCTCGCCGAGCTGGTATGTTCAAATTCCCTCAAGGCTATGAGACTTGAATCGGCGGCAGGACTTCTCAAGGAAGAAATGCGCCGCTTCGGCTCACTGTGTATGCTTGCGGCTGATGAGTGTAAGGTCGATGCAGGAGGCGCTCTTGCAGTTGACAGAGACGAGTTTGCAAGGATAATCACAGAAAAGATAAAGGAAAACGAATACATCAATCTCATAAGGGAAGAGGTTACGGAAATTCCTGAGGGCAATGTAATTATTGCAGCAGGTCCTCTTGCAAGTGACAGCCTCAGCGAAAGCATCAGTAAGCTTTGCGGTGAGGGACTCCACTTCTTCGATGCGGCGGCACCCATTGTTTCTGCAGACAGCATCAATATGGAGAAGGCATTCACAGCCTCCCGATACGACAGAGGCGGCGATGATGATTACATTAATTGCCCGATGAATAAAGAAGAATACGAGCATTTTTATAATGAGCTTATAAACGGTGAGAGTGCAGAGCTTCATTCCTTTGACAAGCGCAAGGACGTTTATGAAGGCTGTATGCCTATTGAGGTTATGGCTTCAAGAGGGGAGAACACAATGCGTTTCGGGCCTCTCAAGCCCGTAGGGCTCAGAGACCCGAGAACGGGACACAGACCCTGGGCTGTGCTTCAGCTGCGCAAGGAAAACAATATGGGTACTCTCTATAACCTTGTAGGCTTCCAGACAAATCTTAAATTTGCCGAGCAGAAAAGGATATTTTCTCTGATTCCTGCCCTTGAAAACGCAGAGTTTATGAGATACGGTGTTATGCACAGAAACACCTTCATTTCCTCACCTGAGCTTCTGAATTCGGACTATTCCTTCAGACAGAGAAGCAACCTCTTCTTTGCAGGACAGATAACAGGTGTTGAAGGTTATATGGAATCAGCATCCTCAGGAATACTTGCAGGTGTAAATATGGCAAGGCTTATTGAAGGACTTGATACGGTTACCCTGCCTGAAACTACAATGATGGGCGCTCTTTCAAGATACATAAGCGATGAAAGCGTGAAAAACTTTCAGCCCATGGGAGCAAACTTCGGTGTGCTTCCTCCCATTGAGCCTCATATAAGAGATAAGAAGGAAAGATATGCCGCCCTTTCACAAAGAGGGATATCTGACCTTATGAAATTTATGGAAGAAAACAATATAAAGGAGTGAGAAAAGTGACAGAGCTTGAAGAAAAGTTAGGTTATGAGTTCAAGGATATAAGGCTTCTTAACCACGCACTGACCCATTCTTCCTATGCCAATGAACGCCATCTGGCATCGGGAAGCAATGAAAGACTTGAGTTCCTCGGAGACTCGGTTCTCGGTGTTATCACGGCTGAATATTTTTACAAAAAGTTCGACCTGCCCGAGGGAGAGCTTACAAAGCTCAGGGCGGCTACTGTATGTGAAAAGTCACTTTTCGCTTTTGCCAAGGAGCTTGATCTGGGAAAATATCTGCTTTTGGGCAAAGGCGAAATGAGAATGCACGGGGCAGAAAGACCGTCAATTCTGTCAGATGCCTTTGAGTCGGTTATTGCCGCAATATATCTTGACGGCGGTAAGGAGGAGGCTGAAAGGTTTGTGCTTCGTTTTATTTCCAAGGCAAACATAGAAAAGCCCAACTTCCGTGACTACAAAACTACATTACAGGAAATTATACAGAAAAACCGTGATGAGCATATTGCTTATGTTCTTGTGGGGGAAAGCGGTCCTGATCACGATAAGCGCTTTGAGGTGGAGGTTCACCTTGACAGTAACGTTATCGGTAAGGGAGCAGGCAAGAGCAAGAAGCTTGCCGAACAGGAAGCGGCCAAAAGTGCCCTTGAGCTTATGGGAGTAGCGGTTGAATGATATGAAGCATATTAACATAGCTTTGTTTGTACCCCATATGGGTTGCCCTAATCAGTGCAGCTTCTGTAACCAGAAAAGCATATCAGGGCAGGCAAAACAGATTAATGCAGACGATGTGAAATCGGCAGTAAATACCGCCCTTGAGGGAAGAGACTGCGCTCAGGCTGAGATTGCCTTTTTCGGCGGCAGCTTTACGGCAATTGACAGAGACTATATGATATCCCTTCTTGAAGCTGCGTCGGAGTTTATCAGAGTCGGTCAGGTAAAGGGAATAAGAGTTTCCACAAGACCCGACTGCATTGATGAAGAAGTGCTCGGCATACTTAAAAGCTACGGTGTAACGGCAATAGAGCTTGGCTGTCAGAGTATGGATGACGGGGTGCTTAGGGCTAACCTGAGAGGGCACGATGCTCAGGCAGTTGTCAGGGCGTCAGGTCTTATAAAAAGCAAAGGCTTTGAGCTTGGTCTGCAGATGATGACCGGACTTTATATGTCCGACAGCACAAAGGATATTGAGACTGCTGAGAAGATTATTGAACTCTCTCCCGATACGGTGAGGATTTATCCCACGGTGGTGCTTGAAGGAACAATGCTGTGCGATAAATATACAGCAGGTGAATACAGGGTACAGACCCTTGAGGAAGGGGTGGAGCTTTGCAGCAAGCTTCTTCTGATGTTCCACAATGCAGACATACCCGTCATAAGACTCGGTCTTCATTCGGGCGGAAACGTGGAGGAGGGCTTCGTGGCAGGGGTGTATCATCCTGCGTTCAGAGAGCTTTGCGAAAGCAGGATATACCTTGATAAAATAAAAGAAAAACTCGTGGGCATACCTTACGGGGAAATAGAAATAACCGTCGGCACGAAATTTATTTCTCAGCTGACAGGGCAGAAAAAAACTAATCTGAAGCATCTTGAAGAAATGGGTTACAGATGCTCGGTAGTTCAGAATCCTGCCTTTAAAAAGTATGAACTTACTATCATACCGAAAGGATAACTCAGATGATTTTAAAAGCATTGGAGATGCAGGGCTTCAAGTCCTTTGCAGATAAAACCGTATTTGAATTTGAAAAGGGAATAACAGCAGTTGTCGGCCCTAACGGAAGCGGTAAAAGTAATATTTCTGACGCTATACGTTGGGTACTCGGTGAGCAGTCAACCAAGAGTCTCAGAGGCTCAAAGATGGAAGACGTCATCTTCAGCGGCACAAGCATCCGCCGTCCCGTTGGCTATGCAGAGGTTACCCTCAAGCTTGATAATACGGATAAAAGCATAAAGAAATACGACACAGACGTGGTATCGGTCACAAGACGCTATTACCGTTCCGGCGACAGCGAATATGCCATTAACGGTGAAACCGTCAGACTTCGTGATATCCACGAAATGTTTATGGATACGGGTCTTGGACGTGACGGTTATTCAATGGTCAGTCAGGGTAAAATCGATACAATGATTTCAACCAGAGGCAACGAGAGACGTGAAATGTTTGAGGAAGCGGCAGGCATTTCACACTACCGTTATTCAAGAAACGACTCCCTCAGAAGACTTGCTCAGGCTGAAGAAAACCTTGTCAGACTTCGTGATATTCTCACGGAGCTTGAAAACAGAATCGGACCTCTTAAAGTGCAGAGTGAGAAGGCTGAAAAGTTTCTTGTTCTTGCTTCAGAGAAAAAGGATCTTGAAATTGGTCTCTGGCTTCATACCATTGAAAAAGCAAAGAGGGAACTTAAAGAGCAGGAGGACAAGCTCAGTATTGCCACAAATCAGTATGAGCAGGCTGAGATTGAATTGACAACCATTGAAGAAAAGATTGAGGAAGCAATAGCTCAGTCGCAGAAGATTACCGTTCAGATCGAAGAAATCCGTCAGAGCGTTTCAAAGTTCGAAGAAAACGCTATGGCTATTGATGCAAATATAGCTGTTCTTGAAAATTCAATCGGTCACAATAAAGAGACTATCGAAAGAATTATCAGGGAGAAGAATGAAAATACAAGTGCAAAAGAAACCATTGAAAAAGAAATTGCTAACAACGAAAAAGAAATAGAAGAACTTACTGCTTTATCTCAGGAGAAACAGAGACAGCTTCTTGATTTTGCAGAGCAGATTTCAAAGACTCAGGAAAAAGGCGGTTCACTTTCAGACGAAAGCAACCGTGTTTCAGCGCAGATTGCTTCACTTACAAAGGAGCTTGCAGACAACCGTGTTGCAGCGTCAACGGCTCAGTCTGCCATTGATGAGATTTCTTCAAGAGAAAGCACCATAGATGAGCTTATTGAAGCTAGGAAAGAAAATGTAAGAGAGCTTGAAGAGCAGAGAAATACACAGCAGAGTGAGCTTGATGCCATTGAGGAAAATATCGTTTCACTCAACAATACGGTCAGCGGCTACACACTCAGATATAATAACAGGCTTGCTAAAACAGACGAGCTTAAAAAGCAGATTGACGATAAGGCTTTCGATATTCAGAAGAAGGAATCAAGAGCAAAGATGCTGGAAGACCTTGAGAAGAATATGGAGGGCTATTCGGGTGCGGTAAAGGCTGTTATGAGGGAGACAAAGCGTGGTACGCTCAGAGGTATACACGGTGCAGTTTCTCAGCTTATTACCGTTAATGATAAGTATGCGGTTGCAGTTGAAACAGCCTTCGGTGCCGCAATACAGAACATTGTTACAGATAATGAAAACGATGCAAAGCGTGCCATTGAGTTCCTTAAAAGAAGCAATGCAGGCCGTGCAACCTTCCTTCCTCTTACTGCAATAAAGGCAAAGAGCCTTCAGGAAAGCGGACTTGAGGATTGCTACGGTTTTGTGAATATTGCCACAGAGCTTCTTTCTTATGATAAGAAGTATGATGCAATAATTAAAAACCTTCTCGGCAGAACTGTTGTTGCAGAGGATATGGATTGCGCCATTGCTATCGGTAAGAAGTATTCCAACCGTTTCAAGATAGTTACCCTTGACGGTCAGGTTATCAATGCCGGCGGTTCAATGACGGGTGGCTCAAGAACCCAGAATGCAGGTATTCTTTCCCGTTCAACCGAGATTGAAAACATCAGAAAGATCACTCAGGAGCTTTCTGCAAGGCTCAGACTTATGCAGGAGGATTATAAGGTGCTCAGCGAGGATCTTGCAAACGTTACTGCAGAGCTTGACGGTGCAAAGGCCGACCTTCTCAATTCTCAGGAAGCAAGAATCCGTAAGCAGGGCGAGCTCAGCCTTGTTCAGCAGCAGCTCGACGATGCACAGCATACCCTTGATGAGCTTAATCAGGAAAAGCTTTCCTCAGAGGAAAGAATTGCTCAGATAAGAAAGGGCTGCAAAGAAGCAGAGAAGAAGGTTGCAGAGATTTCTGCAGAGCTCGATGAGGCTGAAGCAAAGCTTGCCGAAATCGGTGAGGAAAGGGAAAAGACTGCACTTCTCAAGGAAGAAATTAGCAAAAAGGCAACTGATATCAATATGGCTATCCATAATGCCGAAAAGGATATTCAGGTAAGACGTGACAGTATAGAAGACCTTAAAAACCGAATCGGCTCACAGAGCGACAAGGTGCTTGAGCTTGACAAGGAAATTGAGGAAATTGAAAATAAGAATAAAGAAACAGCAGAAGAAATCGAAAAGCTCAGACTTCAGGCTCTTGAGCTGAGAAACAGCGGTGCTTCCTCCAAGGAAACCATTGCAAAGCTTCAGGAGGAGCGTAACGAGGCTGAGGCTCAGTCCACAAAGCTTCGTATTCTTGAAAGAAACAAGACAACGGAGCGTGAAAAAATCAGCGGTGAGCTTGCCCGACTTGAAGAAAGAAAGGTCACCATGCTCAAGGAGTATGACGAGACCATCAATAAGCTCTATGACGAGTATCAGCTTACAAGACGTGAGGCAGAGCAGCTCGGTATTGTTATTGAGGATGTGGCTAAGTCACAAAGACGTCTCCATGAGCTGAGAAGCCAGATAAGAGCCCTCGGCAGTGTCAATGTGGGCGCAATCGAGGAATACAAGGAAGTCGGCGAAAGATATGAGTTTATGTCCTCTCAGGTTGAGGATGTTGAAAAGAGCAAGGCAGAGCTTATAAAGCTCATTGATGAGCTGACGGCAAAAATGGCAGAGCAGTTCAGAGAGCAGTTTGCAAAGATCAACAGAGAATTCTCCGTTACCTTCAGGGAGCTTTTTGCCGGAGGTATGGCAGAGCTTCGTCTTGAGGATCCCTCGGATGTTCTCGGAAGTAACATTGAAATCAAGGTACAGCCTCCCGGAAAGAATGTTCAGAACATTGACCTTCTTTCAGGCGGTGAAAAGGCACTTTCAGCTATTGCCCTTCTCATTTCAATTATCAAGGTCAACCCTGCTCCATTCTGTATCTTTGACGAGGTTGAGGCGGCACTTGACGAGGTTAACGTATCGAAGTATGCTCAGTACCTGAGAAGAATGACCGATACAACCCAGTTCGTACTAATTACACACAGACGAGGCTCTATGGAAGAAGCTGACGTGCTTTACGGCGTTACAATGCAGGAGGAAGGCGTGTCAAAGCTGCTTGAGCTGAAAACAGCAGAAATGGCAAGACGTATGGGTATTACATAATTAATATTCGCAATACTGAAAAGGAGGTTTAATTATGGGTATTTTCAGAAAATTAGGCTTCGGTCTTAAAAAAACAAGAGAGAATGTATCAGGTGCAATAGAAGATGTGCTCGGTGCATATGAAGAAATAAATGACGACCTTTATGAAGAGCTTGAGGAAGTTCTTGTAATGGGTGATGTTGGTGTTCAGACAGCTCAGGATATCGTTGCGGAGCTTCGCAAGAGAGTTGACAAAAACGAGGTGCGTAACCCCAAGCACGCAAAGATGATAATTGCAGATATCGTTTCCGATATGCTTCAGGGCGGTGAGGATATGGGTCTTGTTACCATTCCTTCAATCGTGCTTGTTATCGGTGTAAACGGTGTGGGTAAGACAACCACAATCGGTAAGCTTGCCGCAAGATATAAGGCAGAGGGTAAAAAGGTTATCCTCGGTGCTGCGGATACCTTCAGAGCTGCAGCTATTGAACAGCTTGAAATCTGGGCTGAGAGAGCCGATGTTGATATTATCAAGCATAAGGAAGGCGCTGACCCAGCCGCAGTTGTGTTCGACACAATCAATGCAGGTATTGCAAGAGACTGCGATATCATCATCTGCGATACAGCAGGCAGACTTCATAATAAGAAGAACCTTATGGATGAGCTTGCAAAGATTTACAGAGTTATTGACAGAGAGCTTCCCTGGTCTGACCGTGAAATTCTTCTTGTCCTTGATGCCACAACAGGTCAGAACGCTGTAAATCAGGCAAGGGAATTTATGAACGTTGCCGAGATTACGGGTATCGCTCTGACAAAGCTTGACGGTACTGCAAGAGGCGGTGTTGTTCTTGCTATCAAGAATGAGCTGAAGCTTCCCGTTAAGTTCATCGGCGTGGGCGAAGGCATAGACGACCTTCAGCCCTTCAACCCCTCCGCATTTGCAAAGGCTCTGTTTGAAAACACAGCCGAGACAGTCAAGGAGGATGACTGATGGATTTTATAATCGCAACTCATAACCTTAAAAAGCGTGATGAGCTTCAGAGAATTCTCGCACCCTTGGGAATCAACGTGTTCACTGCGGATGAAAAGGGCGTTGAGCTTACCGATGCAGAGGAAACGGGAACAACCTTTGAAGAGAATGCATATATAAAGGCTGAAAGCGGCTGCCGTGAAAGCGGTATGCCCTGCATAGCTGACGATTCGGGGCTTATGGTTGACTATCTTGACGGCGCACCTGGAGTATATTCCGCAAGATTTGCAGGCAAACACGGTGACGATGAAGCAAACAACGATAAGCTTCTCGCCCTCCTTGAAGGTGTACCCGATGAAAAAAGAACAGCAAGGTTCAAAAGTGCAGTATGCTGTGTTTTCCCCGACGGCAGACAGATAACCGTTTCAGGTGTCTGCGAGGGGAAAATAGGCTATGAAAGACTCGGTGACGGAGGCTTCGGCTATGACCCCTTGTTTATGGTAGGTGACAGAAGCTTTGCTCAGTTCAGCAAGGAAGAAAAGGATGCCGTTAGCCACAGAGGAAATGCACTCAGAGAATTGGTTAAGATATTACCGGAAATGTTAAGATATAATCCTAAGGAGATAAAAAATGACAGGTAAAGAAAGAGCAGGCTGGCGAGCAAAAGCCAACTCACTTACTCCCTTGTTCCAGATAGGCAAGGGCGGAATGAGTGATGCCATAATCAAGCAGACAGACGATGCACTTACTGCAAGAGAGCTTATCAAGGTGAAGGTGCTTCTCGAATCCTCACCCGTAACACCCAGAGAGGTTGCCGATGAGCTGGCTCAGGCAACAAACAGCGAGGTTATTCAGGTTGTTGGCGGTGTTATCGTTTTATACAGAGAAAACCCTGAAATTGCCAAAAAGGCAAAGGAAAAAGAAAAGGCAAAAAAGCTCGCTGAGAAAAAGGCAAGAATGGCAAAGGCCGCAAAGGAAAATAAGGGAAAGCGTTTTTCAAGATGAAGATAGGAATTTTCGGCGGCACATTCAATCCGCCCCATCTGGCACATCTGAATATTGCTGAGGATTTTTCCCGCAGACTGAGTTTTGATAAGCTGATTATCATACCCACATATCAGCCACCTCACAAGCAGGCTCAGAGCCTTGCAGACGGCGAGGACAGGCTCGAGATGTGCAGACTTCTCTTTGATGCGGAGAATACCGAAATCAGCGATATGGAAATCCGGCGTCAGGGAAAAAGCTACACTTATGACACACTTTGTCAGCTTGAGGAAAAGTATCCCGAAGCTGAGTTGTATTTAATAATCGGCTCGGATATGCTTCTCAGCTTTCACAAGTGGTACAGATATGAGGATATCCTCAGAAAATGCACCCTCTGCGTGCTGACAAGGGAAAACGATATTGATAATGCTCATATGAAGGCTTATGCCATTGAAGCCCTCGGACTTGGTGAAGGAGATATAGTTTTTTCCTCACTTGAACCAACGGTGCTTTCATCAACTCGGATAAGGGAGATGGTGGCAAGGGGTGAGGATGTATCATCCCTGACAGGTGAGAAGGTGTGGGCATATATCAAAGAAAAGAGGCTCTATAATGTGTAAATATGATGCAGAGAAGCTTACAGTTCTCCTGAGAGAGAGACTTGACGATTACAGATTCAATCATTCTCTGGGCGTGGCTGAAATGGCAAGGATACTTGCTGAAAAACACGGAGAAGATACTCACAGAGCCTATATTGCAGGTCTTGTTCACGATATAACGAAGAATACTGATGGGGTTGAACAGTTGCAAATTATTGAAAATGGTGGTATAATACTGAGCTTGGAAGAAAAGAATAATCCTAAGCTTCACCACGCCATATCAGGAAGCGTTTATATAAGGGATGAGCTTGGCTTTGAGGATGAGGAAATCATTTCCGCAGTCCGTTATCACACAACGGGAAAAGCAGGAATGACTACCCTTGAAAAGATAGTTTATGTGGCGGATTTTGTCTCATTTGAGAGAAAATTCCCGGGCGTTGACTATATGAGAGAGCTTGCCTATGAAAGTCTTGACAAGGCGTGTCTGTTTGCAGTGGACTTCTGCATACCCGACCTTGTGAAAAAAAGACAGGTGCTTCATCCGGATAGTGTTGCACTTTATAATGAATTAATAGAAAAATCAGTTACAATAGATAATTACGGAAAGGAAGATGAAAATGACAAGTCTTGAGAAGGCAAGGGCAGTAGTGAAAATACTCGACGAGAAAAAGGGTATTGATATTATGGCACTTGAAATTGCAGAGAAGACCATTATCGGTGACTACTTTGTTATCGTAAACGGTACTTCAAACACTCACGTTAAGTCCCTTGCGGGAGATGTTGAGTTCGAAATGTCAAAACAGGGTGTTGAACCCTTTAAAATCACAGGTAAGGCAACAGGCTGGATACTGCTTGATTACAGTGATGTCTTAGTTCATATATTCACAAGAGAAACAAGAGAGTATTATGACTTAGAGCGTCTGTGGAGTGATGCAACACCTGTGGATATCAGCGATTTAATCACAGAGGACTAATTCTGAAAGGATAGAAAAACTATGAGATACGATTTCAAATCAGCGGAAGAAAAATGGCAGAAAAAATGGGAGGAAACAGGCGTATTCAAGGCAGTTGATGAGTTTGATAAGCCTAAGTTCTACGGCCTTGTTGAGTTCCCGTATCCCAGCGGTGCCGGTATGCACGTAGGTCATATCAAGGCTTACTCAGGTCTTGAGGTCGTTTCAAGAAAGAGAAGAATGCAGGGCTATAACGTGCTTTTCCCCATCGGCTTCGACGCTTACGGTCTTCCCACGGAAAACTATGCTATAAAGACAGGTATTCATCCCAGAAAGGTTACCGATATGAACATTGAGAAGTTCACTTCTCAGCTCAAGAAGGTCGGCTTCTCATTTGACTGGGACAGAGTTATCGATACAACTGAAGAGGATTACTATAAGTGGACACAGTGGATTTTCCTCAAGATGTTCGAAAACGGTCTTGCCTTCAGAGATAAGACCCTTGTAAACTATTGCCCCTCATGTAAGGTTGTTCTTTCAAACGAGGACTCTCAGGGAGGCAAGTGCGATATCTGCCACAGCGATATTGTTCAGAAGTCAAAGGACGTATGGTACCTGAGAATTACAGAATATGCAGACAAGCTTCTTGAAGGTCTCAAGGAGGTTGATTACCTTCCCAACGTTGAGCTTCAGCAGAGAAACTGGATCGGTAAGTCAGTTGGTGCATTTGTTCAGTTCAGTATCAAGGGCACAGATGAGCTTCTCAAGATTTACACAACCCGTCCCGATACACTCTTCGGTGTAACCTTTATGGTTATGGCTCCCGAGCATCCTCTTCTTGAAAAGTACAGCCATATGCTGAAGAACACAGATGAAATTGAAGCATACAAGGCAGAGTGTGCAAAGAAGACAGAGTTTGAAAGAACTCAGCTTGTAAAGGATAAGACAGGTGTAAGACTTGACGGTCTTTCAGCAATCAACCCCGTAAACGGCAAGGAAATTCCCATTTACATATCAGACTACGTTATGATGGGCTACGGTACAGGCGCTATTATGGCCGTTCCTGCACACGACCAGCGTGACTATGAATTCGCAAAGAAGTTCGGTATTGATATCATCGAGGTTATCAAGGGCGGTGATATTGAGGTTGAAGCATATACAGGCGACGGTGATATGGTCAACTCAGACTTCCTTAACGGATATACAAACAAGAAGGATTCAATCGCAAAGATGCTTGAGTTCCTTCAGGAAAAGGGCATAGGCGAAGCCGGTGTTCAGTATAAGATGAAGGACTGGGCATTCAACAGACAGCGCTATTGGGGCGAGCCCATTCCCATTGTTCACTGTGAGCATTGCGGTATGGTTGCTGTTCCCTATGAAGAGCTTCCTCTTAAACTGCCTCAGGTTGATAACTTTGAGCCGGGCACAGACGGTGAAAGCCCTCTTGCAAAGATTGATTCCTACGTAAACTGCACCTGTCCCAAGTGCGGTCAGCCTGCAAAGAGAGAGACAGACACAATGCCTCAGTGGGCAGGCTCATCCTGGTATTTTTTAAGATATATCGACCCGAAGAACAACGAAGAATTCGCAAATGCCGAAAAGCTTAAATATTGGATGCCCGTTGACTGGTACAACGGCGGTATGGAGCACGTTACACGTCACCTTATCTATTCACGCTTCTGGTATAAGTTCCTTTACGATTTAGGTCTTGTTCCCTATTCAGAGCCTTACGCAAAGAGAACTGCTCAGGGTCTTATTCTCGGTCCCGACGGTGTGAAGATGAGTAAGTCAAGAGGTAATGTTATTGATCCCAACGAGGTTGTTGAATCCTACGGTGCAGACGTACTTCGTACATACGTATTGTTTATGGGTGACTACGAAAAGGCAGCACCCTGGTCGCAGGACAGCGTAAAGGGCTGTAAGAGATTTATTGACAGAGTATGGAACCTTAACGAAATTCTTGTTGACGGTGACGAATACTCACAGAAGCTTGAGGTTTCCTTCAACAAGACAATCAAGAAGGTTTCTGAGGATATCGAAAGCCTCAAGTACAACACAGCTATTGCTGCTCTTATGACACTTCTCAACCAGATTTACGATGCAGGCTCAGTTACAAAGAAGGAACTGAAAACCTTTCTGACATTGCTCAATCCCTTTGCACCTCACGTTACAGAGGAAATGTGGGAAATGAACGGCTTTGACGGTATGCTTGCAAACGGTGAGTGGGTTGACTATGATGAAAGCAAGTGCGTTGATGCAACTATCGAAATCGTAGCTCAGATCAACGGTAAGGTTAAGGCTAAGTTCAATGTTCCCGCTGATATTGAGCAGGATGACGTTCTTGCTCTTGTAAAAGCTGACGAAAAGATAGCCGAGCTTATTGCAGGCAAGACAATCGTCAAGGAGCTTTATGTCAAGGGTAAGCTGGTAAATATTGTTGTTAAATAAAATTTCATCTTTTTATATACAGTTTTTATTAATGGGCTATTGACAATCATAAGGCTTTGATATATAATAGCAGAGTATCCTTATGTGGAAATATACCCCTGCTAAACAGGCGGAGGGAGGGAAATAAATGAGTCAGGTAAAAGTTAAAGAAAATGAATCTTTAGACAGTGCTCTCAGACGTTTTAAGAGACAGACTTCAAGAGATGGTATCATCCAGGAAGTACGTAAGAGAGAACACTACGAAAAGCCTTCTGTTGCCAGAAAGAAGAAGTCTGAAGCTGCTCGTAAGAGAAAGTTCAAGTAAGACTGTGGCAACACCGCAGGGAAGAAACAGCATAAAATCTGTGTTTTCAGGTTGTTGTGTTTAAAAGCGGACAAGTCCTCTTTTAACCTTATTGCATTGAAATCGCAAATTTCCGTGCAGCGTTTCTCTTTAGAAAATTTCTAACAAATAAGAGACAGCAAATCCCTGAATTTGCTGTCTCTTTTAGTTTGTTAAAGACAATATGTGCATTGTAAAGCTGAGGAGGATTATACTATGAAACGGATTGACGATATTCTTATACCTCATTATCATTATGAAAGAGCCGATAAAATCAGCGTTCAGGATATTCTTTCCTGGGAGGTAAAAGCTGTTGCGGTTGATATTGATAATACGATTTGCTATGACGCTACAACCAAGTTTATCGGTGACTGCGAAAAATGGATAAGCAACGTCAAGCAAAGCGGAATACCTATCGTTATTCTTTCAAATGCCACAACAGGCAGGGCTAACCGTGTTGCAAAGAAGACAGGTCTCAGATGTATCTCAATGGCAAACAAGCCTGCAACAGACGGATTTTTCAAAATTGCCGAGATGCTTGACCTGAAGGTTGAAGAAATCGCTTTCATAGGTGATCAGGTTTTTTCCGATGTGAAGGGTGCCAATACCGCAGGCGGTGTATCCGTTCTTGTTGACCCTGCAAAGACTGAGCTCAGCTTTTACTTTTTCTATAAATACAGAAGAATGAAGGAAAAGCCGGTCAGAAGGCTTATAGCAGAGCTTGAAAAGCAGACCGGTGTACCTCACAAGGTGAAAGAGGTTGTGAAAAAATGAATATAGGCAAACTTAAAAGCTTCCTTCAGGATAAGGATTATGCTGCGTTTATTGTCAGCGAAGAAAACAGAAGATATTTTACCGCATTTCCCTCAAGCGACGGCTTCCTTATAGTTACTGCAGAGAAGGCAGTATTTCTGACAGACAGCAGATATATAGAAGCGGCACAGCAGCAATGCGTAGACTGTGACGAGGTGCTTTTATTCAAAAGCATAAAGGAAAGCATTGTTCCCGTTGTGGAAGAATTAGGAATAAAGAAGCTTGCAGTTGAATCAGGCAGGATTACTCTCAGACAGCTGGCAATGTATTCGTCAGGAATAAATGTCGAATTTGAGACAGATAACTCCTTAGAAAATGCAATCGAGTCCATCAGACTGATAAAGAGCAGAGCAGAAATCGACCTTGTTATCAAGGCTCAGAGAATAGCCGAAAAGGCTTTTGAGCATATCCTCGGTTTTATAAAGGTCGGTATGACCGAAAGGGAAATCGGATTGGAGCTTGACTATTTTATGCTCAGAAACGGCGCAGATGCTCTTTCCTTTGAGACAATCGCAGTCAGCGGTGAAAAGACATCAATGCCTCACGGAGTGCCCGGTATGAGAAAGATACAGAACGGGGATTTTATCACTATGGATTACGGTGCAGTTGTTGACGGCTACCACAGCGATATGACAAGAACTATTGCAGTCGGTAATGTCAGCCGGGAGCAAAAAGAGGTTTATGACACCGTTCTGAAGGCACAGACGGAGGCCTTTGCCGTTATGAGGCCGGGTATACCCTGTGCCGACGTTGACAAGGCGGCAAGAGATGTTATCACTCAGGCCGGCTACGGTGATTACTTCGGGCACGGCTTGGGTCACGGTGTCGGCATTGAAATTCACGAAGAACCGAGGCTCTCACCCTTTGGTAAAAAGGTACTTGAGTCAGGCATCCTTGTGACAAATGAGCCGGGTATTTACCTACCGGGCAAATTCGGTGTAAGAATTGAAGATATGGCTTTTATAACGGATGACGGCTATGAAAATCTTACCGTTTGTCCGAAAGAGCTGATTATAATATAACAATACTAAGAAAAAGGCGGTGACCTTATGCGTATTTATGAAAACAGCGAAAGACCCGAGCAGGCGATGCTCATAAGTGTTGATACAGGTGACTTTGATGCTGAGGTTTCTATTGATGAGCTTGAAGAGCTTGCAAGAACTGCGGGTGCGGAGGTTATCGCAAAGGTTATCCAGAAAAAAGAAAGACCTGAAGCCTCAATTTATGTGGGCAAGGGAAAGCTCAGCGAGATTATCGCTTTTATACAGAGCAACGACGTTGACCTGCTGATTTTCGACTGTGAGCTTACACCGTCTCAGCAGAGAAACCTTGAGACTCTCACAAGGGTGAGGGTAATCGACAGAACAACCCTTATTCTTGACATCTTCGCTTCAAGAGCACGTTCAAGTGAAGGTAAGCTTCAGGTTGAGCTTGCTCAGCTGAGATATGCATTACCGAGACTGGGCGGCCTCGGCACTCAGCTTTCAAGGCTTGGTGGCGGTATCGGCACAAGAGGTCCCGGTGAAACAAAGCTTGAAAGCGATAAACGTCATATCAGGCGAAGAATTCAGGCTCTTGAGCAGGAGCTCAAGGAGGTTGAAAAAAGAAGGACCCGCCACAGACAGCGACGGGAAAAGGACGGAATACAGACGGTTGCGGTTGTGGGATACACAAATGCAGGCAAGTCAACTCTTATGAACAGGCTGACCAATGCAGGTGTGCTTGCAGAAAATATGCTTTTCGCTACCCTTGATCCTACATCAAGAGCATTGACCCTTCCCGACGGAAGAACGGTTATGCTTATTGACACGGTAGGACTTGTCAGAAGGCTTCCCCACCACCTTGTTGAAGCCTTCAAGTCAACTCTTGAGGAAGCAAGCAGCGCCACAATTATCCTCAATGTATGCGATGCAAGTGATGAGCACTGTGCAGAGCATCTTGAGGTTACGAGAAAGCTGCTTGATGAGCTTGGCTGTGCAGACAAGCCTGTTATTTCCGTTATGAATAAGTGTGACCTTGTGGGTAACGTCTATGCTATGCCCACCTTCGGCAAAACCGTTATGATTTCTGCACTTGAGGGAAGGGGTCTTGATGAGCTTCTTGAAAGGATAACAAAGGAGCTTCCGCCCACACGTAAAAAGACAGAATTGCTTATTCCTTTTTCGGCGGGTGCAATAGCTGCGGAAATACGCAGAGATTCTGCTGTTGAGGAAGAGGAATACACGGAAAACGGTCTGCGAATGGTGGCAACCGTTGAAATAAGCCTTCTTGAAAGATATAAGGATTGGGTAACACGGCTATTCTGATATAATTAAAGTGTACCG
This sequence comes from Clostridia bacterium, assembly GCA_017435665.1. GTDB lineage: Bacteria > Bacillota > Clostridia > Oscillospirales > Acutalibacteraceae > UBA6857. The sequence goes on along the minus strand of JAFSEP010000024.1, from coordinate 26,138 downwards.
TTTGGTACACTTTAACAGATATTATGATGCTTGGGTTGTTTCAGCCTGAGATGCTTCGGGTTGAGTGCTTTCTTCAGAGGTGTTTTCACCCGGCAAGCTGAAACCCTGCATAAAGCCGTCAAGCTCTATATTGCAGACGTCACCTCCTATGACGTGGCCGTCATAAACGAGGATATTGGCACGTATAATACCGTCGGAGTTTTCGTATGAGGGATAGTTCAGCACCTCATATGTCCACTTTTTTACACGGATGCCCTTATAATCGGAGAGGTCAAAGTCCTGTTCCTTCTGAAGCTCGTTATACTTTGTGTAGGTTTCATCAAATTCATAGGGAATGATAATTTCGCTGACCTCAAGAGGGTCTTCGGACACCTGCCAACCGAACTGTGAAAGAAAAGCAATTCTTTCAGCGGCGTCGGAGGCTTTGAGATTCATTCCGTTTTTTGATGATGGCGTGGCACCCCGTGAACCGTTCTGAGTGAAAATGAAAACTGCAGCAAATACTGCCACAACGGCAAGTACCGTTACCATGGCTTTTTTGAGCTTATCGCCCCTTAATGAGAATACAAACATATAAATCACCAACTGTTCTTTTTTATTTCATTATGATTTATATGTATAACCCATATGTAATATGAGAGAGGAAATAAATATGTATATTCCCTATAACTCCCGAAACAGTCTCCATAAAAGCAAATTCGGGGCAATAAAGCAGGGTGAAACAGTCACCTTTAATATAGTTTTGCCCCGTGCTATGTGCTGTACGGGTGTTAATCTTGTAGTAAGAAACGATAAAGAAACAAGAAAAGAGGGCTTCCGCAACAGCTTTACATGGCTTCGAATGGAAGGTGCCGATGAAGAATGGTGGACCCTTGATTATACTCCTGCACAGGAGGGTCTGTATTGGTACTTCTTTGAATGCAGAACCTCCTGGGGCTCAACAGTAATAACCGATTCGGGTAAGGGCATAGGTGTCTTAGGTGAGACAGAAAAAGAGTTTCAGCTGACCGTATATAAGGATAGCTTTGAAACTCCCGATTGGCTCAAGGGCGGTATTATCTATCAGATTTTTCCCGACAGATTCAATTGCTCGGGAGAAAAGAAAACCGTTTCACCTGACAGAGTTCTCCGTACCGATTGGGGCGGTGAGCCCGAATGGCGGCCAGATGAAAAGGGAAAGGTCAGAAACAACGATTATTTCGGCGGAGACCTGAAGGGCGTTGAGCAGAAGCTGGAATACATGTCTTCTCTCGGTGTAAGCTGTATTTATCTCAATCCGATTTTTGAGGCAAATTCAAATCACAGATACGATACTGCCGATTACGGTAAAATTGACCCCTTACTCGGTAAGGAGAAAGACCTCAGGAGCCTTTGCAGAAAAGCTGAGAAATACGGAATCTCCGTAATCCTTGACGGTGTGTTCAGCCACACAGGTGATGACAGTAAGTATTTCAATAAATACGGACGATACGACAGCGTGGGAGCTTATCAGTCAAAGGAGTCACCGTATTATAAATGGTATAATTTCACCGATTATCCCGAGAAGTATCACTCGTGGTGGGGTATTGATATTCTGCCTGAGGTTGATGAAACTCAGGATGATTTCATAAGCTTTATTGCCGGTGAGGACGGAATAGCCTCTAAATGGCTTAAAACAGGGGTAAAAGGCTGGAGACTTGACGTTGCCGACGAATTACCCGATAAATTTCTTGACGCTTTCAGGGCAGCTGTAAAGAGGGAAAACAAGGATGCCCTTGTGCTCGGTGAGGTCTGGGAGGATGCTTCAAACAAGTGCAGCTACGGTGCAAGGCGCAGATATCTTCTCGGTGACCAGCTTGACAGCGTTATGAATTATCCCTTTGCTGATGCGATTATTTACTATGTGGCATCAGGAAATGTTCAGGGCTTTACGGATAAGATAATGAGCATCCTTGAGAATTACCCGCCTCAGGTTGTGAATGTGCTGATGAATCATATCGGCACTCACGATACGGCAAGAGCTATAACAATGCTTGCGGGAGAAAGCTGTGAATACAGAGACAGGCTCTGGCAATCACAGAGGAAGCTTACAGACGAGCAGTATGCCTTCGGTGTGAAGCTGATGAAAATGGCTTCTCTTATTCAGTACACACTTCCTGGTGTGCCTTCACTCTATTACGGAGACGAGGCAGGCATGGAGGGCTATAAGGACCCCTTCAACCGTGTTTGCTATCCCTGGGGAAATGAAAACGGGGAGCTTCTCTCATGGTACAGAGAGCTTGGCAGCTTCAGACGTGGTAACAGCGTATTCATTGACGGTGAATTTGAACCCGTATCTGAGGCAGACGGTGTAATCGCATACATCAGAAAGAACGAAAAACAGAAAGTAATGGTAATACTGAACCGTAATGCAGATGCCATAACCTACTATCTTTCACCTGAATGGCAGAGCGCAGATGTTGCTCTCGGCGGTGAAAAGTGTGACGGCGGAGTAGCTGTTGACGGTATCGGATACACGGTATTGATAAAAGGAGAATGAGAAATGAGTCAGTGGACAGAGGTTAAAATCACAATCGATGCTCAAAATGTTGATAAGGCAGGGGATATAGCCTCAATGGTTGTTCCCTACGGCATTTACATTGAAGACTATACAAATCTTGAGCAGGAGGCATGGGATATTGCGCATATCGACCTGATTGACGAGGAGCTTCTTCAGAAGGACAGAACAAAGGCAATCGTTCACGTTTATATTGCTCCCGAGGAAAGTCCTGCAGAGGCTGTTGCCTTCCTCAGCGAGAGATATAAGGCAGAGGGAATTGAAAATCATATTGACCTTATCGCTTGCAGAAACGAGGATTGGGAAAACAACTGGAAGCAGTATTTTCACGCTATGCCCGTAGGCGAGAGGCTTCTTATCAGACCTCTCTGGGAAGAAAGCCCCGAGGAAACAGACCGTAAAGTGCTTAATATAGAGCCGGGTCTTGCCTTTGGTACAGGCTCCCACGATACGACACGTCTTTGTCTTGAAACCCTTGAAAAATATGTAGGTGAGGGAAAGACAGTCCTTGATATCGGCTGCGGAAGCGGTATTCTTTCTATTGCCTCACTTCTTCTGGGTGCGGAAAGCGCAATCGGTGTGGACATTGATTCTCTTGCAGTAAAGACAGCAAAGGAAAACGGTGAAGCAAACGGTTTCGGTGAGCCTGAATACAAAATCCTTCAGGGTAACCTTGTAGACAAGGTCAGCGGTACATATGACGTAGTTGTAGCAAACATCGTTGCAGACGTTATCATTATGTTCTGCGAAAGTGTTGCTCAGTTTATGGCTGAGGACAGCGTATTCATCACTTCGGGTATTATTGATACGAGAGAGCAGGATGTACTTGCTGCATTTGAGAAGTACGGATTTACCGTTATTGAGAGAAACGAAAGCAGCGGTTGGCTTTGCTTTGTAGTGAAAAAATAAAACCGACAAAAAAGCAGGAAAAAACTTCAAATTTTTCTTGACAAACCTTGATTAATAGGTTATACTTGTTCATACCGCATACTATGGGCGGCGTGATTTGGTGCGCCAAAAATGATGAAAATCAGCCCGATGTAGCGAGTCCATAATAAAGGAAGGTTAGTAAAATGTACGCAATTATCGAAACAGGCGGCAAGCAGTACAAGGTAGAAGCCGGTCAGGAAATCTACATTGAAAAGCTCGACGCAGAAGCAGACTCCGAAGTTATCTTTGATAAGGTTATCGCTGTTGGTGCTGAAGACGGTATTAAGGTTGGTGCTGCAGTAGCAGGTGCAACTGTATCAGCTAAGGTTCTCAAGAACGGTAAGGCAAAGAAAGTGGTTGTATTCACTTATAAGTCAAAGAAGAACGAAAAGCGTAAGAAGGGTCACAGACAGCCCTACACAAAGGTTGCTATCAGCGCAATCAACGCTTAATTTAACGCCATGATAACGGTAAGTATTCTCGGTGATTATAAAGGCTTCGAGGTTGACGGACACAGCGGCTATGCCGAAGAGGGTAGTGATATAATCTGCGCCTCAGTTTCTTCAGCAGCCTATATGACAGCCAATACTCTGACTGAAATAATCGGTGTCAAAGCTGATATAGAGGTTGAGGACGGCTATATGCATCTGGTTGTAAGTGAAGAAAATGAAACGGCAAAGAAGCTGATTGAGGGCTTCGCCCTTCATATCGGACAGCTTTCTGAGCAATATCCCGACTACGTTATCAAACTACATTGAATCAAAGTAAAATCTTGGAGGTGTAACAAAATGCTTAAGATAAACATTCAATTATTCGCTCATAAAAAAGGTATGGGTTCTACCCGTAACGGCCGTGATTCTGAATCAAAGAGACTCGGTGTTAAGCGTGCAGACGGTCAGTTCGTTCTTGCAGGTAACATCCTTGTAAAGCAGCGTGGTACTCACATTCATCCGGGTAACAACGTTGGCAGAGGTTCAGACGATACATTATTCGCTCTCATCGACGGTAAGGTTAAGTTCGAAAGAGTTGGTAAGGATCGCAAGAAGGTAAGCGTTTACGCTATCGAGCAGTAATCATAGTTAAAGCATGATAATTGTAATCCCCGAACACCAAGTGTTCGGGGATGTTTTTTGTTCAGATTATATTGATATTTTCAAATCAGTATTATATAATAATGTAAATTAAGATTAAGGAGGTAAATTGAATGAACAGAAACTATTTGATTATGTCAAAGAACACACCGGTAGCAGAGTGGAAGAATAATAAGCTTACTGTTTTAAATGATAAATTGTTACCTCTTTATCTCAAAAGAGTGCATAACGCTGACATGTGGCTGGAGACCCGTGCAATCGATTCTCACCGAGCTAATTCAAGACTGCTGAAAAAAGCTTTGCGCTTACAGGAAAAGGATGATGTTTCAACGGTTATTCACGTTAACGGCGCAACTATAACGGACCCATATTGGATCAAGCCTCTTGACAGCGAGCTGATGTATGATGATGTGAAGTTTGATAATGACTATTTTTCACGTCTTGCACTCAAAGGAACATATGATAGCTTTAACAGAGCAGCAAACAGCAAGTATACCAGAACCCCCGAGCTGACAAATGTGGGCAGCTTCGAAAAGTGCTGGAAGCTGATTGACGGTAAATGGTGGATGATAAAAGATGCAAACCATAATGAGCAGTTTTCTGAGCTGTTTACTTATGAACTGGGTAAAGCTCTCGGAATGAATATGGCTCACTATGAGAAAGGCGATAAGGCTGTTAAATCTTTGGATTTTACCGATGGTGGCAAAATTATATTTGAGGCGGCGCTTTCGTTTATGGGCGATAACGATGATTATGAGAGCGTTGTGGAAAAACTGAAAGAAATCTGTCCTGAAGCGATAGAAGATTATATTAAGATGATTTTCCTTGATGCTGTCGTCGCCAATCCTGATCGTCATACAGCTAATTTCGGTTTAATGCGGGATGCGGATAGTGGTGAATTGTTAGGCTTTGCACCCTGCTTTGATCATAATATGGCACTTATTTCAAGAGGTTATCCGAACAACCCGAAGAAGAGCGATTTGCTTATATCACTTTTTAATGAATTAACGGATGTTTTCCCCGAACTGAAAAAGTATATACCTGACATCAATGAAGATATGATATGGGACATATTAAACAGAATAAATATGAAGGTCAGGAGACAAACAATTGTCGATTTGGTAATGAGCAGATATAATTTGATTAAAAGATAAAGCATGATAATTGTAATCCCCGAACACTTGGTGTTCGGGGATGTTTTTTTGTTCGTTTTTGCAGGAGGAAGGTTTATCTGCGGAACTTCGTTCCGCCCCGCCCACGACTGCGGGCGGCGAAAACCCCCGAACGTGAGTTCGGGGGTTAACTGCTATATAAACTATATTAGAGTTTCTTACTTCACAATGCTTTCGCCTGTCATTTCAGCCGGCTGCTCGATACCCATAATCTTGAGAATTGTGGGAGCGATATCGCAAAGCTTACCGCCTTCACGAAGCTCGCAGTCATAGCCTGTGACAACGAAGGGAACGGGGAATGTGGTGTGAGCTGTGAAGGGTGAACCGTCAGGCTCATACATCTTGTCAGCGTTACCGTGGTCAGCTGTGATGAGCATTACGCCGCCCATTTCCATAACAGCACTATGCACCTTGCCAACGCAGGTGTCAACAGCTTCAACTGCTGCCTTCGCAGCATCAAAGATACCTGTGTGACCGACCATATCGCAGTTAGCGAAGTTGAGAATGATAACATCATACTTGTCACTCTTGATTGCTTCAACAACCTTGTCTGTTACCTCATATGCGCTCATTTCGGGCTGAAGGTCGTAGGTTGCAACCTTGGGTGAAGCAACGAGAATTCTGTCTTCGCCCTCATACTGCTTTTCAACACCGCCGTTGAAGAAGAAGGTTACGTGAGCATATTTTTCTGTCTCGGCAATTCTCAGCTGAGTCTTGCCCATCTTTGCAAGGTATTCACCTAAAGTATTTTCAAGTGTCTGAGGCTTGAATGCAACGTGAACGTTGGGCATTGTAGCATCATACTGTGTCATACATACATAGTAAAGGGGGAAGAAGCCGTTTCTTCTCTCGAAGCCTGCGAAGTCGCCGTCAACGAAGGTTCTGGTGATTTCTCTTGCTCTGTCGGGACGGAAGTTATAGAATACAACGCTGTCGTTTGCCTTTACGGTTGCGTTTTCTGTGCAGACTGTGGGAATAACGAACTCGTCTGTGATGTTCTTGCCTTCAGCATCGATTTCTTCATAAGAAGCTCTGACTGCTGCAACGGGGTCGCTGTTCTTGTTGCCTTCACCGTAAACCATAGCGGCATATGCCTTTTCTACACGCTCCCAGCGGTTGTCTCTGTCCATAGCGTAGTATCTGCCCATAACAGTTGCAATCTTGCCTAAGCCGATTTTTTCAAGCTCAGCCTTTGCATCAGCCACAAAGTCAGCACCTGATGTGGGAGGTACGTCACGGCCGTCAAGGAGACAGTGAAGGTATACTTCCTTTACACCCATTTTCTTTGCAAGCTCAACGATTGCATACATATGAGTGTTGTGGCTGTGAACACCGCCGTCTGAGAGCAGACCCATAAGGTGAAGAGCCGAGTTGTTTTTAAGACAGTTTTCCATAGCACCTGTGAGAGCTTCGTTTTCAAAGAAATCACCGTCCTTGATGGACTTTGTGATTCTTGTAAGCTCCTGATATACAACTCTGCCTGCGCCGATATTTGTGTGGCCAACCTCGCTGTTACCCATCTGACCGTCGGGCAGACCTACATCCATACCTGATGCGCCGATGAAGGTGCAGGGGTTTTCCTTTATGATTTTATCAAGGTTCGGTGTTGCTGCTGCAACCACGGCATTACCGTAGTCTGAGGGGTTGTTACCGAAACCGTCCATTATGCATAATAAAACAGGTTTTTTCATTGGAGTATCCTTTCTTCTTGAAATAACGGGAGTCGAGTTACCGACCCCCGTATTTTTGCTTTATCAAACGCTTGCAGCCTTAACGATAACTGAGAAGTCTGCTGCCTTGAGTGATGCGCCGCCGATGAGACCACCGTCAACATTTACCTTTGCAACAAGCTCTGCTGCGTTGCCTGCGTTCATTGAACCGCCGTACTGGATTGTTACTGTTTCAGCAACGTCTGCACCGTAAGCTTCAGCAACTGCTGCACGAACGAAGCCGTTGCCCTCGTCAGCCTGGTCAGCAGTAGCAGTAACGCCTGTTCCGATAGCCCAAACGGGTTCGTATGCGATAACAACATCCTTGAGCTGATCTGCTGTTACGTTTGTAAGAGCCATCTTTGTCTGATACTTGAGGAGGGTTTCTGTGTAGCCGAGTTCTCTCTGCTCAAGAGTTTCGCCAACGCAAACGATGGGCTTGAGACCTGCACCGAGAGCTGCGAGTGTGCGAAGGTTTACAGTCTGGTCTGTTTCAGCGAAGTACTGTCTTCTTTCGCTGTGACCGATAACAACATATTCAACGCCAAGCTCCTTGAGCATATCAGCTGAGATTTCGCCTGTGTATGCGCCTGATGCCTTGAAGTGTACATTTTCAGCACCGATCTTAATGTTTGAGCCCTTTGCTGCTTCAATAGCTGCAGGGATGTCTACAAAGGGTACGCAGAGAACAACTTCACAGTCAGCACCTGCAACGAGAGGCTTCATTTCATTGATGAGAGCTGTTGCCTGAGAGGGAGTCATATTCATTTTCCAGTTACCTGCGATAACTGCCTTACGTGTTGCTTTATTCATAATGATTACTTCCTTTTCGTTATTTTTTATTATTACTTATCGTTAAGAGCAACCACACCGGGAAGAGCCTTACCCTCGAGGAATTCGAGAGAAGCACCGCCGCCTGTTGAAATGTGGCTCATCTTGTCAGCAAAGCCGAGCTTCTGGATAGCTGCTGCTGAGTCGCCGCCGCCGATGATTGAGATAGCATCGCTTTCAGCAATAGCTGTTGCAACACCGATTGTACCATTTGCGAAGTTTGCCCACTCTGAAACACCCATGGGACCGTTCCAGATAACTGTGCCTGCATCCTTAACGGCATTTGCAAACATTTCTGTTGACTTGGGGCCGATATCAAGACCCATCCAACCGTCGGGAATATCGTCTGAATCAACAATCTTCCACTCTGTGTCAGCCTTATATTCGAGACCGACAACGTTATCAACAGGGATAAGGAAGTTTACGTTCTTTGCCTTTGCGCTTTCCATCATTTCCTTAGCAAGCTCAATCTTGTCTGTTTCACAGATTGATGTACCTACTGAGTGACCGAGAGCAGCGAAGAAGGTGTAAGCCATACCACCGCCTACGATGAGTGTATCAACCTTATCAAGAAGGTTTGTGATAACACCGATTTTATCTGAAACCTTTGCACCGCCAAGGATAGCAACGAGAGGTCTCTTGGGGCTTTCGAGAGCGCCGCCGATATATTCGAGCTCTTTTCTGATAAGATAGCCGCAAACAGCGGGAAGGTAATCAGCAACACCTGTTGTTGAACTGTGTGCTCTGTGAGCTGAGCCGAAAGCATCGTTTACATAGATTTCAGCAAGGTCAGCAAGCTTTTTGCTGAATTCGGGATCGTTCTTTGTTTCTTCTGCGTGGAAACGTACGTTTTCGATGAGCATAACTTCGCCGTCTTTAAGGTTAGCAGCGAGAGCCTGTGCGCTTTCACCAACAACGTCTGTTGCCATCTTAACCTCCTGACCGAGGAGTTCAGCAAGACGTGCGGCAACGGGAGCAAGAGAAAATTCGGGCTTGAATTCACCCTTGGGTCTGCCTAAGTGTGAGCAAAGGATAACCTTTGCGTTATTTTTAAGGAGATACTGAATTGTGGGGAGTGAAGCAACAATTCTCTTGTCACTTGTGATAACTCCGTCTTCCATCTTAACATTGAAGTCGCAACGTACAAGAACCTTCTTGCCACTTACGTCAATGTCTTCAACTGACTTTTTGTTTAAAACGTTCATGTGTATTTTCCTTTCTGTTTATGATTTAATTCAAACCACCAATTATTGTATATCAAAACGGGATTTTTTTCAAGTGGTAAATAGTATAAACATTGATAAAATATGATATTTTTTTGTCAATCTTATCTAAATATTGACACTCTTGTGTGCAGATATACCTGCCCGGATGTTTGTTTCCGGTTTTTATCAGGTTTCCGGTGGGGTGGGGCTCGGTCTTGCTTCGCAAGTACGCGTGGCTGCGCCACGCTTCAGCCTGCCTGCGGCAGGCTGCCGAGCCCCCCCGGCAAACCCGCACCCTGCACAGAAAAAGCGCACGACCTGACGGTCGTGCGCGTAAATGATTGCAGCTATTATCAGTCTGCGAAGTAATAAACTCTGCATTCGTAGGGTCTTGTAACAAAGCCGTTGTTGAATACAGGGTTAAGGTCGTAGTTTGCAAGAACAAGCTCACCCTTTGAAAGATCATAGCCCTCGGGAGCGATAATCTTTTCGCCATCCTCTGAGAATGAGCAGATAACAAGCATTCTTTCGCCCATATATGTTCTCTCGTAAACATAGGCCTTCTTGCTGTCCTCATAATACTCTCTGTATGCACCGTAAATTGCAATTTCGTGCTCCTTACGGAACTTGAGAAGCTTACGGTAGTAGTTGAGAATTGAGTTGGGATCATTCTCAGCCTGAGCAACGTTGATTTCCTTGTAGTTAGGATTGATGTTGAACCAGGGGGTACCTGTTGTGAAGCCTGCATTTTCGGAATCGTCCCACTGAACGGGAGTTCTTGAGTTTTCACGTGAGCCTGCATTTGCCATCTTGACAAATCTGTCACCCTTGATGCCCAGCTTGCTGAACAGCTTCTGGTTGTTAAAGGTAATCATATCCTTGAACTCATCTATTGAATGAAGCTCAATATTTGTCATACCGATTTCCTGACCCTGATAAATGAAGGGAGTTCCCTTCTGAAGATAACACATCGTTGCAAGCATCTTTGCACTTTCAACTCTGTATTTGAGACTGCCGTAGCGGTCAATAATTCTGGGATGGTCGTGGTTTTCAAGGTAGAGTGTATGCCATGCCTTGCCGTTCATAGCATCATACCACTTCTTGTAGCACTTCTTCATTTTCTTGAGATTGAAGGGAGTCTTGATCCAGTCGGTCATAAAGCAGTCTGCTTCAAGATGGTCAAAGCTGAACATTGTCTTGAGCACCTGACCTTCACCCTCTGTTACAAGAGGAAGAGCCTTGTCGGGTGTAAGGAGAGGACCTTCACCGACTGTGAAGCAATCGTACTTTGAAAGCACGTCATCGTGGAATTCCTTGAGGTATTCATAAAGGTGAGGACCGCAGTTGTAATGCTCCATACCGCAGGCAACGGGAATGGGAATACCGTTGGGCAGACCTTCCTTCTTTGAAATATAGGTAATAACGTCCTCACGGAAGCCGTCAACACCCATATCGAGCCAGAACTTGAGAATGTTCTTAACCTCTTCACGCACTTTGGGGTTGTCCATATTAAGGTCGGGCTGACCCTTTGTGAAAACGTGGAGATAATATTCGTCTATTTCGGGCACATATTCCCAAGCACCGCCTTCAAAGGTTGAAAGCCAGTTGTTGGGGGGCTTCTTGCCGTCCTTGCCCTTACCCTTGCGCCATATATAATAATCGTGGTACGGGTTATCAGGACCCTTGATGCTTTCCTTGAACCACTTGTGTTCGGTTGATGTGTGGTTTACAACAAGATCCATAAATACCTTCATGCCACGCTCGTGAGCACCGTCGAGCACCTTCTTGAAGGTTTCCATATCGCCGTATTCGGGGTTGATATCCATATAATCGGCAATATCATTACCGTAGTCGGCATTGGGAGAGGGATAAAGAGGTGAAAACCAGATTGCATCTATACCTATGCTCTTGATATAGTCCAGCTTTTCATAGATACCCTCAAGGTCACCGATACCGTCGCCGTTGGAATCCTTGAAGCTTCTGGGCCAGATCTGGTAAACAACCATTTCCTTATACCATGTCTTTTTCATAGCTGTTCCTCCATTCAGAGAGTTTTTTAAATAACAAACGAATTATAACATAAAACACGAAAAATGGCAATATTTTGTTGAAAACTTATGAAAAATTTATAAACTATCAAAATCTGAAAAACTTTCAAAAAAGTGGTGCTTTTATTTATCAAGTATGATATAATATACAAGATTATGATTTTAAAATAGGATTAGTGTTTTTATAAACGAAATCGGAGGAAGAAAAAGTGGCTTTTGATAAAAATAAAAACAATGATAATTATAAAGAAAATCTCGATATGATAATAGGCAGAAATGCTGTTATGGAGGCTCTCAGCAGCGGCAGACCCATTGATTCGCTTCTTGTTTCAAGAGGAGACAAAAACGGCTCAATCGGAAGAATTATATCCGCTTGCCGTGAAAGAGGAATAGTCATAAAAGAGGTTGATAACAAGAAGCTTGATACAATGAGTGGCGGAAGCAGTCATCAGGGTGTTATCTGCTTTGCGGCGGCACACGAATATTCAAGCATTGACGATATGTTCGCTCTTGCCGAAAGCAGAGGAGAAGCTCCCTTCATCATCATCCTTGACGAGCTTGAGGACCCGAGAAACCTCGGTGCCATTGTGAGAACAGCGGAAACAGCGGGTGCTCACGGTGTAATCATTCCCAAGCGTCGCTCCGCTTCCCTGAGCTTTTCCGTTGCCAAAACTGCCGCAGGTGCCCTTGAATATGTGCCCGTGGCAAAGGTTGCAAATCTTCCCGGCACAATAGATGACCTGAAAAAAAGAGGGCTCTGGATTTACGGTGCCGATATGGACGGTACCTGCTGGTGTCAGCAGGACTATAACGGTCCCGTGGGACTTGTAATCGGTTCTGAGGGAAACGGTATAGGCAGACTTGTGAAAGAAAAGTGCGATTTCATCGTGTCCCTTCCTATGAAGGGAAATATAACATCTCTCAATGCCTCCGTTGCGGCAGGCATACTTATGTATGAAATTTCAAGACAGCGTTCGGATATAAAAGCAAAGTAAAAAAATAAAGAAGAAACCTTTTGCAAAGGAAGTGAAACTATGTCAGAGAGAAATGATATCAATATCGATGAGCTTCTTGCCGAAATCAGAAAGGATAAGGAAAGCTCTTTTGATGAGATATACAACAAAGCAAAAAGCAGAATAGACACGGGTGCTCCCAAGGATAAAACCGACATCACCCCCGTGGAAGAAAAGGAGACTGTTTCCGAAGCAGACACGGGTGAGAATGCAGAGGACGTAACGGAGGAAGCGGTGACAGAGGAGGCTGTTTCTGACGGAAGCGGCGAAGAAGCTGTTGCCGAAGAAGAGCCTGACGGTGAGGACGAGGCTGAGGAAATTACGCCCGAGGAGGATACCGAAGATCCTGAGGAAGACAAGAAAATCAGAAGTGCATTTGATGATGCACTTTTTGAAGAAATGTTCAGGGTTGATTTAAACGAAGGCGAGGCTCATGACGAAAAAACAGAGAGCGATGATAAGACCAGAGTTTTTGATAAGCTCAGAAACGTTGAGGCAATAACCTCCTCGGAGCATACAAAGGTAAGCGGACAGACAGAAGCAACCGAAGACGAGCTGAGGCTTGAGGAGGAATGCAAGGAAAACCGTAAGGGCAGGATAAAGAATTTCAGGCTTTTCACCGAAAACCTCACGGACAGCACCGTTTACAGCGACGAAGAACAGGCTGATTCAAATGCTGCCGATATGGTAAAGCCGAAAAAGGGCGAGGATATTTTCTCGGCTGTGGAAAAGCTGAAAAAGCCCAAAAGAGAGAATACAAAAAAGACGGAGCTGCTGAAAAAGAGAAACAGCAAGGTTTATGAAAAAATAGATGTGGGCAGGGTAAAGCTGGAGCTGAAAACCGCTGCCGATAAGAATAAATCAAGATTTATAACTATGCTCGTGACAACGGTATTGTTGGGTATTGCAGAGGTTATCAAGGCTGTTTATACGGGAGGCAGGCTTCCTGCGCTGGCTCCGGTTATGACAGAGCAAAGCTATGTCTTTTATCTCATTGCTGCGGCTCTCAGCATCCCGGTTATAGGTGTGTGCACGGATATGTTTATAGGCAGGCTGAAAAAGAGTGAGGGCTTCTCACCCAATAATGAGCTTTTCCTGCTTGTTCTGTGCGTATGCAATATGTTCCATACGGTTATGCAGCTTGTGTTCCGTGAGGAAATAACGGCTTCAACTCATTTCTTTACACTTGCTCTGAGTGTGATTGTGCTTATAAGTGTGCTCGCTGATAAGCAGGAAAACACAATGATAATGCGCAATCTTGAAACAATAACGAAGAATGAAAAAATTCTAGGTATATATTCTCTTGGCAGAGACACGGATAAGCTGGCGGCAGGCATAAGCAATTCCAAGGAGCCCAACATTCTTTGCGCAAGTGAGGTTGAGGTACCCGATTCGTTTATGGACAGCTCTACGATAAAGGATAAGCAGAACGGCTTTATGAAGTTTGCCGTTCCCTGTATGCTTGTGCTTTCGGTTATCTGTGCCGTGATAGCAAAGATGACCTACGGAACGTGGATAGCCTTTTCAACGGCATTTGCTTCGGCTGCGTTGCTGACGGCACCTGCATTTATATCCTTTGTGCTGATAAATCTTATATCCAACGCCAACATCAGTCTGAACCGAAGCGGCTGTGAAATTCTCGGCTATGAGGCAGTTGAGTATATTGATAATACGGATGCAATCGTGCTTGATACTGCCGAAATCTTCAACGGTGAAATATCAAGGTTTCATATAATAAATTCCCGTTCTCCCATTGATACGGTTCACGCTTTTGAGATAGTCTGCGCTGTGATACTTCAATCTGAGGGCGTGCTGAAAAAAGAGGTGGAGGGCTTCATCAAGGAACAGCAGCTGAACGTTCCTGAGGTTGAAAGCCTTGAATATGAAGAAAAGCTGGGTCTTTCCTGCTGGGTAGAGGACAGACGTGTTCTTCTGGGAACCAGACAGATGATGATTGAGCATAATCTTGAGGTTCCTCCCGAATACCTTGAAGCCGCATACAAAAACGAGGGCAAAAAGGTGTTCTATCTTGCAGTTGATTCAATGGTTATTGCCATGTTCTGCGCCGAGTATTTTATCGGAAGAATGACGAAGAAGCAGCTTGAAAAAATATATAACACAGGTATTATTCTTATGCTTATGACAACCGACCCGCATATTGATGAGGTATTTGTATCAAACAGTATCGGTGTTGACGTTTCGTCAGTAAAAACGGTTAATTGGGCAGGGATGGAAACCATAAAGAAAAGTATTGACAGAACCGCAAAGCAAAAGCGGACAGGACTTATTTATAAGAGAAACGTAACAGGGCTTCTCAGGGTTATCAATACCGCTTTCAGACTTTATGACGTTCAGTCTTTGTCAATGCTTATTCAGGCAATCAGTATCGGCTTTGCTTTTGCAATTTCTGCCGTACTGAACATTGTGGCAACCAGCTTCTTCGTTTCTCACATAATGATAATAGCTTATCATTTGCTTTGGACGATGCTTTGCCTTTTAATGACAAGAAGAAATAATTAAATTCACATAGGAAGTGACACGGATGAAAGAAATAATTCAGATAAGAAATTTGAGTAAATCCTACGGACACAAGGTTGTTCTTAACGGAATTGACCTTTATCTTGAGGAAAACCAGATAATCGGTCTCCTCGGTCCCAACGGCTGCGGTAAAACTACCCTCATTAAGACAATGACCGGTCTTATAAAGGACTATGAGGGTCACGTTTTCATTGACGGTGAGGAGCCGGGAGTACACACAAAGAGTGTTATTGCATACCTGCCTGAAAAATCCTATCTTCCCGACTGGATGAGACCCAAAGATGCAATTAAGTATTTCTCCGATTTCTATGCCGATTTTGATCCGGCAAAAGCTGAACAGATGGTCAAGGATTTCGGACTTGATATGAAACAGAAAATCAAGACAATGTCAAAGGGTCAGCAGGAAAAAATAAGCCTTATTCTCGTAATGTGCAGAAGGGCAAAGCTCTATATTCTTGACGAGCCCTTGGGCGGTGTTGACCCTGCGGCAAGAGAAGCAATACTTGACCTTATCCTCAAAAACTATACCGAAAACGCAACGGTGCTTATGTCAACTCACCTTATTCACGATATTGAGCCTGTGCTTGACAGAGCCCTTATGATTTCAAAGGGCAAGCTTGTCCTCAATGCGGATGTTAAGCAGCTCAAGGAGGAAGGCAAGACTGTTGAGGATATTTTCAAGGAGGTGTTCGCATATGCTTGGTAAGCTCATAAAAAATGAATTTATACAGACCTCAAAAAGCCTTATCACCGTTTATGCGGCAGCAGGCGTAACAATTTTATTTATGCTCTTATCCTATGTAACGGATATCACATGGATAGGTGCAACAGGCTCATCAGTGCTTGTTCTTATCGGCTTTATTTCACTTATTATGACTCTTGTTATGATAGTCAATAACTTTGCTCATTCCCTTTACGGAAATCAGGGCTATCTCAGCTATACACTTCCCGTTAAGTGCAGCAATCTGCTTTTCTCAAAGTTTATAGTTTCCTTTGCCTGGGTTATCATTGCCTATGCGGTGCTGTTTCTCACAATCATTATTGTTGTGTGGTATTTCAAAGCAAAGTCAAACGGACTTATCGAAAGCGCATTTGAAATGATAAGAGGGCTTCAGGTTATCAACGACCTGCCCACAATGAACAGTATCATTACCTATGTGGTGGTTATGGGTCTCGGCTCTATTGTAACGGTTCTCTCAATGCTTTCGTTTGTGTTCTTTGCAATTACTGTGGCAAATACAAGAAGCTTCCAGCATAAGCCCACCTTGTTCGGACTGGTATTCTTCTTTATTGCATATTTCACAAACAAGATAGCCTCAACGGGTGCAACCTATAATCTGCCCCTTTCGGTTGTGGCAACCGCCGAAGGTGTAAGCCTTCAGGCAGTATCCATGTCCGATGCTCAGAACGTATTGTTTGTTTACGGTATCGGCGGTAAGATATTTACTGCAGTCTTTGCTGTTGTTCTCCTGCTTATAACGGGCTGGATAATGGAAAAGAAGGTTAACGTTAAGTAAGAAAGGATGATACATTATGGATATGAAATTCCTTGACGGTTTTGCAGAATGGCAGTCACGCCCCGATATTACAAGGGTGAACGCAATGCCTTCCCGTGCAACCTTTATGCCTTACGCAACACTTGATCAGGCACTCAAGTGCAACAGATTTATGTCACCGAGATGCATTTCTCTTAACGGTGAATGGAAGTTCAGATTATATGAAAACTATCAGAAGATAGAATTCGGCTATGCAGAGCCTCAGTTTGACAGCGAGGACTGGGATACAATAAAAGTGCCCTCACATTGGCAGACGGAGGGCTACGGAGCACCTCAGTACTGTAATATTCAGTATCCCTGGGAGGGTAACGAAAGAGTGTCACCTCCCAACGCTCCTACGGATAAAAACCCCGTTGGCTGCTATATAAAGAGAATAACCCTCCCCGAGGGCTTTCAGAAGAGCAGGGTAGTGATTACCTTTGACGGCGTTGACTCAGCATTTTATCTTTACATAAACGGACTTCGCTTCGGTTACAGCGAAAGCTCCTTCAATACAGTTGAATTCGATATTACCAAGGCACTCTATCCCGGAGAAAACGTAATTGCTCTTGAGGTTTACCGTTTCTCAACGGGAAGCTGGCTTGAGGATCAGGATTTCTGGAGACTTTCCGGTGTGTTCAGAGATGTTTATCTCACCACAACCCCCGTAGGTTATATCTCAGACTTCAAGCTCACTCACGATATCGACAGCAACTATAAGAGTGGTGCACTTAATGCAGAGATGCTCCTTGACGGCGTTGTTGATAACAACGAGATAGAGATGACAATATACGATGCAAACGGTGATATTGTTGCATTTTCTTCAAAAAATATCAGCTCCCCCGGTAAATATACCCTGAGGGCAACAGTACCCTTTATCAGCCTCTGGAGCAGTGAGCATCCTTATCTTTACACCGTTGTTTTCACACTCAGGGATAAGACGGGTGAAGCAACTGAGTATGCAAGCTGTAAGACGGGCTTCAGGAAGATTGAAATAAGAAACTCCGTTATTTATATAAACGGAGAAAGACTCATTATGAAGGGCGTTAACAGACACGAATTCTGCCTTGAAGGCGGCCGTGCTGTTTCGAGAGAGATAATGGGTAAGGATATTATGCTCCTGAAGTCAAATAACATCAATGCGGTGCGTACCTCACATTACCCCAACAGTCCTTATTGGTACGAGCTTTGCGATGAATACGGTATCTATGTTATTGACGAAAATAACCTTGAAACCCACGGAACAAGATTTATGGAGCTGAGAAATACACCTCTTATTCCCGGCTCTGACGATATATGGACTCCTGCCTGTATGCAGAGGGTGGAGGCTCTTTATCAGAGAGATAAGAATCACCCCTCGATTATCTGCTGGTCGCTGGGTAACGAATGCAGCGGCGGCATAAATTTCAGAAAGATGTATGACTATCTCAAGCTCAATGACCCCAGCCGTTTTGTTCATTATGAATCGGTATGGGATGACCCGAAAAACGATTGCAGGGTAAGCGATGTTCATTCATTTATGTATATCAGACCCGATGATCTTGAACGCAGACTTAGGTCACAGAAGGATAAGCCCTATATGCTCTGCGAGTTCTCTCACGCTATGGGTAACTCCTGCGGTGCGAACAGTAAGTATATTGAGCTGAGCGATAAGTATCCCCACTTCCAGGGCTGGTTTGTATGGGATTATGTTGATCAGGCTCTTCTTAATAAAAATGCAGAGGGTAAGGATTACTACGCATACGGCGGAGACTTCGGCGATTGGCCTAATGACGGAAACTTCAGCGGAAACGGTCTTCTTTTTGCAGACAGAACAGTCACCCCGAAAATGGAGGAAATAAAGAGACTTTATCAGAATATGACCGTTAAACCCATAAAGCCCGAAAACGGTATTGTAGAGATTACCAATAACTTTATGTTCTCTAACCTCAATGAATATAATCTTCATTGGCAGCAGGTGAAGGAAGGCATTGTTGTTGACAGCGGAGATATTTCTCTTGACCTTAAACCGGGCGAGAGCAAGGTCGTTGAAATCGGAATTGACGGCAGAGTCAAGCAGGAATGGTATCTCAACCTTCTGCTTGAACTGAAGGATTCTGTCAAGTGGGCAAAGGCAGGCCACGTTGTTGCAAAGGAACAGTTTGTTGTAAACGAATATAAATTTGACAGATTTACGCTCAACGGAAGTGAGATTGCAACAAAGGTTGAATACGGAACGATCTATATTTACGGTGAGGATATGGAAGCCCGCTTCTCAAGAAGAAGCAATAAGCTCTATTATCTGAGCATGGGCGGTAAGGTTATATTCGATACTCCCATTGTGCCCAACTTCTGGAGAGCTGAGACCGATAATGACAGAGGATGTCATCAGTCAGTACGCTGTGCTTGCTGGAAGAATGCGGGTGCGGATGCAGGCTTCAGCCTTGACAGACTGAAGGAAAACGGAGAAAAGGTTATTCTTGAAACCTCGTTCACAGTTCACACCGAGCCTGAAAGCAAGGGAAAGATTATCTATACAATCAGCACCAAGGGCGTTCACGTTGACTATGGATTCACACCGGGATATTCCCTTCCTGAAATTCCTGAAATCGGTCTGAAGCTGGAGGTCAGCAAGGATTATTACAGAATGGATTATCTGGGCAGGGGTCCCCACGAAAACTATATTGACAGAAATCTCAGCACAGATATCGGCCTTTATAAGATCAATATTGATAATCTGTTTGTTCCGTATCTCAAGCCTCAGGAGCACGGCGAAAGAACCGGTGTCAGATATGCAAGCCTTATGGGAAATGGCAGTAAGCTTAGAATAGAAGCTGATAATGAAATGGAAATCAACGTTTCAAAATACAGCATTGATGCTCTTGAAAGAGCAAAGCATCCCTATGAGCTTCAGGAAAGCGATAAGCTTCAGGTGAGAGTTATCGCAAGACAGATGGGCATTGGCGGATATGACAGCTGGGGCGCACACACCCTTGACGAGTATAAGAATAAGGCTGATAAGACATATAAGTTCGGCTTTTCAATTATACCTGTTGTTTAATTAGTCGGGAGGAAATGATATGAAAAAGTCATCATATGAAAGCAACCCTGTTGCAACCCTGTTTGCATTGGTTACATTGGGAATAATCGGAATTTCCGCAAAGCACTGTATGAAGAAATATACAAGAGGCGGAAAAAAGATGGTACTTTAATAAAATCTTTATAAAAAATGTAATGAGTTGCAGAAATTATTGACATTTTTAATGAAATGCAGTATACTGTGACTAAGATGTTATGAAACATCATAAAATTTCAGGAGGTAAACAAGTATGAAAAAGATTATCGCTATTTTACTCGCAGTGCTTATGACATTCTCATTTGCAACAATCGCATTTGCAGAAGAGGCAAATGAAGGCGGCGAAGGTTCTTCAACAGTTGCTCCCGAAGGATCAAATCCCTTCCAGGATATGACTGAGGAAGAAATCATGGAAATGATTATGAACCTTGATATGTATCAGGTTAAGACAATCCTCAAGATCGCAAAGATCGCTGTTAAGCTTGCTTTCGTATTTGATAAGCTCGGCATTATCGACCTCAGCCCCATCAAGAACGCTATTCTTGATTTAGTATGGGATCTCGTTGGCGGTTTTGTAAACGGTGAGGATGCTCCCGAGGTTATTGAACCCGCAATCGCATAACTGAATATCAAAAGATTTTCGAAGCACCTGTCAGAAACAGGTGCTTCGTTTTTTTTTCTTAGCAGAACAAAGGCGTAATGTTAGTTATACAACATTTTACAGAGTTTTCGCATTGTTCATAAATATAAGCGGAAAATAGTGTAGTATAAATATATATATGAAATGTTAAGGAGAAAACTATGACGAAGAATAATTCATTGCTTCATGCTGACGAAAATCAAAAGCAGGTGGGTATGCCCGAGTTTATCTGGTATCTTGTGGCAGTATTCTTTTACACCAATATGACGGGTATGGTAGGTGCATTCCGTAATGCATACCTTGTAAATGTGTTGAGGGTAGCATGGCATCAGGCAAGCTTTTATAATGCCTTTCTGACAATTGTTCCCGTATTTTTCAATCTTGCCATAACAATGTTTATTGACGGCAGAAGGGTAGGCAAGGGCGGTAAGTTTGTTCCGCTTATTGCTTTAAGTGCGGTTCCCGTTGCAGTTTTACTCCCCTTGAATTTCTGGACACCGTCAGGGCTTACAGGCAACCTTATGATGATTTATATCCTCACAATGGGACTTTCCTGGAGCATTGTCAACTGCTTCGGCGGAACAATCAATTCACTTGCGGTTGCTATGTCCACAAACCTTGCAGAGCGTGACAATGTTATGTCCCTGAGAGGCTTTGTTTCTGCGGTGGGTAACTCTGCACCTCAGGTTATTATCATAGTTGTTGCTGTTTTTGCAAAGACCGAAGGTGCACAGTATATTGCAAGTGCAGTTTTATGCTCGGTTGTGGGCGTTATCACAATGCTGTTCGGTATGCGCATAGTAAAGGAAAGAGTTGTTTATTCGCCGAGTAAAACCAATCCTGCCATAGGCTTCCGTGACGTTATAGTAAACAAGTATGCGTGGGTAATCATAATTTCAGAGTTCCTCAAGAGCTTCAGAGCGATTGCGAACTATATGGGCGTTTTCCTTGCTGCTGCCCTTCTGGGTGCAACAAACAAGTTCCTTCTTTTCGGATTTCCCACAGGTATCGGTACTGCAGTGGGTATGCTCATTATTAACTTCCTGCTCAAAAAGTTCAATTCAAAGGTGCTCTATATTGCAAGCGGTATTTATTCGGTTATCGCAAATACTATTGCCTTCAGCATCGGATATCTCTATTTTACAAGAGGGGACAGCATACTTCAGATATTATTTATCGTCTGTCTCTTCCTTATCGGACTTCAGTTCGGTGCATCAAACCTTCTTCCAAGTATGTTCCAGGCTGACGTGCTTGAGGATATCGAGCTTAAAACCGGCAAGCGTCTTGATGCCACTTTACCCTTTGTTGTGGGTATCGGCACAATGATAAGCGGTACCATTGCCAACAGCCTTGCACCTAAAATCCTTTACGGTGACGGGTCTGTAATACAGTATATCCAGCCCACGGACCTTGTTCCCAATCCGGTGCAGTCCACCAGAACAAAGATACTTATGCTGTTCTTCTATACCGTATTCCACGGTCTTATGATGTTCCTTGCAGGTGTTCCCTACTTCTTCTATAAGCTGACAGGTAAGACAAAAGAGGATATCCATAATGCAGTTCTTGCAAAAAGAGAAGCATTTGATGAGTAAGAAATGCTCCTATAAAAGTTTCACCCCAATCTGTATGCACAGATTGGGGCTTTTGCATATGAATTATGTATTTTATTCTTCCTCGGCAACAGAGGCTTCTGTATCGGTGGCAGCTTCATATAAAACCGGAGCTTCGGCTTTCTTTGTAAAGAACAGCTTTAATGCATACATACATAAAGCAATTTCCAATGCAAAGCCGATAGTAAAAATCACACCGTTACCGACACTTGTCAGCATAGAATAGAGATGAGCATTACTCATGTCTCCCGACATAATCTCAAGATTATAGTGGTTGGATATTACAGTTAATATAAAGCTGAGTGTGCCTGTGAAAATGCTTGTAACGGGTTCTTGAAGAGCAATGGCCGAACGGAAACACATTGCTTCAACGTGACTTTTGGCCGGCTTGTAGCCCGTATAATACATTATTACAAAGGTGATAACCATACTAAGCCAGCTCATCAGACCGCTTACTACGGAAAAGGTGCTTCCTGCTGTTGTCATACCGTCAGCATCAAGAACAGAAAATATAAAAGCAGGGATTGTTGAAAATGCTGCAACAATTACCGAGCTGATAACGTAGGCTGCAAGATATCTTTTTCTTGCCCTTGAAACGGTCATAACAGAGGTATCTGCGCTTTGTGAAGGGAATTTGCTATTAATACCCTCCATAGCGGTAAACGCAAAGTATGCGGTGAAAATGCTGACTGCAACGAGAAGGTAATTGATAATGCCGACTGCAGTTGAAACTATGTAAGGGCGAGCAGTAAGGCTGTATAAGGACCGGCTGATTTCAGTCACCAGCTTTGTGAAAAGAGCCGTAACATTCATACCGAAATATACTGAACCGACATACATAACGGTTTTCTTCTTATCCTTGGTGAGAAGGTATCCGGCACCGACAACCAGAATCAGGGTGATAACATTAATGCATATGCTTCCAAGGCGGGAAATCATCTGTGCCTTTGTCAGCGCATCTCCGTCCAGAAGCCCGTCAACCATAGTAAAGTGCTGCACTGTTATTTTTACTGCCTGAATCAGAATAAATAACGCTGCTGTAAAAATTCCTGTTTTCTTTCTGCTTATAATTGTATCCATTTTGTTTCTCCTTTTGTTATACCTGTTACCCTATTCATATTCCGAACAAGTAAAACTTTTTCTTTGTGAGTTTATCTTACAACAGTTTTATGGAAAAAACAACAGCACAAAGTGCAAAAAACAATATCTGATTTTTCATTTTGTGCAGAAACAGGTGTCGGGTTCGGAAAAATTATTTAGGACAGCGTTTGAAAGAAAACAGTCACACCGGACTGTTTTCTTCCGCTTCGATCCCTCCTTGTTCGAATCCCTTGCTTCAGAAAAAAAGAAAAACAAACGATAGCTGATACAATTGTACCAGCTATCGTTGTTTTGCTGATGTAAAGCCTCGTGGCAGACAGTCACCCAGAATGTTATGGTATATGGGGGTGGTGTGGAGGTTTAGGAATGGGTGTGAGATTGAATAAATAAAGCCGAGCAGAGTTTTTACGTTCTGCTCGGTTAAGTTTTAATATGCACATTTTTTACAAGGATTATAAACGCCTTCGACGTCATCATAATCCCTTTCCATTGCATTACTACCTGCACAACTTGCAGAACAATGATATTTTTCACCATAAGGTGTTACATATACAATTCTTCCACTTTTAACAGTAGTAGTCTCTTTGGTCGTTGTTTCAGTTGTTGTAACTTTTTCGGTTGTTGTAATTATTGGTTTTTCGTTGTTTGTAGAAAAGAAGTCGTATTTCCATTCATCCATGGTCTCATCATCAAATTCAGACAACATATATGAATCAATTCTGGCCTGTTCTGCATTTCCGTTTTTATCAACCCAAATCATAATTTCCAAATAAGGTTCTAATCTAGGTTCATTACTGTATTTATCATCTTTGAGTATATAAGACTTAGAGTATAATGTTCTGTTTCCGGAATCTCTTGATTCTGAATACGACAAACCGTCTATATAGTATTGCTGTATTGTTTCTTTAGGAAGATATGTTGTAACAATGTTTAATGCATCGCCAAAAGATACGATATCATCAAAACGAGAAAAATATATTTCGATATAAGAGATATATTTTTGGTCTTGATCGTCTTCAGTTATATCAATTTCAATAATATGACTTCTATTGTGGACAGAATTGTCCAAACCATTAACTACTACTTTGTTTTCGTCAATTTCATATTCCCAAATGCCGGTTGCAATTTCGACATCATCTAAATATCTAGGGTGATTCGCTTTTGTGACTATTTCTATATCACTGCCAATTTCTCCATAATAATCATCAATTAGTTCGTCTGTTGTAGAAACGCTATCAGTAGTTGTTATTTCGCTTGTGGTTTCTTCTATATCGTTTTGAGTAATTTGTGAAGTTGTTGTAATGTCATTTGTTTCAAAATCTGTCTGCTTGTTTTCAGAAATAGAGCCTATAGTAATAACTAATGCCAAAAATACTATGACAATGAATACAAGAAATCCATTTCTTATAGAAGCCATTATCTTATTATCATCTCTATAACCATCAACATACCATTTATTACCGCACTTTTTACATTTAGCAACTTCTCTATATGCAGGAGTATCTTGGGGATATTTTTGATTGTATTTTTCTATTATGTCTAATGCTGTTTTATCTAAAAAATTCTTTGGAATCGGAGCTTTTGGTTCTTCTATGCTAAACTCAATTTTTTTAGACTTACATTTACATCTGACATGAGGATATTTCTCTTTCAACTTTTTATGAGCTGTTTCAGATGAACTGTATTTATTGCAAGCATTACAAAAATCATCAATGAGTTTTCTACCGCAAACAGGACATATACTTTCTTTTTTTGATTCTTTAATACCAAAGAAATTTTTCATCATATATCTCTCCCCATATGCCATTTTGTTAATTATACCACATACAACCACTAAATTCAATGAATTCTCACATAGAATCACTACATATAATATCACCTTTTAACGATACCCCACAATTTAACGATTACCTACCAATAATCAGCCACAATTCAATACCCACCCACATAAAAACAGCGTTGCAGCAGGTAGCACATCTACCTAAACTGCAACGCTTTGTTTTATAACCCCTTATGGAACAAGGGGGAATGGTTGTAAAATAACGATACCACCGTCGACAACATTGTATCAACAGTGGTATTGATTATGGCGGAGAGCAAGGGATTTTGTCCCGGTGCTGCCGCACCTATCGCCTCGCTTTGCTCGTTGCCCCGTCGGCGAAAACAGTCACACCGGACTGTTTTCTTCCGCTTCGCTCCCTCCTTGTTCGAATCCCTTGCTTTTTTATTCTAACTAAAAAATAATAACGGTACCTGAAGGCACCGTTATCGTTTTTTGTGTTTACAGCTTAATTTAGCAACAAACTAAATCAATGGGCATTATTGAGCATCAATTTAATAATTACTTGGTTTTTTCTTCTATAATCGCAGCTATTAAAAGAATCAGCAAAAACACAACGAAATATACGGGAAGCACAAAAAACAAAAGAGAAATTCCGGTATAGAAAAAGGTTTCACTGCCTATTAAGAATCCAAAAAAAGCTACAACTAAACTAATCACAAAAAGAACAATGCCAATTATTCCGGCTGCTTTCAGAATTTTATCCATTTTCTTCTTCATTTCAAACCTTCTTTCTTTGATGTATTTCGCCTTTCGTATTATTGTCCGACTTCATTATATAACAACAAATCTAAAAAATCAATTCATTTGCCCTAAGGACAACTTCATTGTGCCGTTATGCTCTCAATCAAGGCGGAGCCTTGTATATCATCAACTTCGCAAAAAGTTGTATATCATCAATGCAAAGCATTGCATATCATCAAGCCGACAGAATACACACCTTCGGTGTGATGAGATACAAGGACGGCATCGCCGCCCTTGATGATATACCAAGCCTGTCGGCTTGGATAAAAAAATCCGACAAGTCGAAACTTGTCGGATTTTTTGGCGGAGAGCAAGGGATTTTGTCCCGGTGCTGCCGCACCTATCGCCTCGCTTTGCTCGTTGCCCCGTCGGCGAAAACAGTCACACCGGACTGTTTTCTTCCGCTTCGCGCCCGCCTTGTTCGAATCCCGTGCTTCTGATTAAACGAAAAAATAATACCGACACCACACGGGTATCGGTATCATTTTTGGCGGAGAGCAAGGGATTCGAACCCTCGAAGCCGTGTTTGCGACTTACACG
>JAFSEP010000023.1 GCA_017435665.1 Clostridia bacterium | reverse complement strand
GTAAAGGTCTTTGAACCTTCCCTTAACGATATTTTCGTAGAATACGCAGGAGATGCCGCACAGGAGGACTAAACAATGAAACAGTTTGGAAAAATACTTAAATTTGAACTTAAAAATTATGCCAAGAATAAGGCGTTTGTCGGTGTAACCATCTTTTTGATGGTGGCTATCGCTATCGTTATGTTCTTCCCTCGAATTACAGCATTGTTTGAATCAGACGATACTTCTGATACCACTGCAGACCTTTCTGTTATGCTTGTAAAGGCAGATGATCCTACGCAGGCGAATATGGTAAAAGAAACGTTTGCCGCATCCTTTACCGACTATGACGTACAGATCACGGATGCAGAAATCGGCGTGATCAAGGATAAAATCATTTCCGGCGATGCGGAGTGTGCTTTTGTAATGAACGGAGCAACCTCATTTACCTATTACGTTGATAACCTTTCGATGTACGATATGAACCCCGATATCGCAACAGGTGTCCTGCAGCAGATCTATCAAATGAACGCTATGATTAACAGCGGTATGCCCGCAGAGGATGCCGCAGGCGTTATGAGCATTCAGATCGACGGCAATGTGGAAAGCCTTGGCAAAGACCAGATGCAGAACTTCTTCTATACGTACATAATGATTTTTGCGCTATATATGGTTATCCTGCTTTACGGTCAGATGGTTGCAATGAGTGTTGCGACTGAAAAAAGCTCCCGTGCTATGGAATTGCTTATCACCAGTGCCAAGCCTATCAATATGATGTTTGGTAAGGTTTTGGCGGCTTGTACGGCTGGCCTTGTTCAGCTTGTTGCTATTTTTGGTTCGGCACTTGTGTTCTACAATGTGAATAAGTCCTATTGGGGAGATAACAAGATCATTGACTCCATCTTTAATATTCCGCCGGAACTGTTTGCGTATATGCTTGTATTCTTCTTGCTTGGATTCTTGATTTATGCATTCCTCTACGGGGCAATTTCCTCTACAGTTTCAAAACTGGAAGATATCAATACTGCGGTTCAGCCGGTAACCTTCCTGTTCATCATTGGTTTTATGGTGGTTATGTTCTCGATGACCAGCGGCAGCGTGGACAGTATTCTGATGACAGTTTGTTCCTACATTCCATTTACTTCACCAATGGCAATGTTCACAAGAATTGCTATGAGCACTGTGCCTTGGTACGAGATTGCGATTTCTATTGGTATTTTAGTCGCATCTACCTTTGGGATTGGTATACTGTCTGCAAAAATTTACCGTGTCGGTGTTCTTATGTACGGAACCTCACCCAAAATCGGTAATATCATCAAAGCGGTTTGGAAGGCGTGATATCTTTTTCGGTGCGACGTGCCAACTTAATGCAGTCGATGTTTGTCGGCTGCTGTTTTTTTGATTGCATTCAAGCTGAAGCTTGGTATGTAATCATAGGGTGACGAGTATAATCCGAACCTGCCCAAAAGCGTGAATTTTTGCGGCTTTCCGGCGTTTCGGATTTGAAAGACGATAGCCTATCGGCATCCTCAACATCCAAAAATCCATCAAAAATTCGCACTTTTGGGTCGCAAGATTTTTTCGGAACGGATTTTTGACAAATCAAGGCACAAAACGCAGTAAATCCTGTCGGATTTACGAGTATTTTAACGATGAGTTGGCGGAAATCCGCCCCGTAAAAAACGGGTTCGGATTACACTCGTCACCCTAACAAAGCAGAAAGCAGATGCTTCAGTCTTGTTGAAGCATCTGCTTTATATTTTTATTAATCAATCAACATCAATCCGTTTTCCCATTTCCGAAAAAAACTTCACCTCTCCATAGGTGCATATGGCTGACTCAACAAGAGAAACGTTTATGCTCTGGAGGAAATTTCTCAGATTTTTGGCGGCAAGTATATCCTGTGACGAGGGCACAGCCACGCCCGACGGATGATTGTGAACAAGCACAACAATGCTTGAATTATTCTCGATAACCGATGCGGCAACAACCTTGTTGTTTATTTCAACATAGTCGTTATCGCCCTCACCTATCCAGCTGGAATTGATAAATTTTGCGTGAGTGTCAAAATGCAGGAGCATTGCTCTCTCTTTTTTGACGTTCACGTATTCGGCTGAAATATGTTCCTTCAGCTTATCCGTATCAAAATACGTGAAGGTGTTTTCACATTTGTTCTGATTGTATCTTTTGAAAACCGGCAGATACATCGTAAGAAATGTGGCAACATGGTCGCCTACCCCTTTTACGGTCATCAGCTCTGTCTTGCTTGCTTCGAGCACCCGGTCAAAGCTGCCGAATCTGTCAAGCAGTCTGTGCGCAAGAGGATTTGTGTCTCCCTGGGGGACCGCAAAAAACAACATCATTTCAAGCAGATTAACGTCGTGCATACCCTTGCCGCCGTTTTCGTCAAAGGTCTGCTTAACCCGCTGTCTGTGATGCCTATGCATATTATCTGCCATAGAACGTCCTCACTTTATCAGCTAATTATGTTTGATTATAAGCTTGCTTTAATTAAAAGCCTAACTTCTCTCCTATGATAACAACCTCAATATCACAGCTGCTCATCTTTCTGTAATGCACAACGAGGCCTCTGCAGATACGCTCGGGGCTGTTGCAGTCATAACATCTGTCGCCCTTTACCGCACAGGGAGTGTTCTTTCCCAGACGCTTTGCATTGGGAGGTGCTGAAACATTTCTTGCTCTGTAAATAGCCTTATCAAGATTTTCCTCAAATTTGTTTATACCGAGAACAAAGTAAACCTTGTTGTGACCGAAAAGTGTTGAACCCACACGGTTGCCTGTTCCGTCAATGTTTACAAGCTCGCCCTTTTCACTTGCACCGTTTGCAGATGTGAGATACACATCTGTGCGCATAGCCTTGTCGAGTACCTGTGAAACAGTCATTCCCTCAGGAACAGACCAATGGCTGATTACCTCGTTATGTGTCTCAAGTGAGCCAATTAAACCCATTTCGTTGAGTGTCATTGAACCGCCGAAGCCAACGGTTGTACCGTCAATTTTTTCATTGAGATATGCTGAGGCTT
Organism: Clostridia bacterium; assembly: GCA_017435665.1. Lineage (GTDB taxonomy): Bacteria > Bacillota > Clostridia > Oscillospirales > Acutalibacteraceae > UBA6857. Next base: position 7,423 of record JAFSEP010000023.1, on the reverse strand, counting down.
CTTCCTTTGTTTCAAAATAGCTCGCTTCAAATCCGTTATTACGGAAGTTTTCAAGAACTCTGCTGATATCCATATAATTATTCCTCGCTGAAAATAACTGTTACATTGCCGTGCTTCTGAAGGATTGATGCGGGAACCATCGGTGTTACTTCGCCGTAAACAGCCTTTTCCACAATTTCCTTCTTACCCTGACCGCTTGCGATAAGGATAATCTTCTTTGCATCCATAATGCTCTTTACACCCATTGTGATAGCCTTTGTGGGTACATCTTCAATTCTTTCGAAGAATCTTGAGTTTGCATTGATTGTTGTTTCTGTAAGATTGACAACGTTTGTGCCTTCGCTGAAGCTTTCGGCAGGCTCGTTGAAACCGATATGTCCGTTATTGCCTATGCCGAGAATCTGAACATCGATGGGGCCGACCTGAGCGATAACACCGTCATATCTCTTAGCCTCAGCCTCGTAGTCCTCAGCCATACCGCAGGGTACATATGTATTTGCCTTATCAATATTGATGCTGTCAAAAAGGTTAGTGTTCATAAAGTATCTGTAACTCTGATCGTTGTCTTCGCTGATACCGCAGTATTCGTCAAGATTCACGGACTTTACGGATGCAAAATCAACGTCACCCTTCTTATATGCATCTATGAGGTGCTTATATGTGCCGATGGGTGTTGAGCCGGTTGCGAGACCGAGAACGCTGTCGGGCTTTTCGTTAATCTGGTCAATAATCATTTCTGCAGTAAGTCTGCTTAATTCTTCATAGGTTTTAACTTTAATAAATTCCATTTTACTTCCTCCGGTTTCAAAAAATTTCCATTATAATTTTACATCAGTTATTCTGCTGTGTCAAGGGCAGACAACGAATATAATGCCTTAGTTTGTGCAGGAGGTTGGTTACGGCGGCGAGGCGCCTGACTCCGTCAGGCGCAGAGGGAGCTTCGCTCCCTCCGGTTTGTGCTTCGCACAAACCCTCGCCGCCTTCCCGCTACCCTCCTGCACAAACTGCAAAAAAATGTTGACAAACCCTAAGCCTTATGCTACACTATACCTAGAGTTCCGATACATAGAACTCAAAAGTATAAATAAGAAAGGAGAAATGAACAGTGAACATCAAAAAAGAACTGACCAAGGGCAGTAGTGCAATGCTGGTGCTTTCCGTCATTGAAAAAGAGGATATGTACGGCTATCAGATAATTAAGGAGATACAGCTTCGGTCTGATAACGCCTTCACCTTCAAGGAAGGCACCCTCTACCCCATTCTTCACAACTTTGAAAGTGACGGTTACGTGAAATCCTATTGGTTGGAGAGCGAAAGCGGAAGAAAGAGAAAATATTACAAAATTACAAAAAAGGGAATCAAGTCCCTTGCAGACTCCAAGGAGGAATGGAAGACATACAGCGTTGCGGTCAGCAAGGTGCTCAACGCAGGTCTTGTGTAAAAGGAGCTGATAATATGAACGATTTAAAATCATATGTCGACTCTCTCATACCCGCAAATCTTCCAAAAAGCAAAAAAGAGCTTCTCTATGATGAAATAGAAGGTCACATTCTTGAAAAGGCTGACTTCTATGAAGAAATCGGTTATCCGAGAAAGGAGAGTATGGAAATGGCTATAAAAGATTTCGGAACTGATAAAGATGTAAAAGACAGCATATTCGGCGAATTTGAGACACTTTATTATGAAAGAACCTGGTGGGCTATCCCTGCGGCAATCGCAGTTTTTGCAATGAACTTTCTTGCGTTCCGGATGGATATATGGGTCGGATCGGCTGACTATAACCAAGACCCGGATTCAGGTGCAGCCTTCACAAGCTTCTGTATGATATTCTTTCTGCTTGGAGGAATAGTCTTTGCAAGGATAAAGAATTACCGCAAGCTGCTTGTTGGCTTAGGCTTAGGTAGCCTTGCAACTGTGGCAAGCATCTTCCTGTGCTTATTTCCCCAGGCGGCGTTTTACGCAATCAGCATAAACATAATCTATCTTATTGATATGTATACCCCATTTTCAATGGCCTATTTCTTCGAATACGGAGTAGCCTTCTACTTCTTCGGTTCGGTTATTCTTCTTGTGTTATGCTCACTTTATTGCTTCATAACCGCTTACAGAATCAAAACCGGAAGTGCCAAAGAAATCAAAAATGCAGGAATCAAGGCAACAGCTTTTGTTGCAGCGTTCTTCATTATTGCCTTCGCATCAAGCTCTGTTCTGCCGAAAGCCCAGCGTTATTATGACGATTATCACATATGGTTTAACACCTACAATAACCATATTTCAAATGAAACAGATTTTATTTACGGCACCGTAAATATCGGCGACAGCTATGACGAGGTTGCACAAAGGCTGACGGAATACGGCTGGACAAGCTTTGAAAGCTATGAGAAAACCCTTGACAAGCTCGGGCTCAAGCATTTCCGTGCCGGTATCAGAGATTTCAACTTTGATGAAAACGATGAAATATGGTTCCTTGACGGAAACCGCATAAACGGTGAATATATCGGCGGTAACAATTTCGTTGCTCTGCAGAAGGATGCAAACGGACTTATATGCAAAAAAGCTGTTGGTGATATAGGTAAGGATATGTATAACAGAGGCTTCAGCTATTTGGGAAACGGTGACGGAAACGACAGAATGTTTGATATGATGAGTGACTTCGCAAATCTTAAAAAAGGCATCAGTGAACAAGATGTTCTCAGCAAATTCGGTAAAGCCTACGGTGAAATTTACACCAAGAGTACTCACTTAGAAAACGGCTCGGTTGTCACATATTACAGAGTTGTCTGCAACGGTCTTGTCAATCCGGATGGCAAATCCTATGAAAAATACGGTGTAAGGCACATTGAGCTGACCTTCAGAGACGGTTATCTGACTCAGGGTAAAATGTGGTGGAATGATACCAATACCGGGGATGTGCTTACCCAAGAAATAGAGAAATAGAGAGAGAAAAATTAACATAAAAGCATTAAGTCCGCAGGGTCTCCCCTGCGGACTGGTGTTTTATTCTTCTTTCTTACTTGCCGATTTAATAAGAGCCTTGATGTCATCCGGTGAAAAGCTGTATTTCTTATCGCAGAACTGACAGCAAACCTCTGTTTTCTCGTCCTCTGCCATTTCCGTAAGACTCTCGATGCCTGTGCTGATGAGCACTCTCTCAACTCTGTCTCTTGAGCAGTTGCATCTGTATTCGGGATTTGATGAATCAAGCTCCTCAAGCTCAAATTCGCTTAAAACGTGGTGACAGATTTCTTCGGGAGTCATACCCTTTGCAAGAAGTGTTGTCACAGGCTCAATGCCCTTGATGCAGCTTTCAACCTTGTCGATAGTATCGTCAAGGGCTGTGGGCAGAAGCTGAATTATGAATCCGCCTGCAGCTTTTATGCTGTAATCTCTGTCAACAAGAACACCCAAAGCGCATACAGTCGGCGTTTGTTCGCTTGTGAAATAGTATGCAGTTATATCCTCTGCAACCTCACCCGATACAATGGGAATCTGTCCGATATAGGGCTTCTTCATACCAAGATCCTTTATAACAGTCAGGTCACCGTTTCTGCCGATTGCTCCCGCAACATCGAGCTTACCCTTTGCGTTAAGTGGAAGATCAACAATGGGATTCTGCACATAGCCTCTCACGTTGCCCTTGCTGTCTGCAACAGCCATAACCGTTCCTGCAGGGCCGCCGCCCTTCATTCTCAGAGTAACATTGTCATCCTTACCCTTGAGCACCTCACCCATCATACAGGCGGCGGTCATAAGTCTGCCCAGAGCCGCACTTGTTACGGGTGCTGTGTTATGAATACATCTCATTTCGTTGACCATATCCGTTGAGTCAACCGCCATAATCGTAAGCGTTCCGTCATTGGAAATGCATCTTACCAATCTTCCCATAAATATTCCTCACTTCTTTATTTTATCAATTATACCTTTGAAAAATCCGTTTGTCTGCTTAACCTTTTTGCAGACATATACGGCTCTCTGAGAATCGGGCTTGAGGGGTGTTTTTGTAAATTCATCGTAAACCCCGACTATTTCAAAGCCCGCTTTTTTAAGGTATGCTTCTAATTCCTCGTGACTGTAAATAACTTCATCAAATTCCTCTTCTACTCTGAAATAGGAATCGTCATCGTCTTTCACGAAAATATCAAGCTCAATGTGAACACGGGCACTTTCCTTCTCAAGAGTGTTCTGCCACACGCAGTAAACATCATCCATATCATAAACGAAGGTGTTATCTGCAAGGACGCTTCTGTGCTTATACTCGGTATTTACATCAAAAACGAACACACCGCCCTTTTCCATAAACAGACCCACCTTTTTAAAGGCTGCCTTCACCTTTTCCTCATCGGTGACGTGGTTTATGCTGTCAAGGGTGCATACCGCACAGTTAATGGTGCCGTATAAATCAAGCTCTGCCATATCCTGACAGAGATAAAGCACATTTCCCTCTTGCTCAAAATTCTTTTCCATTGCAATACTGAGCATTTCCTCGGAAGCATCAACTCCGATTACGTCAAAGCCCTTTTCGCTGAAAAGCTGACTCATTGTACCCGTACCACACGCCAGGTCAAGCAAAATCCCCTCACTGACTGAATTTTCAGCGAGGAGATCTGTAATGTAGTCACATCGTCTTGAGTATTCGGCGTTATCCGTCAGCTTATCATAGTAATAAGAAAAACTACCGTAGCCTGCCATTGTGAATACCTCTTATTCCTGTTCTTCCAGACGGTCAAAAATAATGCGGTAGCCGCCTGCACCGTACTGAAGTGAACGGTTTACACGGCTGATTGTTGCTGTTGATGCGCCCGTCTGTTCAACTATATCCTGATAGTTACGCTTTTCGTCAAGCATCTTCGCAACAACTGCTCTTTGTGAAATTGACTTCAATTCAGGAATTGTGCAAAGGTCTGTGAAATACTTTTCACATTCCTCCATTGAACGAAGCTCCATTATTGTTTTGAATAGGAATTCAAGGTTTGAATTGTTAAGGTCAAAGTTCGCCATTTTTTGTGTTTCCTCCCGAGTTTTCTCCGTATCGGCAGCTTTCTCTTTTTTCTCCTGCCGATTTATATTGCTTTTATATTTTAACACTATAAAACATAAAAGTAAAGCAAAAAATTAAAATAATATAATTTATTGATTTTTATGACGGAATTTTATATAATTAGGGTTAGTTTAAGAAAAATCAAACACAGGAGGAAGCATTATGAAATTTCCGGTAATTGCCGCAGCAACTGTTGCAACACTTGGTTTACTCGATCTTGGTCTGGGTGCGGTTTTCTTCAAAATTGCTTTGGGCTCAAAGAAAAGAGAAGACCCTAAGGTACCACGTAAGGATTCACTTTTTGAAAGAAATGCAGATAATATTAATCTTATCAACGGATACAACTGGTTTGACAACACAGAACATCAGGAAATCCTCATACCTTCAAGAGAAAAGGGCGTTAATCTTCACGGTCATTTCTTCGAGGGCACAGACAAAAACCTTTGGGCAATCGTTATCCACGGCTGGACAAACATAAACAGAGAAATGTCAAGCTATGCTATGGAATATCACAAGAGAGGTTATAATGTCATCATTCCTGACCTGCGTGGCCACGGTAACAGCGAAACGAATTATGTATCAATGGGCTGGCTTGACAGACTTGATATCGTTACCTGGATAAACTACATAGTAAGCAACAACCCTGAAGCTCAGATCGTTCTTCACGGCGTATCAATGGGCAGCGCAACAACAATGATGACAACAGGTGAAAATCTCCCCTCAAACGTTGTCTGTGCTGTATCAGACTGCGGTTTCACAAGTGTTTACGATATATTTGAGGATCAGGCAATCCGTAAATACAAAATTCCGCCCAAGCTTGTTATGCCGCCCGCAAGTCTTGTAAACAAGCTCATAAACGGCTTCACCTTCAAGGAAGCATCCTCTGTTGAGCAGCTTAAAAAGTCAAAGACCCCTACTCTTTTCCTTCACGGTGACAAGGACGATTTCGTATTACCCAAAAATCTAGACAAGGTTTATGCAGCCTGTGCCGCTGAAAAAGAAAAATATGTTGTCAGAGGTGCCGAGCACGCCGTTTCATCTCATTGGTTCCACGAGGAATATTGGGATGTGGTTGACAAGTTCCTTGCAAAATACGTCAAGTCTGAATAAAATATAAAATTGCTGATACTATAATTAAGCCTGCACCTTCCTGTCGGATTGTGCAGGTTTTTGGTTTGTGCAGGGGCGGAGCCCCCGACGCAGTCGGGGTGCTTGGGGAGCGAAGCTCCCCAAGCCTTGCGCCGCAGGCGCAAGGCTCCGCCCAAAAGCTGCCCCTTCATCCCACCAAAGTGAAAAGCCACTCGTCAGAGTGGCTTTGATATATCTTACTGAGGGTTACAGCTTCTCGCCCGTCTTGGCATTGATTATATGCTTGAACACGGAAACATGAGTCTGTGAAATATATTTGTCAATGTGAAGTGAACCGAAATACCAATGGCTGAATGAGCAGACCTCGCTCATTTCCTGAAGATATGTATTGATACCGCTGATGTTTGCGGGCTTGTGCTCCTTGAGAAGCATAAACTCCTTCAGCTTTGCCGGCGGCTCGTGAGTGATTACAAGGTCGACCTTACCGTCACATTTCTCAAGGTTGTCTACTCCCTCAACAAGCTCCTCCCTCGAAGGAATTTCATCGCTTGACCAGGTTTCATTTTCAAAGCGAAGGTCAATATCGCTGCTGATACCGCCGCCCATAGTAAAAATAGTCTGGTCGTCAATTTCGTAAACCTGACCTCTGAGAAGGTGTATAACCTTTTCGTTTATAAGATGCACCTTACCGCCGTTCCACTTGGATATTTCATAGGAATTGAGAAGGTTGAAATTCTCGTGAGTACCGTCAATAAAAAGCGTTGTGAATTTCTTTTTTGAGAGCTTTTTGAGAAAAGCTCTCTCTTTAGGACTGTCATCCCAGAGAAAACCGAAGTCACCGCATACTATCAGGTAATCCCCTCTTTTAAGCTTTCTGATGGCGCTGTCGCTGAAGCGTTCAACCTCGCCGTGCATATCACCTGTTACGTAAATCATATATACATTTCACGGAAGAAAACAGATTTCCTTCCTCGCCTTTCTTTTTTGTGTTATTCTTAATAAAAAAGCCTTTACAAAGACCCATAATAATTGATATAATAAGGATGATGAATATAATCCGAACCCTAAGGTGACGAGTATAATCCGAACCCGCCCAAAAGCGTGAATTTTTGCGGCTTTTCGGAGTTTCGGATTTGAAAGGCGGCAGCCTGTCGTCACCCTCAACATCCAAAAATCCATCAAAAATTCGCACTTTTGGGTCGTAAGATTTTTTGCGGATCGGATTTTTGGCATATCAAGGCACAAAACGCAGTAAATCCTGCCGGATTTACGAGTATTTTAACGAAGAGATGGCGG
>JAFSEP010000022.1 GCA_017435665.1 Clostridia bacterium | reverse complement strand
TCTCTCAATTAGCCCTCCTTGTGTAAAGGAGGGTGGCACGCGAAGCGTGACGGGAGGATTGTCAGGGATATTTCTAACAATCCCTCAGACAACTTCGCCCGCAGCTCCCTTTGCACAAGGGAGCCGCCGTTCTCGCCCCTTATTTCTTCAAATTCTCAACCATTCTCACTGCAATAATGAGTGCCTGTTCTCTTGTTGCGTTTGCGTAGCCGTTAGCTTCATCGGCGCTTGTTACATTCTTCGGTGCGAATTTGTTATTACCAACACCATTGATAATGTCGTTAGCTACCATAAAGTAAACGCTGTCCTTTGCCCACTCGGATATATCTGCATCGTCTGCGAAAAGTGCAGGCTTTTCATAAGGCAGAGTAAACTGTGAGTCGGTTGCAAGTGTCCAGCCTGCAAGAGATACTTTCTTAAATACTCTTGTAAGCATCGCCGCTGCCTGTTCACGGTTTAAGAGTGCATTCGGATCAAAGGTTGTTGCACTTGTTCCGTTTACAGCACCGATATTATATGCCTTTAATACTTCAACATCTGTTGTATCTGTGAAAGGATTGTTTACTGCCGGAATTGCCGCACCGTTTGCAAGTGCTTCATACGCTTTAACTGCAACTGCCGCAAACTCGGCTCTTGTGATGTCCTGAGATAAGTCAACACCTACAAGGACATCAGGAACTAATCCCATATGATATGCCGATGTAATTTCTCCAGTTGCCCAATCTGATGTTTCAAGGATTCTTTTTCCGTTCCATTGTCTCCAAGCAGCATTTGAACCATAGCGCGAATGTCCGATAAAGCTCATTCCGTCCTCGCTCATAACAAATTCAAAGTCTCCGCCGTCATTTGGTGGTGTATAAGTGGGAGATTCAGCCCACTGACCGTAAAGCATATTACCTTGTGCGGTAGCCGTTATTTTTCCCTGGTCGTGAGGATATGTTCCTGTTACTTCACTGCCATTCTGAATTATGATGATTTCACCGTAGTTGGAATCTTCCCATTTACCTGACCAGTTATAATTTCCAACGGCATTTACATTTGCACCTTCAAGAGTATCGGTCGGGAGTGTTCCTGCTGTAACGGTAATCGGCACAGAGGTTATGAAGTCTGCATCTGTTGCGTAGGTCTTTGAATATAACCTGACCTCATATTCTCCTGTTTCTACTTCAATATTCAATTCATACTCGCTTGTGTTTTTATTCACACGACACCATTTTCCATATTGGTTTGCTGCCGTTCCTTTTTTATAAATTGCGATATACGGATCGGATTCATCAGTAAGTCCTGTCACGGTCACTTTGATTTTGTCACCATATCCTAATGTTGTTTTATTGACACTTATATTTGCCGCCGCACTAACCGTAAATGTCATAAGCGACAAGCACATAGTTAGAGTCAACAATATTGACAATAACCTTTTCATATCTCAAAACCTCCTTACTTTTTAAGGTTTTCAACCATTCTCACTGCAATGATGAGTGCCTGTTCTCTTGTTGCGTTTGCATAGCCTGTTGCTTCTTCTTCGGATGTAATATTTTTAGGAGCGAACTTGTTATCGCCAACGCCGTTTATGATGTTGTTAGCTGCCATAAAATACACACTATCTTTTGCCCAATCGGATATGTCCTTGTCATCGGCAAAAGCAGAAGGCTTATCGTATGTCAATGCAAACTGTGCGTCATTCTGAATTGTCCAGCCGTTCATTGTTGCTCTCTTGAATGTTCTTGTGAGCATTGTTGCAGCTTGTTCACGGTTTAAGAGTGTGTTTGGTTCAAAGGTGGTTGCCGATACACCTGTTGTAATTCCAAGATTATATGCTTTTAACACTTCAATATCTGATGTATCCGTAAACGGATTAACCGTATTCGGAAGTGCTGCTGTTCCCGAAAGTGCTTCATAAGCCTTTACGGAGATAGCTGCAAACTCTGCTCTTGTGATTGACTGTGTAAGGTCTGCATCTACTAAGCTTTCAGGAATAAGACCAAGTGCATCAGCCTTTGCAAGTTCAGCACTTGCCCAAGCACTTCCGCTTGCAGGCTTTAAGTTTTCGTTTTCAGAGTTTATCCAATAAACACCTACAACGCCTGTTTTCTTATCCTTTGCATAAATCGCAAAACCATCGCTGCCGTCCGTAATCATTGTCACGATACCATTAGCATCAACGGTTGCCGCCTCATTATATGAACTTGACCATTCATAATCGAGAGGATTCTGACTTACACCGTTATCAGCTGTAAGAGTGAGAATATCACCTGCTTTTGCATCTTCTTTACCGTCTTTTTCGGTAATGTAAACCATATTATATTTTTCGGTTGTTGCTACAACAGATGCCATATCGTAATAAGCATCTACGTCACCGCCGACATACCATATAGCCCACAAAACAACTCTTGCAGTAACCGCACCGGCAGGAATGGTGGCTATGATAACCTGATTATGCCAGTCGGGGTTACGCTGTTCCTGTGAATAGGTCTTAATCTGATTTCCACTTGCATCTAAAAACTGCAATTCAACCTTTCCCATATCGTGCGGAGATTGATCGTAGTTACAAACCATTAAAGAAAATATAATACTTTCGCCTGCGTTTCTGCCGTTAAGAGAAACATCCTGATAAATGTATGTATTCTCCTGATGCGCCTCTGAAGGCCATGCAAAATAGCTTCCGTCACGAGGCTCATATCCGCTTTCATCTTCAACGGTGCTCCACTTTCCGTCAGGAGCTACCCAGCCATTCATTCCATCTTCAAAGCTTGGATTGACAAGCAGGTTATCGCTTGTTTCTGCCGATGCAGTAAAGGCGAACATCGACAGGCACATCGTAAGTGCCAATATAACTGATAATAATTTCTTCATATCTCAAAACCTCCTTTAATATGATATTATCTGATAATCCTCGGGGATTTCAAAGAGCTTTCCGTCTGCACCTTTTTCAAGGGAGATAATTTCAACGATACTCTCTGTTCCCATTACATTTGCTTTCATGATTTTTAGGTCATTGCCGTCAAAGAGATACTGAACTGTTTCGCCCTCAACGGTAAATTCCTCGTAATCGTAAGTTTTTCCGTTATATTCCGTTTCGCCCGATGCCGCTGCCGTTTCATAATTTGCGGCTTCGTCTGCGAACATATCCATTACGGCTCCGTTGTCAACAACCTGCATTTTCATCACTGTTTTTGAACTGTGGTCGATGATGTACTGATAGCCGTCCTTCATTACCATAATGCTTTTTTGTCCTGCATATTCACTTTCGGAATAAATCATATCGCCCTTATATGCACTTTTCATTGTCATTTCCATACCCTCGGCGGTGGTTTTCATTTCCATTGTGTATTCGCCGCCGGAGAGGAATTTCTGAAAGTATGCAAGAGTTTTGGTGCTTGCCGCAGGTATTTCTTCCTGCTGCTGTTCCTCTTGGTTTTCAACCTGATTGTTCACTTCCTCGCCGCCTGCCGGTTCTTCGCCACCGCCACCACAGGCAGCAAGTGAGAAAACCATAATCAGCGAGAGCAGTATTGCAAGTAACTTTTTCATTCAGCATCATCCTCCTTATTTTCGGTATTTTCTTCGGCTTCTTCATATGTAACCTTATATTCTGAAAGGTCAATTGTTACATCGTCCTCTGTAACCGTG
>JAFSEP010000021.1 GCA_017435665.1 Clostridia bacterium | reverse complement strand
GCAACAATGGGCAGGCACAATATTGTGCCTGCCCATTGTTAGTTCTTTCGATTAATTTTTTGTTCACTTCGGCTTACCTTGCTTTTCAACTGGCTTACCGATGTGCTGACACAAATCACTTACCTATGTGCTGATTTTACACCGCAGGTCCTGCAATTCTGCATTCTGCATTCTGCACTCTGCATTCTGCATTTACGAGGCATTCTGCATTCAGCATTAAATATGCTCTGCATTTTAAAAACCAAGCATATATTTGAACGCAGCCCAATCTTTTACCATTCTCTCATAACTTCGGGATTTGCAAAGATTTCGTCAAGCTTCTTTATAAAGGGCATTATATCAGCCGCACCGCCGATTTTATGGTCGAAAACAAGTGTCAGGGGAAGCACCTTCTTTGTGCCGATATCCACATTTCCGTTTTCATCCTTAAAGGCATATTCAACATCCTTTATTCTGCCTGTTCCGAAAAGGAAAACCTGAGGATAAAGGGGCGGTATATAGGTGATGTTTACGTCAAGATTTTCGTAAAGTGTGCCCCAGTTTGTGAAGCATACGGTACCCTCACCGAAATCGTCGGAGCGAAGCCCTTCATATTTTCCTTTGGTGGAGGAGGGCTTTGAGTGCTTCTTTATGAACAAACGGTGAAACTTAGCAATTTTACCTTTGCCGAAATAAGCGCTTATGAACTGAGCAAAGGTGGTGTACAGCTTGCCTTTTGCTGCATAGCCTGCCATTCTCTGACCTGCAAGCTCGAACAAGGCCCTTTTAATATTGGTTTTGCTGAGTCTGTCCTTCACGTCCTCAATCTGTGCAGACATTTCCTGAAGACTCTTATCTTCAAGCTGCTTCACCTTAACCTGAAAGGTTTCACCGCTTTCAAGGCAGATTGCCATAGCAACATCAATATGCTTTTTAATTATGAGTCTGCCGCTTGCAGAGGTGTGGTTATATTCAAAGTGGGCATTGAGACGGGGTGCAGCCTTGAGACCTTCCACGAGAACCTTCATCATAATTGTGTTGAAGGACAGGGGATATCCGCATTCCTTCTTCAGCTTCAGATATTCGTTTAGGAAGGAAGTTACATCAGCATCATATGTACAGCCCACACCGGGGATTTCCTTCTGTGCATTCACAAGCACATTGCTGAGTAATTTTCCTTTGATGTCAAGGTATTCAATTTTATCTCCCTCTTCGGGAGCAAGCTTTGCCTTGCGCATATATTCCTTATAGCTCATTCGTCTGTCCTCTTTCATAGTTTCTTTTTTCAGTATATCATAAAGCAGTTATTTTTGCAATGACGGTTTATTGACTTGTGCAGTATCAGGTGATATAATTCCGTAGTATTAAATCACAGAAAGAAGTCCTGAAAATGTATATCTTTGATGCCCACGCCCATATATTTCCCGAAAAAATTGCATCAAAAGCATCCGACAATATCGGCGCATTCTATGACCTGCCTATGAGCTTTGACGGAAGCATAAGCTCGCTTCTTGAAATGTGTGACCGTGACGGAATAAGCAAATGTCTCGTTCATTCTGTTGCCACGAAAAAGGAGCAGGTGCAGAGTATAAACAGCTTTATATATGAAAGCGTAAAGCAGTATCCCGACAGATTTGTGGGCTTCTGCTCACTTCACCCGGATATGAGCTGTAACGAAGCCGATGAGGAGCTGACAAAAGCAATAGCCAAAGGTTTTCACGGTGTGAAGCTTCATCCCGATTTTCAGAAGTTCAATATTGACGATAAGCACGCCTTTGAGCTTTATGAGGTTATTGACAACAGATTACCCATTCTCTTTCATTCGGGTGATAAGCGCTACGGTTATTCCTCACCCGAGAGACTTGCTTCGGCTGTAAGACATTTTCCTAAGCAGAGGATTATAGCTGCCCATATGGGAGGCTATACCGAGTGGAAAAAGGCTGCACTCTGCCTTGCCGATTTCGATACGGTTTACGTTGATACAAGCAGCACAACAGCCTTTATACCGGAGAATGAATTTGCAGAATATATCAGGATATATACCCCGGAAAGAGTCTTATTCGGGACAGATTATCCTATGTGGAGAGCAAAAGACGAGATTGAATATATAAACAGAATTGAACTTTCGGAAAGGGATAGGGAAAAGATTTTCTATAGGAACATCTGTGAATTTTTAGGTGTTGAGATATAAAAATAACAGAAGTCTCCGTTATGCCGAGACCGGACAAGGATGTATTTCTTTAAAAAGTGAACTTTTGGCACAATAGTGCGTTAAAAAACTACCGATATGCATCAGCATTATCGGTAGTTTTTGCCTTCTCTTATACTCAAAAGTTTCTTTTTAAAGTGCTTCGCAGCTTCGTAGGATAACAAAATTTCTTGTATTGAAGCCGCAAAACGCAGCAAAGCTATCGCCTTGCGAGGCTTTTGGCAAAAATACGGGGAATTTTGTCCGAGAAACAAATACTGCCTTGTTGGGGATTACCTCACTTAAGGATATTCAAGAAAACAACCATATACGCTGTTTACAAAATTCCTCGCAAATAAAATAATCAAACGAGGTAAAAGTATATGTTTAGCTTTATTGAACAGTTTTATTATGGAAACATTGAGCCGCAGGAATGTTCATCCGAGCTTACAGCAGAGATGAAAAAGAAACTAAGTCAACTAACTAAAAAGGAAGAATGTCTTAATGACAAACTTGCCGACGAATTGAAAGATTTGTTTGTGGATTATACAAGCTCTTGCACTGCTTTTACAAGTGTTTGCTGTGCAGATAGCTTTATGGTCGGATTCAGGCACGGAGCAAGGTTCGCATACGATACTTTTGTGGAAAATAGGAAAGGATGATGTGATTATGGAACTCAAAAAGCACTATACAAACGAACAGACAGGAATCCGTTACAGTCTTCATGGAGACTTTTATTTGCCAGATATTAAAGTTCCTGAAGAAAATATCGTTCTCGGCAAATGGGGTGAGCGAGTGCCGGTGGCACTCAAACAGGCGAACCGACCGAGCCGGCAGGCGAGACATGATGCACAAGGATTACCTTTCCAATAACAAGAAAGTAGTGTTTTCTGTGCTACTTGCGGAAGGTAAGCTGTATCAGCACTGTGCAGAGATAGAAAAAAAGCAAATGAAATGTACGGCCTTCTGATTGAGCAGATGAAAGAAGCGGAAGGCATCACAGAGCAACTTAAAGAGCAAGACCAGCTTGAATGGGTGCAGAGAATGGGAAATATTCAGCATAGAGCTACGAAAATCGTATGCGATGAGCTGATATATGTATAAACAGACCGAAAAATACTATAACCGTAACAACAAATTAATCCCGCAGGCAACTACCTG
>JAFSEP010000001.1 GCA_017435665.1 Clostridia bacterium | reverse complement strand
TGATGCCGAACAGCTTGCGGATGAGCTGAATGATCTTATAGAAGAACTGATTCAGGACATCTTTACGGTGGCAGGTGCATTCGCAATCTGCAACACTGACGTGCATATCTTCGCCGCATTCATCACAAAGATCGTCGCCGTTTTCGTCAACGTGGTCGAGCTTTGAACCTTCGTCTTCCACGGTATCTTTCTTGCCGCAGCCGTTTGCACATTCTGCTGTCTTTGTGCCGTCTGCAGCGCAGGTTGCATCGCCGTTTGAAACGTAGTCAAGGAAGATGTGCTCAAGAGCCGCAATTTCTTTTTCGTCTGTTGCACCGCAGCCGTTGTCACAATAAGAAATTTCCTTGCCTGCAACACCGCACTTGGGAGCTTCTATTTCTTCGTACTTTGTGAAGGAGTGCTCGAGAGCCGAGCCTTCGACTTCTCTTTCGTCTGTTTCACCGCAGAGTGTGCAGGTGGCTGATTCGATTGCATTCACTTCGCACTTTGCTTCTACGGTCACTTCGTAAACAAAGCCGTTGTGTACACCGTCAAGGCAGTTTTTCACTTCTGCGTACAATGCACTCAATTCTGACTCAATTTCAGCAAGAGCATCTTTATTTTCAGCTACTGAGCCGGTGAGAGCCTCGGCTTTTTCAATAATCTCACCAAGACGTGCATTAATCTCATCGCCTGCCTTTTCTGCCAAAGCTGCAAATTCTTCCTGTGAATAGTTTTCCATAAGCTCTGCATCAAGAGCATCGGCAATTTTATTGTATTCCTTTATGCCGTCAATCTTTACATATTCGCCGCTTGCGATTTTTTCTTCTGCATCAGCAACGATTTTTTCAAGCTCTGCAACTAAATCGTCAACTATATTCTGCTCGCTTTCCGTAAGGTCATTAGAGGGAAGTCCGCATTCATTAGCTGCTGAATAGATTGCCTGCTTTGCTGCGTCGGTGAGCTCGTCAGACTGAAGTAAAGCATTGATTCCTTCTGATACAGCTTCATAAGCTGAGTAATCGGCACTCTTTACAGCTTCTGTCTTTTCTTCACCGCAAACAGTACAGGTATAGGTGTAATAACCGTCCTTTGAGCCGAGGACTGTATCGTGTACAGGTCTTGTGAGTACGCCTTCGCCCCATTCGTGAGTGCATTCCTTGATAGTTACATCAACAGTACCCTCAATGCCATAGTGGTTTTCATCAGCAAGAACTCTGTAGTAAACTGTGTAATTGCCTACATCCTTTGCCTGAGGAATACTTGTTGACCAGCTTACACCGTCAAGGCTGTATTCGAAATCAGCACCCTCGACAGTACCTGCAGAAACAAGATACTGATCTTCTCCGTTATATGTAAGTGTATTGGGGGTGGGAGCAGTTAAGTTGTAATAAGCCTTTGTGATTGTGAACCACTTGCGGAATGTACCGTCGTAGTTGCCCTCAAAGGTGATGACTGCCGTTGCTTCTTCGCCAACATTTACGTTGTCCTCGTAGCGTACGGTGTAGTCCGTACCTTCTGTCAATGTCACACCGTCAACAGTGATAGAGGTAACTTTGGGTTTCTTTTCGGTTCCGTCGTAAACGTAGCTGTACTGTTCCAGATTGATTTTCATTTCATCAATAATGTCGTTAATATCTATCTGTTCAACAGTCAGAGTACCGTCCACGAATGT
>JAFSEP010000020.1 GCA_017435665.1 Clostridia bacterium | reverse complement strand
TTGCAGTGTAGGTGGAGGAATATTTGCCGTAATACTTACCTGCGACGGCTCTTACTCTGAACTTATAGGACTTGTTTGCCTTAAGCTTGGTTACGGTGTAGGAGGTCTTTGAGGTAGTTTTGATTGTCTTCCACTTTTTATTTACATACTGCTGAATTTCGTACTTTTCCGCACCTGTGGTCTTTAACCAGGAAAGAGTGAGAGTGGTCTTTGTGCCTGAGGCTAATTTGACAGCCTTGGTCTTAAGACCCGATACCTTTTTGAGAGTCTTTCTTGCTACCTTTTTCTGTGGTACGGTTACTGTACCGCAGACTGTACATTTCTTACCCTCGGTTTTACCGTCTGCCTTGTATGTGGCGGCTACTGCTTTAAGAGTGGTGAGTGATTTGTGGTTGTCCTTATTTACTGAGCCGTAGGCTTCACCGCAGACGGAGCATTTTGCCTTTTCGGTGCAGGTTGCTGTGCCGCCCTTGTGTGCGGCAGGTGTACGGGTTATCTTGCATACGTTGCATTCAGCATCACAGCCATTATCATAGATGTGCGCACCTGTAGCGGGAATGCGGAGGCTTTCAATGTCGGTTATTTCGTTTGTTGCCTTGTCGTCAGAATATTTTTTGCCGCAGGAGGTATATGTGCAGATATAATGTGCTATCGTGCCGTCGTTAAGACATTCGGCAGCTTCACCCTTGACATAGTCAAGATAATTTCCACATTCGTGCTCCAGAACAGGAAGTTCAATGGTAAAGAACACCTGATCCGATACCTTTCCGAAGTTTATAGCACTGCAGCCTGCAGGAACCATAATACCTGATGAAATAAAGGTATCAAATTTATAATAGTTGTTTTCCGGCACGAGACACAGCTGAATATAATACTTCTTACCGATTTCAAAGGTGCCGTCGGTGATAATGTTATCGCCTGATGCATCGTCAGACACATAATATCCGCCGTAGCCGTTAAGGAGATAGCCGTCCTGGATAAGCTTAACCCCCTCGGTAGTAAAGTTTAATGCAATATCCGTGATTTTCTTTCCTTCCTCATAGCCGTCAAAGCTTACACCGATATTTTCAATATGAGTAAAGGTATCAGCACCGCCTGTTATGTATTTTTTAGCGGGTGCTCCGGAAACAGACTGAGCATAGACATCGTATTCGTTGAGTTGATATGTAGCGTTTGTTGCAATGTTATAGCCGGGCATTCCCGTAAAGACAACCGTATAGGAATATGTTTGTCTCTCCCGGAACACATCTGTTGCCCCAAGGACATTACCCTCGCTGTCTTCCCATTCTATGCTCTCAATCTTTATACCCTCTGTGGCGGTAACATCTGATAAAGAAGGAGATTTGCCCACAACGGGTGCAGGAACGGTGATACTGACATTATTGAGAACGGTAACCATAAACCGCGGTAATTTGAAATAAACTTCTATTTTATCAGGATTTGATTTATTAAAATAATAAGGCAGTCCGCAATCCTTCAATGTAACATCGGAATCAGTTATGGTATCAAAGCCATAGCCTTCCTTAGCCTGTAACATAACACCAAGATAATACTGCGTGTTATAATCAAACATGATGGCCTCATCTGATATTAATTGCTTATCACCGTTACTGTCATCAGCAAAAACGGCATATCCGCCGCCGTATTTCTGACCGCCGACAAACTCTGCACCCTTTGCATTTTGCTTGACTGTGATGTCACCGACTTCTGCTCCGTATTCATAACCGTCAAGTGTTATTTCAACATCTTCGATATATTGAGGAGCCTCAAGCACATATTTTAAACAAATATATCTTCCGACTTCATCGGTTCCGTCATAAACAAATTCCCCACTCTTTACAGGCAGATCGATTGAACTGAATTCGCTGAAATCAAAATTAGGAGAAAGATCAAAATCTTCGTCAATATACAGATCAACACAAAGTGCATAGTTTTTGTCGGCAGCGAATATGTCATTGCCCGCAACTTCACAGTTTGCATCAATATCACGGAAATAATAATCCCTTATATATATACCGTCACAGTAGGTCTCGTCAACGGTAAAATCGGAAACAGTTCCACCGAGCTTATAGCCTTTGCCTTCAAGAGAAAAGGTCCGTACATACATTTTTTCAATATATTTTTCAACAGTCACTAAAACCTTACCTGCAACCAGTTTAATATTTGAAGACGGAACGATGTCTCCGTTTACCTTAATAACTGTTTTATTAAGCTGATCTTCTGTAATTGCTCCGCCGTTTCTGCTAAAAACAATACCTATGGTGTAGGTTCTTCCACCGATATATCTGTCCGTTTCTTCGAGAACTGTTCCTGTTTCTTTATCTTTACTCTGCACTGATTCAACCTTAAAACCGTTAGGCACAGTGAAATCGCTGACCATCAAGGGTACGGTACGAGTAATAAGCCACCTCTCCAATCGGTCGCATTCGATGTTAAAGACAGCTGTCGCCGCCGAAACGCTTACCGATACCACGCTCATAAGCATAAGCACGCACATCAGTATACTTATAATTTTTTTACTTGTGTTCATTTTATTTTCCTCCTTCAAGAAAACATTTTTTGATTTTCTGCCATAAAGTTTTCTCAGTCTCAAAATCTGTCTCATAGCAGGCAGAAGACGACTTTGCTTCTTCCTTAAGGGTGATGCTGTTCATAATCTCCACCAATATAGGCTCTACCTCGCTCTCCGACCAGGTGTAGCCCTCCTTACCTCTCATCTGACCGGGAAGAAGATAGGTCTTGCCCCGTGAGTCGTGATACTCAAAGTGGAAAAACACGAAATTCGAAGTCTCACCTATGCGAAGCTGATGAATATAACCTTTGCCGTTTTTATATTCAGCCTCTGTATAAGGTCTTTTTTCGCCGTTACGGATATCAAGGCAGCTCATACCCTCCTCAAAGGAAAGTGTGAAATACTTTTCCTCACTTTCGATAAAGAGCACCCGCCTCCCTGTCGGCCCGTCAAAGTTATAACGGAAGCAAGAGCAGGGTGAAATAG
Organism: Clostridia bacterium; assembly: GCA_017435665.1. GTDB lineage: Bacteria > Bacillota > Clostridia > Oscillospirales > Acutalibacteraceae > UBA6857. The sequence goes on along the minus strand of JAFSEP010000020.1, from coordinate 7,227 downwards.
TGAAGCTGTCAAAGAGGTTACGGCTTTTTACTGCCTGCAAAAATCATCACCGCCTTTAAGAAATACTTTTACCTCTAAATTATACAATTTTTAAAACAACGAAGTCACCCTACAAATGTAGGGTTTTTCAGTAAAAAAACAGCACCCTGTTTTTGTGCAGGGTGCATAGAATATACTTGATTTTATTCCATTTCTACCATTTTTTCAAAATGAAATTTTTCGCCCTCAGTACCGTAAAGCAAAACTCCTCCGCTGATATGCGTTAAAAACATTTCATTGGTATCTGTGCATCCCCAGTCAAAAATGCCGTTGAGCTCATACTTTTCAGTATTATCCATTTCGTTTCCGTCAAAGCTGTCGGGACCGCCGTACATAACGATATTGATAGTATCGCTGTCCTCCTTATACCAGGAGCCCTCGAAATACTCTAAAATTTCGCTGTTACCGTAGCCGTAGCCATAGGCAGCCTCACCGTTTTCCTTGAATTCGGCAGTAAGAGTATAAACCTCACCGCCGACCTCATATTCACCCCACCAGGAGCCGATAAAGTTTGGCATATCTTCTTCGAATATATTATTTTCGAAGTGTCCGCCGAGAAGGTCATAGGGCGAAAAATCCCATATCTGCTGACCCTTGCTCAGATAACCGGTTTCAAGACTCATCGATGGCAGATATTCGGTGATGTTTCCGTCTTTATCGGTAATTTCAAGCTGGAGGTTAGGCATAATATCACTGACGTTACCTCTGAGGAAAAGAATTTCTCCGTCACTTACAGCAAGTCTTTTCTTCGCATAGCCTATACCGTTTTCGTTGAAGGCATATTGGTTTACGGTAACCTCAGCACCCTCTGCAGGTATAACGGCATAAAGCTCATTTCCTTCAAGAGAATAAAAATTCTTGCGTCTGAATTCATTCAGGAAGGGGTGCTTTTTATAAATACCTTTATACTGCAGATCTTCGATAATCACACCTATATCCTCACTGTAATAACCGAGATATGCCACACCGCAAAGATATTTTTCGTCCTTCATCAGCCTGCGGAATTCACCGAGAGCCTTCTCACTCTCTGACTGTGTAACAGGCTCTGTGGATGTAACCTGTTCAGTAGTTGTCTCTGTTGTGGTTTCTTCTGTTGTTGCTTCAGTAGTCAGAGTAGTTTCAGGCTCTTGTGTGCCGCCGCAGGAGCAAAGAATCAGAAGACAGAGAAGCAAAGATAAAATAACAGTTATTTTTTTCATATTATTACTTCCTTTCACGCCCATGGATTTTCACTTTCAGGCTTTCTTATATCAGCAAGAAGATACTGCTCCCAGAGATACCATTTGCCGTCCTTGGCAAGTCTTAACTGTACACTCCGGGGACTATCCGCACCGCCTGATGTTACATAAAGTGTTGCATAGCCCTCATTCTGATAAGAATAGGGGTTTTCACTTACGGTTATGGTGTAAGGTGCTGACGGCTGATAATTATTTTCAGGTGTTGCTCCCTCAAAATAGGAACGGGGTACATAATCCTTATCTCGAAAACGGTCAGCGATGAACTGCTTATCCATAACAGACAACGGACGTGGTCCTCTTAAAAAGTCAAGCATCTGCAAGGAAAGCTCTTTATTCTTAGGATAAACGCAAAAAGCGAGAACGGTGAGAGCAGCCGTACCGAAGGGTGTGTCCTGTTTTGCTTCAGCCATAACCTTGAAAGCTTCAAGAGTTTCAGGCAAATCGTAAAAAGTAATTCTTTGCATAATAAATCTCCTTTTTTAATCATTAAACGGTGTACATAACATACACCGTTTATGTTTTTATCAGAAATTTCTGCCTTTTCCGCCAAAGGTATCACCTGAGGAGCTGGTATGAGTTGAGCTTCCGCCTGATGAGGATGAGTCACTGCTCTTCTTAACCTTGCTGACATCACTGTACATAAAGTTATCGTACTGATAAGTAAGCTGAACATTAGCCACATAGCTTGCGGCATCTGCCTGCTTTCTTACGGTCTTAAGCTTTGAAGCCTGAATTTTCACGATAATAAAGGCAATCGCAAAACCGATAAGAATGCTCGCAGGATAAACATAAACAGGTGTGCTCGGATCAATGGCATTGTCAGCTTCATTTATGAAGGTTTCAAATGCCTCCGCATATTCACCGTTTGTAAGCTTCGGAATCATCATTTCAAAGATAACATCAATCTCGAAATCAGTGATATATTCAATAGCAGAGCCGTGGGTAGCAAGATAAACGTTTCTTGTGCCGTCCTCTTTTCCGGTGTTGAAAACAAACAGAAAGCCGTCCTTGTTTTCACCCCGGCCGTAGCCCATCTCTATAAAGTAGTCATCAGCATAAGCTCTATCTGTTTTACCGCCGTAGCTATCAACCGTAAGAATGGCCGCATCCATATTGTACTTATCGCCAAGCTCTTCAAGCTTTGCAGTAAAGTCTGCTTCCTCGGCATCGGTAAGCACATCGGCATCATCTACCACTAAAGGAAGTGTTCTGTCTGTGGTAACGAATTCTGTTGCGGGCTCTGTAGTAGCTACAGGTGCAGTTACATTGTTTGTTTTCAGAATACTTTCGACAGCATTGTAATAGCCGATAGCACCGTCATAATAGGTTTCGGTGTAAGCAAAAGCATTCCAGAGTGTGCCATCCTGAACATCCGTAGGAAAAAGCTCTTCAGCCTTACCTGCACAGTAGAAGGCATATTTATTGTCACCGTAGTTATAAGTAAGGGCTATACCGTCTTCCTTTGCAGCATTGGCATCGTAAAGGCTTTCACAGTAAGTGTAGGTTCCCTCGTCACCAACTCCGTCGGTAACGCAGAGAAGCACACTGAAGCCATAGGTGTCTTCGATATTCTGTGCCACTGCTTCGAGTGAAGATAGCTGACCAATCATATTTGTACTGTCGAAAATATGTGTACCTGCCGCCGAGACAGGAATTACCATAGAAAGGCAGAGAACAAGAACTGTCAGAATAGAGAATAATTTATTTTTCATTGTTCTACCCCCCCCTTAAAAATTCTGTAATGCCCAAAGGACAAAGTAAGCTGCTGCGGTGAGAGGCACTGTAAGACCTGCAACCTTTTTCCAGAAGGCACCCTTATCAAGAGGAAGGTCTCCGACGAATTTGCCTGTCTGTCCGTTCATGGCAAAGGTGTATTTTTTGCCGTTCCAGGTGGTGTTAAGAATCCACACGGGATAAAGTGCATAGGCGTAGGAGCCGTTTGCGATATTAACCTGAGAGCATTCAGGCATAACAACATCATAACCGAAAACCTTGTCATGAAGTGCGGAAACAACACTGTTTTTCACTCTTTCATTGGCTCTTGGCACACAAGCATCAAGGTCCACATCATACTTATCGGCAAGAAAGCCTGCCATATAAGCTGTACTAAAGGGCTTTGCCTCATTAATATGGAATGGCTCGATTGATTCCATAAGGGTATCATCCATTTTTGATGAGCCGTCAACGGGAATGTTAGCAAAATCCATATTACCGCTTCTGTAGCAGTCGAAATATGAGGTTTCGGTATAGTTGTAGTTACTGTCAGACCATCTGCGATTCTTTTCCGCCTTGAACTGAGCATCAGCTACAGCTGTACCCGTAAAGAGCCAATGCGGCACATAAACACCTTTTATTTCGTCAATATGGTTCTGATCCTTGAATATCTTCGGCACCATTTTCTTTGAAGCAACATACTTATTAAGCGCTTCCTTTGCTGCCTTTTTATCGTATTTGAAGGGTATGATAAGGTCAGGCTTAAGACCGCCTGCAAACTGACCGGTCATAACTACAGGATTTCCGCAGTAGGGACAGGAGGTGGCACCTGTTGTCTCGTCGGCTACGATTTCACCGCCGCAGGATTTACATGTAAAGACACCCATACCGCTGATTTCATCAGCCTGCCACTGAGCTCCCTGCGAATTCCACTGAAAATTATCCTGACCGATATTGGCACTTTGCTGTGCAGCCTGCTCCATAGCAGCTATGTCAAATTCTGTGTCACAGTAGGGACATTTAAGTGTCTGTGTTCCTGCATTGAATTCTACGGCACCGCCACAGCATGGACACTTCTGTTCTAATAAAGCTGACATTTAATCAACTCCTTTATTTTGTAGTTGTATCACCGTAAATTACGGTGGTTTTCTCATCTTCTCTTATCATTCCGTGCTTATCAACCACACTGTTATCTATATATCTTTTAACGGCAAAGGCCGATAATATAACCAGAATGATAAGAGCGAGAAATATTATAATCTTTGTTTTCACTTTTATTTATCTCTTGTTTCCGCAGCCGGTACAGAAGGCACCTTCATTTACATTACCGCAGCAGTCACATGTCCAGCTTGCTGATGCAGGCTGTGCAAAAGCAGCATTATTCTGAGGCATCTGCTGATTCTGACCGTAGGTGTTCTGCTGATAAGGATTCTGCTGCTGATAACCGCCCTGCTGATAGCCCATATTGCCCTGAGGCATCTGCTGACCGTAAGGATTCTGCTGCTGATAACCCATATTCTGCTGCATAGGCTGGCCGTAGGGATTAGGCTGACCGTAACCCATCTGCTGAGGCTGACCGTACATGCCCTGCTGAGGCATCGGCTGACCGTAGGGATTAGGCTGGCCGTAGCCCATATTATTCATACCCATTGCGCCGTTCATAGGCATACCACCCTGCATACCCATTCCGCCTGTCATATTAACTGCACCGTTTACGCCGAGAGCCGCCATAATATCCATGCCCATTTTCTGATAACGGTTATATTCCATTGAGCCCATACCTTCAACACGGAAGTTGTTGAGCTTAACCTCAAAGTCATCAAAATAGGGATTGTTTACAAGGAACTTGAGCTTGAAATTGTAGTAATACTTGTACTGAGGAGGATTATAGCTTACACGCTGTCCCTGACCGTTCTGAGTGTAGATTTCATCTCTGTCCTCGTCAATGTCAAGACCGCAGGAGGTAATTGATGCTATCGGCATAACATCAGGGTTTTCCTCTGTCCAAGAGCCGGGCTTGTTGCGGGATACAACGAAGTTACCCTTCATCTGATCAACATAAATTTTCTTGTCTTCGCCTAATGTAAGTGTGGGTGAAAAAGCACGAAGTGCATTCTTGTTCTCTTCACGGTACTGAAGATGCTGTCTTATCTGTTCAACTGTTGAGCGTCTTCTGTCGTCGCAGAAGGGTGAAAGCTTTTTTGCGCAATCCTTACACATATTGCCGTCTTCGAGCTTTCTGTTGCCGAGCATACCTATTTTCTCACCGCAGAAATCGCAGTTTTTCTTATCAAAAAGTCCCATAATATTTTTCTCCTTTATGTAAAATTATTTTTTATCAGTTTTTATCGTTTTCGTCGAAGAGGTCACCGCATTCGGGACAGAACTTCGGAGGATTGTGGGGATCCTCAGGCTTCCAGCCGCATTTGTCACACTGATATAAGGGTGCGCCCTCGGGCTTTCTGCTTCCGCATTCGGGGCAGAATTTACCCTTATTCACTGCACCGCAGCTGCAGGTCCAGCCTTCAGGCTCTGCCGGCTTCGGTGAGCCGCATTCAGGGCAGAACTTACCTGTTGCTGTATTACCGCAAGCACATTTCCAGCCGTTCTGTGCAGGTGCTGCTGCATTTGCCATTGCCTGAGCCTGAGCGTTTACAAGCTGTTGTGCCTGCTGCTGTGCTGTCTGCTGCTGTTGCTGCTGAACACCTGCATTATACATATCCATCGGATTAAATCCGCCCCCTGCACCCATAGCCATATTCATACCCATAAAGCCCATCATAGCTCCGTTGGGGTTAGCTGCAGCGGATTCCATAGCCTTTGCTCTTGCCGCAGCCTCTCTGCCTGCCATCATAAAAGGATTCGAGCCGAGAGTTGCATCGTCCTCCATCTGCTGAATTACCGCTCTGTCTTCATCAGTAAGGCTGATGGGATTCATAGCGATAGAAGAAACGGAAATACCTCTCTTTTCTGTCCAGGTATATTTAAGAGCGTTATTTACGGCATTTTTCAGCTCTGCAGTATGTGCGGGAATCTGTGCGGGACGAAGCTCAAGCTCCGAAAGCTCTGCAAAGGCAGGCTGAAGTGCATCGATAAACTCAACCTTAAGCTGTCCGTCAATCTCAGCTCTTGTAAACTCATAGGTCGCATTGCCGCAGATTTCCGTATAGAAAAGAAGCGGATCGCTAATCTTATAGGAATAGATACCGTTACATCTTACCTGAACGGTACGGAAGAGATTAAGCCTTTTATTGATTACCTCAAATGAAAACGGATTGGGTGTTCCGAATTTATTGTCGAGTATTTCCTTTGTATTGAAATAATATACTCTCTGATCCTTCGGTGCTTCACCGCCATAGGTAAAACGCTTACCGATATTCTTAAAGGTTGCCTTTATGCTGTCACCGAATGAGCCTGCAAAAATGCTGGGCTCTGTTGATGCATCATAGGTGAATTCGCCGGGCTCGGCACAAACCTCAACCACCTTGCCCTGCTCTACGATAATCATACACTGACCGTCGGCAACAACTATGCCCGAGCCTGATGTGATGATGTTTTCGTCGCCCTTATAATTGGATGAGCGACCTGTTGTTTTCTTCTGTCCTTTTCTCATAAGAACATCATTGGGTAAAGACTCACAGATGAAAAACTCTTTCCACTGGTCAGCCATTACGCCGCCTGCCGCACCTAATGCAGCCTTAATAAGTCCCATAATATCTTTCTCCTTTCGGGATTAAAATTATTTCTTCATATATCCTTTTTGGAATAGGGGTTCTTGTTCTCCTTGGGTGGGTCCTTGTAGTTCCCTGCTCTTGTGAGTGAGCCGAAAACGAAGGCCTTCAGCATTACGAACAGCACCCACAGTGCTATTGAGCCGACAAACCACCACAGAGAAACCCCTTTCCAGAAATGTAAGCCGAGGAATATCCACGCAGGAACGGTCCATTCCAGATTAAAGACAAGAGAAATCAGCAGAGACAAGATAAATCCTTTACCGTTTTTTCTCTTTTTCACCTTAAAATCACCGTCCTAAAAGCTTCTTATTCAAGAAAAACGGAGAAAAGCTCTCCGTTTTTCTCAATATAGCAGATTATAATTATTTAACCTTTACATTCTTTACACTGCTCCATGCAGAGTAGATTTTCTTACTGCCTACTGTCTTATAGGCTCTGACCTTTACATAATACTTTTTGCCCTTTGAGAGCTTTTTGATTGTTGTCTTTTTGGTCTTTGCCTT